>JAGVJJ010000011.1 GCA_020051175.1 Bacteroidia bacterium | reverse complement strand
TAAAAAAACCTTTTTTAGGAGCTTGCCAATCGGATAGATTTTTACGAAATGTATTTTGGGATGGTTCAAACAATTTAATTGTCACTTCTTCGGTTTCATTTATGAAAGATATTCCTGCTGTTAAATATTTTTCAGCATCTGCGGACCCCAGCCAATATTCATTTTTCATTTGACAGTTCTGATTGTTAATACCATCAAAAAAGAATATGTTTTTAATTTCTTTTAGTATCATAATTGAACCCAGTTTCCGTTAATAGATTAGTCTTATGTTTCCAATTGAACGTACTTTCTTTTAAACTCTTCAGATGTTTTTACTTTGAATATTGAATGAATGTAAAACTGTAAAGCGATTTCCCTGTAATATTCTCCGGTTGGTTCAAATGTTAAAATATATTCAGAATTGCAAGTGAGGCATTTTTTTAAAAGAACAAAACAATGCTTGTAATTGTTGTTTATAATTAGAGCGTATTCATCGCTATTAAGTTTTTCTATTAGTAGATTTAAAGCTTTGGATAGATACAGTGAGTCTGCATGATTTAATTTATATTGAGAGGAATAGTCCCAGCCCGTAATAATATTTTCCGATGCTCCAGGACCTCTTAAATGGCCTCCATTTTCGTAAATCCCAATTTCTATTTTCTCCGAACAGGAATCACAATAATATTCTATTAGTTTGCTTTCGAAAGGATAGTTATGTAAATCTATTATGGTGGGAATAGAAAAAACATTTTCGTATACCTTTGAAGATTGAGAGCATACGATAACTTTTGCTTTATTAATCTGTTTTAAAATGACTACTGAATTGTCCATGTATTAGTATTTAAATCGAACTTGTATTTTTCAATAATTTCGATATTTTGATTTAGAGAGTTAAATTTGACATTACTTTTTATTTGTATTGCTCCACCTGTCTTTCCGAACCAAGGAATAGCCTCACCATATTCGAATATTAAATTAGCATTGTTTTTAATTTTAAACTTAATGTAATAATAATCTCCGTATTTTAATCCTTCAGCTAAAGGATCAAAGTAATTTTCCATTAATGCTCTTGATTGAATTGAGTATGCTGTTTGTTGATCTGCTAATGGTGATGCATAACTTCCGGATAAATTCTGGCCATATTGAAATCTATCGAAAGTATTCTCATTCGCTGGTGATTTTATCTCTGTGACTCCCCATATTCCTTCACAAGGAGGATATTCAGATGCTGGATTTAAACCATACTTTGTATATGTAAGTTCCATTTTTGATACGTCTTTTAACTCCCAGGCTTCATACAATTCCGCTGCAAACTTTTTATTGTTCGCTTTTCCGATTTGATAGCTTGTTTTTGTATAAAAATCATCAAATGAAACACCCCTTATGTTCTTTGTCCATACATTCTTAAATGATTTTAGTGCATCGATCTCTCTAATTCCTTTAGTTCTCCATTTTTTCCATACGTCAACTAACTCTAGGTCATTATTTAATATGAGTAATGTATTTTCATCAGTATTTGCAAAGTCATCCAAAAAAGTAAGTTTACCTGCTTCCTCCATTGAATTAACTTTATTTTTAAGCTGGAGAAATAAAGGATTGTCAAGTTTACTTAACAAGTTGCCGGCTTTACTTACAACTCCCTCTCTCCAAATCCACTTCAACAAACTTTTCATTTTAGGAACTTTCGTCAAAGCTTTTGAGGCAAGCATAATTTCATCCACCCCAAAAATTCCTAAAATGCTCATATTTACATAAGCTACATCATATATACCTTGGTTAAATGCTTTATCATAAGCAAATTTTAGAAACAGGGCAGGAACAACCACAACCCCTTCGGTATTGGCCTCATCAATGGTTTCAATACTGCTTTCATTTGAAAATAAAACCAGGTCATAAGGGTGGTAGGTGCGTTCAAAGGTTTCGATGGTTTTAACCGTGGCACCTGTTTCTGTAATGACGCTTTGACCGGAATCATACTTTCCTGTAACCTTTATATAACCATCGTTTTCTATTTGTATATTGGAAAACCGTTTTTCAAAGTTTGTCCAGCTGCAGGCATTTAAAGATACATTCTCAGGGTTGTTAGGGTCTGAAGGATTAAGTCTGTTCCAGCAATCTGTCCATTCAAAGGCACGGTACCAGCTTTCATTAATGCCAAATGAGCTTACTGGTAAATTATCATAGGAGATATTGTCTTCAGGTAAATTGTGGCCATCGAGGGTACTTCTTCCAACTAAATTGCAAATGTCTTTTATAAAGGTGGTATAATTATCGCCTTGTATTGCCGAAAATAGGCGGGTAAGCATACTCGTGCCATTGATGTTGTTTTGGGGAGCCAGCAATGCATTTAGTAAGTCATTGATATTCTCGGTTGCAGTTGTCCGCAGTGTATTATTAATGTAGGTTTCAGAACTGCTAAATGTTAGTGATGTTAAAAAAACTTTTAGAATGTGTATCCTTTCCGCAAGAGAAAGCGTTGAATAATCTTCCGTTGTGCTGAAGTTTTCAAGTATATCTTCGAGTTCAGGCGATGTGTGGGTGCTTAGTATTTGCGCTTTTAATTTTGCGTTTTTTGCAGCACTTTCAAAAGCAGTCACGACCTGCTCCGCCATATTATCCTGTGATTTAGGCTGTTTAAAGTCTTTGCTGCTTCTGAGATAGGAGTTTAAATAATCATAGGTTTCCGCGAAATAATCTACAGTCGCGTTTCCCTGTATATCTACTTTTTTTGTAAACCAGTAATAATAACATCCTACTTTGTTTGCGTAAAAAGCACCGCAATAAGCTCCTAAACTCAAAACATAACAATCGCGGTTATTGCCGGTAATATCGTTACTGTTTGCTATTTGCGAAACAACATCGTTGTGAAATGCTTTATGGGTTTCGATATCTGATTGCTCATCAAAAAACTTTCCTTTATTGAACACATCTTTTGCGCTAAGGCCTTCAGGTACAGGAGCCTTAATTTCAACATCAAATGCACTTATCAGGATTAAATAACATTCTTTAAACTGCTCAGTAAAAATTTGCTTAAGGCGGTTATTTAACTGTAGCTCAACAGTTGCGGTGGAAAGGAATTTTGGTTTGGCGGGTAAATTATAATCATTTATATAATCAGTGTTATTGTCAGGTTCAAGATTTACAATAAAATTTAGTTCATTTGTTTTCCCTTCCCGTATCTTTTTTGCGTTAGATGCTTTTAAAGCATTTAATTTAAAAATCCCTTGTTCTATTAATTTTTCTTTTTGAAGTGAATCAAATACGACTGCCTGGGCATACAGAGGAAGAAGAAATAGAAGAACTAATATGTGCTTAAGTTGTTTCATCTCAGGGCGGCTGCTCAATTATTTCAACCGTAAAAGTGTTGTTTATACTATTTTTCAACTCTCGGACAAGAAGGACAATAAACTATTTTTATTTCGGTTCTTCTGTTCTCCTGGTGTTTTTCTTCAGAACACTCCACTCCATCAGCACATTCATTAACCAGCTTTGATTCTCCATAGCCCTTCGCTTCGATTCTCTTTTTTAATATTCCTTTGTTCAGGATGTAGGCTACTGCAGAATCGGCTCTACATTGCGAAAGCGAACGGTTGTAAGGCAAAGTCCCTCTGCAGTCGGTATGGGAGGATAATTCAATAATCATGTCTGGGTAGTCATTCAGAAGCTTTACAAGTCTGTTCAGCTCTTCTGCTGCCCTTGGTTTAATATCACATTTGTCAAAGTCATAATATATCTTATCCAGGCGAATCACATCATCTGCCGTAGGCTGTTGTATGCTTAGTTTTATTTTTACGAATAAGTCTTTACTTCTGTCGAGGCCTTTTGTGGATTCGTATATCGCTTCACTGGACAGCCATTTAGGCTTCTCACCAATTATTTTATAATCCCTGGATTGTTCCAGCTGAAAAAAGAATTTTCCATCAGCATTTGTTATTACGGTTTTTGTTTTGCCAGAAATGGTATCCATGCAGACAACTGTTACTCCGGCAACCGGTGGCCCGTTGAGCATATTTACCGCAATGCCTGACAAGGTAAACCTGGGGTCGTTATGGGTAATTGTTTTTTCTATTACTGGTTGTGAAAATTCGTCTTTTGAAACCGTTGCAATTGTAGTTGTAATGTCATTTAAAAGGCCTTGAACTCTGTAGTTGCCAGCCGGCATATCTTCAACGGCAAGGTTGCCCAGGGTGTCTGTAATTCCTGTAAAAACAATGTTGTTGGCATCGTCTTTTAAATTTACGGAAACATAAGGTAGAGGGGTGGAAGTATATTTGTCCAGCACTTTTATTTTTATTACAGGTTTAATTGCAGGAGTTAACTTTAAATCGGATGTTGCCAGGGTTGTGGAAGACTGTATAGGGTTTGTAACTACTGCCTGTTCCGTTTGATTTACTGTTTTAACTTCATCGTTTTTGCGGGAGAAAAAAGCTACATCATCTCTTTCACTTGTTCCGAAACGGTTGGTGGAGATAAAACCGCTTTTTAAGCCATTATCCGTACTTAATGAAAAATCATCAAACACAGAATTGATAGGCGCTTTTAAGTTTTGTGCGGCTGTAAAAGTGGTGTCTTTTGTTTTTGAAACAAAAATATCTAGTCCACCTAAGCCCGGTAAGCCATTGGATGCAAAGTATAAATTTCCTGAAGCATCAAAGGTTGGGAAAATTTCATTTTCAGAAGTGTTGAGAATCGCAATATTCATAGGAACCGACCATGTACTGTCAGGCAGAAGTGTACAATAATATAGATCCATTTTCCCTTTTCCACCTGGCATATCGGATGAGAATATCAATATGCGCCCATCTTGTTTCAGTGCAGCATGAGCAACATTGTATTTGCTGTTGTTGAATTTAAATAATGGAACAAGCTCCCATTTGCCCTGTTTAAGAGCAGCAGCGGAGATTTGTAGCTTTCGTGTGTTTACATCCTGCTCCTCAAGGGATTTTTCATTTACAGTTGTAAAATACATTGTTTTAAGATCGTTTGAGAAGGTGGCAGGGCCATCGCTGTGTTTTGTCATCACTTCAGTTGCAAAGGGTATCAGCTGGGTAAAATTCAAATCTGTCAGATATAGTTTTGTTAGTCCACGTCCCGTCCAGTTGCTTTTGCCCGCTACTTCATTTTCTGCAGTTACAATAAGCGCACCGTTATAAAAATTTGTAGCAAATACGGATTGTGTATCTTTTGCTGTTTTATTCGTGACCTCATATTCATTTTTATCTGCCATCAATTCATCATACATATCAATTGATTTTATAAGGTTCTGGGCCTTTTCTCCGCTGCTTTTTGTCTGGTATTGAATAGCGAACAGTTTTGCTTCCGTTAAATTTCCGTTTATTCTTAATAACTGAACAAATTCATACCAGTCTTCCGGAACGGCTTCCTTTAGATTTAACAAAGACCTGTAAGAAGCAATAGCACCAGCTATGTTATTGGTGTATTTATATGCCAATGCAAGGTTTTTGGTGGCAGCGTAATCTGTTGGTGACTTTTCAAGGTATTGTTTGTATAACGGAATGGCCTCACTGTAGATATACAGTTTAAATTTTTTATCGGCTTGTGATTTTTGCGCGAATATTGAAATATGGAAAATGCAAAATAATACTATTACTATATTTTTTTTCATTGATAAAAATTTCATAGGTCAGGAAAATACATCATTTTATATCATTTCTGTTATGGAAATGCTATTGAACTGTTTTGGTGTCTTTAAAAGTACCTGTTGTTCTGGCTTCTGTCGGGTTTGCTTTTTTTGCCAAATTCGAACCCAAGATATACTTCATGGGAGCCGGTATTGAATGTGCGTAAACCGGAAACTGTCATGTCATAAGAATAACCAATGTATATTTGTTCGATCCTTACTTTAATCATAAAATTGAAAGCATCTGAAGTCCTGTAAGAAACGCCTACACCAACTATGCTGTTATACCAGGCATCCAAAGCAATATCTGCTTCAAGTGGTGCTGCTGTTACATATTTGAATAAAAGTGCCGGGCGTAGTTCAATATTCTGATTCAGGACAATGCGTGAACCACCATATAGATAATAGTGGGGTTTGGTGATAACGGATTGTGGTGATACATTTTCAAATGATACCAGGCGGGGTATGGAAAATCCGGAATATATTTTTTTTGAATGAAACAATGCGCCTAAACCCAGGTAGGGGATGGTCACTTTATCGGTAACGTACAATGGATCGGTAGCATCTACATTTGTTAGCTTTGAAAAATCGGAATTTAAAAAGTTTACTCCTGCTTTCAAACCAAAAGACAGCTTACTTTTTTCTGTAATGCGAATGTGCGATGCAAGGCTGAAATCTGCTGAAGTACTTTGTGTAATACCTATATTATCACGGATTATAGTAGCGCCCAAAGCGAGTTTGTTTTTTATGAGATTGGTTTCGCCATTAAATGCAAAAGTAAAGGGCGAACCGGCAAACCCAACCCATTGCTTCCGGCATCGGAGGCTGATGCTTGCAGTATCATTTGCTCCGGCATAGGCTGGATTGATTTGCAAATTACTATTGAACTGGTTTTGGGTATATTGAGTTTCCTGCTGTGCATTCATTGCCAGGGAAAGGCACATACATATTATGGAAATGAGTTTTTTCATCTTTTCAGACTTGTCTTTTTAATATCTGATATCTAAGTATGTTGTTTTTTTACTGCCATCCGGAAGTTGTATTACAACAAAATAAGTTCCCTGCACCAGCCTCTGGCCACTATTGTTGAGGCCGGCCCAATCGTTCTGGTAATCGGGGTTTGCATAAACCACGTTCCCCCACCGGTTGTATACTTCTATTGAGATATAATCACAGCATAACGGCCTGTTTATTACAAACACATCATTTTTTCCATCACCATTAGGCGTTATACCATTTGCTATCGTTAAGCTCCCGAACTGGCAGCAGCATATAATTGTATCACCGCCTATAATAGTTGTGTCATTGATAATTATTACTGTAGTATCGCAAATAGTGGTATCACCGCATGTGATCATTGGCAAACAGATGCCGCCAAGCGAATCGGTGCAACATTGCGTTGCTGCCAGGCCGTTTATAGAATCGTAGATCCCGTTGTGCCCGGTCAAATACATGCAGAACTGGCTTAGGCTGGCAGCAGCAGAATCAATGGTTACTGTGTACGGCCCTCCTGTATTTCCTGGCGCAATCGGTGGAATAATCTGCATGAAGGTTCTGTCCAGTACTACGCTTGAATCTGTTGTTCTGAAATCAACCTGGTAGAGTGGGAACGATGCATTGTTTTGTACAGAAAAAGTAAATTGTATTTTATCACCTGAACAATAAAGTGAATCGCTTACAATGTTGGCGCAAGTGGGCTGAACGAGCTGACAACTATCAAGTATCAAAGTGTCGCTGCACAAAAATACTCCGTTTACATCCTTGTAATTAATCACCACCTGATGCGGTGGACTTGACGAGCCTGTAAGGCAGAAGGAAGCAAAGTTCGGATATACACCTGCGGGTACTCCTGCACCAAAAGCCTTAATTTTAATATAACTGCTGCTTACAGGCGGAACAATGCCCCATCCGGAGTTGGTGAAAACCGCGAACTGCGTACCATTAAGTCCTGTAAATTCAAGAGTGCCGATATTGGCATTCGTATAATTACTCGATAAGGTAAGATTGTAGCAGCAATTAACGGAATCCTGTTTTGCCGCTGAAATAGTTATGCCATCACAAGCACTGCAGGCTGGAATCTGCACACAATAGAGAATGCTGTCCATGCAGCAGAAATTCGGATAGATGCCATCTTGTCCCGGAGGTGTATTCTGATCGCATGCCGATACAAAGAAACACATATTGGAGGCATTGTTTGAAACGATCAGTGTGGTTTCTATAAACTGCACAGATGTTTGATTGGGTAGTAAATCAGGGATAGGAACAAAAATGGGCGAAAAGGATACATCTGGGTTCTGCGAATACAGATGCAGCCCCCTCATGGTAAATGCAGAATTGTTTTTTATTTTGAACTTCATCTTAATTACACCAGATTCACATACAGCTGTGAGCGTGTCCATTGCTACACAGTTTGTATCAATGGGTTGAACACAGCCCGGAATTACAATTGTTTTCGCACATATTGTATCAAACAGTGGAGCCGGCCCTATAAAACTGATTGTTATATTGGAAGGACCTGAACCGCTGAAACAAATATTACCTAATACCTGAAAGGCAGATGTATCAAGGGGAATGCCGTTGGAAGTCATAGTTTGTGAATAAACTACCTGTGTTGGGGTCTGGTAACTGATGGTTCCCCAGCTATTGGAGTTCGATACAGATGATATACTCAGGTTGTCGGAAGTGATTGATACTCCCGTAAAATAATTATTGCTGTATGTGTTTGAAATCTGTACCTGGTAACAGCAATCGCCCAGAGTAGGAACAAGGTTCGCATCAGTAGAATCGCATATTTCAGCAATCGAAACACAACATACCAAATCATTGTTCATCCCGGGTTTGTTGCCCGAGCTGGAAAATGGATCAGGGCTTGTAATGGAATAAAAGGTTTGGTTCATTGCCGGCCCAACAGCGTAGTTTGCTGTTGCCACCACATCGTATCCGGAGCCATTGCAGGGCAGGCTGTCCGGGTTAATGAGAAAAGTGTACGTACCATCCGTATTCAGGGTAGGGGATGCCAGCGTATAGGATAGCGGGCTGCCGTTGTAATAAAATGTTAGCGTTAATGAAACACTTCCTGTATCGGTGCCAATCACGGGTAACGTATAATTCACATTGATTGGAGTTCCATCAACGATACACGAATCTGCTATTGATACATCTACCGTCCCCGTAGTGGAGCCTTCGCAATTACCGCACCAGTTGTCAACATAACCATAGCCGAAATGCCCGCCAAACGCACAGTCTGTAGTGATTAAAGCCACACTTACTTTCTGGCCAACATATTGGCTCAAGTCAATTTTAGCACATGCCCAGTCAATAAACTTAAGAGAGTTTGGTCCATTCTGGAAAAAAGGGTTGGTATTGCTCGATATTAAAAAATCTTGAGGGGGCGCTGTAATATCAAGATAAACCAAGCCGGGTATAAGATTTCCGATACTATCATATACCTTAACCCAGAACGAAGGTTGAGCACTGGGTGCATGATTATCTGGATTTTCAAATACCAGTGCGTAACTAAACTTAATAATACCGCTCCCGGTTACTACAAATTTCTTTGATAACACTTCTGAGCTATAACCATTGCATGAATTACCGATACGAAATGAATAATTGCTCGATGAGCTTGCTGTGGTTTGTAATAAAGAACCCACCATGGGGTCGTTCCCTGCTGGAACAATGCTGTGATGAACTGCGCATGACATAGCGTAGTTAATTCCGGTTGAAGGAACAAATCCTGCGGTGTACGACCCAAATGTGGGATCATTGTTGCCACTAATTATAGAGCCCCATGCCCCATACCATTCTGTAGAGGGTGGGTTTAATGAATCCGCTTCAAAATCCCCGTCACCGCAGGCGGTGGACAAAGGATTATTCGCAATAACTTCCCACACCGGGTCAAGCTCTCTTGATGCTGATTGCCTTACCGAATTGAATACGCCCTTATAATATTGTTCCTTAGTAATATTCGGTTGAACGTTGTGACTATAATCTTCAAGAGGCCAATTCAAATCAGCAATTTGCTCATTAAAATTAAT
Source organism: Bacteroidia bacterium (assembly GCA_020051175.1). Classification (GTDB taxonomy): domain Bacteria; phylum Bacteroidota; class Bacteroidia; order 2-12-FULL-35-15; family 2-12-FULL-35-15; genus 2-12-FULL-35-15. Next base: position 202,477 of record JAGVJJ010000011.1, on the reverse strand, counting down.
TGGCAGGCTATCCGTGTTTTGTTTGGACCAGCTTAAATAGGGTTCGCCCCATTGTGTCATCTGTTTTTCAACAGTTTCCTTGTAGCTTGTGCGGGGGGTATAAACGGCTTGTGTTTTTGTTTTGCTCTGGTCTTGGGCATTTATAGTAATGAATCCGAATAAAAAAATCGTAGAGAAAAGAATTTTCACATTAGTAGTATTCATACGATATTTATTTTGTATTTAGACATGCTCATTTAATTTTTTTATTGCTAAATTTTCCTTTTTATAGCGTGTTCAGTTTTTTATAAATAAAAATAATAATGACTGGATATTATACATTAGCACTGAACACTCGTAATTGCGGGCAACAAAAAATTTGAGCTTACTTGATGATAATAACAGCTCAAGCCCAATAATGGGGCTAATATCACTTTTTCTTAAGCAACTCTATTTCTTTTTGCATTGCTTCAATAATAGCCTGTTGTGCTTTATATTGATCTTCATTCTGTTTTTTGATATCGTCAATCAATTTTTGTTGCTCTTTCATCGCTTCAACTAAAATCGGTGTTAAACGAGAATAATCAACTGATTTATAACCATCTTTATCTGTATACACAACTTCTGGATATAATTTTTCAAGTTCTTGTGCAATAAAACCAATTTGTTTCTCATTATTAAACGCTTTATTTGGGAATTCCCCCACTTTCCAGTAATAATTTACCCCTCTCATCCCTAATATACTACTAAGCGCATTTGGTATTGGTGTGATGTCTTTTTTATAGCGTAAATCGGAACAAACATTAACACCTAAAGTAAGGCCAAGGGCTGTACCGTAAACTGTCCCGTTAAAGCCAGCATCACCGTTTACGTGTAACAAGTACTGAGGGGTAGAACAACCAACTCCAAGATTGCCCGAAATTGTTGCATTCCCATTAACATCAAGCTTGCTAGTAGGTGTAGTCGTTCCAATCCCTACATTTCCATTCACACTTGGTGCAAGTATTAAATTACGTTTTGTGCCCCCATCATCAACTTCTATTGCTGCATAGCGGTTAGCCACACCAGCATCCGTTTTTATTCCCAACCTTAAAGTTAGTGGGCTGGTTGCATCTGTACTGGCCACTTGAAAAATATTTTCAAATACAGCAGTTGTTCCCTTTGCATTTGTACCACGTACATCCAGTTTTAAACCTGGGGCAGTCGTACCAACCCCCATGTTCCCAGTTGTACCAATAAATAATCTTTGTGCTGCTGTGCTATTTTGATAAATGAAAAAATCTCTTGTCCCGTTACCTTGAAAGTCTTGTCCTATTGTCCAATCGTCAGTTTGTAAACTTGCTCTTTTTGAACCGGCAAAAGAAGTTGGGTTGATGAGCAAGGCATTTTCCCATTGAGTAGTTGTTCCAATAGTAAGTTTGTTTGCCGGAGTTGTCGTCCCAATTCCAACACTCCCTTCAATTATAGCACCATTGCCTGGGGCCAGACTTACTCCCGCATAAGCGCTACCAATAGCAATACCACTTGCAACATCTAGTTTGTTGATATTATTGGACGTCCCTAAACTAACATTGCCCTGAACTAATAAGCCATTTGTTGGAACAGTGTTGGTTCCGGAATAAAGAGGACCAATAGCAACCCCTCCTTCTACATCTAATTTATTTACAGGCGTAGTTCCAATCCCAACGTTTCCGGTACTATGTATAACTATTCTGTCAGTTGTTGTTCCGGAATTAGTTTCAGTTGCGGTAGAAAACAAATAAAGGTTGCCACCGGATTGCCCCATCCCATAAAGTTGGCCGGTTCCACCACCAAATTCAATTGCACTTTTGCCCTCAAGGCGTATTCCTTTGTCCCAGGCATTATCAGTCCAAACATTACCAGTTCCTACTACATGTAGCTTTCCATTAGGTGCAGACGTTCCAATTCCCACGCTGCCCTCTATTATTGCTCCATTTGTTGGTGCAGCGGTTGTTCCGGAATATGTAGTACCAATTGCAATCCCGCCTTCAACGTCAAGTTTGCTCTGTGGTGTTTCTGTTCCAATTCCTGCATTCCCGTTAGAACCAATAAACATACGTCTGGTACCTAGTCCTGTTTCAAAATAAATATTGCCGGAAGTACCGGAACCCAAAAACAAGTGACCTGAAGCCGAACCACCTCTTACATTTAAATTAGTGGTTGTTTGTAACTGTAAAATGCTTGCAGCTGCGGGATCAATTGAAATTCGCGTACCTGTAGCACTTCCAACCAAAACTTTGCCTCCGACTACATGGAGTAATTCTGCCGGGGTATTTGTTCCAATTCCAACGTTTGTGCCATCATCGAAAATTTGTGATGCAGTCAATGCACTGGCAGAGCTCCATTTTGTAACATAGTTTGTTGTACCGCTTCCGGTTGGGCCGGAAATAGTAGTCCAGCTCAAAACGCCACCTGTCGTGCTGGACAATACTTGGCCGTTACTGGTTGGAGCAGCCACAGGTAAAGTCAAATTGTAGTTTCCTGAAGTTGCACCAGACTGAATTGTTATGGTGTTTGCATTGCTCGCATTATTAAAAATTAAAGTTCCGTTAGCAGTTGAGGCAGCACCGGTTCTTATAGCTCCCGCAGCAACATGTAATCTTGATGCCGGAGCGGTAGTCCCGATTCCCACATTTCCATTGTTCTGAATTCTGATAGCACGAACAGCGCTGCCTGCATTCCAAACCCTGAATTCCAGCGCACCGCTTTGGGCGCTGTTTGTATTGGATACGATGTCGGAGTAAATACTGGCATACGTTTCCATTGTTCCATTTAAGGTGTTGAACCGGTAGTACATTTCCTGCCCGTCACCCACAGTGGCTGATTGTCGGTGCTGCGAATATTGGCCCATTCCTGTACTGCTTATTGATAAAGGAAGTGGTGGTGTTGTTGTTCCGATTCCCACATTACCATTTTCAAAAATACCTGCATAGTTGGCTGTTGCACCAGTAGCGGAGAAGTACCCTGCAACATTGGTGGTGGCAGCCCCCGTGGCCGAAACATAAGTTCCGTATGAAGTGGCACCAGCACCGGTATTGCTAACAGTTAATGCTTTGGAGCTGCCGCCTGCTGTTGTTATACTAACAGCATCCGCTGTACTGCCCGGATTTGTTAATATAAAGCTGGCCGCACCGCCTAAACTGTTAATGCCGCTGGTAGCCTTTAAAGCCGGTGATGCACTGCCGTTACTTATCTGGTTAAAATTACCTGCGCTTCCTGATCCGTTGGTGGATACATAAATAGCATCGCCTGATGAGCCATTAGTGAGATCAAAACGGCCTGCGGTGCCGGTGGTGCTGCTGTTATTAATTGCCCAGATTGCATTGCCTGAGCTGTTGGTTGTGATATTTAGTGCATCACCAAAACTGGCTGAATTGTTCAATGAAATCTCAACTGCATCTGCAAGCCCCGTTTCAGATACAAAGAGGGCGCTTCCGGCAGCGCTGTTGCCTATAACAGAAAGTGTAGTTGAATTGTTGGATGCATTGGTGTTTTCAAAATGGCCGGCACTTAGCACTGTATCTGTGTTTTGTACTTCCAGTCTGGCTCCCGGGGTAGTGGTTCCAATGCCTACATTGCCCGAATTGTTGTTATGGATATTGTTTCCGGAAACAGTCCACACACTGTTAATAGTGTCTCCGGCAAAGCTAATTCCTGTTCCGGGTTTGTATACACCTGTTGAATCCATTCTCCAGCCTGGTGTTCCGGTAGCATCGGTTTTCCATACCTTGTGGTAATTGGTTGTACCTGCCGTTACTACTCCAGCGCTCGTTGCTGAGTTAACAGCCACACCAATATCATAATTGGTTGCGCTGGTTGGATTGGTTGTTACTGGGGCAATGCCATTCAAAGTAATGGCCGAAGTTGAATTTGCCCATGTTGGTGCACCCGGTCCACCTGATAATAGAACTTGTCCGAGTGTACCTGCAGCCGAAACCTGCATATTGCTCGCGTTGGTATAAACAACTCCACCGTTTACAGGTGTAATCGCTGCTCCGGAGCCCCCATTTGCCATTGGCAGGATACCTGTTACTTTGGTGCTTAAATCAATTGTTGCGTTTGCTATGTCAGCATTTACAACTTGTCCCCAGAAAGGGGCACCCGATGCATTGCCATGAAGCAATGTTGTTGTTGTTCCCTGGTTTTGAAACAACGTTGAATTGAGTTGCGGAGTAAAGTAAGCTGGTGTTGCAGCAGAACTGGTATTGTTTCCAAAAAGTGTATAAGCTCCTGCATTTTCAAGCGTAAATGATAGGTGTGGGGTTGTAGTATCGTTCGTTACGGTTGTTGAAAAGAGTGGGAGCAGGCTGTCGGCACTAAACGATAAAACAGTGCCTGAATCTGGTGTCATCCAACTGGCAAGACCATTTGCATCTGAAGTCAGTACTTTTCCTATTCCTTCCGTACCATCAGTAATTTTAATTTGTCCTGCTACATCAAGTTTTGAAACCGGTGCTGATGTACCTATCCCAACATTTCCTACTGAATCAATCAGCACTCGTGCGGTATTGTTAGTTGTAAACTGCACAGGCGCTGTTGTTGATGTCCCTACTTTAAGCGCTGGGGCAGAAATAATGTCTGCCGTATCTCCTGATGCTGAAACAAACTCCAAATCGCCACCAGCATTGGAAAGTATGGTTAACGGGGAATTGGGATTATCCACGCCAATCCCAAGTTTGGCAAAAACCTTTACATTACCGTTTCCGGCAACACGTATACGCGGAAGACTGTCTGTCTTAATAACAAAATCAGCGTTGTTAACAGTACCGATAAAAGTAGTAGCGCTATCCGGAGTCGAAATAAAATTACCATCCAATTGCCAGCTGTTTCCGGAATTTTTGGAATATAGTGCATAAGGAACGCTTACAAGCCGCGTTATACCCATTGAATACTCGTTTCCAACTTTTGCAATGGCAACTTCAAGGTATTTATCTCCGCTTCCCCAATTTATATTTCTGAATCGTACAGAGTCCCGCGAGCCTATTACTAATGTAAAAAGTCCGTAAATATTGGTGCTTACCGGGCTATGAACTTCGGAAAAAAGTGTATCGGTGCCGCTGGCATCAGAGAAGATGCTGAACCGCACTGCCAAATCGGTAATTTCTGCCATTGGCCTGCCAGAAGTATCGCGTGCGATAGCCTGGTAGTTTATACCTTCCGGTGCAGACTGCGCATAAGTGTCAGTAGAAATCAGCAGTGCAAAGGCAATTGCGAAAATGCAATATAAACTCTTTGGAGAAAAGTAGATTTTTTCCATATATCCCTTATAATAAGTATAAAACCTGTTAAATAATGCAATAAAAATAAGGAATATTCAAGAAATAAGCGCTAATTCCTTGAAAAATAAGAGGATTGTTATTAAAAAGGGATGTTAAAAAGAAAAATAAAACGGGAACTGGATTAAGGAATCCTTACCCCCATAACCAGGATGTCATCCACCTGGTCAAGGTTGCCACGCCACTCTTCAATGGTTTTGTTCAGTATTTCCTTCTGTTTATCCATTGGATGCTTGTTAATATCCATCAGGAGCACACGGAAAGGAATGGCCATAAATTTGCGTCCGAAAGGCCCTCCGAACTGATCAGCATAACCATCCGAGAAAATATATACCGTATCCCCACTTTGCAGCTGAATGGTATGATTGGTAAACTTTTTCTTTTCTTCGCCAAGGAAAAAACCTATCGGGAACTTATCGGCTTTTGTTTGCAGCAGCTGACCATTTCTTATAATATAAAGCGGGTTGTATGCGCCTGCATATTGCAGTTCAAGCGTTTTATAATCGATGCTGCAGAATGAAATATCCATACCATCCTTCGCTTGTCCATCTTCATGTTCATGGCCATGATGGAGTGTTTCACTAACTCCCTCATTCAGCTTATCCAGGATCAGTGATGGCGTTGTAAGATTGTTATTAATAACACTTTGTTTTAAGATGTTGTAGCCCACAATGGACATAAATGCACCGGGCACACCATGACCGGTACAGTCAACTGCTGAGAACATTACCTTGCCATCTTTTTCTTCTATCCAGTAAAAATCCCCGCTTACAATGTCTTTTGGTTTATAAAGTACAAAAGAATCGGGCAACAATTGCTTTACAAGGCTGTCAGGCGGTAAAATGGCTTCCTGTATACGTTTTGCGTATTTAATACTATCAGTCACATGCTTGTAAAGAACTTCAAGCTCTCCATTTTTAGCCTCAATCTCCTCTTTCTGGCGCACTACCTGCTCTGTACGCTCAATAACCTTGGCTTCGAGCACACGCTCGTTCTCACGCAGGTCTTCACGCATCTTCAAGAGTGCAGCACCTAAAGTATCGTCATTGCTTAACGGACGGTAATCAGAATCAAAATTTCCGGAACCTACCTCTTTGGCAAAGTCAGTTGTTCGTTCCATCCCATCAATCAAATCATTCAGCGCTACAGACATTTCCCCAATTTCATCCTTACGATCCTTCATCCGCTCTGTAGGCAGAATTCCTTTACCCATTAAAGACAGCATTTTTTTCAGCTGTTGAATGGGGTTTACAATAGAACGGACTGTAAAGAAGGCTATAAGTATACTGCTTAAAACCAGTATTATTCCGAGCAGGACAACAAATTTTTCCAGCTCATCAAAGGAGTCCAGCATCTCCTTGTTGTTTGTAATAGCATTTGTATTTTGTTTCCCTATAAGTTTTGCAAGCTGTGTCTTAACATTGTCAAACGATTTTTCTATATCCTCAAAGTCTGAGATCAAAACAAAGTAATTTGTCATATCATCATAGTCTTCGAGACCGGCTAATCTGGCCATAATATGCTCTTGATAAAATAAAAACAGGTCATCTATGGAAGCAGAGATTGTTTCCATATTTTCCTGGTTCTCCTCATCCCATTTTACCGAAAGTGCTTTTATTTCCTTTTTTAGTTTGGGAAATTCATCCTTGATTAAGGTTTTGAGTCTTTCTTTTTCTGGAGACGGAGTTCGTTGAAAGTACCAATAAGTAATACCTAATTTTGATCGGTCAAGAAGATTATCTAGTTCTTTAAGTTTAGCTAAAGAAGGGTTAACTACATCAATCGCATCAGTAATTTTTACCCGGCTTCCGTTAAGAGTAATGTTGGTAAAGAGGAAAGTAAAGGCAGTAAGGATCACAACAACACCAAAGCCTAATGCAATCCTTTTACCAATTGTGAACCTAAAACCCATACAAAGCGCCTAGTGAAGTATTGTATTATTTATCTTTATTTTTCTTAAGCTCTAACAGCTTTTTCTGGTAATAGTTGTATTTTTCCTGATCGTTCAAACTAAACCAGATTCCTGAAAGCCCCTGAACAGCGTCCTCACGTTTTGGATCCAATGTTAGCGTTTTTTCAAGAAAAGGGCGAGCGGCTCTAAACAGGGCAATTGATTCGTCCTGAAGTTTATTAATCTCAGTGATATCAACATACTCTGAAGCTTTGATAAGCTTTACAGCTTTGTTGTAGTACAAAATACCTATACTGTAGGTTGCAGTAATATTGTTTGGGTCGAGTGTTAACACCTTTTGATAAAGTGATATGGCATTGTTGGAAAACTTTATAATAGCTGTACTGTCATGACTTGATTCGATAATGGTATTGTACACCGAACCCAGTGCAAGTGCAAATTCAATTTCACGGTTTTGATAAGCCTCAAGTGAGGGATTAATTATTTTAAAATATTCCTGCGACTTTCTGAAAATTTCAATGGCTGTTTCATATTCAAAAGGGTCGAGGCATTCAGCAACGTCATTATGCATGCGGTTTATGAGGGACTGCATCAGGGCAACGTTGTCCTGTTGCAATTCCATTGTTTTGTCAAGCATAATTGATTTCCTCAGCGAGTTTAAAGCCTCCAGTCTAGCTGGCGATTTCTTGTTGTTTTTTTCAAGTTTAACCGAAATTTCTTTGTAAACAAACCCACGGAGATACCAGGTCTCCGGCAATTCTTTCGTTGCCGGATGCACAGATGCTTTGTCGATATAGAACTTAGCACTATCTAAATTTCCACGTTTAACAAAATCCTCAGCGAAGACTATTGCATCTTCCTGAGCTTTTGTTACAACTGACATGATCATCAATTGCACTAAAAGAATGATTTTTATTTTTGTTAACGCTCTCATTTAGATGTAAATATACAAAAAATTAATTAACCGGGTTCGACAATTTAACCAGGGTTTCGGCAACTTTTAATTTATATTTGCTAATATTTTCTTTACTTAATTCAATTTTTTGTTTGTTGTCCTCTACTATAAAGTTAATTCCTGCTCCTTTTTGAGCTAGCCCTGGCTTTTCCGTAACAATTAATGTGCTTTTTCCTTTTGTTTTAGCCAGTACCTCTGCAAGCTGGGTAGAGTTGTCGGCTAGAATAAAGATGATGTGATATTTGGAGTTGTCGTCCAATTTGGAGATGTTGCGTATTTCAATGCTTTGATTTCCAGCCTTTTTGCTGGCTGCTAGTTTCGATAATTCCGTTAAAAGTGCTGTATTGTTGCCGATGTAACCAATGACAAAGCTTCCTTCCTGATAACTTTCGGGCCACTCTATGTATTTGGTAAAATTGTAAATATAGATAGCTTTAATTTTTGCGTTGGCTTCTTCAGAATCACCCGGCTTTACCATCGTTGACGAGGTAAAGAGCACAAATGATAATAATATGAAAAGAAGTTTTTTCATCTTAGCCAATAGCTTAAACAAATTGCAAGCCAGTTTTTTTTACAAAGTGTGCAAATATAGAATTATTTTGCCCATTTTGAGTAAAAAAATGGCGATTTTGAGATGATGTCGATAACTTGTTAATATATTGTTGATAGTGTGTAAAGGGGTTTTTATAAACCTGTCTGTTCTTTTTTCATCTTGGTCGTTGAATAAAATTGACTAAGAGGATGAAGAACCGGAAATTTTCCAAGCAGGATACTACTGTTTGCCTGGGGATTATACTTTATTTTATTGCTATGGTTGCTGTTGCCGTCATCACCAACGGCACCTGTGATTCGGGCGACAGTATCATTCATTTCCTGTTTTCCAAATATGCCTTTGCGCATCCCGAAAATTTTTTAAATCATTGGGCCAAGCCCTTGTTTGTATTGTTAAGTAGCCCGTTTGCACAGTTTGGTTTTACAGGAATGAAAATATTCAATTGCTGTGTTGCAGCCTGCACAGCCTGGTTTTGCTACAAGGCCTCTGGTGCTGCAGGTTATAGGCGTGCATGGCTTGCGCCCCTTTTGTTGTGCTTTGCACCGGGTTATTTTATTCATGTTTTTTCGGGACTTACTGAGCCATTATTTGCATTGCTTCTGACAATCAGTATTTATCTGCTATTTTGTAACCGGTTGCAGTCCGCATTGCTCGTGGTGTCTTTTTTACCATTTGTAAGGTCCGAAGGACTTGTTATTATCTGTGTTTTTGTTTTGTACCTGCTCATTGCACGCCAGTACAGGTATTTACCATGGCTGTTGTGTGGCCATTTTATATATGGTATAGCTGGCAGCTTTTATTATCAGGATGTATTGTGGGTTTTTACTAAAATACCCTACGCTGGTTCCAGCGGTAAGTATGGCAGTGGTTCACTCTTGCATTTTGTGGTACAATTAAATTATATCATTGGCATACCATTGTATATTCTTGTAATTGCAGGATTTATAAAAAAAGCAGCACAGCCTTTTATTGAAAAAGAGGGTGCTTGGGGCTTTCTTATAAAAAAAGAAACACTGCTTGTATATGGCTTGTTTGTTGCATTTATATCTGCCCATTCCATTTTCTGGTACCTGGGTATTTTTGAGTCCATGGGACTAAAAAGGGTGCTGATTGCCATAGTGCCTCTTGCTGTATTGATTGCCCTGCAAGGTTTTAATTTTATAGCGGACGCTTTTAAAAGCAGGTTTGTAAGTACTTCGCTCTCTGCTGTATTTGCCGGCTGGGTGTTTTTATTTCCGTTCCTTCCCAATCCTGCATCCATCAACTGGAAAAAGGATTTGTCTTTGTCTGACGAACAGGTACTTGTGGCATCCGCTACTGCAACTATTAAAGAAAAGTTTCCTGAGGGTGTGCCAGTTTATTATGCGCATCCTTATTTGCACATTACTTTAAACAAAGATCCTTTCGATAAAGACTTTAAAGAATTAGGCTCGCTTTATACGATGCAGCGGCCTGTTGAGTATATAGTTATTTGGGACAGCTGGTTTTCAACAACTGAGAAAGGCATTACTCTCGAGAAACTACAAAATGATCCTGACCTGGACGTAGTGGAGAGTTTTGAGATAAAGGAGCCAGATAAAACTGTCCGGCTTGTTGTTTTTGCTAATAAAAAATGACATTAAGCCCCCTGTAAGGTCACGTCTTTAAAAGGGTTTCGTGGAATCCATTCTGTTGTTTTAATAGAATCGATAAATGGTTTTATGAGCTGATTGGATAAAGGGTTGCGGTGGCGTATATAGCAGATGAGCTGATACGCTTCGGCTCCAACCGTACTTTTAATTTCAGCTGCAGTTCTGCCCAGCGTAAGCTTTGGCAGCTGATGTTCTATTGTTTCTTTAATATAATCGTATAAAATGTTCTGGTACAACTCCAGATCTTTGTTGATCTCATAATTAAGGCCAATAAAATGGGCTTCTATGGAATCATGTAAAACAAAAGAGGTGCGGAATCCCACCAGCGTTTCGTTGTGATAGTATGCAATAAAATTAAAGTGGTCTTTCAGTACTTTTTTCATCTCCACAAAATAATCACTCGTTAGAGAAGCCATGCGGAATGTGGCTTTCATGTGCACATTGTCATAAAGCTTCTGGATCTGATCGGCATGCTCCTTGATATCGTTGGCCGAAAAGTGTTTGCGCTGCAACTCACCCCCTTTTTTCAATATACTTTTTGCCCGGTTCCGGTACTTTTTGCTCATGGCATTCAGGTATTCTTCAAACGTGGGCCAGCTTACATTTACAATCATATTAGGCTCAACGAGGAAATCGTGGTATTTGAATTCCTTTAGCTCATCTGCTACATCTTTTGCCGTTGTGGAAAAATCTTTAACCAGGATGGCCGCAATTTTACCCCGTGATTTTTCTGTTTCACTGATTTCATAAATTATATCAGCAAGTACATCAAATACCTCGGTTTTGTTTATTTCAGGAACACAGGCAAGGCCATGCTCCCCGCTAACAAAGGCATTTCCACAGATAAGTAAGCGCATGTTTATTTTGCTCACATTGCGTATCAGGTGATCTGTAAGGTGTTTTTTCAGGTAGCTGGTGATGACGCATGAAACCTCATTGTTTTCCTTACCTATATAATTTTCAAAGGTTTCAGAAGAAAAGTTCACAACCTGGAAATAGGTGATGGCAACAGGCTTTGAATCCTGATAAATGGTAGCATAATGAAAACACATGTTCTCCGGGTGCTGGTTTTCAACCACACTTAAATAGGGCAATTGAAGGAAAGGGCTGCCAAAACCGGCTACTGCTTCCCAGTCTTTACTGTTTATACCGGAAACAGAATTGCTTAGACTGAATGAAAAATCCAGTTTTTTCTTTCCGTTTGCCGAAAGCTTTTTATTGGGTATTTTATTACAGGAAATCAGCATTTTTGAAAATATAGTTTTAATTTCTAGAATTAGTTTTGTTTAAAAGCAGGGCATTTCTCCATTTCTTTTAACATCAGTTGCCGTATATACTTTACAGGAGCACTGCCATAGCTGAGGAATTGCTCGTGAAACAACTTCAGGTTGAACTTGTCATTCATTTGTTTTTTCAGCTCTTCACGGAAATCATATATTTCAGTATATCCTGTAAAATAGCAGCAAAGTTGCACCTGTGTTACAGACACACGTTTCCATTTTCCCTCGGCTTCGGCCTGTTGCTGGAAAGCCTCATTTATCAAAAGGTTTAAGGCATCTTCCTGGCTCATGTCTTTTGTATGTACGCTGTAATCCAATATGGTGTTACAGGTGCTGCGCAGGTTCCATTTGTAATACATCAGCCACATCTCAGGCGAATCATCATAGCCGTTTTCCAGCATCATGCGTTCAGTATATACTGCCCATCCCTCAATCATGGCATTGTTTCCAAACAAGGCTTTAATAAGGCTTGGCGACTGGTTGCTGTACACCAGCTGTGTATAATGCCCGGGAATGGCTTCATGGATATTTAAGATCTGAAGTATGTAGTGGTTGTATTCGCGCAAATAGCTTTCCGCCTTGTCCTTTGGCCAGCCTGATAAGCTACCGACATTATAATACGTGTTGCCGTTTTTATCATACGGACCAGGTGCTGAAATGGATGCTCCTGCCACACCAGCCATATAATCAGGCTCCCTGCGCACCACCAGCGGCTTTGTAGGGTCCATAGTTATCAGGTCTTTCTTTTTTATAAATTCGGTCAGCACCGGTAATTGTTTTTCAATAGCAGTCTGGAAGGAGTCTGGCTGAACATGCTTTTCGGATATTTTATCAATTACCTGTTTGATGAGCTGTAACCTATCAGTAGGTTTTATATTCGTGTTTTCCTTTCCAACATATTTATCCCACAGCTTATCAGCAATTTCAAACATTTTTTCATGCAGTTCTTTCTTACGGGCAAGTGCTTTTTCATATATCTGCTCGGCTGTATACCCCGATTGAATATCGTATTCAAACTTTTTTGCATAAAGTTCTTTGCCTAAACGGAAACTACGAGGCGTAGGGTTTTTAAGTTTTTTAAGCCAATCTGCATAGTCTTTTATTGCTTTTACAGCCATGCGGGCATTGGCTTCCATCATTTGCTTTTCATGTTCGCCAAAGCGTACTTTATTGAGTGCCTCATGAAAGTCTTTTTCAAATACAGAAACACCGCCCAGGTTTTGATCAATCGCCAGTTCGGTGTGAACCAGTGTTGGATTTTTTATATTCTTTTTTGCAGCTTCATAATAAGCACCAATATTGGCCATTTTAAGGTTAAAATTCCTGAGACGCACATCCAGTGAATCGTAGTTGCCATTCAGTATTTCCGCAAATGAACCCGAAACATTATAGTCTGCAGGGTTCCATTCATATGCTTTCAGCTCATTTATTCCCCATTCAATGGATTTGAGCTGGTTTTCAATCATGTAATAATCCGTTTTATTATTGTCAGACAAACCATTGATATCAAATGTTTTCAATGAGTCCAAATTGGCTTTTACGAATGCCAGCTCTTTGGCCCTTGAGGCTTCGTCAGGAACAACAAGTATGCTGTCGTATTTATGATATCCCTGGCTGCTGGCCCAGGTAGGGTACACTTTCCAGAGCGCCTCAATAAAATTGTTTTTATAACTGTCGAACCGCGGATTAATGTTGGGGGCAAGGGAATTGGATTGAGCGGTTTCCTGGTTACCACCGCAGGCTGAAAGCAGGACAATTGCTAAAACCGGAAAAATGAATTTTTTCATTCAATATGAAATTTATAAGGGTGATAAAGTTAGTGAAAATCGGGCAGATTTTGTTCAGTTCACCGTTTATTTAGTGGTTTACAAGTTTATTTAGTACGTCAGGTCAGGTTGTATTAATTTACCTATTTTTATACTTTCAAAAAAATCAACGCAATGTATAAAAAGTTAGCCCCTATGCTTTTACTTTCAGTTCTGGCTGCATGTAACAATCAGGAGAAAAAAGAACAATCCGGATTATCTTATCCTGTAACACGTAAAGTGGATACCACAGATACCTATTTTGGTACACAAATAGCAGACCCTTACAGGTGGCTGGAAGACGATATGTCGAAAGAAACGGCAGAGTGGGTGAAATCACAGAACGCTGTTACTTCAGGTTATTTATCCACTATTCCTTTTAAGGACAAGATCAGGGAGCGCCTGACAAAAATCTGGAACTTTGAAAAGCGCAGTACCCCGTTCAAAAAGAAAAATTATTATTTCTTCTATAAAAACGATGGTATTCAGAATCAAAGTGTATTGTATGTTCAGGATGGACAAAATGGGGAGCCCCGCCTCCTGCTTGACCCGAATACAATGGCAGAGGACGGTACTGTATCCCTTGCTGAACTTGGGGTTAGCAAAGATGGCAAATACCTGGCCTATACAATTAACCGTGCAGGCAGCGACTGGAGCGAGATTCATCTGCTCGATATAGGAACAGGCAAGAAACTTGAAGATGAAATAAAATGGGTGAAATTCTCTGAGATAGCATGGAAAGGGGATGGGTTCTATTATAGCGCTTATGATGCTCCTAAAGGGGGCAGTGAGCTGTCTGCCAAAAACGAATTCCATAAAATATTTTATCATAAAGTGGGTGAAAGCCAAAGCAAGGACCAGCTTGTGTATGAAGACAAGAAGCACCCTTTGCGTAATTTTGCTGTAAGAACTACTGAGGATCAAAAATTCCTTGTGTTATACGGGTCCGAGTCTACAAGCGGAACATCTATTGCTGTAAAGGAACTCGATAAACCAAATGCTGCCTTTGTTCCTGTGGTGGAAAATTTTGATAACAACTATACAGTCATTCATAATGAAGGTTCGGAGCTTTATATGGTTACTGATAAAGATGCACCTAAATACCAGCTTGTTGCTATTGATATTCATGCGAAGCCGGGTTCTGAGGCCTGGAAAAAGATTATTCCTGAAGCGGACGATTTGCTTGAAGGTGTTTCCCTTTGCAATGGGAAGCTGGTCGCTCGTTATTTAAAAGACGTGACTACGCGCATGTACGTTTTTGATATTAAAGGGAAAAAAGAGCATGAAATAGTGTTGCCGGGCATCTGCAAAGTAGATGCATTCGATAGTGATAAAGATGATAGTCTGGCTTTTTTCTCGTATAACACCTTTACTGCACCTCCGGTTATTTATAAATACAATATTGTAAACAATAAGCTGGATATATGGTTTAAACCCCAGATTGACTTTAAATCGGACGATTATGAAACGAAACAGGTGTTTTACACAAGTAAAGACGGTGCAAAAATACCCATGTTTATAACGCATAAAAAAGGAATTGTTCTGGATGGGAATAATCCGTGTTTCCTTTTCGGGTATGGGGGGTTTAACTCTTATTATTCACCTGAGTTTCGTATTGACCGCGCTGTGTTCCTTGAAAATGGCGGTGTTTATGCAGTGCCGGGACTGCGCGGGGGCGGGGATTATGGTGAAGAATGGCACAAAGCTGGTATTAAATGCAAAAAGCAAAATGTATTTGATGATTTTATTGCTGCTGCCGAATTCCTTGTGAAAGAAAAATATACATCGTCTGCAAGGCTGGCCATTCATGGACGTTCCAACGGTGGACTGCTTATTGGGGCAGTTATGACCCAGCGCCCTGATATTGCAAAAGTAGCAATACCAACAGTAGGCGTGCTGGATATGCTTCGTTACCACAAGTTTACAATAGGCTGGGCATGGGCCACCGATTATGGTTTGAGCGATAATAAAGAAGAGTTTGAATGCCTCGTAAAATACTCACCATTGCACAATGTAAAGGAGGCGGAATACCCTGCAACGCTTGTTACTACAGGTGATCATGACGACAGGGTGGTGCCAGCCCACTCTTTTAAGTTTATTTCTACATTGCAGGAAAAGCAAAAAGGCAGCAATCCTGTTTTAATACGCATTGATACGAATGCCGGACACGGAGCAGGCAAGCCTACTTCCAAACAAATTGAAGAATATAGTGACATCTGGAGCTTCGTGTTCTATAATCTAGGAATGAGCTTTCAATAAGGTGTTTAGAGGGATTGTTGCTTATGCTTAAGGAAATTTTTTATAATACCTTTGTCGAAACCGAAAGGAAAAGGGACGAATATGCTGCAACCCACAAAGCCTTTGATACAAAGGCAATGTGGGTATGTATAGCCACAGCTTTTTCCCTGAGTATGATTTATTACATTGGCAGATATTCGTATCTGAAGGATTTTTTAAATAATTCAGGGGCGGGCAGGTTAATCGAAACTACCGACAGCTGGGTGCGTGGTGGCAATTCATCGAACCTGGGTGAGCTCACCTATTGGGTCACCATGCTTGTTATCTTCTATTTTATTGTGCCGGTTGCAGTTATCAGGTTGGTGTTTAAAGAAAGGCTGGATGACTACGGACTTCAGTGGAAAGGGGCATTCAAAGATTATTATCTGTATATCATTATGCTGATGGTAATGGTGCCTTTAGTAGTGTATTTCTCAGGAACAAAGGTATTTCAGGCTAAATACCCTTTCCTGGATATAAGATCCGGACAGTCATTGTTTCCTGATTTCTGGAAATGGGAATTGTTGTATTGTGCCCAGTTTTTTGCACTTGAATTTTTTTTCAGGGGGTTTGTATTGCACGGCTTAAAAAGCAGGCTGGGCTTTTATTCCGTTTTTGTAATGACCATACCTTATTGCATGATCCACTTTGGTAAGCCTTTGCAGGAAACCCTGGCAGCTATTATTGCGGGAATAGTATTGGGAACCCTGAGTTTAAAGAGCCGTTCCATCTTTCTGGGTTGTTTAATTCACATGACCGTTGGCTTGGGTATGGATTTTGCTGCACTTTGGCAAAAAGGTTTTTTTGATTAGAAAATAATAAGTTTGAAAAATATGAAAACAAAAAATCTATTTGTTATAATTATCTTCTCGTTCACAGCTCTTGTGAAACAAACATATGCTTCTTCTGGAAGTATATCTATGAGGCCAGTGGCCGGTGAAAAGTGTTTTGATGAAAATACGCGTTTAATCAATGTGGGTATTGGGCTGGGAAGGCATTATTATGTTCCATTAAGTACATATAGCTCTTTCACAAGTCCGAGCTTTTGCATTTCGTATGAGCAGCCATGGCCAAAGAGGATTGGTCCGGGATACCTTGGGGTGGGAGGTTATGCCGGTTATCAGAACGCGCATTACAAATCCCTTTCAAGCGGCTATTACTACGAACACAACTGGAACTACATTATGCTGACAGGCAGAGCAGCTTATCACTGGGACGTGCTTAATTCTGAAAAGGCGGAGGTATATGCGGGCTCACTGGTTGGGATAAGGGCTCAGCTATATAATTACCAAACCAACGATCTTACTCCTAACGGTAACATTTATAAATACAGCAGGGGTGGAGGTGCTTTTCCGGTATTTACTATGTTTGCAGGTGCAAGATGGTATTTTGCTAAGAACATTGCTGTCTATGGTGAAGCGGGTTCTGGTATTTCATACATTACCGGTGGCATTACTTTCAGGCTTTAATTTATAGAGTGCCCTTACTTTTTAAATTAGTGCAAGTAGCAATAAAAAAAGTGCAAGGAAAATCAACACGATTGAAGTAACCACCGCACCAAAAATAATCCCGAACGTTGCCAGGCCTTTCCCCTTATAGAGCTTGGGGTTGGCATTTATCTCTTTCAGGGCAATAATTCCCAGAACAATTGAAGCCGGAACAAACACCAGCAGGAGTGGTGAGTAAACAATAGCAAGGACAATAAATACGATAGATAAAATTGCAGATATAAAGCTTGCTAGCGCAAAAGGGTTAAGGGTTTTATTGAAATTGCCCCCATAGGGAGTGTTTTTTGCTACCGGCTTGTTTGTTTTTTCACCTGGCGAATAATAGTCTGCTTCTTCGGCAGGGACCGGTTCGTGTATAATTTCTGTAATTCCGTTTGAATACTTTATTTTGCTGGCTTCACTTTTGTTTATGATAATTGTGGGGCCATCCACATTATCGCACTTTTTATATTTGATTTCAGTAGGGTTTATCTCTAACACTTTTGCCCTTACTTCAGTCCCGTTTTTTAAAGTGATAATGTCGCATTCATCAAAAGTTTTTCGTTTGGGATTGTGAATAAACCCTGGCTTTGGAGTTGATGGAATGTAATCAGCTGAAGCAGTCAAAGGCAACTCTTCATTGGTGGTGAATTGCTGTGCATCTGTATTTTCTGAAGGTAAGGTAGCCTTTCCAGTCTCATTGTTCTGTTTGTTCCAACTGATGGAATAGCCAGGCATATATCTCCTTTGGGTAACCGAACAGGAGTGTAATAAAATAACTGCTAACAACAAAAAAAACAGCGGACGGATACTTCTCATTTAATTTAAGATATATGGTAAAGATAATAAATTAAAAAACGATTGAAGCCTATTAAAAAACAAAATCGCCCTCATTTTATTGAGGACGATTTTGTTTTGCGGTATTGCAGGTTAATTTAAATTGATGTTATAGGTATTGCCATTGATGGTTACTGTGGCATCGTCATCACAGTTGCCGCTACCCCAGTCAATTGTGCGGGTTGGTTTGCCGGATGGGGTCAAATCAAGTTTTCCGCTTACAATCCAGTGGCAGTTCAGTTTTATTTTTAATGCTGTGATAATTGTTGCGGTAAAAGAGCTTCCGCTTGAGCTGGAACCGCTTGCTGTTCCGGTTATCAGGTACACGTCATCACTCCAGATGGAAGTGTATTCGCCTTCAATCCATTCGCGGGTACGGGTAGATGTATAGGTAATGGTGCCCCCGTTATTTGCTTTAATTACGGATCCGTTTACCGAGATAGAGAAGGTAAGGTGTCCTGCATTGTTATGTCCGTTATTGGTAACGGTCTTCGAGCCAAGCACCTGGTTGTCGTTTACAAAGTAGTTGCTGAAAGTAATTGTATGGAACGAAAGTGAATCTTTATAATGCCCCGTATACGTCACATTAATTATACCTCTGCGGTACCTTCCGTCATTGCACAAGCAATTTGTAGTGCCAAAGTTGATGGTAATAGTGCGTGGGTTCGACATGGTATCGTGTGTAATGGTAGCGCAGCCACTCATAATTCCGCGTTCGCCATCGCTATTATCATTTGTGGATAAAAAGGATGTAAGGTTACCAGCAGCGGCCTGATCGGAGATGCTGTTTGCATCATTAAAGTATCCTTCAGCAATGGCATTGTCGGCAGCGGCTGAAGTATCCTTGTCTTCAGGCTCATCTTCTTTTTTTCTACAACTGTTTAAAAGAATACCTACCGTAGCTGCTACCATAAGGTATTTTGCGAGATTTAGAGTTTTCATGGTATTTAAGTTTTAAGGGTTAAAATCTGTTTGTTTTATCTTTATGACGCAGCAAGTACATAAAGGTTTAATCAAAAAGTAAAAAAATGTTAAATTTTTTTATTTGCCTTTTTGTAACGGAAACATTTTCCTTACAGAAGCAAAGCCCCCGGACGATTTAGGTGTAAAAACTCCCTGATTAATATCTTTGATATCTTCAATAGAATAGAAGGCCGTTGGGTTGTGCTGGCGTATCAGCTCAACAACCTGGCGGACATTTTTGCGCTTTATTATTGTAAATATCATTTTTACCGGCCCTACGGCACCTTGTGCATCAACAACAGTAATACCATGGTTTTCCTGCTTTAAACTATCAATCAGGTGGTCACAGTTCTGGTTGGTGATAATACGTATCACCTGCAGGCCCAATGCCAATCTTTCTTCTATTAAAAGCCCAACATAAGTTCCGGTAGCAAAACCACCGGCCCATGCCAGGTAACATGCAATATTGTTCAGGTTTTTCATTATCTGTGCCACCACAATAATCCATATAAGCACTTCAATGAAACCAAGGACCGGAACTATTTTTCTATAACCTTTTGAAATGAATACATGCCGCAATGTGCCCAGGCTAACATCTCCCAATCGCGAAACAAAAATAATGAGGGGTAACAGAATCCAGTTATAGTAATCAAAACCAACAGCAGAAGATAAAAGCATACTTAAAATGAAATAAGAGTAAATAAACAAGCCAGAATAACCGGTGCTTCAAATGTAACAAATTTTTAACGAAGCAAAATAGTCTTTCCGTACTGATATCTATTGAATATATTGGTTTTCACGGACTACTGTTGATAAATTAACAAAAATTAATTTTGACCCGCTCGCTTTTTTATGTTCATTTGAAATGATAAAGCAAAGAATAATTCAAAAAGCATAAAGCAAGATGGAAGAAACAAACTCAACAACAGTTACGGTTGCTAAGCGTCCAACCTTTATTACTGTATTATGTATACTCTCTTTTGTAGGCATAGCCCTGAGCCTTGCTGTTGGCATTTACCGGTATTTCGATTTCTCTTCTTCAGCTGCTGAACCTTCTTTGTTTGGCCAGATAGATAGTTCTGACCCTTTAGGACAGGCAATGATAGAGGCAATGGGAGAAGGTTTTAAGCTGGATTATGCAAAGCTTGCTATGAATGAATTGATCATGGCACTGCTTAATATTCCTATTCTGATTGGGGTTTTAATGATGTGGAAATTAAAGAGGGTTGGTTTTTATGTCTATACTGCGTTTGAAATCATTCAGGCTTTAATTCCTGTTTTTCTCCAACTTGAGCTCAATTCAATGGTTATTTACGGCATAGTTGCATCCGTTGTTTTTATTGTTTTATATGCAATAAATTTAAAACACATGGTATAGCATTTCATGAAAAATTGAATTCAAATAAGAAATCCCAAACCAGAAAGTTTGGGATTTTTTGTTGAGCGCTTATTTAATTGCGGTTACACTTATCTCCACATTTACGTTTAGTGGAAGTTTTGAAACCTGAACAGTTTCCCGGGCAGGGTAATCTCCGGTAAAGTACGAACCATATACTTCATTTACCGATGCAAAATTGTTCATGTCAGTAAGGAAGATAGTTGTCTTGCAAATGTGGGTGAAATCCATTCCCGCATCCGTCAATATCCCTCTTATATTTTCCATCACCTGCTTTGTTTCTGATTTAACATCACCAAGGATTAATTCTCCTGTAGCCGGGTGTTTTGCCACCTGTCCGCTTACAAATAACATATTGGCTTTTAAAACGGCATGACTGTATGGCCCAATAGGTGCAGGTGCATTTTTTGATGTAATTATGGTTTTCATGGTTTGAATTGAAATTAGTGTTTGTTTAAGCTATATGTCTACTGATAATCATACCAATCGCGTTTCCGAGTTAGTTTTAGGTCTCTCAGTGTAGACGATTTTACATTTATGTTAAGTGCAAAGCTCTGACGGAAACCGAACGGTACCCAAACAAAGCCCATTTCCCAGCAATGCAGGTTGCGGTGGATGTTAATGGAGGTAACAGTAAACTGCTTGTTGGTAAAGTCGTACCCGGATGTAACACCCATTTCCCAGTTTTGGGTAAGAAATAAATTCCCGTTAAAGGTTACGGACTGCGTTATGGTTGCAAGGGTATCAGGTTTGGTATAATTCAGGTTATAATACACATTTAAATTCCACGGAATATTAAAATCTACATACGCTTCAGGATGCGTGTAAATATAATCCAGGCTGTTTTGCGGAATGCCTGTAGCTGGTGTTGTTGCTGTTCCTTTATTCGCTGCATTTTTATCCTGCCCGCGAAGACTTGCGCCCAGTGATAAAGTTCCGGATGTCAGGCGTCCGATACGTTTATTGTTCCACTCAAACCGTTCCACTCTGCGGCCTATGGAATCAATTTGATAGGGGTCTATGGAAGCGAGAGCATTTACATCCAGCACTTTAAACAATTTAGTTCTTCCGTTTATTCCAATTGGCGACCATTTAAATGTTTTTGCAGCCATGTTGTAGGAGGCATTAATACTAAGGTTATCTATCAACGATACTTTTTTGTCCACAGAACCCGAATCGCTTTTCTGGCGTATTTTTCCTTCGAGCGTATTGTTTAAGCCAAAGGAAATGATGCCTGAAGGACCGGCTGACGGAGAGCCATAAATACCGTTCTGAAACAATGAATACTGTTGGGTTTTGCCCGTGGTGTCAATTTGAACATCCCTGTAATACCCGTACTGGTTTTCACTGAAATCAGGCCGGTAGCTGGCCGTAACAGAAGGTATGAGCACATGCCGGATTTGTTTCAGGCGCTTCAGGCGGAATATATAGTCGCCATACAATCGTGTGTTTAAAGTACCTTGTATACTGTAATCATTGGCAATTTTAACACCGTTGATTGTATCGGTATACACTGCATTGCTGTCGAGATCATAACGTTTTGTAATGCTTTGCCTGTAAATAACACTGCGTGTTGAAATGGAAGGGCTGAATGTGAAGTGTTTCAGCACGTTCATGGACGTGGCAATGGGAACAAGTATCTGAATCCCGTTGCGCATATTGTTGATGGTTGAATTGGTAAACAACAGGGAATCATAAGTGTTTATTTCGTTCCGGGCATTTGCCGTAGCGCTCAAGCCAACTTTGTCGTACCATTTATTACCAACCCGCGAATTTTTTTTGAAAGGATAAATCCTGCTCATGGTAAACGCAAGCTCCGGCAAGCTCAGGTCAACCTTTTTGGTGATAGTGTTCTGGCTGTGGCGTGCGTTTGCCGAAAAATTAAAAGGTGTACCGGTAAACACCTTTGAAAATGAGATGTTGGACTGCAATGTATTTGTCAGATAGCTGCCGGTTACATTTCCATTGTATTTGTTAAACGAGCTGCTGGCAGCATTTACGTTGGCCGAAAAGCGTCTGTTGGGATTGGCTTTCGGGTCCTGGACATGGTTCCATTGCAATGCAAAGACATTGTTTCGTGTGGAGTTTGGTAATTCCTTGTCGCCATCAACAATTTGCGAATATTTAAAATTCAAAAGACCGTTGAAGTGATAGCGATGGTTGTAATTACTACCCGCCTGTAAACCAAAGCTGCCGTTCGAATAAATATCTCCCCTGAGCGCCAGATCTACATATTCGTTATTTCCAAAGTAAAAACCACCATCTTTCAGAAAAAAGCCCCATTGGTAGGATTCTCCATACGTAGGTAGTAAAAGGCCCGATGCCCGCCCTTTTTTATTCGGGAAAAAGCCAAAAGGAAGTACCAGTGGGGTAGGAATATCTGCTATATATAACTCTGCCGGACCGGTAATGATTTTATCGTTCGGGATAACCTTGATTTTTTTTGCACCTATGAAATAATGCGGATGATCATCCTCGCAGGTGGTGTATTTACCATCTGCCACATAATACATGTTTGTGCTGTCCTTCTTAATATTACTGCCATGGATAAACGCATCGCCCTGCTGGGTAATAACCTCTTTAATTCTTCCTTTTTTGGTTTTAAAATTATAGGTAATTTCTCCTGCATTGAACTTGTCTGCGCCCTGGGTAGAAACGGGTTTTTGCACGGTATTGCCTGCACTGTCTTTAATTCCGCGTGAAAACAATAAGCTTTTTCCGAAATCCAGTTCAATGTAGCCCGCTTCCAGCTTCATGTCTTCATAAACAACCACAGCATTGTTAAAAAGGTATACTTTTTGATTTACCATGTCGAAAACCATGGAATCCGTTGCGTTATAAGATATTTTTGCCTTTAAGCCGGATGTTTCGGAAGAAGTGGTGATTATCGTATCAGGTTGCAATGCAGCAAGGGAAGTAGGCGGATTAAATGTGCTTTTAGTATAATATTCCCCCTCTCCTGATAAAAACGGGCTATAAACCGCGTAAATCTTTGCAGTTATTAACAAACAAGCGAGGAAAAAAAATACTTTTAAGAGAAATCGCTGCAATTTTAGAATTATTTTTGTGTTATAATTTATATCAAAGCTCAAAACTACTAAAAAATAGAGTTTACAATTTGTGGAATTCTAAATAAATAGCATCAATTACCTTGAAAACAAAGAATAACCGAATGAAAAAGTTGTATTGGATACCTTTTCTTTTCCTGTTTATTTTCATTTTCAGCTCCTTTTCTCCAAATATTAAGCCATTATTTGGAGTAAAGGTAATTGTTATTGACCCCGGACATGGCGGAAAAGACCCTGGTTGTCATGGAGTTAAGACAAAAGAGAAAGATGTAGCCCTTGCCGTAGCCCTTAAATTAGGCAAGTACATCGAAGAAAACTTAAAAGATGTTAAAGTTGTTTATACCCGAAACACCGATGTGTTTGTTGAGCTCCAGGAGCGTGCCGAAATTGCTAACCGTGCCAAAGCCGATTTGTTTATCTCAATCCATTGTAATTCAGCATGTGTAAGGGATAAAAAAGCTAAAAAGGATATTTGCAAGGATGAGGTGCATGGAGCTGAAACCTATGTAATGGCGCCTAAAAATGAAAAGGGTAAACTCGATATTGCCAATCGTGAAAACTCTGCTATCTTGCTGGAAGACAATTATGTACAGAAATATCAGGGCTTTGATCCCAATTCGGATGAATCATACATCATCATGAGCATGTTCGCTGATACGTATACGGACCAAAGCTTGAATTTTGCGGCAAAGGCCCAGAACCAATACAGTAAATATGCTTCCAGGCATGACAAAGGTGTGAAACGTGCAAGCCTTTGGGTGCTATGGCGTACTTATATGCCAAGTGTGCTTACTGAGATTGGTTACCTTACAAACCCTGAAGAAGAACGCTTTTTAGGGTCCGAAAAAGGACAAGACTATGTGGCTTCCAGTCTTTTTAAAGCTTTCCGCGAATACAAGGATGAAATTGAAGGAAATGTGAAAAAATACGATGATGCCATTGAAAAGCGTGAGCCGTATAAAATGACCAAAGAAGACTCGGTAGAGTTTGATAATCAGAAGGTTGTGGCAAAGGTGGAAAAGAAGGATTCTGTGCTCGCTACCGCTAAACAAGCGCAAAAAGACAATCCGGAGCCGGTAAAGGACAAAACGGCTGAAAAAACTACTGTAAAAGAGGATAAAATACCTGAAAATAAGAACGATAGTAAGGCAACGGATGTTGCAGTAAAAAACGATACAAAAAAGGCAAACGATGGTACTAAGGTACCGGTGGTATACAAGGTTCAGCTGATGTCGTCCGATAAACAAATCCCCCTTAACTCCGGAAAGCTGAAAAGTGTTCAGAAACCAGGCGAATATGTGGACAATGGCGTGTATAAATACACTGCCGGGGAATTTTCTAAAAAGCAGGATGCTGTTGATCTGCAAAATTCCCTGAGAAAAAGCGGGTTTAAAGATGCTTTTGTTATTGCCACCCAAGACGGTAAACGGATACCTTTCAAATGAAAGGGTAATTTTTACGATTAGACTACAATCCTCTAATCCTCATCATAAGAATTTAACGATGATTCCAATATTTCATTAAATTTGTGGAATATTTGAATTTAAAATACTCAAGTGAAACTAACGAAAGAAGTCAAAGTAGGAATTGTTGCCGCCATAGCGATTGGCTTTTTTATTTATGGTTTCAATTTTCTGAAGGGCAAGGACCTGTTTTCTCACCAGCGTAAGTTTTATGCCGTTTATAGTAATATTGATGGTCTTGTGGAGGCTAACCCCCTGATGGTAAATGGTTATAAGGTTGGCCTTGTAGGAGATATTGAGCTGGTGGATGATACTTCCAACCGCATTTTGATTACCCTGTTGCTTGACAAAGAACTGAACGTTCCTGAGAACTCAGTTGCACGCGTTGTAAGCTCTGACTTTTTAGGCTCAAAGGCAGTTGAACTGATATTGGGTAATGCCAAAATATATGCTCAAGATGGTGATACCCTTCAATCCGATCAGGAAGATAATCTGAAACAGTCTGTAAATAAGGCAATTGCGCCTTTGCAAAAAAAGGCGGAAGGCCTGATCGCATCCCTCGATTCGGTAATGGTGGTGGTACAGCAGGTATTTAACCAAAATGCACGCCAAAACCTTGCTAAAAGCTTCGAAAGTATTAAGCTGGCCCTTACTTCACTTGAAACCACTTCTTACCGCTTAGACACTTTGGTATTGAGCGAAAGAATGAAAATTTCAAGCATATTGACCAAAATCAATGTTCTTGCTACCACGCTTGCAAGTAATAGTGATGAGTTGAGCAATGTAATCAAAAACTTTTCGAGCATCAGCGATTCTATTGCCAAGTCAAACCTTACTTCTGCCATCAACAACGCTGACGCAGCACTTACACAGGCATCTGGTATTATGACCAAAATTAACAAAGGGGAAGGAACAATGGGTATGTTGATCAATAACGATAGCCTTTACCGGAAGCTGGATAAATCAGCGGCTGACCTGGATAAACTGCTGCTGGATTTGCGTATAAATCCGGAACGCTATGTACACATTTCGGTGTTCGGGCGTAAGGACAAAAATAAACCAAAGGAATAGTGCTGCAATAGCGATGTGGAATTTCAATTATCATTTTTTTGCATCGTTCAGGCATTTAAAATTGTATCATTTATAATTCATAACGTATGGTATCCATTATCGCTTTTATTTTATTGTTTATTGCCGGTTCGGTATTTTTTGCAATCAACATTCGTAAGGTTATCCGAAATATTAACCTTGGAAAAGATTTGAACCGGAAAGACAGGCCTGCCGAGCGCTTTAAGCTGATGACACTTGTGGCATTAGGACAAAAAAAGATGTTTGCCAGACCAATACCTGCAATTCTGCATTTATTCCTGTATGTAGCTTTTGTGATTACCCAGATTGAACTTATTGAAATTATTTTTGATGGTGTGTCCGGGCATCACAGGGCTTTCCGGTCTGCACTTGGAGGCTTCTATACTTTTATGGTAAGTTTTATAGAAATACTTTCTGTACTTGCTTTTATTGGAACCATTGCATTTTTGGCGCGAAGAAATTTATTAAAAGTGCCTCGTTTGGTTAAAAGCGAGCTGAATGGCTGGCCAAAGCTGGATGCTAACATGATCCTTTTTGCAGAATTTACACTGATTTGCTTCATCTTTATGATGAATGGTGCTGATGAGGTGCTTTATTCAAGGGGCTTGTCGCATGCAGAGAACCTGGGAGATGGCTCTTTGGGTCTTACGATAAGCAGCAAAATCGGACCTGCTTTGTTTGGCAGCCTGGATGACCATGCGCTTCATATCATAGAGCGTATTGGCTGGTGGGGCCACATTTTAATGGTGTTTGGCTTCCTGAACTATTTGCCTTACTCCAAACATTTCCACATTGTACTTGCATTTCCGAATGTTTATTTTGCAAATCTTAACCCGTTTGGAAAATTTACCAACCTGGAGTCTGTTACAAACGAAGTTAAGGCCATCATGGACCCTTCTTTTACGCCTCCTGCACCTGCAAACCCTGAGCAGCCGATGCGCTTTGGAGCAAAAGAGGTAACCGACCTTACCTGGAAACAATTACTGGACTCATACAGCTGTACCGAATGTGGACGTTGTACCTCTGAATGCCCTGCAAACATTACAGGTAAATTGCTTTCTCCACGTAAGATCATGATGAGTACCCGCGACCGTTTGGAAGACTATGGAAAAAACATGGATGCCAATAACGGGGAATTTAAGGACGATGGAAAATCGTTGCTGGGAGATTATATCACTCCTGAAGAGTTGTGGGCCTGCACCTCTTGTAACGCATGTGTACAAGCGTGTCCGGTAAATATTGACCCGTTGAGCATTATTATGGATATGAGAAGGTATGTGGTAATGGAGCAAAGTGCTGCGCCTACCGAGCTGAATGGTATGTTTACGAATATTGAAAACAATGGTGCTCCATGGCAGTTTTCTCAGGCTGACAGATTGAACTGGAAAAACAGCTAGTGCCCAATATAACCGCATCATACACGAAATTAATCTGTGTAATCTGTGGTGGAAAAGAGTTAATATTTGAACATAATAATCTAAAAACAAAACCATGGATTTAATTCAAAAAGAGGAAAACGGTAAAGCAATCAGCCCGATACTGCCGGCTCACGTAAAAAACTACCTGATCGATATCGATGGTACTATCTGCGATGACATCCCGAACGAGCAACCTGAGCGTATGGCTACTGCAGCGGTATATCCGGATGCTTTGACAATATTGAACAAGTGGTACGATGAAGGCCATATCATTACCTTTTTTACATCACGCACGGAAGCACACAGGGAAGTAACTGAAAAATGGCTTGCCGACAATGGCTTTAAATATCACGGTTTGCTGGTTGGTAAACCCCGTGGTGGAAACTATCACTGGATTGATAATCACATGGTGCGCGCTACACGTTACGAGGGCCGTTTTACAGACCTGGTGATGAAAGAAGTAACAATTGAGGTTTTCAAAGATTAAATTTTAAGGTTTTAGCTGTAACCCGCCACGTGCGGACAATAACAAATTGAAAGTATGGAAGCATTAAAAGTATCTACAATGGCCGATTACATGGCTTCGGGCGAAACACCGGAAATTCTTTTTTGGGTGGGCTGTGCGGGGAGCTTTGACGATAGGGCAAAAAAGGTAACCAAAGCCATTGTTAAAATTCTTAATCATGCCAATGTGAAATTCGCTGTTCTCGGTACAGAGGAAAGCTGTACGGGCGATCCTGCAAAACGTGCCGGTAACGAGTTTCTGTTTCAGATGCAGGCCATGAGCAACATCATGGTGCTGGATGGATATGGGGTTAAAAAGATTGTTACGGGCTGTCCGCACTGCTTCAACACCTTGAAAAATGAATATCCATCTCTTGGTGGCAATTACGAAGTAATTCATCATACGCAGCTGTTGCAGGAAATGCTGAACAGCGGCCGTATAAAAATTGAAGGTGGGAGTTTTAAAGGCAAAAAAATTACGTTCCACGATCCCTGCTATTTGGGAAGGGGAAATGATGTATATGAAGCACCACGCGAAGTAATGGTAAACCTCGATGCGGAGCTGGCCGAAATGAAGCGCAGCAGGGCTAAAGGACTATGCTGTGGTGCGGGTGGTGCACAGATGTTTAAAGAGGCTGAAAAAGGAAACCGTGAGGTAAACGTAGAACGCACAGAAGAAGCATTGGCGCTTCAGCCGGATGTTATTGCTGTTGGTTGTCCTTTCTGCAACACAATGATGACAGATGGTGTGAAGCACTTTAATAAAGAGCAGTCTGTAAAAGTACTCGATGTGGCCGAACTGATTGCCCAGGCCAAAGACCTGTAACAAATGATAAACAACGATTCTAAAGACGTGATGAACCCGGAAACAATTGGTACCTATTCTGTTGTTTTAATGCCTGACGATGCTAAAGTATGGGTATATCAAAGCAACCGGGAGCTATCTGAACAGGAAGTTGCCGATATAGAAAATGCCGGTAATTCTTTTATAAATAGCTGGACTGCTCATGGCGCAAGCCTGAAAGCCAGTTTTGATGTTATCTATAATCGTTTTGTTGTGATTGCGGTGGATGAGCATCAGGCAATGGCAAGCGGCTGCAGCATTGACTCTTCCGTTCGTTTTGTAAAGCAGTTGGAGCAGCAGTTTAACCTGAACCTGTTTGATCGCCTACAAGTGGCTTATATTTATAATGGGGAGATTAAGGTTTGCCATCTGAATAATCTGCTGAACGAATTAACTTCTGTTTTAGGAAAGGATAAAAATGTTCTTGGTGAAGTAATTGTTTTTAATAATATGGTACTTACAAAAGCAGAGTTTGATGAGCAATGGGAAATACCCCTGAAGTACAGCTGGCAAAGCCGGATTTTAACAGATTTAAAATAAAATGATTAATTACTTAAATAGTTAAACAAAAGAGCGTTCGGGGATACCTGGGCGCTCTTTGTTTTTTAATTGATAATATTTGGAACGTCATGAATAAAAGAGTTTTACTTTTTAGCGGGTTCTCTGGTGCAATAGTGGTTGCCTTGGGCGCAATGGGTGCACACTTTCTTAAATCAAAGCTTGAAACGGGCCTGATTACCGAAGCGAATCTTATAACATTTGATACAGCGGTTAAGTACCAGATGTACCATACCATAGTATTGCTTGTAATTGCTTTATGTGCCGATAGAATCAGGCTTGCGCGTACGGCTGCATTTTGTTTTGGAACGGGCATTGTATTGTTTTCCGGTTCCCTGTACCTGCTGGCAACTGCAGGACTGCTTGGTTTAGGTAGCGTTAGCTGGCTGGGTCCTGTAACGCCTTTTGGAGGAATATTCTTTATGGCAGGTTGGGTGTGCTTAAGTATTTCTGCAGTAACATTCAGAAAAAGAAAGGACTAGAAGGCTTATCTCACAATTGTTACCGTTCCTATGTAGTTGTGCTTTTTGTTGAAAATATCGGTGAGCTTCACTTTCCAAACATATACATCAATCTGAGCTTTCTCTTCTCCACCATCAATTTTGCTGTCCCATCCTTTGAATAAATCATCGGAATGAAAAAGCATATTGCCCCATCTGTCAAAGATCCACAGGTCGTATGCAATAATTCCTACACCCGTACCATAAAAAGTATCATTGATGCCATCACCATCCGGGGAAAATGCATTTGGAATAAAAAATGTAAACTGAGGGTCAATTACAACGGGCCTGGTCGTTGTATCATAGCAGCCATTAGTGTTTTGTACAATTAGTGTAACATTATATGCACCGGAAGTATCTTTTGGGAATTGGTGCTCAGGGCTCGAAATGCCTGTTAAACTACTACTTCCATCACCGAAATTCCAGTTCCAGTAGTTAACATCATTTGATGACGTATTGTTGAAGGTAATAACCGGTTCAAGCACATTTGCGGGGTTTGGCGATGGATTGAAGTTTGCCACGGGATTTGGATAAACCGTAATCATATTGTTTATGGTGTCACCTTCTGTACATCCGTTAGAAGATGTCACCGCAAGTGAAACCGTATATTGGCCTGGTGTGGTATAGCAATGCAGCACATTTGCACTGGTTGCGTGTTCCGTTCCATCTCCAAAATTCCAATCCCAGTTAGTAATGGTACCAGCGGCAGGGTTCGTATCATCAGAAAAATTGACACATAGCGGCTGGCATCCTGCAAGTGTATCTGCGCTGAAAGCTACCTGTATTGCCGGAGACAATGTTACAGTTACAGGAGGGGCAGCACAACCGTTCATATCGGCTGCATTAACCGTATAACTAGTGGTGGTGGTGATGTTTAAAGTAACAGTCGCAGTTGTTGCAAATGCGGGGTTTGAAGGGGCATCCCAACTATAGCTGTAGTTTCCATTACCTCCAGTAGCCGCGGCTGTTAGCGTAGTGTTTGTATTCACACACATCACGGGGGAAAATGGGTTTATTACAACTGGCGTGGGTTCGGTTATTGTTGCAGTAACGGTAGAGGTGCACGCATTGCCGTCTGTTATGGTGCAGGTGTATGTACCTGCACACAGGCCGGTTGCAGTAGCATTGGTTTGTGCAGGCACAGAGTTCCAGGAATAATTGTATCCGTTTGTACCAGCTGTTCCTCCCGATGCTGTTACGCTGGCAGCCCCGTCACATATCCCATTGCAGCTTGCCGGTGTGGTACTTACAAGTGATGAAACAAGTGCTGGTGGTTCGGAAACGGAAGTGTCTGCTGTGTTGCTACACCCTATAGCATCTGTAACGGTTACTGTATAAGTGCCTGAACATAAATTGTTGCAGGATGCATTGGTACAGCCTCCGGTCCAACTATAAGTGTAAGGTGCTGTTCCACCTGTTGGAATAACAATGGTTTGTCCATTGCACAGTCCGTTACAGGTGATATCCACTGCAGTCTTTGTTAACAATGGCTTGGGATGTACTGTAATAGTAACTGTATCTCTGTCGGCACAACCGGCAGCGTTATAACCACTTACGACATAGGTAGTGGTAACTGTTGGTGATGCCATGGGAGTGGCGCTGGTACTGTCGTTCAGGCTGCTGCCCGGGCTCCATTTATAAGTTAAGCCGCCTGTGGCAGAAAGAGCAACCGTTTCATTTTCACAAA
The DNA here is from genome assembly GCA_020051175.1 of Bacteroidia bacterium. Lineage (GTDB taxonomy): Bacteria > Bacteroidota > Bacteroidia > 2-12-FULL-35-15 > 2-12-FULL-35-15 > 2-12-FULL-35-15. Next base: position 170,974 of record JAGVJJ010000011.1, on the reverse strand, counting down.
TGTCATCATCATTGGATGCAGTAACAGATGGTGGGGTACCCGTTAAAATAGTGATGCTGTCAGTATAAGAGGTGCCGCATCCAGCATCTACTGATACCGTATAGGTTCCTGCACACAAATTGGTAACGGTTTGTGTTGTTGCACCGGTTGACCATAAATATTTCGTACAAAAAGAGGATGCAGCATTGTTGCAGATAAGCTCTGCTGTGGCGCTACCATTGCAACCGTTACAAGCCGCATCAACCAGGGTGGTTTGCAGCTGTATGGTAAGGCCACTCAAATCAATTTTTTGAACGAAACCATCACCGCAGGCATAAATATCATTGTTTAAGCCTAATTTAAGGTCATAGATAGTATTGCTTACATTGAGCGTGTTAATTAAATTATAGGCCGCATCGTACACTTTGATTGTGTTCCCATTACCCGCATAAATATTGCCGCAGGCATCCACATCCAGTCCGCCCGAATCAAAAAGCCCACCTCCAACTGTTACTGTTTGCGAAAGTGTACCTGTTTGTTTATCCCATATTTTAATAGTGTTTCCATCATATCCATATAAAAAACATCCTCTTACCTTCATTCCGTTGAATCCGTGTGAGGTACCACCAAGAGCTGGTGGTGTATAATGCGAAACATTAAAAAACACTTCAGAAAATGTAAAGCCGCTGTTAATGCTTAATGAAGATGGTACAAGATTAGGCAACGGACATTTTACAATTTCATTGTTGTGCAGGGCAGCATTACCACATGCACTTTCTGTAGCAAGGAAATAACAGGCCGTTCCATCATCGTCTATAGCTAACAACGAAATATCATGGCATTGATCAGATTCATTGAATACATTTTTTGGCACCACATTCGATAAATTATTTTTATCAACTGTAAATGCCTGCGCGCCTCCTACGTAGCTGCCAGAACCAACAACGATTTGGTTGTTGCACCTGTCGAATTCCGCACGCCATACTTCATTTACATTTGTAGAACTGGTTCCGTTGGCAGCTACAACTCCTGTAGGGTCGAGCTTGTAAATGTTGATACTGCCGTTAGGACAGTCAAACATGTAAATTTCAGAAGTAACTTCATCAACAGCGAAATCTGAATACCAGCTGGCTGTTAAAGAGTAAGTCCATTGAAGCGTACCGCTGCTGTTGAATTTAGCGACTTTTTGCATTTCACCTGATACGTAGACGTTGCCCTGCGCATCATAATTAATGTCAAATGCTTTTCCATCTGACATGTTGGGAGTGGTGGTCCAGGGATCAATAACAATTGTTCTTTCGCTTTTTGAAGTATTTAAAGCAATGCCAACCGTATTGCCGGTGTTAAGGATGAACGAGACATCAATTGGCTGATGATTGTCTGCGTAAAATGCAACAGGAGCATGGTCTGTAAACAGTCCATAGGCGGAAGTAATTAAGAGCTTGTTGCCAGCATCAAGAGCAATATCCGTAGCCCCTTTGTGCTTCATTTGTATCAGGCTGGGATCACCGCCTGGATGTACAATGAATGTGTATTCAATGCCTGAGCTATCCTGGGGTATTGTGTATACAAGGTCAATATTCGGATAAATATTTTTATAAATAAGCTTTTTAAAAGCTGAAGCCTTTATCGTGCTGTTGTTTTTACCATTATAGGTGTAATAATGATCGACTTTATTTTCTGCAACAATTTCCGCTGTGGCAGATGAACCAACCCATTCAACGGATAAGTATTGAGGCGTTATTTTAATGGCTTTTTCTTTTTCGTATTCAGCTGCTTTTTTATTCTTGGTAAGTGAAAGTTTGCCGAAAAGTTTTTCAAACCCGTTTTTTTCTTCCTCAGCCAGGATTTCTTTTTTATCATACCTGTATGTCAGGCCATTTGCTGTAAACAGCATTTTTATTCCCTGCAGGCAGGTACTGTAATATACTTTGGAATTTTTGTCTTCGGCCTGTTGGTCAAATTGTCCTTTATTCTCAATAAACACTTTCTGCTCAAACGGATTCTTTTCCAACCACCCTGACGGTACTTTGGCTGTCTGACGCTGTGAGAAGGCAAATCCCGTAAACAGCATTACAGACAATAAAATGAGATGTGCTTTTAATATTATTATTCTTTTGTTCATTTGTTATAAAACAAGATACAATTTACTCTTTTTTCCATTATCTCACAAGAGTAACAGTTCCAATATAATTATGCACTTTATTGAAAATGTCAGTCAGCTCTACTTTCCAGACAAATACATCAATCTGTGAGGCATCCTTTCCTCCGTTTGCCTTACCATCCCAGCCTTTGTTCAGATCTTCGGAGTGAAACAACATATTGCCCCACCTGTCAAAAATCCACAAATCGTAAGCAGTAATGCCTATTCCGGTACCGAAGAAATAGTCGTTTATTCCATCATTATTGGGTGTAAAGGCATTAGGGATATAAAAAGTAAACTCGGGGTTTATAACAATATCATGGCTTGTGGTATCGGAGCAGTTGTTTATATTGTAAACCATAAGTGTAACGGTATAAGTGGCTGAAATGCCCTCTGCATAAGCATGTTCGGGGCTTGAAATGTCTGGTGATAGTGTATTGCCATCGCCAAAATCCCAGAACCAGGATGTTACGTCCTGTGACGATTGATTATTAAAGACAATATTAGGGTCAAGTATTGTTGCAGGGTTCGGACTTGGAACAAATTCGGCAACAGGAACATTAAATACCTCTACATGCTGATTTAGAGTCAGGCTGGAAGAGCAGTTGTGGTTAGATGTTGCAGTTAGTGTAATGTCATAAAAACCCGGTTCTGAAAAACAATGGTTTGGAGCCTGTGCTGTTGACCCTGTGCTTCCATCACCAAAATCCCAGTCCCAGGATACAATATTGTCGCCACCTCCAACAGATGAATTGTTTGTAAACCCTGTACAATGAACCGGACAGCCCTGCGGAACAACTGCGGCAAAATCCACTACAGGATTCTTATAAAAATGCATGATAACGGTGGATGTTGAGAAGGTACATGGTCCTGCAGGATCATCTGTTGTAAGGGTTAGAATGACTGAATCCGCGGCATACTCAGCTTCGGTAGGTGTATAAACTGCATTCAGTGCTGTATTGCCTGGTGAAAAAGTTCCGGCCCCGCCACTCCATGTAGCACTGCTGGCTGTACCTCCGATTGAACCTGCAAGCGTAATGCTTGAGCCTGAACAAACATATTGAGGTGAGCCTGCATTGGCTGTAGGTAGCTGGTTAATGGTAATTGTCATGATGTCATTTACACTTGTACAGGGGCCTGCAGGATCGTTTGTTGTGTAAGTTAAAGATACAGTACCTGCTGCAGCCTCCGCATTGCTTGGGGTATACACTGCCGTAGGGGAGGTATTGTCAGGAACAAAAGTGCCATTGCCACCGCTCCATGTGCCATTTGTAGCCGAACCGCCTAATATTGCGGCCAATGATACACTATTACCAATACATATAATTTGATCAGGACCGGCATCAACGGTTGCTAATGCGTCAATTGCAATCTGCATGGTGTCCTGGTCTGCTGAACAAGGTCCTGCCGGATCGTTTGTTGTAAGAACCAGCTGTACCGTTCCTGCCTGTATTTCAGACGCTGAAGGGGAATATGCAGCATTCAGGCTTGTATTATCCGGGTTAAATGTTCCGTTGCCACCACTCCAGGTTGCGCTGGTAGCAGAACCGCCAATACTGCCTGCCAGAGTAGCTGTTGAACCATCGCATATGGTTTGGTCAGGTCCGGAAGCTGCGGTTGGCTTGGGATAAACTATAACACTGTTACTGAGGGTGTCTTTACAGCCATTATTGCTTTCAAGGATTAAGGAAACATTGAATGTGCCATCTGATGCATACAGATGGCCCGGATTTTTTAAACTTGATGCAGGCGTTCCATCGCCAAAATTCCACAGCCATGAAGTGATTGTACCTGTTGAAATAGTTGAGGCATCGGTAAACAATACACTGTCTCCTGAACATACATCATTAAAGGTAAATTGCGCCTGAGGTGCGGGGAAGCTGTCAACTACTACTACTGCGGAGTCTATGCAGCCCTTGGTGTCAATTACTTTGATTGTGTATGTGCCCGGAAAAAGATTACTAAATGTACTGTCTGTAATTGGTGGATCATTGTTGAGCTGGAAAACATAGGGTGGGGTAGCTCCAACGCCACTTACATTGCTTACAAGTATTTCACCATCCTGGAATCCCGGGCAGGAAACAAATGGTTCTGTATCAAACTGGATGTATGCTGTATCCACGTGGAATGGAGGGCTTACGTCACACGCATCCCTGTAAATACCCATTATTTGGTAATCGCCAATTCCGTAGCCATTTGCAGAAACATGCAGAACAGAGTCGGTTTCACCTATAAGTTCAACTCCATCTTTGAACCACTGGTAATGCAGGTTAAATGTATCACTTGCAGCACCTGAATTCAGAACAACATCGTTGGAACAGTAGGAACCTTCAATGTCAATAGGGGCAAGGATTGAGGAAGATAGTTTTAAATTATCAACGAAATAATAATCAATCCCACCAGACCCCGAGCTGCAATCCGGGCCAAGCAATACCGCATATATATCCTGGGTTAAGGTAAGGCTCATACTTACGGTTTGCCACGAACCCGGAGTAAGGTTAATTGTTTGCTGCGTAAGTATTTCCCATGAGCCAACACCTTGAGGGCAGCCAGTTCCTGAAAATGGCAGACTACTGCAATTGGTTGCACCCCAGAATGCAAAGTTTGCATTGGACTGGCCCGCCATCTGAAAAGTGAAATTATAGGTTTGACCGGCAAGCATTGGTTCAACCAGGCAAGCGCCTATAAATTCCTGATATCCAGTCCCCCAATGAATGTAGCCGGCAAAGCCGTCTCCATCAGGTGGAGGAAGGGGAGGGTTATAATCCATCTGAATTGTTCCGCAGGTATTCCAGTAATCAGATGTAGCTGCTGATGCCTGAACCCAGGTGTCTGCACAATTGAGCTGACTGTAATTTGTAGGGCAGCAGGAATGATCCTCGAACGAATGGTTGGGTATTAATGATATTCCTAGACCATTGCAACTGCATGTGGAAAGTACCATTGGCGCTGGTTTGTTTACTACCTGCGGATGCACAACAGTATCTTTGCAGCCTTCATTGGTAGTAATCACCAATTGCACATTGTAGGTTGAATTGGATGCATATACATGTACAGGATCCTGTTCTGTTGAAGTGCCGCCATCGCCAAAGTTCCAGTCCCATGATGCAATCTGAAAACCACCAGCAAACGACATATCCGTGAAGGCTACAATATTCTCCATACAGCTGGCTCCTGTTACAAATTCTGTGGTGATGCCGTTTGGCAGTTGCAAAATGTAATCTTCAGTATAGCAATTGCCGCTTAACAGGTACCTTGCAGTATATTTTCCTGTTCCATAATTGTTTGTAGAAACCTGGAGGGTTGCATTTGTTTCCCCTGAAAGCGCAACCCCGTTTTTATACCATTGCCACGTACCTCCGGGAAGCGTTGATGTACCGGTAAAAATCAAATCATTCGTACAATATCCACCGGTTTTTGATATTTCAATATCCACCAGTTGTGAAGGTTGATTCAGGATAAAGTTATCATATTGTATGTATGGAAAACAACCAATATTTCCGTTACCGCCCTGGTTGAATATTGGAAAGTCCGGTATCTGCGTGGTGGGTGGACCAATTGCAATAGCTGCAATATTTGATGAAGGTGTAAAGCTGATAATTAAATCGTTCCATAATGTATCTACTGGTGAATATACAACCTGCCCAAGCAACACCCAGCTTCCGGAGCCAATAGGGCTGCCGGTTCCTGACCAGGGCAGATCTGCGCAGTTACTTGTACCATATAATGCAATTGTTACAGGATAGGGTATGGAGTTGTAATTAAACCCACATAAACCACCGGGCATTGCATCCAGCATATTACCTGCATTGTCAATGGATAAAGCGCTGACTTCAAAATTCAATGAGTAGTTTGTTCCTGAAACCAGTGGGCTTGGTAAGCACTGGCCTATATAGCGCAAGCGGTCTTCCAGGTAAAAGCTGCCTGCCGCCCCGTTGCCATCAGGAAAAGGGAGACCTGTAAACCTTCTGAAGTCGCAGGTGTTCGAATAATCAATGGCTTCACCGTTGCCCGATACCCAGTTAGATACAAGATTGAATTGTTTATATGCAGATGGGCACCCGCTGTTGCTTTCAAATGAAGGATTGGCGATTAGGGAGATATTTGCTGTATTGCAATTACAATCGGCATCATTTAAATCAATCTTTCCGTCTGAATCATCATCTATGCCATTTGTACAAATTTCCTGCGAAAATGAAAATACAGGAATAAGGATACAAAGGATGAATAACAATATGTGTCGTATTCTTTTCATTGCAGGCAATTGTTGTTGCTAAAATTACAGTGCATTCCTGAAGTTAACAAACCATTTTTGTTGTAATTGTAGCTGTCCGGCCGCTTAAGTCAGATAATATATGGGGGAGATTATCGTTCTTACACTGTCTTTTTGAGAGAGGCAGAGTTTGTTTATCTGGATATGGTCACGGTGCCCATGTAATTGTGTTTTTTATTCAGCACGTCAGTAATCTCCACTTTCCACACGTATACATCTACCTGCGATGCAAGTTTACCGTCATTGGCTTTTCCATCCCATCCTTCGGTAATGTCTTTTGTTTTAAAGGCCATATTGCCCCATCGGTCAAAAATCCTCAGCTCGTATTTACCAATACCGGTTCCTGAGCCGAAGAACAGATCGTTTTTCCCATCGCCATTTGGCGTAAATGCATTTGGAATGTAAAAGGTAAATGCAGGTCCGATAATTACCTGGTGCTGAACCGTATCAAAGCATCCGCCTGAATTGCTTACAATTAATGTAACCAGGTAGGTGTTGGCAGTATCGCTTGGGTATTCAAACGCAGGATTGGCGGTATTTGCACCAGCGGTATCCACCCCGAAATCCCAAATCCAATTGACTACATCTGCGGAAGACTCATTTGTAAAAGAAATCAGCGGCTCAATAACTGTTGCGGGGGCAGGACTTGAGCTGAACTCTGCTTCGGGTATAGCATACACTTCTACAAGCTGCGTTTTAGTGAGCGATGAAACACATCCATCACTCGAAGTAACAGTTAATTCAACGTCATAATAACCGGAGTTTAAGAAACAATTGGATGGGTTTGGTGTCGTAGAGCCCTCGCCTCCATCACCGAAGTCCCAGTTCCAGGCAATAATAGTTGCACCTCCGCCAATGGTACTGGCATCTGTAAAATCAGTACAATGTATAGGGCATCCGGCTGAAACGCCTGCTGTAAAATCCACGGCTGGATTTTCATAAAAATACATGGTTACATTGGATGATGAAAAGGTACATGGGCCGGCAGGATCATCTGTTGTAAGGGTTAAAATAACTGAGCCGGCTGCATATTCTGAGGCTGTAGGTGTATAAACTGCATTCAATGTAGTATTGTTAGGGGCAAATGTACCTGATCCACCGCTCCAGGTGCCACTTGTTGCAGTTCCCCCAATTGTTCCTGCAAGTGTAATGCTTTCGCCTGAACATACATATTGAGCAGACCCTGCATTGGCTGTAGGTTGCTGGTTGATGGTAATGGTCATCTGATCAGAAACTGGAGGGCAACTTGTGTTGTTGGCATCAATAGCTGAAAAAGTAAGGGTTACGGAGCCTGCCGTGCTTTCTGCCGTGCTTGGCAAATAGGTAGCTGTCGGACTGCTTGCATCCGGTGTAAATATTCCTGTACCCCCGGTCCACAAACCGGCTGTAGCATTTCCTCCAAAACTCCCCGAAAGAATTGCTGTGTTTCCAACACAAACCGTTTGGTCCGGTCCGGCACTAGCAGTAGAAGTTACACTTATTGAAATAACTACATCGTCCGTTGAAGAAAGACAGGAACCTGATTGGCCGGAAGCCGCAAGTGTAAGGGTTATAGTACCGGAATTAATCTCTGCTGTTGTGGGGGTGTAGGTAGTATTCAGGCTCGTATCTGAAGGACTGAAAGTACCAGCGCCTCCGGTCCAGGTACCACCCGGTGCACCTGTAATTGTACCCGTAAGCTGAACAGAGCCACCGCATACAGTCTGGTCTGTTCCGGCATCCGCAGTTGCCAGCGGGTCAACGGTTACAACAACAGTATCCGAAACTGCGCATACACCCGTTGTAGCTGTTAAGATATACGTTGTATTAACAGAGCTTGTTCCGGTATTTGTTGCTGTAATCGTAGGGTTCGCAATAGTGGCATTGCTCAGACCTGTTGCCGGACTCCAGGAATAGGTTGTTCCTGTGCTGGGTGCCGGTCCTATTGTGGTTGTTGTATTGCCTGAGCAAATGGTTTTATCAGGGCCTGCGTTCAGGATATTGTCCGTAACATAAATTACTACAGTATCCATAACCGGGCAGGGGCCAGGTTGATATATGATCAGGATGCTATCGCCTGGTTTGGCTACACCATCATCAACAGGGATGATTGGCAATGAAGCACATGTTTGTCCGGCAGGTATAGTTACGCTGTTGGCTATTGTATTGTAATCCGTACCGTTAACAGCATTGCCCCCAATGGTATAATTAATGACCGTTGGAGTGGGGACTGAGGATGTTCTGCAAAATTCAAAGCTTCCGTCCTGGCATCCTTCCACAGCATTCTGAACGGTGGCTGTAGCCGCAACAGTGGCACCACATTGCAAGCTACCGGCTTCAAGGAATACGCCAGAGTCGAACACACAGTCACCTGCATCTGCAATTACAATTTTCATATGGTATGTCTGGCAGGACTGAACTACACAGAAAGCCGTAAGTACAACAGTGTGGCCATCATATTCAAGAGTTGTCCCTGAATTGGACACATAGTATTGGGAATTGGATCCGCTATTTACATTGTCGATAGTTACAAAAGTACTTGTGCCGGGCAGTTTAGCAATGTTCTGAGGTGTTGGTATTCCAGGCCCATTTATAAAAAAAGCAAACGCGTCATTATAACCGGAATTTACATATTCAGGGTATTCATCAGACCCAAAAACATATTTGAACTTAATTGTATCACAAAGTGGTATAACATCAAATTCCAAAGCACAGGCATCGTATGTGGTGGCACCGGCTAATGAGTTTAAATCATCTTCACCTGGGGTACTGTTACAGCTACCTGCCGAGCCGCTATTGCTGTTCGGTGAGGCGAGGGAAATATCCCCGCTGCTGAGAATTATACCATTTGAGAATCCGAGACTTGAAGTACCATTAAAGGAACCGATAGCTGTGGCTGCACAATTGAATGTGGCATTGCTCACACTTACGCCAGCACCTGCCAGAAGTTGAGCCAGCTGAGTAGCAGAAAGCCCGTTATTAAAAGAAAGCTGCGCAAAACTTTGAGCTGTGCTGAAAAAAAATAAAAAAATGAAACAAAAAAAGTAAAAGTTACGTTTCATTGGTTAATCTGTTTTGTTTCGGAAGTTATTCATAACTTCTATGGTCTTTTCTATCTCCCCCACGGGGAGAAAATTTCTCTTTATAAATATTAAAAATACGTTAAAAAAGCAAAAAGAACAAATCTTTTTGTTCACATTAAGACTACCTTAAATCCTAAAAGGTTGCATTGTGGATGTGTTTTTATTAAATATTTGAAAATGAGATACTTGTGCGGACTGTGTTGCTTCGTATTTACTAAACGAAAAGTGTAAATCCCTTACACATTTCTCGACCAGCTTGACAGCACGTGGGTCATTCAGAGCTGGAGAAACACGGGATGGCTAAATTCCATTCTTCTGCAAAATTCTAAACAGGCTCTTATAAAGCTGAAACAAATTTAGTGATGGAGAGTTAATGCTCCTGTAAACAACCGGTATTATCTCACAATGGAAACGGTTCCAATAAAGCTGTGTTTTTTGGCAAACACATCTATAATTTCAACTTTCCAGGCAAATACATCTATTTGGGCAGTGTTTTTGCCGTTGTTGGCTTTCCCATTCCAGGAGTCGCTTAGGTTCTTTGTGTGAAAAATCATATTTCCCCAGCGGTCAAAAATCCATAAATCATATTTATCGATACCAAGCCCCTTACCAAAGAATGTATCATTAAAACCGTCACCGTTGGGTGAAAATGCATTTGGGATATAGAATGTGAAAGCCGGTCCCACAACAACTTCGTGCTGAACGGTATCTTTACAGCCATTTGCATTCTGAACAATGAGTGTAACAAGGTATGAGTTGGCTGTATCGCCATAGGAATGGGAAGGGGTAGGGTTGTCAAGGCCTAATGTATCACCATCGCCAAAATTCCAGTGCCAGCTGGTAACGTCAGAGCTGCTTTGGTTGTTAAACACAATAGCCGGGTCAAGGATGGTTGCCGGGTCGGGGGTAGTAGTAAACTCTGCAACAGGAATGTCGTAAACTGTTACCAGGTGGGAAAGCTCGAGTGAATCCACGCATCCGTTGTTGGATGTGGCTACAAGCGTAACATCATACAAGCCGGAAGTTGAATAACAATTGCTTGGTTCTTCTGCGGTTGAGCCGGCACTGCCATCACCAAAATTCCAGTCCCAGGATACAATGGAGCCCGAACCAATAGAACTTGTATTGTCGAAGCTGGTACAGTGAACAGGACAACCTGCAGAATTACCGGCAGAAAAATTCACACTCGGTTTTTCATAAAAGTTAATGGTAACATTGGAAGATGAAGCAGTGCAAGGCCCGGCCGGGTTATCGGTTGTTAATGTCAAAGTAACAGAGCCTGCATTGTATTCGGCATTGCTTGGGGTATATACGGCATTCAATGTTGTATTATCCGGAGTAAAAGTGCCTGCTCCTCCGCTCCAGGTACCGGAAGTAGCTGTACCGCCAACAGCTCCTGCAAGGGTTGCACTTGCACCGGTACAGATAAATTGTGTAGACCCGGCATTTGCTGTAGGTAATGTATTGATGGTGATAACTACCGAATCATAAGGGGGATCACAGGTACCGGCATTAACGGCAGTGTAAAACAAGGTGAAAGTGCCCGCTGCTTCTTCGTCAGAGCTTGGTGTGTAAATGGCGTTTGGAGCTGTATTGTCAGGTGCAAATGTTCCATTACCACCGCTCCAGGTTCCACCGGTAGCAGTACCGCCAAAGCTGCCTGTAAGTATGGCGCTGTTGCCGATACATATCGCCTGATCCGGCCCTGCTTCAATAGTTGCCTGTTGGTCAATAGTAAATGTAACCTGGTCCGTTGCAGCCGGACAAGGGCCGGGAGGATCATTGGATGTAAGTGTAAGCGTAACTGTACCAGCAGTAACCTCAGCAGCGCTTGGCGTATAGGTTGCATGCAGCGAGGTGTTTGCCGGTGCATAGGTTCCGGTTCCTCCGCTCCAGGAACCGGAAGTGGCGCTCCCGCTCAAACTACCTGATAACTGGATGGAAGCACTGCATACGGATTGGTCGGGACCCGCATCTACCTCAGCAAGCGGGTAAACAGTAACAGCAACAGTATCGGAAATGCTGCATCCATTATTTGTGGCGGTGAGGATATAATTTGTAGTAATCGGGGTGGAACCTGTATTGGTAAGTGTTACAGATGGATTGGATGAAATAGCATTGCTTAAGCCAGTAGCCGGGCTCCAGGCGTACGTAACGCCCTGTTGTGAAGCGGTTCCGATGGTTACCGTTCCACCTGAACAGAGTGTGTCGTCAGGGCCGGCATCCAGTGCATTGTCTGTAATGTAAATTTTCACTGTGTCATTAACCGGGCATACACCTGGTTGAAAAATGATCAATATACTGTCCAGTGGTTCATCCACACCATCCTCAATAGCAACTATTGGTACAGATGCACAAAGCTGCCCTACAGGGATGGTAATGCTGTTTGTTATGGTATTGTAATCGGTACCATTAGCGGCAGAGCCAGCAATGGTATAATTAACCGTAAGTGGTGATGTAGTAGGAGCAGGACGACAAAATTCAAAACTGCCGTCTACACAGCCTTCAACAGCATTTTGTACGGTGGCATTGGCTGAAACAGTGGTCTGGCATTGCAAACTTCCCGCTTCCAGAAACACACCAGAGTCGTAGATGCAATCTCCTTCATCTGTAATAACAATTTTTAAATGGTAAGTCTGGCAGGGTTGAACCACACTCCATGCTGTAAGAATGGTTGTGTATCCATCATACTCAATAGTAGTCCCTGTATTTGTTACATAAAACTGAGAGTTGGTATTACCATTCAGGTCATCGATAGATACAGCGGTGCTGGTGCCTGGGATAAGAGCAATGTTAGGCTGTCCGACAATACCAGGGCCACTTATAAAGAAGGCAAAAGCATCGTTCACGCCCTGGTTTACAAACTCGGGGTATTCTTCAGATGCAAAAACATATCTGAATTTTAATGTATCGCAAAGAGGAACAACGTCAAACTCCAATGCACAGCCATCATAGGGATCATTGCTTAAATCGGAATCACCGGGTGTATTGGTACAAACTCCTGCATTGCCAGCATTTGTATTGGGAGATATAATTGCGGTGCTGCCAGTTGTGAGCACCACACCGGTAGTGATACCTATGCCGGAGTTGCCGGTGAATGACCCAATTCCATTAGGGTCGCAGGTTACGGTCGCATTGCTAACCGCAACACCGGAACCTGCAAGTGACTGTGCAATTTGCTGTGCAGTAAGCCCATTGTTAAAGGTTAATTGTGCTTTGGCTTTGTACCCAAAAACAATTGTAATGAAACAAAATAAAACCAGCTGGTTTCTCATAAACCTAAGAATTGGTAGTATTGCCCAAATTACCTAGCAAGAGTAACGGTACCCATGTAATTGTGTACTTTCTTAAACACATCCGTTAGCTGAACTTTCCATATAAACACATCTATCTGCGAGCCTTCCTTACCCCCGTTTGATTTGCCATCCCATTTGTCGTCCAGGTCGTTTCCGTGGAATATCATATTTCCCCAACGGTCAAAGATCCAGATGTCATACACTTCAATCCCAATACCAGAGCCGAAGAAGTATTCGTTATGCCCATCGCCATTAGGAGTAAAGGCATTTGGTATAAAGAATGTAAATTCAGGCCCGATATATACAGGATGTGCAACAGTATCCATACAGCCGTTTGCATTCTGCACCATCAGGGTTACCATATAGCTGGCGTAGGTTTCATGAGGGTATTCATGCACGGGACTGGAAGGGCCATCAATACTATCTCCATCACCAAAATCCCACTGCCAGAAGTTTACATCCGGTGAACTGTTGTTGACAAAAGTAATTGTAGGATCAATTACAGTTGCAGTGCTGGGAGAAGGCGTAAATTCAGCTACCGGAACATTGTATACTTCAATCATTTCAGGGATGGTGAGGAAGGATGTACATCCCTGGTCTGATTCCACAACAAGCTTGATATCGTATAACCCCGGCTCTTCAAAACAATTGGAAGGGTTCATCACCGTTGAACCGGTGCTGCCATCACCAAAATCCCAGTTCCAGGATACGATGGTAGCACCCCCTCCAACCGTTGTAGAGTCAGAGAAGTTGACACAATGAATGGGACATCCATCGGGATCGTCAGCTACAAAATCAACAACCGGATTTTTATAGAAGTGGAATTTGACACTTGATGAAGAGAATGTACACGGACCTGCCGGATCATCGGTTGTTAAGGTAAGCAATACAGAATCGGCTGCATATTCAGCTGCAGAAGGAGTGTACACGGCATTCAAAGTTGTATTGTTTGGAACAAAGGTGCCGCCTCCACCGCTCCAGGTGGCACTTGTAGCTGTTCCACCAATAGACCCAGCCAGAGTAATGGATTCCCCTTCGCAAACAAATTGAGGTGAACCGGCATTGGCTGTAGGAAGCTGATTAATTGTGATGACCATAGTATCTGTTTTGCTTGGACAAGGGCCGGCCGGATCGTCAGTAGTATAAAACAAGGCTGCGTAACCTCCTGTAGCTTCTGCGGAAGAGGGAGTATAAACGGCATTGCCGGCTGTATTGTCAGGAGCATAAGTTCCCGCACCTCCGGTCCAGAAACCGCTTGTAGCAGCGCCACCGGCATTGCCTCCCAGAACCACAGAGTTCCCTATACAGATGGTTTGATCAGGCCCTGCAGTTACAGTAGCTTCAGGGTTAATGGTGATTGTTACCTGATCGCTGACAGCAGGGCATGGGCCAACCGGATCGTTGGTAGTAAAAGTAAGTGTTACGGTGCCTGCTGTTTTCTCTGCGGCACTAGGAGTGTAAGTACAGTTAGGTGAGGTGTTGGACGGGTTGAATGTGCCAGTACCACCAGTCCAGGTACCACCAGTAGCAGCACCGCTTGGGGTAGCTGTTAATGTTGCAGACTCAGTGCTGCAAATGTTTTGGTCTGGGCCAATGTTAAGAAGGGCTGTTGGATATTCAACAACAGTATAGGTTATTAATTTTACACAGCCGGATGTAGAGGTCATTGTAACGTTGTATGTGCCGGCCTGAGTAACAGTAATGGTTTGTCCTGTATATGGCCCGCCTGGTCCTGTCCAGCTGTATGTATTGTTATCTTCTTCCGGAGCAATAAGGGTAACATTACCGCCCACACATAAGGAGTCCTGCTGTGTTACAATTAAAGCACTGCATTCCGTATTGATATATCCATAACCATAGTGCCCGCCTGCAGTACAGTCGGCACTTGTAAACCTTACAGTTACCGGGTTACCGATATGTGCCACAAGGTCCACACTTACAGTTGACCATGGTTTGTACTGGACATCCGGACAATTGGGCGAATCCTGGAAGTCGAGACCAGCCTCCCCGGCAGTATATGTAATAGTGGTACAAGGAATCGGGTTGCCATTGCTGTCGAGGATTTGAACTTTGAAAAATGGCTGGTCAGCCTGACTATGTCCCGGGTTTTCAAGCACCGTAGCATACTGGTACGTAAACACATTGTTTGAGGAGGTGGGGGTGAAAACTGTTTCAATGGATTCAGCTTCGGCACCAACAACTGCATTTCCCAAACGGCAGGAATAGGTTCCCTGCACTTGTCCTGGCATAGGTGGAGGAACAACCGGGAAACCACCACAAGGATCTGTACCGTTTCCGGATATGATTGTATGACGAGCACCGGGATCGGTTACGGCAGCATTGGCACCGTTGGAAACGAAGCCGTTACTTCCGCAACATCCAGGGTTAGAACCTGTTTTGCCTGTCCAATCGGTAAAGTTACCGGTTTCAAAATCAATATTCCCACATTCTCCGGCAGTTGCGGGAGTGGGATTCTGGTTGTCAGAGGAAAGGCTTTTTTGCCAGGTTCCTTGTTTTTTACCAATGTATTCCTGCTTTTTGAATTCAAGGAAGCGGGAGTAAGCGGCAGGATATTTATCTTCAGAGCCTTCCTTCTGCCTGAACTCATCCAGTACTTTTGCTTCATCAAAGCCTTGCAACAAAGGGTTGTATAGCACAGTCTGAGCGATTGAAAGTCCCTGAAAAATGAATACCAGAATTATAATTCCCAACATTTTTTGGGGATTATAAACAGTTGAATAACAGGTATATAATCTGGAGCGTAAAGTTTTTTCCATTTATTTTATTCTGAACGATTTACGAAGGTAAAAAAAAATCTTTAACTGTTCATTAGTTCTCCGGTTAATTGGTTCATTGGTTCATTGGTTCATTGGTCCATTGGTCCATTGGTCCATTGGTTCACTGGTTCACTGGTTCACTGGTATACTGGTTCACTGGTTCACTGGTATACTGGTTCATTGGTTCACTGGTTTACTGGTTTACTGGTTTACTGGTTTACTGGTTTACTGGTTCACAGGTTCACTGGTTCAGTCAGTTTGGCCGATGTATTTATGACACCAGTTTGGGGTAAAAGGTTGCATCTGAGGATATTTGCTGGCCTGGGTATTAATTTGCCCAGTTTATACCTTTTTTGAGGAGGGAGAGGGTTTTTTCTTCAGGGCTACCGGGTTGGGTCTTAAAATTATAGATCCAGTTAGCTGTTTGTGGCAGGCTCATGAGAATGGACTCGATTCGTCCGTTTGTTTCCAGTCCGAATTTGGTCCCTTTATCGTAAACGAGGTTAAATTCAACATATCTTCCTCTTCGGATAAGCTGCCATTGTTTATTGGCTTCAGTAAAGGATTTGTTTTTATTCCTGTTCATGAGGGATGTGTAGATGGGAGCGAAGGCATTGCCAACTTCCTGAACAAAAGCGAATAAATCCTGTTTGGATGCAGACGAGGTGTTTTTGTGCGTTGTGAGCCTATCAAAAAAGATCCCGCCTATACCGCGTGTTTCATTGCGGTGGGGAATAAAAAAATAATCATCGGCCCATTTCTTAAACTCAGGGTAATAGTTTGGGTTGTGTTTGTCGCAGGCACCTTTAAGGGAGTTGTGAAAAAATGCAGCATCCTTTTCGTTCACATAATGAGGAGTAAGGTCTATACCACCGCCAAACCACCAAGTACCGTTGTTCATTTCGAAATAGCGGACATTCATGTGAATAATGGGTACCATTGGGTTGTGAGGGTGGATAACAATGGAAACGCCTGTTGCATAAAAGTTTAAAGTTTCAGGTTCAGTGTTTAAGGTTTGGGGTTTATTCACTGCATGTGTTTGCAATACTCCCGAAAGTATTTTTTCGGGTAGCTCACCATGAACGGCAGAGAAGTTTACGCCTCCCTTTTCAATCACATTGCCATCCTGAAGTATGCGCGTTCTTCCCCCACCGCCTTCTTCCCGTGTCCAGTTCTCCTCTTCAAATTTTCCTTTTCCATCTTCTTTTTCCAAGGCAGAACAGATGGAATACTGGAGGGACTTGAACCATTCTGTTATTTCTTCTTTTGAAAGCATCTGTATATGTTTGATGGATAATGTATAATGGAAGATGTGTTATATTCCTTAATTGGCTTTAACCAGCTTGTAATCCTTGTACTTAAGGATATAAACGAATTTATTCTCAAAGCCGCTATCCAAAGGGTATTGCATAAAATGAAAATCTACTTCAAGCCCTTTGCTTTTATCATCAACAATATTGTTCAGGAAGCCGCTGCCGTATTTGTGAAGTGCGGTTAAAAAATAGTTGGTTATATCGTAACCCTGAAACGCGTATAATTCAGGTTCGGTCTTATACCTTGCCCGGTATTCAGCAATAAAATCTTTGGTTGCAGGATTTGTATAATCCACAAAACTGTTGGATGGTATGTGGACCGATAGTTTGTTGAGGTATTCAAAATCAAGATTGTCATAATTCAGCCAGCTTTGAAGACCAAAAACAACAATTTTATTTTTTTCCGGAACCTTATTTAGCTTGCTGATAAATTCAGTTACATAGGACTGGTTGTTTGACGGAAGAATAACCACATTGGTTTTTGCTGAATTCATCATGCTTTCGACACCGGCAATGCTGCGGGCTTCACGAAGAGTGTCGTTAGCAGTTCCACCGGCCTTTTTCAATGCTTTGTTTCCGGCCTTTTTAAAGGCATTGTAAAAAGTCACTTCTTTGGGGCTACCATTGTTCAATAAAATGAGGTTTTGTGTTTTAAAAGAATCTACAACATAATTGGCCATTAGTTCCAGCTGCATGGCACTGGATGGGAGCATTTTGCAAACATACAGATTGTCGAATAAAATTTTGTTTATCTGTGTAAATGGCGAAACAATGGGTATAGAATGCTCTTTTGCAAATTTTGCAACAGGCATGAAACTGGAACCAAACAGGGGCCCAATCATGAGGTCCATGGTTTTTAATTCCGGCTTTTTAAGAAGAGATACAATGTTTAAAGAGTCAGTATCATCAATATCATATACAAAGATTTTGGCTTTAAAATTTCTTTTTTTCAATGAGTCGATAGCCATTAATGCCCCTTCATAAAAAGGCAGAGCAATGGTGCTTTTGTTTGGCAATTGCTCATCACCTTTAATGATTTTTTCAGTGTTGAGTTCATTGGCTTCATTTGCATGAAAGGGAAGAAAAAATGCTATGTTGTATTCTTCTTTTTTGCTACCTGCATAGTTTGTAACAGAGGCTGTATCTGCATGTTCAAGGTCAGACGGTATTCCGGCAGCGGTGGAAGTGGCTTTTGTTTTTTCAGTTTTAGATGATTCGGCCTGCTCCTTTGTTGCAGGGATTTTGATTGTTTGACCGCCTTTTAGACCGTCCTGCATATCAGGATTAAGCGCTTTTATTTTTTCAACTGTTGTTTTGTGCTGCTTTGCCAGTGAATATAAGGTTTGTCCGGCCTCCACCCTGAACAGGATATAATCTGCGCCTTCCGGTGCAATTTCAGTTTTGTTTTTTTTAGATTTTTTAGTTGGTACTTTCAGCACTTGCCCCGGTTGTATTCCGTCAATAGCTTCAGGGTTTTCCAGTACTATGTCGTTTAATGTTAAATCATAGGCTTTTGCAATTGCAAAGAGTGTTTGTCCTTTTTCAACGGTGTGCATATAATATTTGACACCATTTATTTTTTCGGTGATATTGCTTTTTTTAATTTCTGCTGTCTGATTTTTTTCCTGTGCATAGGAGTTCATACTACCAAGAAGTATAAAAAACAGAAAAAGGACCACCCAACCTTCCCTGAAGGACAACTTTTGGCGGGTTGTATTTATAATTTTTTGCATCTGTATTACTGCTGATTCTTATTTGGTGTAAATTCCAAAGTACTGGCTAAACATTGAACTGTAAGTTCCAACAAGGTTTTAAATTTACTCCCACTCAATGGTAGCAGGTGGTTTAGAGCTTATGTCGTACACCACCCTGTTTATACCTTTTACCCTGTTTATTATTTCATTGGATACTTTCCCTAAGAATTCATAAGGGAGATGGCACCAGTCGGCAGTCATACCATCGGTAGATGTTACAGCGCGCAATGCAACCGCATTTTCATAGGTGCGTTCATCACCCATTACCCCCACAGTGTGTACGGGTAAAAATATTGCTCCGGCCTGCCAAACATCTTTGTATAAGCCTGATGTTTTCAGGTTATCAATAAAAATGTGATCCACTTCCTGCAAGATCTGTACTTTTTCTGCTGTTATGTCTCCAAGGATGCGTATTGCAAGTCCCGGGCCCGGAAAAGGATGGCGATTCAGGATAGCATCATCAATATTAAGCGATTTGCCAACTCTTCTTACCTCGTCTTTAAACAATGTTTTTAGGGGTTCCACCACTTTCAGGTTCATAAAATCGGGCAAACCGCCTACGTTATGATGAGATTTGATGGTAGCAGAGGCCCCGCCATTCACTGAAACAGACTCTATCACATCGGGATAAATAGTTCCCTGTGCCAGCCATTTCACATTTTCAATGCGTTTGGATTCATCGTCAAACACATCAATGAATACCTTGCCAATAATTTTACGTTTTTTCTCAGGGTCGCTGACACCTGCTAGCTCAGAGTAGAAGCGGGATTTGGCATCAACACCTTTCACATTGAGGCCCATGTGCTGATAAGAAGCCAATACATTTTCAAATTCATTTTTACGCAACAGTCCGTTGTCAACAAAGATACAATACAGGTTCTTGCCAATTGCTTTGTTGAGCAGAACAGCAGCCACACTGGAATCCACACCACCACTAAGGCCCAGTACAACTTTATCATTCCCTAATTGTTGCTTTAAACTTTCAACAGTAGATTCCACAAAAGAAGCGGGAGTCCAGTTCTGTGCACAACCGCAAATGTTGATACAGAAATTTTTCAGAAGCACAGCGCCTTCCAAAGAATGGTATACTTCGGGGTGAAACTGAATTCCGTATGTTTTTTCATTTTTAACCTGGTAACCCGCAAACTGAACGTCCTTGGTGCTGGATATTATTTCGTAATTATCAGGTATTTTTGTAATGGTATCGGCATGGCTCATCCATACCTGGGAGTTGTCGCTAATGCCTGTAAACAGCTCATTTTCCTTTTTCACAAACGACAGGTTGGCACGACCGTATTCGCGGTGTTTGGATGGCAATACCTCGCCACCGAATTTGTGGGCCATGAGCTGTGCACCATAACAAACGCCTAGTAAGGGTAGCTTGCCTTTGAAAGCCGATAAATCCGGATTCGGGGATTTGGGGTCGCGAACAGAAAAAGGACTTCCGGAAAGGATTACGCCCTTTATCGCACTTGTGATTTCAGGTATTTTATTAAATGGATGTATTTCACAGTATACATTCAGCTCTCTTACCCTGCGTGCAATCAACTGCGTGTACTGGGAGCCAAAATCGATTATTAAAATGGTTTCTTGCATGTGTACAAAGATAGAAAAAACTACTACTACGAATAGCGAATTAAAGCGAATAACAAATTTTATGGTTACGGATAACGAATGGTTGCGAATTTACGAAACAGAATGTGGTAAAATGTATTTTGTTTGGACGATTGTTTAAAAAGTTGTTTGTAAATGTATTGGTTTTCAGGGTTTTGGTTGTAAATGATTTTTTAATCTTGAATTTGGTAAGAATGGTTAATTTTTTATGATTTAGCATCAGTCGAAAATGAAAAGGATATTCATATACATACTGCTGACAATTGTGGTTTCCGGATGTTTTTCCGGTGATGAAAATACAAATGATAAGCGTAAAGTGTTCAAATACAATGAAATGGCGGGAATTACTTCACTGGACCCGGCTGCAGCCCGATCATTTGAAAATATATGGGTGGTGAACCAATTGTATAACGGGCTTGTGCAAATGAATGATTCATTGCGTATTGAACCCTCTGTTGCCAAATCGTGGAACATTTCAGGGGATGGGCTTATGTATACTTTTTTTCTGAGAAATAATGTGTTTTTTACAGATAACAGCTGTTTTGAAGGGGGGAAGGGCCGCAAGGTTACGGCAGAGGATTTTGTTTACAGTTTTACACGACTGCTTGATGCAACTGTTTCAAGTGCAACTTCGCTTTTGAGTTGTGTGGATATGGCAGGACAAAAAGGTTTTGAAGCGATCAACGATTCTACTTTGGTAATCCGGCTTTCAAAACCATTTATGCCTTTTTTAGGTATTTTGACAATGAAATATTTTTCTGTAATTCCTGAAGAAGCCGTTACGCTCTATGGAGATGATTTCAGGCGGAACCCTGTCGGCACAGGGCCTTTTCGATTAAAGGTGTGGGAAGAAGGTTCCAAGATGGTGATGATCAAGAATGAGAATTATTTTGAATTTGAGGGAGGGCAGCGTTTGCCCTACCTGGATGCGGTTTCCATTTCGTTTATAAAAGACAGGGAGACCTCTTTTATGAATTTTCTGCAAGGCAAGCTGGATATGGTTTCCGGCATAGATGCAATCAATACCATTGAAGTACTAACCGAAGAAGGAGCATTAAAAGATGAATACAAAGGGAAGTTTCAGCTCCAGGCCCAGCCCTACCTTAAAACAGACTATCTGGGCTTTTTAATTGACGAAAAACTGGATGTTGTTAAAAATTCACCATTGAAACTTAAGGCCATACGTAAGGCAATAAATTATGGGTTCGACCGGCAAAAAATGGTAAAGTACCTACGCAGGAACCTGGGAATTGCGGCTACTTCGGGTTTTATTCCTTCCGGTTTGCCTTCATTTGATGCAGAAAAAATAAAAGGATATACTTATGAACCAGATAAAGTCAGAGAGTTGTTGAATGCCGCTGGTTATCCGGATGGTAAAGGGTTGCCGGAAATATGGCTGGCAACGAGTGAGCAATACCTTGAATTGGCTGAATACATCCAGTCGCAATTATCAGAGTTTGGAATAAAGGTGAGGATTGATGTTCAAAAAGCTTCCATGTTATCGCAGTCGGTAGCAGATGCAAAGGTTAATTTTTTCAGAAAATCCTGGATTGCTGATTATCCTGACGAAGAGAATTTTTTGTCTCTTTTTTACAGCAAAAACTGGAGCCCGGGAGGTTTTAATTATACGCATTATCATAACCCGGAGTTCGATGCTTTGTATGAAAAATCGCATGGAGAACAGAATGCGGCATTACGTAAAAGCTATTATCAGCGAATGGATCAGCTGCTGATTGAAGATGCCCCTGTTGTTCCATTATATTATGATCAGGTTGTAAGGCTGGTTCACAACAATATCAGTGGGCTTACGTCCAATTCAATGAATACCTTATCTCTTAAAAAAGTGAGAAAGAAATAAAGTCGAAAATTCAAAAGATGGTAATTCCGTGCAGATGAAATTTATTCAACTTCGACTATCCTTTGAATTTTGTATTTGCCATTCACGCTTACTTTGACAAAGTAAACGCCTGCACTAAACCCTAATGATTTAGCACCAAATCTACATTTATATTCCCCTGCGTTCTGGCTTGTGTTTACAAGTGTTTCTATCTTTTCGCCAAGAGCGTTGTACACCTCTATTTTAACCTCTGAGTTGTTGTTTAATACATATTGTATAGTTGTATTTTGAGTATACGGGTTTGGATAGATCGCTACATGAACAGAAAAGTTTTCTAAGTCCGCTACTCCAATATCGGAGGTAGTATCGGTTATAATATTAGAAAGTGTTGTGGTAACAGGTGGTGTACCGCAGCTGATGTCCCACAATGTTTCTATACGCCATCTGCCATTAGGATAAGAAGAGTAGCTTGCATCGGTAATTGTTAATGTAGAGCCGAACGAACTGCCTACCACGTCCCAGTTGCCTGTATTGTTACCATCTCTCATAAGCACATAAGACGTAAGCCCTGAAAGAGGTACGGATTCATTTTCTATTTCGTAATGTGTAAAGTTAAACGTACCTGCGTTATGTGACAGGTAAATTGTTTTGTGAAAGGCGCTTAGCGCGGAATGATCTCCGCAGCTGTCCCGTATCTGAAGTTTGTATCTGTAGCTTGCTGTGTTTGGATCACCGGTGTTAGGGAAATACAGTTGTTGTGTGGTGTCGGTAAAAGAGCCTGATGTACGATTTACAGCACCAACTTTCTGATAGTTGCCTGTAGAGATTTCACGATAAACAATAAACGAATCTACATTGGTATATGCGGCTTTGTTCCAGTAAACAATATTGTGATGTGAGCCAGTATCTACTGTAACCATGCATATTTGAGGCAATACATTGGAAATTGCTAATATTTGTATGAACTGGCTTGCAGAACGTGAACAGCCGTTTGTATCGGTATATGTATAAGTAATAGGCTGCACACCAACCCCTGCAACGGATGCGGTGAAGGTGTTCCCAGACACCCCGTTTCCGCTAAATACGCCACCCGCAGGCGAGCCTGTAAGGGTTTGTGGCGAAGAATTATAACAATTGCTAAAATTCAATCCGGTAAAGCTTACCGGAGGCAATGGGTTGATAACCGTAATTACCGGTTCAATATCAATACAACCACCAGCAGCAGTAAGTTTAATGTAATTTGTATCGGCTGTTGTAATTGCATCAGGGGTCAATAAGGAGTCTGTAGCATTACCATTTGTCCAATAGGTTAAAGTTCCGAAAGAGCTGCCAGCAGTTATCAAAGAGTCCGTTAAATCTATTGTATCCAGAGTGCAGGATGACGGGGGATTTGTGATCACCAGTACCGGCTGAGGATTTATTGTTACCATTACTGTATCGATGGCCTGGCAACCTGTTGCAAGCGTGGTTGTTGTACGAATATAATTCAGGACGATTGGAGCCATAGTGTTATTCGTTGCCATTACAACGGGTTCGGATACAGTAGAATCATTTAAACCAGCACTTGTGTTCCACGAATACGTATTGCCATTAACAGCAGCGCTACCAATAGTATCCGTTACTCCTGAACAAATACTTATGTCGGCACCGGCATAAGATGGTACAGCCGGGTGAACCAATGTTATAACTGAATCAAAATCCATACATCCACCGGCAGCGGTAACTTTAATATAATTGGTGTCTGTTACAGCAATTGCAGCAGGATTTTGTAATGTATCGGTTGCAGTACTATTTTTCCAATACGTAAATGTTCCACCTCCTGTGCTTCCTGCAGTTATAGATGCTGCAGTTAAATCAACTGTATTTGGTGCGCAGGCGGGTGCCGGGTGATTTATTACAAGAACCGGTTGTGGGTTAATTGTAACAATAATAGTATCTGTTGACTGGCATCCTGTGGCTACGATTGTTGCAAGAACGATATAATTTAAAACAAGTGGAGTGTTTGTATTGTTTACGGCAAGGACTTCGGTTTTAGAAATGGTAGAGTCGCTTATTCCGATGTTTGTATTCCATGAATAACTGTAACCGGGTAATGACAGGGTACCAATGCTATCCATTGCCCCTGAACACATTGCTAAATCGTTTCCTGCATTTGCAATGGCAGCTGGTTTTACAACTGTAACTACAGAATCAATATCATAACAGCCTCCAAGAGCGGTGAGTTTGATAAAGTTCGTATCGCTTGTGTTTATGGATTCAGGGGCCATTAAAGTATCGGTTGCCGTTATATCAGTCCAATAGCTAAATGTTCCTCCACCAGTACTTCCTGCTGTAACCAATGAGTCCGTAAGGTCAATTGTGGCAGGTGCACACACTTCCGAAGGTTGATTGATGCTCAGGGTCGGTTGTGGATTTATTGTTACTGTAACACTATCTGATGACTGACAGCCTGTTGCAGTTATTGTTGTTATGAGATGAAACTCTTCAGATACAGGGTTTGTTGTATTGTTTGTTAGATTAACCAGAGGAGCAGATATGGTTGAATCGCTAAGCCCGGTTGCTGTATTCCAGATATATTCATAGCCAAGTGTGACTGTACTGCCAATACTATCAATCGTTCCAGAACAGATTGATATATCGTTTCCGGCATTTGAAACCGGTAATGGATTTACAAAAATTGTTAATGTCTGCGTTATTCCTGTGCAGCTTCCTGTAAGTGACGTTGGTGTAACAGAGTAGGTTACTGTTTGTGCAGAAGATGTTAGGTTAACAATCGCATCAGTAAGCGTATCCAGGGTTTGCGGGCTTATACTTTCTCCTGTAGTGTTAAGGTTATCATTTGCAACCCACGAATATGCTGATGCCAAGGTGCTGGTAAAAGGTACATTCAAAATAGTACCGCTGCAGATTGTGTCTTCAGAAGTGCTAGTAATTGTGGGTGCAGGATTTACAATTACAGTAATTGTTTTAGGTGTACCCGAACAATTTCCTGAGGAAGAAACAGGTGTTACGGTATAAACCACCGTTTGGGCCAGTGCTGTATTGTTGGTAATTATGTCGGTTATTGTATCGGTTGTTTGAATGGATGTGCTTTCGCCTGTAGTGTTAAGGTTGTCAACGGCTACCCATGTATAGAGAGAAGGAACGTTGCTGATGAGCGGCAGGTTCAAATTTACACTACTGCATACTGTTATTGAATCATTGTTCTGAACTGTCGGTGTTGGATTTACATTCACTGTCAATGTTTGGGGATTTCCCTGGCATGTAAGGAAAGAAATTGGGGTAATGGTATAAGTTACTTGTTGAACTGTATCGGTAGAATTCGTTATGTCGTTATATATGGTGTCAGTAGTTTGACTGGTAAGGCTTTCACCCGTTGTGTTGCTATTATCGGCTGCAAGCCAGCTGTAGGAAGAACTTACATCACTTGTCAATTCAAAGTTTAAGGAGTCGCCAGTACAGGAGGTAAATGAGTTTGCACTCGTCATAGTTGGGGTGGGATTCACTGTTACGGTAACACGAAACAGGGAATCGTTGGTACAGCCATCTGCCGTCAGGCTATAGAAATAATCGACATTCACCGGCACTGATGTAGTATTGGTTAATGTTTCGACCGGGTCGTTAGAGCCGGTAGCAGCAATATTGCTTATACCCGACACCGCTGTCCGCGACCAACTGAATGTCGTTCCCGGTATGGTAGCTGAAGCTGTGTAAGAAAAGCTTGTTCCGCTGCATATTGCCGGAGGAGTAAGTGTGCTAGTTAATACCGGGAGAGGATTTACTGTTGCTGCAACACTGAATGTTGTAGGGTTCGTGCAACCATTGGCTTCAAGGGTATAGATATATTCCACATTTACCGCAGTTGACAGTGTATCAATAAGTGTCTCAGACGGATTGTTTGTTCCTGAGCCAGAAGCATTACTGATCCCACTTACCGCTGCCCTTGTCCAGTTAAATGTTGTACCGGATACGGTACTTGAAGGTGTATAGCTAAACACACTTTCACTGCATATCGCAGGTGCTGTAAAGCTGCTGTTTAAGGCTGGTGCATCTGTGGAGGTTAGTGTTGCGTGTACGGTTCCAAGTGTATCGCCAGCAATTACTGCTGTTCCGCCTGAGCGGAAAATATTGCTGAGAGGGGTAGGGCTGAACAAGCCCCTTACCTGAATCCCGCTCATGGTGATTGTGTCCAACTGAACGGAGTCTGATACGGTAAAGGTGAGGGTTATTGTTGTATTGCTTGTCTGCGATACAGAAATGCCTGTAATATCATTGCCCGTGACAGAAACGCTTCCTCCTCCCGTAAACTGGAAGCTCGGTGATGTTGATATAATAAGGGTTCCGGAGCCAGATATATCATTGACCGAAGTTTCAGTAATAACAATATTACCGAGTGTTTGTGGTGATGTTGGAAATGAGGGGCATGCAGTTAGTGTTAATGCAGGTGATACTATTGAAACCTGTGCATAACTACTGTTAAACAATATGGTAATAAATGCAAATAGGATAATTATCAACTTCGCACTGTAGGTAGGTCCGGCTTGTATTTTTTTTATGCTTTTCATTCTTGTAATCATTGTCATTAAGCAGAAAGTGGGTTTTATTCAATTTCTACTATTCTGGTAATTGACATATAAATATATGAATTTTCGATTAAAATTAAAATTTTAAGGATCGGATCTTAGTTTAATTTAAAAAAATTGGGCAATGTGATATATAAGAATGAAAGGATAATCTAAAACTGCAAATAAATAGGCATCACCTGATCGGCCTGTTTTACCTGTATTACCAGCCAGATAAAGACCAAAAGAATGGCAACCCTGCCAATAAGGGTTGCTTTGGAAAGTATTTTCTCAGAGAAAAGCTCATAGGATTTAGGCATAAAATGCAGTGCATACCCCAATGACATCACAGCGAATACAGTTCCGTAAGCTGAAATAAGAGCGCCTAAGGCTTCTATATTAAAATTGGTAAATATCTGGCTGATAATGATCCCTGCATCTTCAAAGGTAGATGCTTTGAAGAAAATCCAGCAGAAACAAACGAAGTGGAAGGTAATCAGGACTCCTAAGGATTGTACAATTTTGGAACTAATAGCTCTGCCAAAAGTTTCTTCATGAAAGGAGTTGTAGCGCGCAACTACTGACATACGCAGCTTGTCAAAGGCCAGTGCAAGCCCGTGCATACCACCCCATACAATAAAGTTGAACGAAGCACCATGCCACAAGCCTCCTAAAAGCATAGTAATCATTAAGTTAATGTATTGGCGAAATTTGCCAGCCCTGTTGCCACCCAATGAAATGTACAGGTAGTCCTTCAGCCAGGACGACAATGAAATGTGCCACCTGCGCCAAAATTCGGTAATGCTGCTGGATTGGTAAGGGGAATCAAAATTTTCATTTAGCGTAAAGCCCATCCAGCGTGCCATCCCGATTGCCATGTCGGAATAACCTGAAAAATCGCAGTAAATCACCATGGCGTATCCGTAAACGCCTAATAAACACTCAATTCCGGAATGGCGTGAGGGATCATCGAAAATATATTGTACATAATTGACATAAATAAAGTCAGATATAACCACTTTCTTGAAAAGTCCGCCCACTATCAGGTACAAGCCTTTTGATATATCTTCGCTTGTAACAAAAATGTCCTTGCGGATTTGGGGAATAAAGTCGGAAGCTCTTACAATGGGACCCATCACCAGTTTTGGAAAGAAGGAAAGGAAAAAACAATAGTCCAAAAAGCTCTGTACCGGCTTAAATTTGTTACGGTATACATCTATTGTATAACTCAGGTTCTCAAAGGTATAGAAGGAAATTCCTATAGGTAAGATGAGGTTCAAAGGCTGAATATTCCCAAGTTTGAAGTCATTGATGATTTCAATAAAAAAGTTTGTGTATTTGAAGTAAAAGAGCAATCCTAAATTGATAGCAATACTAAAAATAAGCATTCCGTTCTTCAATCGCTTTGTTTTAGCGGCATATATCCAGTTGGCAAGATTAAAGTCAATAACGGCTGATAGCAGTATAAACAGGAAATAGAAACCACAGGCTTTATAGAAGAAATAAAGTGAAAAAATGGTGAAGTAGATAACCCTGCCAAGCTTTTTTTTGTATAAAAACTGGTAACCCAATAAGAATATACAGAAAAAAAAGAGGAAGAACCCGCTGTTAAACAATAATGGGTCTTTTGGATTATAAGTAAGCTGCTGAACTAATTTGTCAGTATCAATATTTAAAAAACTCACACTCAGATAATTTCACAAAATTTACTTTTGCCAAATTAACAATATTTTGAATTGTATAAACAAAGAGATGCCCAGTGATGCTTAATTTTCTTTTTTCACATCTTTTCAACAGCCCTAAAACAAACGTATTTATTCGGTAAATTTACGTAATGTAATCAGTTGGCAATTGGCAGTTAGCAGTTGGCAAAACAATTTAACAGTAGGTAATTTGCAAAATTGGTAGATTAGTAAAGATTAGTAATTAGTAGATACACAGATTCGTAAATTCGTAACCATTCGTTATCCGTAACCCATGAATTTTTCCCACTTACACGTTCATACCCAGTTTTCCCTGTTGGATGGCGCTGCAGATATTTCGGCACTATATAAAAAGGCTGTGAATGACAATATGCGTGCGCTTGCCATTACCGACCATGGTAATATGTTTGGAGTATTTAAATTTGTGGCTGAAGCTGCAAAGCACAATACGCCTGATAATCCGAATAAAATCAAGCCGATTGTTGGTTGTGAATTTTATCTGGTGGAAAACCGCAATAAGCTTCAGTTTACAAAGGAAGATAAAGATATACGTTATCACCAGTTGTTCCTTGCTAAAGATGCGGAAGGATATAAAAATCTTTTAAAGCTTTGCTCTTTAGGCTATACAGAAGGTTTGTATGGTAAATATCCCCGTATTGATAAGGAACTGGTTTTGAAATATCACAAAGGCCTGATTGCTACAACCTGCTGTCTGGGCGCATCTGTGCCCAGAACTATCTTAAAAAAAGGTGAAGAAGAAGGAGAAAAGGAATTCAAATGGTGGCTGGACATTTTTGGAGAGGACTATTACGTAGAGCTGCAAAGACACGATATTCCTGACCAGAATAAGGTGAATGAAGTGTTACTGAAATTTGCAAAAAAATACAATGTGAAAATCATTGCTTCCAATGATTCCCACTACGTGGACCAGGCAGATTCCAATGCGCACGATATTTTGCTGTGTATCAATACAGGTGAAAAGCAGAGCACGCCTATCATGAAAGATTTTGGTGACGATGATTCAGCATCTACCAAAGGCAAGCGTTTTGCTTTTTACAACGACCAGTTTTATTTTAAAACAACAGCTGAAATGAGCCAGCTGTTCAGCGATTTACCTGAGGCGATAGATAATACCAACGATATAGTTGATAAGATAACTCCACTGAAACTGAAGCAGGACATCATGCTCCCAAACTTTCAGATGCCTGTAGGTTTTGCCACACAGGATGATTATTTGAATCACTTAACCTATACAGGAGCTAAGGACCGCTATAAAGAGCTTACACCGGAAATAGAAGAACGATTGAACTTTGAGCTGAACACCATTAAAATCATGGGTTTTGCCGGATACTTTTTGATTGTATCTGATTTTATCAAAGCAGGACGTGATATCGGAGTATTTGTAGGGCCGGGACGTGGTTCTGCTGCAGGCTCT
The DNA here is from genome assembly GCA_020051175.1 of Bacteroidia bacterium. Classification (GTDB taxonomy): domain Bacteria; phylum Bacteroidota; class Bacteroidia; order 2-12-FULL-35-15; family 2-12-FULL-35-15; genus 2-12-FULL-35-15. Next base: position 141,226 of record JAGVJJ010000011.1, on the reverse strand, counting down.
GTGGTTGCATACTGTATAGGGATAACCAATATTGACCCGATTAAGTACAACTTACTATTTGAGCGTTTCCTGAATCCGGACCGTAAGTCGATGCCCGATATTGATACGGACTTTGACGATGAAGGCCGTCAGAAGGTAATTGATTATGTAGTGGATAAATACGGCAAAAACCAGGTGGCACAGATTGTCACCTATGGTACTATGGCTGCGAAGATGAGCATTAAGGACGTTGCCCGTGTAATGGATTTACCATTGCAGGAGTCCAACATGCTTGCCAAGATGGTGCCTGAAAAACCGGGTATTGTGTTGAAACGAGTGTTGACTGCTCCTATGACAGGTGCAGGAAGCCTGGAAGAAAAAGAAGGACTTACAAAAGAAGATTTAGAAGAAGTAAAGAAACTGCGTGCAGTGCTTGCCGGTGACGACCTACAGGCGAAAGTCCTGAAAGAAGCCCTGGTGTTGGAAGGTTCTGTGCGGGGTACAGGTATTCACGCTGCTGGTATCATCATTGCTCCTAAAGACATTACGGACATTGTACCTGTTTCAACATCTAAAGAAACAAACTTACTGATTACCCAGTACGATGGTAAAGTGATTGAGGATGCAGGGGTAATCAAGATGGACTTCCTTGGCTTGAAAACGCTGAGTATCATTCGTGATGCGTTAAAGCTTATTAAACAAAATCACGGTATTGATATTGTTATAGATGATGTTCCTCTGGATGATTTAAAAACATTTGAACTATACCAGCGTGGCGATACCAACGGGACCTTCCAGTTTGAAAGTGCCGGAATGCAAAAGCATTTGATTAACCTCAAACCCGATAAATTCGCGGATTTGATTGCCATGAATGCCTTGTACCGCCCGGGTCCTATTGAGTATATCCCTAATTTCATTGCGCGTAAGCACGGTCGCGAAACCATTGAATACGATCTTCCTGAAATGGAAGAATATTTGTCGGATACCTATGGTATCACAGTCTATCAGGAGCAGGTGATGTTGCTGTCGCAGAAGCTGGCAGGTTTCTCTAAAGGAGATGCGGACGTGCTGCGTAAAGCGATGGGTAAGAAGGATAAAGCTACCCTGGATAAGATGAAGAGCAAGTTCATGGATGGCGCTACTGCAAAAGGGCTTAAGGCCGATAAACTTGAAAAAGTGTGGACCGACTGGGAGAAATTCGCGCAGTACGCTTTCAATAAATCACACTCTACGTGTTACGCATTCGTTGCTTACCAGACAGCCTACCTGAAAGCCCATTACCCGGCTGAATACATGGCATCTGTACTTACACATAACTTAAGCAATATTGAGAAAATCACTTTCTTTATGGATGAGTGCAAACGCATTGGTGTACCTGTTTTAGGGCCTGATGTGAATGAGAGTGAATACCAGTTTGCGGTAAATAAAGCAGGCCAGATACGTTTTGGAATGGGCGCTGTGAAAGGAGTGGGGGAAAACGCTGTTCATTCCATTGTTGAAGAACGTACTGCAAATGGCCCTTACAAGAGCATTTTCGACCTTGTGCGAAGAATTAACCTGCGTGCTGCCAATAAAAAAACATTTGAAAGCCTTGCTTATGCTGGAGGTTTCGATTCCCTGAACATACACCGCGCGACTTATTTCTTTACGGAAGGCAATGATAGCGGTAATTTCCTGGAAAAGACAATCCGTTACGGAAACTCGCACCAGGAAGGAGCGAGCTCAGCCCAGGTTTCCCTGTTTGGTGAATCCAGCGAAGTGGAGATGCCAGAGCCTAAAATCCCAGTGTGCGAGCCCTGGAGTAACCTGGAGCAGCTGAAATATGAAAAAGATGTGGTAGGGTTCTTTATTTCAGGTCATCCGCTGGATACATATAAACTGGAAATCGACAATTTCTGCATTCATTCTGTAAGTGATACCAAGAAAATTGAAGAAAACAAGAACAAAGACCTGGTTTTTGGCGGTATTGTTACCGGGGTGCATCATGGTGTTACCAAAACAGGCAACCCTTGGGGTAAAATAGTTATTGAAGATTACCGTGAATCGGTTGATTTGGCCTTTTTTGGTGAGGATTATGTGAAATTCAAGCCGTATATGGTTCAGGGACTGTTTTTGTATGTGAGAGGGAAAATATCTGAAAGATTCAGAAATTCTGGCAATTTTGAGTTTAAGGTGACCACAATCCAACTTTTATCTGAATTACGCGACAAATTGGCAAGAAGTATCACTGTTAGCCTGCCATTAAAGGATTTATCGGATGATTTTATTAATAAATTCAATGAAATCCTTACTACCAATGATAAAGCGCAACCACGTAACTGTACATTAAAGTTCAAAGTAGTGGATAGCGAGGAGAATATTGCTGTATTGCTGCCTTCTAAGAAGATAAAGGTAAACCCGAATAATGAGCTGTTGGAATTGTTGGATTTAAACAGGCTGGAGTATAAGTTGAATTAACTGTTGGGGGGAGGAGGGGTGAGATGCCATTCAGTCATAAAAAACAAATTGGCAAAGGATTTGCCTATGCAAAAGCTCATTCGTATCTTTATATAGTAAATAAATTAAGAAAATTATAAATCCTAAATAAAACTAAAAGTTATGGCACTAGAAATCACAGACGCTAACTTTGATGAGTTAGTAAAAAATTCAGACAAACCCGTATTACTTGACTTTTGGGCAGAGTGGTGTGGACCTTGTCGCATGGTTGGACCAGTTGTAGAAGAATTGTCAAAAGATTATGATGGCAAAGCTGTTGTGGGCAAAGTAAATGTTGACAACAACGCAAACGTTTCTGCAATGTTCGGAATCCGTAATATCCCTACAATCCTTTTCTTCAAAGGCGGAGAAGTAGTGGATAAACAAGTAGGCGCAGTACCTAAATCGGTATTGGATGCTAAATTGAAAGCATTACTTTAGGAAGTGCTTAAGGGTATAAAGTCAAAAGTCAAAAGGTGCTTATTGTATTCTTTTGACTTTTGACTCTTTGACTCTTCATTTAACTTATCGAATGGAAACCATTAACAGACAATCCATACAGCAGTTTACTCATCTTGAGTTAATCGCAAAACAGGTGGTGGAAGGCTTTATAACCGGCCTTCACAAAAGCCCGTTTCATGGATTTAGTGTGGAGTTTGCAGAACACCGTTTATATAACAAAGGGGAATCTACCAAGCATATAGACTGGAAACTTTACGGGCGCACGGATAAGCTGTTTATCAAGCGTTATGAAGAAGAAACTAACCTGCGTTGTCAGTTGGTGATTGACAATTCTTCCTCCATGTATTTTCCGGTGAAGGAAAATACCTCCCTCTCCTTTGGAGAGGGCCGGGGTGAGGCCAATAAAATTACCTTTTCAACTTATTGCGCTGCAGCATTAATAGAACTGCTAAAACGCCAGCGGGATGCGGTAGGCATGAGCTTATTTTCCGATAAAGTGGATTTTTTTGCACCGGCAAAATCGAGTTCTTTGCATCACAAGATGCTGTACCATGAGCTTGAAAAGCTTTTGCAGAAACACGATGTAAATACCCATAAAAAAACATCAGCTACGGAGGCTTTGCATCAAATAGCGGAAACCATTCATAAACGTTCGCTGGTAATTATTTTCAGTGATATGATGGATTCTGCAACAGATTCAGAAGAGCTGTTTTCAGCATTGCAACACTTAAAACACAAGAAGCATGAAGTGATTCTTTTTCATGTAACGGACAAGCAAAAAGAGCTGGAGTTTGATTTTGATAACCGTCCATATCGCTTTATTGATATGGAAACCGGAGAAGAAGTAAAACTTCATCCAAATGAAATAAAAGATACTTACCAGGCTTCCATGGCCGATTATAAAAAGCAGCTGATGCTGAAATGCGCTCAATACCGTATTGATTTTATTGAGGCGGACATCAATCAGGGCTTTGAGCAGGTGCTGATGCCGTACCTCGTAAAGCGTACGAAAATGTTGTAGGGAGATGTTGACGTGGAGCGGAAAATGTATTTTCCTTTCTTTTTAAAATCTATTTTCAATGGCTTTTATACAATTTTGTAAACGCTCTTCTCCTTCTCCTTTTATAACAACATAATCAGCCTGAATTGCTTTTAATTCCCTTTCGTACCAGTCAAAGAAAAATTCCCTTCTGTGCGGGTTTTCTCTTACGGGGTCTTTTTCCCATGGAATATCAGGGCTGGTGAGCAAATACAAATCGTATTTGTAAGAAAGAATGCTTTCCGAAATCCATTCCGGGCAGGTTTTAAACACATCTTCGCACCACACTTTTGAGAGGATTAGTTCTGTGTCCGCAAAAATGAATTTATCGGCCTTTTCCATTAGCTGCTGCTCTCTTTTTAGTTGTTCCTGCGCAATGGCCAGTACATCTTCAAGTGAATATGGCCGGTTAATATTTGCAAGGTATTCACGTGAATGCTCCTGCACCCACACTGTATCGTAGTGTTTAGCCAGCTTTTCTGAAAGTGTTGATTTTGCTGTGCTCTCCGGGCCTATTAGTGCAATGCGGATGATGTTTTTAGTTTGTTGCGCCATTTTATATATCCTGCAACTGCAAGTAATGTATAAATAAAATATAATAAAGCAAGAAGGTGATATCCGCGTGAAGCGTACAATACAACTGCTAATGCGTCAATTGCCACCCAATACAGCCAGTTTTCAAGAATTTTTTTCGCTGCCATCCATGTAGCAACAATGCTGAATGCTGTTATGAATGCATCCAGGTAAGGCATCACCTGGATAGAATATTTACCGGAAATAAAGCCTAGCGGAAGCCAGATGACACCACCAATCAGCAAAAGCTGTGCATTTTTGGGGAGTGAAAAAGATATAATTTCAAGCTCTGCTTTTTCTTTGGAGCCATACAACCATTGGTACCAGCCATAAATTCCTATGATTACATAAAAAATATTGAGCCCGCTTTCCAGGAATAATTGTCCTGTATAGCAGAGATAAACAGATAAAGCACTTGATGCTATTCCAAATAGCCAGCACCAGACATTTTCAATTGCTGCCAGCAATACGTACACTAGTGCGGTGATAAAAATCAACCATTCTGTAATACTGGTTTGCTGGATGGCATTTTGTATTGATTCTAAAACTTCAGATATACCCATAAGCACTGCAATATTAAACAAAAACAGCCATTACAATTATTTTTTCTTAGTGATTCTCAGTGCCCTTAGTGTCTTAGTGGTGATACTTTTAAGAAGCCCAGGAAGATTTACCACTAAGGCACTAAGACCACGAAGTTACACTCAGGTTAAGCTTACTTTTAAAAGTGCTATTTTTTTCCGATATTTACAGGAAATATAACAGGGTTATGAAATCTGTATTCTTCGTAAATAAAGCAGCTGTATTGCTTTTAATTGGCCTGCTGTTTCAATCTGCTTTGAAATCGCAGGAAACCTTATATCCATTTAGTGTAAAGGGAAAATACGGTTATATCAATAAATCAGGTAAAGAGGTCATTCCCGCCCAGTTTGATTTTGCCGACCGTTTTCATGAGGAGTTGGCCGTTGTTAAAAAAGATGGAAAATATGGTTTTATTGATGCTACCGGCAAATTTGTCATACAGCCACAATACGAGCATAAAACAGATAGTTATTTTTCTGACGGACTGGCTTGTGTGAGAAAGGGAACCAAATACTATTATATTGACAAATCCGGAAAAGTAGTGCTAGAGCCTAAATGCGAGCATGCTTATAAATTTTCGGAAGGCATGGCACGGCTACAGATAGGAATTAAATTCGGATATATTGATAAAACCGGAGCTGTAGTGGTAAAACCGGAATACGAAGGTGCGTGGGACTTTAAAGAAGGACTGGCTCGTGTAAAGCAGGGTGGAAAATGGGGGTTTATTGATAAAAACGGGCAGGTAATTGTTCCTTTTAAATACGATGAAACCTTTGAATTTTCGAAAGAAGGCCTTACCAATGTGAGGATTGGCGACCATAAAAACGGTAAATGGGGGTATATCAACAAGGAGGGAAAACCTGCTATTGAATGCCAGTTTGATAAGGTGTTTACTTTTTCAGATGGTTTGGCATGCGTGCGAATAGGGGATTATAAGGATGGGAAATACGGGTATATTGATAAAAAGGGAAAAATGGTGATAAACCCAATATATACAGGTGCTTTTTTCTTTAATGAAGGCCTGGCCTGTATCAGTACATCTCCCTGGGTTATCGGCAGCTTTAAGGATGCTAAATGGCAATATATTGATAAATCAGGTAAAGTAGTAATCAGTCGTAAAGCCGATCATGCTGCTGATTTTGTTGATGGTCTGGCCTATGTAAGCTATGATGGAGTACATGCCTATATAGATAAAACAGGTAAAATAATCTGGTCGGAAGCCCCTATAAAGTAGTGTTTTCAACAGTGCGTTGAAAAGTCTAATTTGCTTATTATCAGAATTTAGCCTAATTTTGCACTTCAAATTAACCTAAATTAAAAACTTTAAAAAAATGGGAAACAACACAACCGTGGAAAAATTTGTGAAATATAAAGTAAAAGACATGTCTCTTGCAGAGTGGGGACGCAAAGAAATTAAATTGGCTGAAGCTGAAATGCCGGGTTTAATGGCTCTACGTGCTGAATTTGGTGCTACCAAACCATTAAAAAATGCAAGAATCGCAGGATGTCTTCACATGACCATCCAAACAGCTGTTTTGATTGAAACATTGGTTGAACTGGGTGCTGAAGTTACCTGGTCTTCTTGTAATATCTTCTCTACACAGGATCATGCTGCTGCTGCTATTGCTGCTGCTGGTATTTCTGTTTATGCCTGGAAAGGTATGAATGAGCAGGAATTTGACTGGTGTATTGAGCAAACATTGTTCTTTGGTGAAGAGCGCAAACCATTAAACATGATTTTGGATGATGGTGGTGACTTGACTAACATGGTGTTTGACAAATACCCTGAATTAATTAAAGGTATCAAAGGACTATCTGAAGAAACTACTACAGGAGTTCACCGTTTATACGAGCGTATGAAAAACGGAACATTGCACATCCCTGCAATCAACGTGAACGACTCGGTTACTAAATCTAAATTCGATAACAAATACGGTTGCCGTGAGTCATTGGTAGATGCCATCCGCAGAGCTACAGATATCATGCTTGCTGGTAAGGTAGCAGTTGTAGCTGGTTATGGCGATGTAGGAAAAGGTTCTGCAGAGTCATTGAGCTCTCAGGGCGTACGTGTTATTGTTACTGAAATTGACCCAATCTGTGCTTTACAGGCTGCAATGGATGGCTACCAGGTAATGAAAATGGATAACGCTGTGAAAGAAGCGGATATCGTTGTAACTGCTACCGGTAACAAAAACATCATTACTGACCGTCATTTCAAAGCAATGAAAAACAATGCTATTGTTTGTAACATTGGTCACTTCGATAACGAAATTGATATGGCGTGGTTGAACAAAAATTATGGTACTACTAAAGATGTTATCAAACCACAGGTGGATAAATATACTGTTGATGGAAAAGATATCATTGTATTGGCTGAAGGCCGTTTGGTAAACTTAGGTTGTGCTACTGGTCACCCATCATTTGTAATGAGTAACTCTTTCACTAATCAAACATTGGCTCAATTGGAGTTATGGACAAACACTGCAGCTTATGAGAACAAAGTTTATACTTTGCCTAAACATCTGGATGAAAAAGTTGCACGTTTGCACCTTGCAAAAATTAACTGTGAATTGGATGTTCTTACTAAAGAGCAGGCTGATTACATTGGTGTGACTGTAAATGGTCCATTCAAATCGGATGCTTACAGATATTAATAGTTAATAATCTACATCGGCAATCCCCTCTTCTTGTAATGAGAAGGGGGGATTTTTGTTTTATTACTATTTTGCAGAAGAATAAATTTAATTTTCACAGCTTTTCTTATATTTGATAATACCAACCTTAAATTATTCTAAAACATAATAGACACATGAAAATAGCAGTATTAGGAACGGGATCGGTGGGCGATACCATTGGTTCAAAATTAGTAGAACTTGGGCATTCAGTAATGATGGGTTCAAGAACAGCGGACAATGAAAAAGCAAAAGCTTTTACAGGCAAACACAACGGGAAGGCAAGCGCAGGAACGTTTGCCGATGCAACCGCTTTTGGTGAACTTATTTTTAATTGCACAGCCGGTGGTGGCTCTTTGGAGGCATTGAAGCTGGCAGGAGAAGATAATTTGAAAGGCAAAGTAATTATTGATCTTGCTAACTCACTTGATTTTTCAAAAGGCATGCCGCCAACACTCTCTGTAGTAAATACTACATCGCTGGCTGAAGAAATTCAGAAAGCTTTTCCGGCTGCAAAAGTGGTAAAAGCATTGAATACCATGTGGTGCGGGCTTATGGTAAATCCGGGAATGGTTAATGGCGGTGATCACAGTACGTTTATTTGTGGTAATGACGAGGGTGCAAAAGCACAAGTAAAAGACCTGCTGAAAACGTTTGGCTGGCAGGAAAAGAATATTCTTGATTTGGGTGATATCACTGCTGCAAGAGGTACGGAGATGTATTTGACTTTGTGGCTGCGTATTTATGGGGCTACTAAGAATGGGGCATTTAATATTAAAATTGTGAGTTAAAAAACTTGTTGGTGCCAGGACTTTTTTTTTAATATTATGTTGTGGTGAAAAGAAGACCAGCTAATTGTTAGGGCTGGTCTTTGTTTTACTGTGTGTTGATAAGTAAACTTTACAAAAATTTATTTCACTAAGTCCTTTTTCTCGCTAATTTTTGAATTTGCTTTTTTTTATTTGCTCTATTTTTTCAATTTCTAAAAGCGTATTAAAGGATTTCGCACTAGTTAGCAGCCGGTACAGCCCTATAAAAAAGAAGCCTAACCCTAAAATTAATAGTATTGAACCGTTCGATATTGTTGGTTGAAGTTTGCTTAAATTAACTCCTACCTCTGGTTGCCCAAAAGCATATTTAACTATTCCAAGTCCAAATAACAGAACACCCAGCACTAGAAAAAGCCATGAGTATAGAATAAAGTTTTTATATTTTTTTTGCATAAGAGTCTTCTGCTTAGCCATCTTAAAGTTTTTGTTACTCTTCGCCATTTTATGATAAAGTTATAACACCTTGTATATTAGGGTAGGTACGCTTCCCTTTTAGTAAACTCCCCTGATATAATTTTTGTTATTGTCTTGTCGCGCTTTGTTTTCAGGAACAGCATGCCGAAGTCCACTTTGCTATCACTTTTGCTGTAGTCCATAAGTGCCTGCTGCATACGCTTCGCTTTCCTGTAATAATTATAATATTGCTTGTTCCATTGCTGTTCATATTCAGTAAGAAGGGCAATGTTATTTTGAGATAAGGCTTTTTCAATGGCATTTGCTGCCATAACAGCCGCCCTGAAAATAAATTTATATCCTTCGCCTACAACAGGGTTTACCTGAGAAACGGAATCACCTACACATATCAGATTGTTTTGGACAACCTTTGTTTTTACATCAGTAATAGGAAGTATTCCGCCCTCGGCAGTATCATTGTCTTTTTCCACAATGGCTGCAATGTGAGGAATGGCTAGCATTTTATTTAACCGCAGCTTCAGCTCATTTATCACAAGATTATCAAAAGAGCCAAAGCCCAGTATCGCCCTGTTGTTTTTTAGAGGAAACAGCCATCCATATCCTCCTTCATAATGATTCCCCAGATACAAGTGCGCTTCATCCGTTCTGCCTTTGTATTTCACATTGTATTCTACACCAACGGCCACATCCGGCTTTTTGTCCTGTAAGCCCTTCTGTTTGCTTAAAACTCCGGAAAGGCCTGTCGCATCAACATAGCAGGTAGCACGGTATTTATTACCATTGTCATCAATTATATCCGTTAAATTCCCGTTTGCATCCGCACTATAGGATTTGATACTTATCCCCGTTTGTATATCAACGTAGTTTTTATCAATAATATCAATGAGATGCTTATGCAGATATTCCTTGTCCAGTATACAGGCTTTGGTTACCGCTGAACACTTGATGTTTTTGGAGTAAAGTGTCATGGTGTTTATGTCAGCAGCCACTACCTCCGGTGACAGATTGAATTCCTTAATATTCATAAAACTGCCAAGTGTTTTAAAGGAAAGATTAAGCAAATCCATTTTACGCTCCAGCAGTAACACCTTACGTTTTTTTAACCCTAGTTCCCTGGCAAGCATAAGGCCTGCGCCTCCGGCACCAACTATAATTACATCGTAACTTTTATTTTCCATTCACCTGACTGATAATAATTCAATAGCTAAGATACTAATGTTAAAATAAAAAACACCACTGAATTGTCAATGGTGTTTTTGTTGTGCCCTCGGGGGGATTCGAACCCCCACGTCTTACGACACTAGATCCTGAGTCTAGCCTGTCTGCCAGTTTCAGCACGAGGGCAATACGTTAGGGATGCAAAATTATTTAATTAATTTGATTTTTTAAGGTTTTTGGGTAAAAAAAAGAGAATAGAGGATTATATGTTACTTCCTATCCACCAATCCTTATCAATATTTGAAATCTTGTAAAGGAAGGTGGTTTAGCCACCGCCTGTTTCTCGACAAGCTCGAAATGACAGCGCGCGGTGTATTTCGGGCTTGTCGAGAATGGGTGTAAAAGATTACAAAAATTATGAATAAATTTTCTTTACCTATTATCTAATAACTAATAACTGATAACTCAATAACTTAAGCAATTACCTTCTCATATCCTTCCTCTTGTTCTTAAGCGCATCGACAGGTGCCGGAACCCAGTGATGGCGGCCACCGGCAAGTTCATCGTTAAAGGTTACAGGAATATTGTTGGCTTTTGTTCTTTCATCCCAGGTTAAATGTTGTGTGCCATCATCGCGCTTTTGCATGGTAATACAACCTTCTACCGGACAAACCAGCGAGCAGAGGTTACAGCCCACACAATTCTCTTCTATTATATGCGGTACTCTGCTACCCTCTGTGAGGCCGATTGCCTGGTGAGCGCCATCATCGCAGGCTATGTAACATAGCTCACAACCAACACATTTGTCGGGGTTTATATTTGCAACTACTTTATGCTTCAGGTTCAGATGTTTCCATTCAGTTACATTTGGCAATGCCTTACCAGCAAAATCATAGATAGTAGTATAGCCTTTATCCTTCATAAACTGAATAAGTCCAGCTTCCATTTCCCTTACAATTCCAAAGCCATAGTGCATGGCAGCTGTACATACCTGCACGGATGTTGCGCCAAGCAAAATGAACTCCACTACATCTCTCCATGTTTCAATTCCACCTATACCGCTGATAGGCACTTTGTTAATTTCTTTATCGCATGCCAGTTCGCGCAGCATTTGCAGCGCAATTGGTTTTACTGCTGGTCCGCAATACCCGCCATTGCTACCTTTGCCGTCTACTACAGGATAGGGAGCATAGGTATCCAAGTCGATTCCAACAATACTTTTAATCGTATTGATCAAGGAGATTGCATCTGTACCACCTTTAACCGCAGCCAGCCCAGGGTCGGTAATGTGTGAAATGTTAGGTGAGAGCTTTGTAATTACAGGTATTTTAGCTGCTTCCATTACCCAGCCTACAATGGTTTGCAATACTTCCGGCTCCTGGCCTACGGCTGAACCCATGCCTCTTTCGCACATTCCGTGCGGACAGCCGAAATTTAATTCAATACCATCGGCTCCTGCATTTTGCACATCTTTTATAATTGCATGCCACTGCTCTTTGGTTTCCACCATGAGTGAGGCGATTACGGCATGATTGGGAAAATATTTTTTTACTTCTTCTATTTCCCTTAGGTTATCGGCTAAAGGACGATCGGTGATCAGCTCAATGTTATTAAAGCCTGCCATACGTGTGTTCCGGTAATTAACAGAACCGTAACGGCTGGAAACATTCACTACAGGAACACCCAATGTTTTCCATACAGCACCGCCCCAGCCAGCATCAAAGGCTTTCATGATCTGGTAGCCTGAATTGGTTGGAGGTGCGGAAGCCAGCCAGAAAGGGTTTGGAGATTTTATTCCTGCGAAATTTATTGATAAGTCCATTTTCTTATTCGTTATTGAGTTATTAGGTTATCGGTTATTGGTTATTGGGTTAATGGGTTAATGGGTTAATGGTTATCTGTTATTGGTTATTGGTTATCTGTTATTGGGTTATTAGTTATTTGGTGGGTTATTGAATTTATTTATTCTTTAGCTATCCCTCAATAACGAATAACTGATAACTGATAACTCAATAACTATTTACCAGTCTTCAGCCATTTATCTATTCCTTTCGCAGCCATTTTTCCTTCATAGGCTCCGTTTACCACTTCAGCTCCGCCATTTACGGCATCGCCTCCTGCAAAATATTTTGGATTGCCGGTCTGATAGGTTTCCATATTTACAACAATGCGGTTGCTTTTGTCCAACTGTACTCCACTAATTTGTTTTAACAGTGAACCCATTTTAGCTTGTCCGGTTGCTTTTATAACAAGGTCGCATTCAAGTGTAAACTCACTGCCTGCAATGTTTTCAAGCTTGCCGTTCACTTCCTGTGTTCTGATAAATTTTACTCCCTGCGCAGTTATTTCAACTGGTGAGGCGTTGAAAAGGCTTGTAACTCCTGCACTCAGGGCAAGGTCGTATTCAAATTTGTAGGCACCCATTCCTGCTTTATCACGTCTGTATGCAAGAGTTACTTTTTCTGCACCCATTCTTGCACTTTCAGAAGCTGCATCCATGGCGGTATTTCCACCTCCGATAACTACAACTCTTGAAGGAATTTTTATCGTATGATGTTTCATACGCAAATCCTCAATGAACTCCACTGCCCCGATAACATTGCTTCCATCTTCGCCCGGAATCCCAAGCGAAGCGGTAGTTCCAAGACCAACGCCTAAGAATACAGCATCGTATGACGATTCTATTTCTTTTAGCTGCTCAGATGTATTAATTGGCTTGTTATAAAATACATTATAACCCAATTGTTTTTGTAAATATTCTTCTTCCTGCAATGCCTCTTCATTATTGATTTTGTAAGGCGCTACACCGTATACCGTAAGTCCGGTTGGTTTGGCTTTTGCTTCAAAAACATCTACCATATATCCCAATGTTCGCAGTTCACAGGCCGCAGATAAGCCCGCTGGTCCGGCACCGATAATAGCTACTTTTTTACCATTGGGAACACCTGGTTCCGCAATTTTTTTATTTTGTTTGATGGCTGCCAATGTAGCGTAGTTCTGCAAACGCCCAATTTCAATCGGTTTCACATGCTGGTTGTTATACACGCAGGCTCCTTCACATAAAACTCCCGTAGGGCAAACCTTTGCACATGCATTTCCCATCCAGTTGGAATCGTAAATGGTTTTTGCAGCGCCTTCCACATTTCCTGTATGAATTTGTTTGATAAATAACGGAATATCAATATGTGTAGGACAAGCATTCATGCAGGGCGCATCGTAGCAAAATAAACAGCGTGAGCTTTCGTAATACGCTTCAGTGCTGTTCATCAAGGGTTTCTTCTGAGCGAAATTTGCTTCAAATTCCAGTTCGGAAGAGGGTCTTTTGTATTCGGCCATTGTTTATTTAGTTATCTGTTATTGGGTTATTTATTAATGGTTATCAGTTATTGGTTAACAGTTATCAGTTATTGTTATCAGTTATGGGTTAATTGACAATGAATTACAGAAATAACAAATAACCTATAACAAATAACCGATAACTACCAACATCTCTACAACTCCGTAAGCACACCATACGTTTCCGGTCTGCGGTCGCGGAAAAACTGCCAGGTGCTTCTTACTTCATCGATCATGTCCAGATCGAATTCAGCAATTAACAACTCATCTTTATCTTCGGATGCACATGCAAAAATTTGTCCGCGAGGATCAACAAAATAGGAGTTACCATAAAACTTACCTAAGTTCCACGGTTTTTCTTCACCTACACGGTTGATGCATCCCCAGAAATTTCCGTTAGCTGCAGCGTGTGCAGGTTGTTCCAGCTTCCATAAATATTGCGATAAGCCAGCAACGGTTGCCGATGGGTTGTAAACAATCTCTGCACCATTAAGTCCTAAAGCTCTCGCTCCATCGGGGAAGTGGCGATCATAACAAATGTAAACTCCTACTTTTGCGTATTTTGTCTGGAAAACCGGGTAACCTAAATTGCCTGGTTTGAAAAAGAATTTTTCCCAGAAACCTGAAGTGTGAGGGATGTGATTTTTGCGGTATTTTCCAAGGTAGGTCCCGTCTGCATCAATTACTGCAGCTGTATTGTATAAAACACCTGATTGTTCTTTTTCATAAATAGGAACAATAATTACCATATTGTATTTTTTTGCATAAGTAGCCATCAGGTCTGTAGTAGGCCCTGGAACTGATTCTGCGGAGGCGTACCATTTTTTGTCCTGTCCCGGGCAGAAATATGGGGTATTGAAAATTTCCTGTAAACAAAGTATCTGAACGCCTTTTTTTCCTGCTTCTTCAATGAATGGAATGTGCTTTTGCACCATTGCATCGCATATTTCCTGTATAGTTCCTTCTCCTTCTGTTTTCGGAAGGCTCATTTGGATTAGTCCTGATTTAATGATTCTTGGCATGGTTTAATAGTTATTAGTTAATAGTTAATAGTTAACAGTTATTGGTTATTAGGTTATTGTTTATCTGTTATTCGTGCTGTGTATGCTCCAGGTTATTTCAAATAATGCCAGATATTTTATTTCTTGGAATGAATTTTCCGTTGCCCTTTGTGAGCAGGCATTTTTCATTTTCAATTGCAACTTGTCCGCGTAGCAGTACGGTTTCACATTTACCTGTTACTTCCCAACCTTCGTAGGCCGAGTAGTCCACATTCATGTGGTGTGTTTTAACGGATATAATATGTTTTTTATTTGGGTCAAATACTACAATGTCGGCATCAGCTCCAATAGACAAAGTACCTTTACGCGGATACATACCGAATATTTTTGCAGCGTTGGTGGATGTAACCTCAACAAATTTTGAAAGTGAAATTTTTCCTTTTGCAACACCTTCTGAAAACACAAATTCCATGCGGTGTTCGATGGCTGGGTGTCCGTTAGGAATTTTTGAAAAATCGTTTTCACCCATTTTCTTTTGCTCCCACATAAACGGACAATGGTCGGTTCCAACCACCTGAACCAATCCCTGGTTGATACCACTCCACAAGGCCGTTTGGTCTTTCTTTTCGCGTAAGGGAGGGCTCATTACCCATTTTGCACCCTCGAATCCTTTTTCATATAAAGATGCATCCAGCATTAAGTATTGCGAACAGGTTTCAACAAACACTTTCTGATTGCGGGTAGATGCCCTGCGAACCGCATTTAGCGCACCTTCACAGGTCATGTGTACAATGTAGCCGGGACAGCCTGTGTAATACAGCATATCTGAAAAGCGTTCAGATGCTTCAGCTTCCGTTATTTCGGGTTGTGACAAATAGTGGTATAATGGTGATAATTTTCCTTCTTTCCTGTGCATTGAAATAAGTGAGTCGATCATATCACCATTGGTAGCGTGAACAGTGATAAGTCCACCATGCTTCTTCAGAGTACGCATCAACTGGACCATTTGTCCATCGTCAATCATCAATGCACCTTTGTACGCCATAAATGTTTTAAAGGACGTGATGCCTTCTTTTTCTATCAGTTCAACTACTTCTTTGGCAGTGTTGTCATTAAAGTCAGTAACAGCCATGTGGTAGGAATAGTCACCAATTGCTTTCTCCGAGCGTTTTTGCCAGGCACGCAACGCGTTGTATAAAGTATCACCTTGTGTTTGTAGAATAAAGTCAATTACCATTGTGGTGCCACCGTGTAAAGCCGCGCGTGTTCCCGTTTCATAATCATCGCTGGAGGATGTTCCCATGAATGGCATATCCAGGTGAACATGAGGGTCAATACCTCCGGGAAAAACAAGCTTTCCGGATGCATCAATCACTTTTTGTGCATCGTATTTCAGGTCCTTACCTATGGCAACAATTTTTTCACCTTCTACATAAATATCTGCCTTGAAATCTTCGGAAGCAGTAACAATGTGTCCGTTTTTAATAAGTATCGACATAATTGATTTTTATTTTTTAGTTTTCATTAAGAACCAATAAACCAACCCGGAAACAATAAACCCAACGAACCAGGCATAGTTATATAAATGAGATAACCACGACCACACAGTTGTTTTATCAATGACGTTTGTAGTTGTCAGGAAGCCAGGGATATTGGGTAAAATACCAAGTACCAACGCAATGATTGCAGCGGAATTGAATCCATTGGTATAAGTATATTCTCCTTTTTCTTTATAGAGATGTTCAAGCTTAAGCTCTTTGGAGCGTATAAAGAAGTAGTCGGCAATCATGATTCCTCCTACTGGGCCCAGAAGGCCCGAATAGGCTATCAGCCACGTGAAAATATAACCTGTTGGATCAGCAATCAGCTTCCATGGAAAAATAAGAACACCGATTATTCCTGTTATATAGCCTCCTGTTTTAAAGCTTATTTTTGAAGGAGCGAGATTTGCAAAGTCGTTGGCGGGACTTACGATATTAGCGGCAATATTGGTTGCCAGGGTTGAGATTGCAACAGCAATCATAGCAATGGAAACCAATACTTTGCTATCGAACTTTCCGGCCAGTACCAAAGGATCCCAAATAGTGGTTCCAAAGATTATGGTGGTAGCTGAAGTTACAACCACACCTATAAATGCGAATAAAGTCATGGAAGGAGGCAATGCAATGGTTTGCCCAAGTACCTGTGCGCGCTGGCTTACGGCATATCGTGTAAAGTCTGGAATATTAAGGGAGAGTGTTGCCCAAAAGCCAACCATACCTGTGAGCCCGGGAAAGAAGTAGGCCCAGAAATCTGCGTTGGTAGCAAATTTTGAGGGTTGAGCCAGAATAGTGCCCAAACCGCCATCGCTAGCTGAGATAGCCCAAAACAACAAAGCCAAAGCTGCTAAAGGAAGAAAAAACGCTTTGAAGACCAATAATTTTTTTATGCTGTCGACTCCCAGATAAACAATGTACATATTGAGCAACCAGAACAAAATAAAGGTGATTGCCGGCCCGGTTTTTAGTTCCCACGAAGCAGGAAATATATCCGGGATACTTTCTATCGCGGGATACCATACTTTGAAAAGCTGATATAATGCATAACCTCCTATCCAGGTTTGAATACCAAACCAACCACAAGCAACAATGGCCCTAAGCACTGCAGGTAAGTTGGCGCCTTTCACCCCAAAGCTTGCTCTTGCAAATACCGGAAATGGAATACCATATTTCGCTCCAGCATGTCCGTTCAAAATCATGGGTACAAGCACAACAGTATTTCCGAGGAATATGGTAAGTATCGCCTGCCACCAGTTCATACCGCCATCAATTAATGAGCTGGCAAGCATGTAGGTTGGAATGCACAAGCTCATGCTTATCCACAAAGCAGCATAATTCCACGTGTTCCAGCTGCGCTTGGATTGCTCAATTGGGGCAAGGTCTTCGCTGTAAAGGGAGGAGGATTTTATGTTGTTATCTATTGACAAGTTATTCGTTATCTGTTATCGGTTATCTGTTTCAATTGTTGAATTGCAGGTTAAATGTTATTCGCTGTCAGCTATTTGTTGTCTATTACCTATTGGATTTATTCGATATTAATTGGTAACAAATAGCAGATAACGAATAATTTAATAACTAACTAACATACTCATCCGCAATGGTGATTGCTTTTGAAATAATTTCCAAGCCCTCATCTACCTGCGCTTTTGTAATGTTTAGAGGTGGAGCGATGAAGATCCAGTTCCAGCGGATGAAAGTGAACATACCAAGCTCTTTTACTTTGGCAGCAACCTTGTTCATTATCTCCATTTCGGCTGGTTTTGCGTTCCATGGTGCCATAGGCTCTTTAGTAGCTCGGTTTTTTACAAGCTCAATACAGCCTAATAACCCGGTATTTCGGAAATCACCAATAGACGGATGTTTCTTCTTCAGTTCTTCCACACGTGCGTCAATGTATTTACCCATTGCCGCTGCGTTTTCAACCAACTTGTCAGTTTTGTAAATGTCAAGTACAGCCAGTGCGGAAGCACAGGCTACTGCATGTGCAGAGTAGGTGAGGCCCAGTGGTAATGGCTTTTCATCAAAGAATTTTGCAATTTTTTCGGATACCATCAGTGCGCCCAAAGGCAGGTATCCGGCAGTTAAACCTTTTGCCATAGTCACCATATCCACCTGAACACCGTGATGCTCATAAGCAAACATTTTTCCGGTGCGTCCAAAGCCGCTCATTACTTCATCTGCAACAAGCAGGATACCATACTTATCGCAGATGGCGCGTATTTTTTTCCAGTAAGTAGGAGGATATTTTATACATCCTGAAGAACCTGACTCACCTTCAAATATAATAGCGGCAATGCTTTCCGGGTTTTCATATTTTATAACGCGTTCTACGTGTGCAGCACAATTGTCTGCGCATTCTTCCCATGTTTTTGAATTCCAAGGGCAGCGGTAGAAATAAGGATTTTCAACATGAATGAAATTCGGTGCAGCTTGTCCGTCTACCAAATGCCTGCGCGGGTCACCACCGGCAGAGAATGCCCCATATGAAGCACCGTGAAATGATTGGTATTGCGTAATGATTTTGTGTCGCCCCGTAAAAACTCTGGCAGCTTTAATGGCATTTTCAATAGCTTCAGCACCACCAAGCGTAAAGAATGCCTTTTTCATGCCCGGTGTTATTTCTGCTAATTTTTTTCCGAGCTCCCCACGTGCTTTTGTAACCATACCCGGATACACATAACTCACTTCATCCATTTGTTTTGCAACCGCATCGCGCACACGTTTATCACCATGGCCGATGTTTACATTCATTAACTGGGAAGAAAAATCAATATAACGCTTTCCATCATAGTCATAAACATATACACCTTCCGCACGCTCTACCGCTATTGGGCTTAAACCTGCCTGTTTGCTCCAGGAGAACAATGTGTATTCTAAATTGTTTTTAATTATTTCTTCGCGTTCTGCAGTTGATATTTTGGTTTCCATGTATATCCGTTATTTGTTATCTGTTATCCGTTATCTGTTATCCGTTATCTGTTATCTGTTATCCGTTATCTGTTATTTTGGTCAGTAGAACTATTATAGTCCGTTTCAGGTTCTGAAACACTTTTAGGATAACTTGATTTAGCCTTATCTAAATATGTAATATAACCATTTAATAGTGCCATCGCCTTCTGAATCGTCTGTCTGCCAGTTAAAAGTTGTTCTGTGGAAATGTATTTTTCATCGGTGCAAGTTATCAAATCATCAATCAGTTCTGTCATCGAACCCCTTGAAATACGGCAAAATTGAATGTTTTCCTGATAATGGAATCTTCCGAATCCTTCGGCAATATTTCTAGTGCAGGAGCGGGATGCTCTTCGCATATTATCAATCAAATCGTATTTTTCCTGAAGAGGAAGTTTTGCTATAATTTTCGAAATAAAAATTCGGACATCTCTTGCTGCCTTCCAACACTCCAAATCTTCAAAGGATTTTATACTGCTCATTCATAAAACTAATAACAGATAACTAATAACAGATAACCAATAACTAATTAACTCATCCAATTCGTTTTCGCCTCCGCATTCCACTTCACAGTTGTTTTTTTATTCTGTGTAAAAAATTCGATAGAGCTTTTTCCTGTAATATCACAAGTGCCAAATTTAGACTCGTTCCAGCCACCGAAAGAGAATGGCTCACGAGGAACAGGTACGCCAACATTAACACCAATCATTCCAGCACTTGCGCGCTCTATCACTTGTTTTGCCAAACCACCGCTTTGGGTAAATACCGCAGCAGCATTGCCATACGCTGAGCTGTTTTCGATTTCAATAGCTTCGTTGAGGTCTTTGGCCCTTACAATGGATATAACCGGTCCGAATACTTCTTCCTTAGCGATTTTCATATCTGGTGTTACAAAGTCAATTACTGTAGGCCCAACGTAAAAACCATTTTCATGGCCAGGAACAACAGCTCCTCGTCCGTCTACAAGGACTTTAGCACCAGCTTGTTCCGCTTCGGTGATGTAGCGTTCAATACGTTCTTTAGCTTCTTTGCTGATGACGGAACCGAGGTTTTTCCCCGGAACAATTTTACGTGCTTCTTCACACATTTTATCAATGATGTGCTGAACCTTGTCAACGCCAACCATTACTGCTGCGGCCATGCAACGTTGTCCGGCACAACCGCTCATGGATGCAACCACGTTAGAGGCAGTCATTTCCAGATGAGCATCCGGTAATACAATCAGGTGATTTTTGGCGCCACCCAGGGCAACGCATCGTTTTAAGTTATGAGTAGCACGCTGATAAACCAGTTTAGCTACTTTGGTAGAACCTACAAACGATACAGCTTCTATGCCCGGATGATCGCAAATAGCTTCTACAATTTCTTTTCCGCCATTCACAACGTTAAACACGCCATCCGGCAAACCGGCTTCTTTTAGCAGCTCAGCCATACGTACTGCACTTAATGGCACTATTTCAGATGGTTTTAAAATCATGGTGTTTCCTAAAGCGATGGCATTAGGCATGGTCCAGTGCGGCACCATGTTCGGGAAATTGAAAGGTGCGATGGATGCAACCACTCCCAAAGGCTTTTTCTCTATCCTGCATTCAACTCCACGGCTTACTTCCTGTACTTCATTGCTTACAATCTGAGGCAAGGAAACTGCAAACTCACACAGTTCAATACTCTTATCTACTTCAGCATATGCTTCCTCAATTGTTTTTCCATTTTCAATGTGTACCAGTTCAGCCAATTCCTGCCTGTTTTTTTCTAACAGCTGACGGTATCTGAAAAATATTTGAACACGTTCTTTCAGTGTCAATGCAGACCATGCAGGAAATGCTTTTTTTGCTGCAGCAACAGCTTTATCCAAATCACTGTATGTCGACATAGGAACTTTGGAAATAGATTTACCATCCAAAGGAGACAATACATCTATATGGCTATTGCCATTTTTTTCGAATGAGCCATTGATGTAATTTTTAACTTCCGGAAACTGAGCTACTGAGTTCATTTTAAAATTGGTTTAATGTGTTAAATACGACTGTTTAACAAATATATAATTAAATTCGTGAGTAACAAATAAGGGTTAGTCTGTAGAATCGGGTTCTTTGTATATAAAAATAGTAGATTAACCTGATTTTGAATAGCTGACGTTTGTTGCTGGAATAGTTGTTGTGGAATATATTCCACGGCTAGGGAGAAGGCTTTTGGCAAAACATTTTTAACAAATATCCGAACAGGAGGTTTATGCTTATACAATTTACAAATCGTGGTATTTATTGTCCTCAGGCGGATGTATACATTGATCCCTGGAAACCGGTAAGCAAAGCGATTATTACGCATGCTCATTCTGACCATGCGCGTATTGGCAACAGTAGCTATTTGTCGCACACAGATTCAGAATCGATCCTCCGGTACCGCCTGGGCGAGATATCATTACAAACCCTGCCTTACAATGAAACGGTGGTGATGAATGGTGTTCGAATCAGCCTGCATCCTGCGGGACATGTAATTGGTTCAGCCCAGGTACGCCTGGAATACCAGGGAGAAGTCTGGGTCATATCCGGGGATTATAAAGTAAAAAAAGACGGATTGACCATTCCTTTTGAACCTCTGAAATGCCAGCATTTTGTGACGGAATCAACGTTTGGCTTACCGATTTACAATTTTCCGGAAAGTGATGAACTAAAAATCCGGCTGAACGACTGGGTAAAAGAGAATGCCGAAAGGGGATTAAATTCTGTTATCATCGGTTATGCATTGGGGAAAGCGCAGCGTATATTGAATGCACTGGAAACAGACTTGCCCATACTGTTACATTCCACTATTTATAATACAAATGCTGCACTTGGATTTGATAATTCGAGGTACATAAAGTTTACACAGGAATTTAAAAAAGAACAGCTGAATCCGGGTGTTGTTGTTGCTACCGGTACAGCCGTAGGTTCCCCCTGGCTTAAACGGTTTGAACCATACCGGCTGGCTTTTTGCAGCGGCTGGATGCAGCTGCGGGGTGCGCGCAGAAGACGTAATGCCGACAAGGGTTTTGTAATGAGTGACCATGCAGACTGGAAGGGACTGAATGAAGCCGTGGAAGCTACCGGAGCAGAAAATGTATATGTAACACATGGATATAAGTCGGTATTTGCTGCCTGGTTACGCGAGCGGTATAAAATAAATGCAGTAGAAGTAGAAACCTTGTTTGAAGGAGAAGGTGTGGAAAATGAATCACCGGAACCGGAGGCTCCACAACAATGAAAGCGTTTACAGAATTATATAGCCAGCTGGATCAAAGCACTAAGACCAATGATAAGGTAAGTGCAATGGTAACGTATTTCACACATACCCACGCTGCGGATGCTTTCTGGGCGTTTGCGTTGCTTACCGGGAGGAGGCCCAAACGCCCGGTACGTACAAGTGATCTCAAGCTATGGGCCACAGAGCTTGCACAGGTTCCTTACTGGTTGTTTGAGGAGTCGTACAGTGTTGTTGGTGATTTGGCCGAAACAATCAGCCTGCTTATTCCTTTGCAGGAAAGCAATACACACAAGTCCCTGACTGAGGTGATGAATGAGATTATTGCAATTCAGCTGAAACCGGATGAAGAAAAAAAGCAATGGCTGTTCAATTTCTGGAATAACTTTTCACGGGAGGAATTGTTTGTTTTTAATAAACTGATTACGGGGAGTTTTCGTGTGGGCGTATCCCAACAGCTGGTTTTTAAGGCACTTTCCAAAACATATGATGTGGATGAAAGAGTGGTGGCGCATAAGCTGATGGGAGATATAAGTTCTCAAAATCTTGATTTGAAGGAGCTCTTGCTGGGTGAAACGGCTTCATTTGATGCGTCAAAACCTTATCCCTTTTATCTGGCATACCAGCTGGATATTCCTTTCAGCGAACTGGACGATATTCAGTATTGGCAGATAGAACTTAAGTACGATGGCATACGGGGGCAAATTATTGTGCGGAACAACCAGGTGCACGTATGGAGCAGGGGAGAAGAGCTGATGACAGATAAATTCATTGAATTTGACATTTTGAAGAGTTTATTACCGAACGGAACAGTGCTTGATGGTGAAATATTGCCATTTAAGGATAACAGGATCCTGTCGTTCAATGAAATGCAAAAACGTATCGGGAGAAAAAACATATCGAAAAAAACACTGGCAGATGTGCCTTTGTGCATGATGTGCTATGATTTGCTGGAGCACAATGGCGAAGACATCCGTCAGATGCCGCTATACGAACGTAGAAAACTGCTTGAAACAGTAATAAATTCAGCCGATACTTCAGTTCTTAAATTATCGCCTGTTCTGGATTGCTATAGTTGGGAAATGCTGGATGTTTTACGCAATGAATCGAAAACGCTGGGCTGTGAAGGGTTGATGTTGAAGCATAAGGAGAGCATTTATGAAACCGGCCGCAGACGTGGTAAATGGTGGAAATGGAAAGTGGACCCTTATACCGTTGATGCTGTGCTGATATATGCACAGGCAGGGCATGGGCGCAGAGCAAATCTTTATACGGATTATACATTTGCAATCTGGGATAAAGGAGAATTGGTGCCATTTACCAAAGCCTACAGCGGTTTAACCGATAAAGAGCTGGTGGAAGTTGATGCATGGATTAAAAAGAATACCATTGAAAAATTTGGTCCTGTACGAAGTGTAAAGGCAGAACTGGTATTCGAAATTGCCTTTGAGGGCATCAATGCTTCTCCACGTCATAAGAGCGGCATTGCGCTGCGTTTCCCGCGCATTGCGCGCTGGAGGAAAGACAAGAATAAAGAGGAGATAAATACGAAGGAGGATTTGTTGCAATTGCTGAATTCAGTGAGTTGAATTGATGTTTTCATTACGCACGTTTCCCGGCAGGCTCGAAATGATAAGGCCCGGTTCATTCAAACGATAATTTATTTATGAGTAATAAGCTCGCTGCAACATGGTTCAAACAAAAGAAATGGAGGCCATTTCCTTTTCAGAAGGAGACCTGGAAGGCCATTGCTGAAGGAAAAAGCGGCTTGCTGAATTCGCCCACAGGAAGTGGTAAAACGTTTGCCTTATGGTTTGGGATACTGGAGCAGTATTACAAAAAGCATGGAGTAAAAAAGCAGAAGCTTAATTCTGGTTTACATTGTCTTTGGATTACTCCCCTGCGTGCGTTATCCAAAGAAATATTACTGGCAACTCAACAGGTGTCGACCGATTTAAACCTGGATTATAAAATAGCGTTGCGCACGGGCGATACCACCACCGCTGAGCGTACCAGGCAAAGGAAAAAATCACCACAAGCACTTATAACCACACCGGAGAGCATCCATCTGTTGCTGGCTTCAAAAGACTACGAAAAATTTTTCAGAGGCCTTGAATTTATTATTGTTGACGAATGGCACGAGCTGATGGGAAGTAAACGTGGTGTACAGGTGGAGCTTGCGATATCCCGTTTAAAGGCAATTAACCCCGATCTTAAGATATGGGCCATTTCTGCCACTATTGGTAACCTGGATGAAGCCAAAGAAATTTTATTGGGTGAACGAACAGCAGAAGCAGTTACTATTAAAGCGGATATTGAAAAACAGATTTTTATTGAGACGATATATCCCGATGTAGTGGAAAAGTATTCATGGGTAGGACATCTTGGAGTTAAGCTGTTACCGAAAATTATTCCAATTATTGATAAGAGTAATACTACCCTGGTATTTGTGAATGTGCGCTCACAGGCAGAAATATGGTATCAGAAATTGCTGGAAGCTGCGCCTCACCTGGCCGGTATTATCGCTTTGCATCATGGCTCGCTGAGTGACCAAACAAGAAAGTGGGTGGAGGACAATCTGCATACCGGCCGTCTGAAAGCGGTGATATGTACTTCCAGCCTTGATTTAGGCGTTGATTTTCACACAGTGGATACTGTCATACAGGTAGGTTCACCCAAGGGAATAGCACGGTTTATGCAGCGCGCAGGCAGGAGCGGGCATCATCCGGGTGCATTGAGCAAAATTTATTTTCTTCCTACCAACTCACTTGAGATCATTGAAGGCAGCGCTATCCGCTATGCCATACAACATGGCTTTTTAGAGAACCGTATTCCCTACGTTCGTTCCTTTGATGTGCTGATACAATACATGGTAACACTTGCCGTTTCAGATGGTTTTACAGCAGATCAACTGTTTGCAGAAGTGAAAAGCACGCACTGCTTCAGAAGTATCAGTCGTGAAGAGTTTGACTGGTGCCTTGATTTTATTGTAAATGGCGGCAATGCGCTTAAAGTATATGATGAGTATCATAAAGTGGTCTTTGTGGATGGCGTGTATAAAGTGACCAACCGAACGATTGCCATGCGGCACCGGTTGAGCATCGGAACTATTGTAAGTGATAGTATGATGCAGGTTAAATTTATGGGTGGTAAACGACTTGGTGTTGTGGAAGAAGCATTCATTTCAAGGCTAAAGCCGGGAGATGTATTCTGGTTTGGAGGCAAGAACCTGGAACTGGTAATGGTCAAAGATATGGAAGCGCGCGTACGTTCCAGCAAAAAGGGAGGTGGTGCAGTGCCTTCCTGGCTGGGTGGGCGTTTGCCTTTGTCGTATCAGCTGGCAAGCAGTATCCGCCAGGAGCTGGACAGCTATAAGCGCAATGATTTACATCATGAAGAGCTACGGAGGCTGGCACCATTACTGGCTTTGCAGGACCAGGTATCTTATGTGCCTGAAATAGATGAACTGCTGATAGAGCAATATAAAACCCGTTATGGGTATCATTTGTTTGTATATCCGTTTGAAGGCCGTTTTGTACATGAAGGAATGGCGGCTATCCTTGCTTATAGAATCGGGTTGCTGCAGCCTTTCACATTTTCTATTGCAATGAATGATTATGGCTTTGAACTCCTCAGCGATAAAGAAATTGATGTGGAAAGCATCATAGATAATAACCTTTTTACACCCGAATATTTATACGATGATGTAATGAAGAGTATGAATGCGATTGAACTCGCAAGCCGTAAGTTCAGAGATATTGCAACAATAGCCGGACTGGTATTTACAGGGTATCCCGGAAAGCAGCAGAAAACAAGACATATACAAGCTTCTACAAAATTGTTTTTCCGGGTGTTTGAGGATGTGGAAAAGGATAATTTATTGCTGAGGCAATCTTATGATGAAATCCTGGATTTTCAATTGGAAATAAACCGCATGCGAAATGCATTTGAACGCATAAGTAAACAAAGAATAGTAGTGACGCGTCCTGAAAAGCCTACACCGTTTTCTTTTCCTATTTTAGTGGATACGTTAAGGGAAAAATTCAGCAATGAGGATATACAAACCCGGATTGACAAAATATTACATACGGTGCAAAAATGAAAGACTATCAGTATGCTGTTATACAATTAGCAGGGGAAGATTTTTATCTACTACCCCAGAAGGCCGTATACAGACCTGCTTTGCGCCAACTAATTCTGAGTGATTTACATTTGGGTAAAACTTCGCATTTCAGGAAGCAGGGAATTGCATTGCCGGTAAACAGCTATCAGAAAGATTTTGAAAAACTGAATTCTTTAGTACACAGGTGGAAGCCCAATTCTGTGTTATTTCTGGGTGATTTATTTCACAGCACTTATAATCGGGAATGGCTTATATTTAAATCGTTGCTGATGGAACATCAGAATGTGAAGTTTGTACTTGTGGAAGGAAACCATGATATATTGCAGGCTCATGACTATAATATTCCCAATCTGTTCAAGACAGAAGTTATTGATGAAGGACACTTTATTTTTTCGCACCATCCACTGAATCAACAAACGGGAATTAATTTTTGCGGTCATCTCCATCCAGGACTTCAGTTGGTAGGTATGGCAAGGCAATCTGTTAAATTGCCCTGCTTTTACTTTAATGGTAGAGAGTTTATTTTGCCTGCCTTTGGTGAACTCACCGGACTAAGTATTTTAGAACAGGAGCGTGGTTCTGAATATTACGTAATCGCAAACGGAAACGTAATAAAAGTATAGCAGTATTTGACTATTTGTATTCAGGATACCAGTTTCTCAACCTCACGTCAATATCTTTATTACCGGCATTTACCAGTTTTTTGAATGCTTCCGTATCGCTCATTCCATCTTTTCCGCGATAGTGATAGGGATAAACAATGGCAGGTTTAAATTCAAGTACCGCACTCGAGGCCTGATGTATATCCATTGTATAAGGAAGGTTCATGCAAACAAAAGCTAGGTCAATATTTTTAAGTAAACGCATTTCAGTAATGTCTTCTGTATCTCCTGAGATGTATATATTTTTTCCTCCCATATTTAATACATATCCATTGCCGCGGCCCTTAACGTGCATTGCATCTTTTTCTTCAGGGAGATTGTACATTGCAATGGCAGTAAATGTAATGCCGTTCTCTGTGAATGATTGTCCGTTGGTAAGCACTAATGATTTTGTTTTCAGTTCATCCGGTAGTTTTTCAGCAACTGCCACCGGAACAATCAGTTTGGCTTTAGCGGTTTCAAGCTTATTCAACGTTTTAAGGTCCAGGTGATCAGGATGGATGTCTGTAATTAAAATATAGTCAGGAGCAGCAAGACCTGCGAATGCTTTTTCGTTATCATAAGGATCTACGTAAATTGTTTTCTTATCCCAGGTAAGCACCATCGCTGCGTGTAACACAGGTTGTATTGTCAGAGAACCTTTGGATGTTTTTATTTCATCGGCAGCAGGACGTTGCGCAAATGCAAACGCTGTAAGAATGCAGAAAAAGTATAAAGCGGAAATACGTTTCATTGAGTTTTGATTTAAATGTTTCATTAAAGGATAAAAATGATATGCCAATGTATGAGAATTATTTATTTTTTTGGTTTCCGATGATTTTTTTTCTGTGTTTTGTTCCCCACTTATGAAGTTCATGTATAAGGGGTTGCAGTGTTTTTCCGTAAGCAGTGAGTTCATATTCTACGGTTACGGGTAGGGTATCAAATACGTTCCGGACTGCCAGCTCATTTATTTCTAGTTCTTTCAGTTCTTTTGAAAGCATTTTTGGAGTCAGACCCGGTATTTCCCTGAGAATTTGTTTGAATCTTTTTTTACCGAATGTAAGTGAAAGGATTATTTGTAGCTTCCATTTACCATGAAGTATGTCCAGCGCATCCTGCACCGGAAGCAATGCTTTGGTACATTCGCCTGATGAAAGATGTGTTGGACATTTTCTTTTATCGTGTATAATTGGTTCTTTAGGTTCCATACTATACAAAGATAATATAGATAACTGTTTCTTTTTCATGGTGGTATACATTTGTATATCGGTATACATTAGGAAACTAGTATAAAATGGATATCGAATTGATCTAGTTTTGTCGTGTAAAAATTTAAAAAATTAAGATCATGACAAAAAAAGCAACACAAATTATGTCGGTAGTATTAATGGGTACCCCTGCGCTTATGGTTGTAATGAGCGGTATAATGAAACTTGCCGGCTCGCAGCAGATTGTAGAAGGTTTGGGAAAAATGGGATTAGGCAAGTACATCACTTTTTTAGGTATTATTGAACTTGTCTTGGTAGGATTAATGGCTTATCCTAAAACAAGCCGTATGGGTTTTCTTCTTTTATGTTGTTACCTGGGCGGTGCTTTATCTATTGAGCTTGCAGCAGGTGAACCACCAGTCGCGGCAATTTTTCTAACTATTTTATGGATTGGTATGTTCCTGCGTAACAGAACAATGTTTCTTGAGGAGGGAGTTGCTAAATAGAAAGCAGTATAGAAATGTTTGTAATGGACTAAAAACAACTCCGGGCTTGCCGGAGTTGTTAATCGGATGTGAGGGCATCTAATTGCCTGTTTCAGGCACATTAAAAATAAAGCCTACTCCAAAAACATTCTCAATAGTGAGTGCAGGATCTTCTTTCAAATATTTACGAATTTTCGTGATAAATACATCCAGGCTGCGGCCTAAAAAGTAGTCGTTTTCTCCCCACAGAGCTTTTAACATGTCTTCCCGCTTTATAACCTTATTGCGGTGTTCCGATAAGTACTTTAAAATTTCACTTTCCTTCTCGGTGATTCGTTTGGTTTTACCATTAACTGTAAGCGACTGGTTACCATGAACAAAAAAATACTTGCCAAAAGAAATACTTACTGTTTGGTTATCGCTTTTTGCAAGGGGCTTTCTGCGTGTAACTGCTTTTATTTTCCAGAGTAGTTCTTCTTCGTCAAATGGCTTGGTAATGTAGTCATCTGCTCCTGCACCGTAACCTTTAAGCTTATCTTCTTTTAATGATTTTGCAGAAATAAAAATAATGGGCACGTCTTTATCCTTTATTCTTATTTCTTTAGCTACCGAAAAACCATCCTTCAGAGGCATCATTACATCCAGCAGGCATAAATCAAAATGTGCGTCCTGGAAGGCTTTTGCTGCCAACTCACCGTTTCTGTATAATTTTACATGGTAACCCTCCGTTTCCAGGTAATCAACCAGCAGAATTCCAAGGTTGAGATCGTCCTCTGCAAGTAAAATGTGGAGCTTCTCCTTATGCATTTGGTAATGTAATGGTGAATGTAGTTCCTTTTCCCTTTTCGCTTTCCAGACCTATTGTACCCTGGTGCAATTCAATAATTTTTTTTACGTATGCAAGCCCCAGTCCGAATCCTTTTACGTTGTGTACATCACCAGTCGGTACCCTGTAAAATTTATCAAACACTTTTTTTTGATGTTCTTTTTTTATACCTACTCCTTTATCATTAACACTTATTGCAATATTGTTATCCAGGTTAAAGGTTTGAATGAGAAGCTCTGGTTTTTTTAATGAATATTTAATAGAATTGTCAAGCAGATTGCGCAATGCGTTTGTAAGCTGGGTTTTATCACCATATATAATGGTATTTTGAGCTTTCGGTCTTAGTTCTATCTTTCCGTGTGTGTGTGCCAGTTGTAGTTCAAATGATTTCATACAATCATGAATAATACTGTTAAAGTCCAATTTGATTTTATTCAAAGGGATTTCGCCTCTTTCAAGAGCAGTCATACTTAGTACCTGTTCCACCTGCAGGCGTAATTTTTCATTCTCATCAAGTATTATTCCTGAATAATACTTTGTTTTGCTTTCCTGGTTATTGTTTACATCTTTTATAAGCATTTTTCCGGCAAGTGAAATATTGGTTAATGGTGTTTTAAATTCATGCGTCATGTTATTTAAAAAATCGGATGTATGCTCTGAAATTGCTTTTTCCTTTAATAGGGACCGTGTTGTTTTCCAGAACAATATCAGTACTATAAGTATAAGCAGCACTGAAGTAACAAACAAGGTGCTCATTTCGGCCATAATAAATTGTTTTTTTTGAGGGAAATGGAGTTTTAGTTCCCAGCCTTTTTTACTCACCACTTCTTCCAGACTTTTTCTATTGCATGCCGGTTGCACTGGAGAAAGAAGCTGTTCCCAGTCGGTTCCAGCATTTACAGGTATAGCTTCAGGGTGTAACACTTCAAAAGAGTAGTTGATATGCAGGTTGTAGAATTGCATATAATAATGAAGCAGGGAATCTATTTTATGAAGCTCATTCTCTTCGGCCGATATTTCCAGCTTTTTGCAGGTTACCTCATCTGCATAAATTGCCTGCGTAGTTTTTGCGAGTACCATGTTTGCCTTTTCATTGAACAGCTCTTCTTTTATCTGAGCTGTCTTAAAAAGCCAGTTTACCTGGATTAGTAGTACTACCAATAATGCAAGCGATGAAATTATAATCAATATATTGTTCCGGTTGAATTTCATTTACTTCAAAATTAACCATTTTATGCTCTTGTAAAATCGGCATTAACAAGTCATTAACAACCCGATAACTTCTCGATAACAACAATGAATGGAACGCGTGCTTACTTTTGTTTTATCACTTTAAAGATACAATATGAAAAGTGCATGTATTTGTTTATTAGTAGTTGCGATAATCGTTTGTGGCTGTAAGAGCCGTAAACCTGTTGCAGTTGCAACACCGCCTCAGCCACCGGCAACCGAAGCCACAGCTTCTCCTTTATTATTAAAACCAGTAAGTTGCTCACTTATACCTGCGGAGGCCGAACTCGTTGCCGTGAAGGGTAAGTTCCCGGATGTAACACTGCAGAGGTTAAAAGAGGGTTATTTTGTTTACAATGAGGGGGCTTGTACGGGTTGCCATGGTGTGTATAATATTTACATGTATAATGAAGCTGCATGGAAGACTATTATTGACGATATGGCTTACAGAGCTGGAATATCAGATGTTCAAAAGGATGCTGTTTACAAATACGTACTTTCAATAAAAGCTACACAACCTCAATAATGAAATTTTTATAATTATTAAATCTACAAATTATGAAAAAAATAATTTTTACCGCGCTCATTTTTATTTATGCAGCTGTGTGTTCCGCACAGGCTTATAAGTTTGAATATACAGGAGGATATAATCCTACAGTAAAAAGGGAAAAACTGAATCATATCCAGTCAATAAGTGAAATTACTTCCGAACTCTGGCAAAAGATGTTTTTAATGCCTAAAGAGCGCGATGAGCTGGAACATCGTAGGAAAATGGATTCTGAGCA
The DNA here is from genome assembly GCA_020051175.1 of Bacteroidia bacterium. Lineage (GTDB taxonomy): Bacteria > Bacteroidota > Bacteroidia > 2-12-FULL-35-15 > 2-12-FULL-35-15 > 2-12-FULL-35-15. The sequence continues at coordinate 109,677 of JAGVJJ010000011.1, read as the reverse complement.
AGGTTGCTACGTTTATTATCCTCAGGGATATAATTATGAGCGTTTGGTTGAGTATGTGTCTGCAGAGGTCTCTCTGCCCGGTGGTAGTAAGCTATTATCTACAAAAAACATTTATGATAACCTGACGGCTCTCCAAAGAGCCAGCCTTAGCTCTGTTGTGACCGGTATGGACATTGTAATATCTGTAAAATTTACGTATAAAAAACGAGGGGTGGATCATAAGTCCCAGATAAGTGACACTATAATGGGGCAGCTAGCTGTTACGGTTGTACCAGAAAAGGAGGCTGAGTTTCCGGGTGGAGTAGAAAGGCTTTCAAAATATTTAAATGATAATGTGATGAATATGATTAGCAGTAAAAAGTCCTATCAGCAACTTCAGCAATCTGTTGTTAAATTTACTGTAAATGAGCAAGGGCTGATAATAAATGTGGCAATGGCAAGGCCTTCGGGGAATGCCAATATTGATAAGCTTATAACGGAGGCGGTAAAACAAATGCCACCGTGGAAACCGGCACAAAATACAAGTGGGATAAAGGTAAAGCAGGAATTCAGAATTCCGTTTGGCAAGGGAGGAGGGTGCTAGCTGTTAAACCTGAAACTAGGAAGTTGTCTGACGCAACTATTTTCCAACGAGTTTTCCATACGTTTCACCCATCAGTAACTTTTTATAATGAGGTTTGTCCGTTTTATCTGCTGGTGATTTAATTTCAAAACCTGCTTTATCCTGGAATATCATCATAAAATCAGAACCTCCGAACAGAAAATAACCTAACATGTCGCCTTTCTTAACTTTGGTGCCGGGTTGAATATTTTTTTCAAAGTTTACGGAACACACCTGCGACATTCCTATCGGAAGTAAGGCAACCAGTCCAAACTCTTCGTTTTCAACAATAATGCAGCCGCGTGCTTCAACCGATTGCCAGCCCGGAACAGAAGCATCATAAGCATACCGTTTATTTATGGAATCCCATGTTAAAATACAGCCTGCAGCATTTTGTCCCGGAATTATTCGCACTTCTTTTACTGTTCCGCTAATTGGGAAATGATACCTGTGATAATCGTTTACATCCAGGTACGTATGCGTGAAGGAACCATTTGCAAATTGTTTTTCATACGCGCTGTCTTCACCAATTAGTTTTTCAATTGAATTAAGCGTTCCTGATTTGATAGGCACGCCCTGCTTTTGGACAATGTTTGAATTTTTATCAATTTCCCAGACGCCCTGTGGCTGGGCATCTGCGGGTGATGTAACAACGGAATTGTCGGCAGGTTCTGCTATGGGGCGTTTGTCTTTTGATTTAAGATGTCTGGAAAAAAACTGATTGAACGTTTTCCAGTTGGAGGGATCTTCATACCAATCATTTTTTAATCCAAACCTGTTATCCGCTAAAGCCATTTGATAATATTCCTCGTTCCATGAGGCAGTTGTGGCTAAAAAGCTGCCCCAACCTTGATTAAAGCTTGTCAGCCATGTGCTGTAGGGTTTTACATACTGTAATGAATTGTTATAAAATCCTTTGTCTTCAAGCGCTTTAAGAGGTTGGTCATTGATAAAGTAATAATAACACAAACCCTGATCCAGTTTAGTATATAGCTCTGAATATTTCATATCAGGAAGCAGTCCCCAGGGCATTGCTTTTTCAGCATAAGCTATGAAGTCATAGTATTCTTCCAATGTTTGAGCAGGATTAGAAAGCTTATCGGGATTTATTTTTTTTGCCTGGGCGATGGAGATAATCAGAAGGGATTTAATGTTCGGGTTTTTTTCAACTATATCAATTAGTTCGAGGGTCTTTTCTCCGTAACTGGCTTTTTTAAAGGGCTTATCGGAAATGCAGGATGCTATCAGTACTGCAATAAAAATTGCCAAAGGAATAATTCTTTTTGTCATAGAGAATGATTTATAAGGAAAAATAGCTAAATAATTTGTAAGTACAATTGCTATTCTCAAATTTAAATTATAAGTAGAAAATGCATATTTTTATAAAAAACAATTTTATGGAATGGAGTAATATCGTTTCTACTTCTCGTACGGGCGTAGCAAAAACAAGTGCCGGAGTCAGGACAGAATACCAACGGGATTTTGACCGCCTTATATTTTCCTCCGGCTTCAGGAGACTGCAGAACAAAACGCAGGTATTTCCTTTACCGGGTTCTACATTTGTACATAACCGGTTAACACATTCCCTGGAAGTAGCCAGTGTTGGACGTTCTATTGGAACTATTGCCGGTCGGAAAATTGCTGCGGGCATGGATGGTGATATAGGAGATTTTTATAATTATGAACTTTCTGCTGTAATTGCATCCGCCTGTCTTGCTCATGATATTGGAAATCCGGCATTCGGGCATTCCGGTGAAAAAGCGATATCCAATTATTTTATTGAAAATGCAGAAGAAACAATCGAAGGTAAAAAACTGCAGGACTATTTTTCACAAGGCGAATGGAATGATTTGACAAATTTTGAAGGCAATGCCAATGCATTTAGAATCCTGACAACTAAGTTCAAAGGAAAATCTACAGGTGGCCTAAGGCTGACCTATACAACACTTGCAGCTTTACTAAAATATCCTTGTGAATCGGGAGCTTCTGTTAAAGGTGCCAAGCACCGGAGTAAATATGGTTTCTTTCAGGCGGAAAAAGAAACGGCATTGGACATTTGCAAAGAATTAAATATGATCGAAGAGAGTACTGCACCTCTTGTGTATAAGCGCCATCCCTTTGTTTACCTTACTGAAGCCGCTGATGATATTTGTTACCGCGTTATTGATTATGAAGATGCGCACCGTTTGAACATACTCTCATCATCAGAAATTGAAACTGATTTCATTGCATTGATTGAAAATATTGGCAGACCGGACGAGAAAATGGATCGCTTACATAAAACATTGAACTCTATAGAAGATCAAAATGAAAGGATATCGTATTTAAGGGCAAAATGCATTAATAATTTAACGCTTGAGGCTGCAGATATTTTTCACAAAAATGCATCTTCCATTCTTTCCGGAACGTATAACAATTCATTGGTAGATGAGCTTGAAAGCAGCTCTCCAGCTCTGAAAAAAATTGCACGGACTTCTGTAACAAGAATCTACAATCACCGCACTGTTGTGGAGATTGAAATCGCAGGGTACAATGTAATGTCGGAACTTTTATCCTTGTTCGTTCCTCCTATTCTCAAAGCAAAGCCTTCGAAAAAAGACGAAAAGGTATTGTTGCTGATTCCGCAACAGTTTATTCCTGATGGTAAAGCTTCAGCCTACGAGCGGGTACTTTCTGTACTGGATTTTGTGAGTGGGATGACTGATCCGTTTGCGACTGAGTTATACAGGAAAGTAACTGGGATTGAAACACCTAAACATGGCTAGCCACGAGCATATTAACTTGCAAAAAGCATTGAAAGAGATTGTTAGGCCCGTATCAGATTTCCTGTAACCATTGCACCATGTTGCTTAGCATGGTGCTGCTTATAGTGTGCCCTTCCGGGTATTCTTTATAAGTGGCATTTATCTTTAATGTTTGAAGAAAAGCCAAACTTTCGCGGGCATACTGGATTCCTAAAACGGGATCGTTGGTTCCGTGAGAAATAAATACTTTCAATTTACATACTTTTTCCTGAGATGCAATGGATGGTTTTACTTCATCCAGAAGTCTTCCGCTCATTGCAATAACCCCGCGTACCAGATCGGGGCGTGTTAAGCCTACGCTATATGCCATTATTGCGCCCTGGCTAAAACCCGCTAGAAAAACCTGTCCTTCATCAAATACAAAGTCTTTTTTTAGGTCAGTAATGAATTGAATAATCGTATTCCTGCTTTTTTCTTCCTCTTCTTTGTTAATAATGGGTTTGCTCGCAGAGAAGCCAACATGGTACCAGGCAAAGCTTTCCGGCCCCAGTGTAAAGGGAGCACGTGCTGAAATAACAAGATAACTATCCGGTAATTGATTTGCGAATGAAAACAGATCCTTTTCATTGCTTCCAACCCCGTGCAGTAAAATTATAACCGGTGGTTTAGTTGTTTTAACTTTGGGCTGCCTTACCAGGTACTCCAAAGCACCTGCCGCTGCTGTATCAGTTTTCATGTTCATACAAAAAAGTAGTAGCAATGTTAGTATCTGTTTCATGCGTCTTTTAGCTTAAGTGCCTTTTTTACAGCGGGTACAACCTGGGTACCATACAACTCCATCGACTTCATTATTTTCTTATGCGGCATGTCGCCCAAACTCATCTGTGCAAGAAATCGTGTATTCCCAAATAATTCATGTTCGTACAGGATTTTGTCAGTTACCTGCTGTGGGCTTCCCACCAGTAGTGCACCTTTGGGCGATCGCATATAATCAAATTGCATCCTGCTCATTGGCTGCCATCCGCGTTCTTTGCCAATCCGGCTCATAACAGCTGAATATGATGGAAAAAATTCGTCCGCAGCTATCTGAGAATCATCGGCTATGTAAACGTGCGAGTTGATGCCGAGCTGCAATTGCTTTTCACCTGACTGATATTTCCTCCATGTATCTTTGTAAAGATTAATGAATGGAACAAACTGCTCCGGCATTCCTCCAATGATGGCCAATGCAAGTGGCAGTCCTAGTTTGCCAGCACGTATTGCGGAGTCTGGTGTTCCACCTACTGCCTGCCATATGGCAAGATGCTCACCGAACGGACGTGGGAAAATTCTGGCTTCTGTTATTGTTTGGGTAAAGTTCCCTTTCCAGGAAACGGACTCAGAGCTGTTTATCTTTAAGAGCATATTCAGTTTTTCTTCGAACAAAGCATCATAATCCTTCAGGTCATAACCGAATAGTGGAAATGACTCAATAAAAGAGCCCCGTCCCACCATTATTTCCGCCCTTCCTGCCGAGAGCTGATCTATGGTGGCAAACTGCTGAAATACTCTCACGGGATCTTCGGAGCTTAATACCGTAACGGCACTACTTAATTTAATTTTCTTCGTTAGCACGGCAGCTGCCGCGAGAACGGTTGTTGGGGCAGAAACAGCATAGTCTGGTCTATGATGCTCCCCTACGCCAAATACATCAAGCCCCAGCTCATCAGCAAGTTTGATCTCTTCAAGTAAATCTGCCAGCCGTTGATGAGTATTTAAAGGTTTGCCCGAAACTTCATCAAGGCGCAGGTCAGCGAATGTATATAAACCAAATTCCATTTTTTTATGCTTTATCTATTTTTATTGAGGTCATTGTAAGCGAGCCTGCAACGGCCTTATCATTAAACAGGGTTATTTTCTCTTTTTCATCTTTTAAAGCCAGAGTATATATCATTGGCAAATAGTGCTCCGGGCTCGGAATGGCCATATCAAATGCTTTTCCCTGCGATTGAAAATTGATCAGTGGCTTATGATCTCCGGATAAAATAAACTGTTTCATTTTCGTACTTGCTTCTATTGCCCAGTCGTAACCGAAATTGTCGGTATTCAGTTTGTCCCAGGCCAACACTCCCAGGTTATGAACCATATTTCCGCTGCCTATAATCAAAACGCCTTTGTCTCTCAATGCAGCAAGTTCTTTGGCAAGGTCATAATGGTATTGAGCGTTTTGCGTATAATCAATGCTCATCTGTATAACAGGAACATCTGCATTCGGATACAAATGTTTTACTACGGACCATGCACCATGGTCCAGGCCCCATTGCTCATCCAGACCTACATTTGTTTTTTTAATTAGCCCTTTTGTTTCATTGGCAAGCCAGGGACTTCCGGGAGCCGGATACTGCACGTCAAAGAGCGCTTTTGGAAAGCCTCCGAAGTCGTGAATTGTTTTCGGGTTTTCCATCGCTGTTACAAAGGTACCTTTTGTTTCCCAATGGGCAGAGATTACGAGTATCGCTTTCGGTTTTGGTACATCCTTTCCGATATTTCTGAATCCGGTCACAAATTCATTTTCTTCAATTGCATTCATCGGACTGCCGTGTCCTAAAAACAAGACAGGCATTTTTTCTGTATTGACGAAAGATTTCGCCATAGTATCTAATGCGTTAAGTTTCATAGCTGCTGCTGATATTGGCAATAATGCCATTGTTTTTAAAAATTGTTTTCGATTCATTTTGTTTGAGTTATATGTTCTTGCAATAACTTTGGTTGAATCCCATATTCACTATTTTTTTTGAATTTTATGGCTTGTTTTTATTCGTGTTTAATTGTAATCCTTTGTACAAAGTTCGGTTAATCATGTCCGGATTTCGTTCACATATGTTAAGAAATGATGCTTAAAAAAACAATGTGCCTCATACATTGGGCCGCTGATTATTGATAAAGCAATTACTAAAAAGGTTGATGTTAGCGAAAAGGGTATTGCTCAATATCCGGATAAAAAAGCAGGAGGTCTCAGGCCTTATGTATGCTTTCCTTACGGATGCGGCTTAACGACTGAGGTTTAATGCCTAAATACGATGCAATTAAATACTGGGGTATGCGCTGTATAAACTGCGGATGAAGTTTCGAAAATTCCTTATATCTTGCATCCGCTTCTTCACTGTTGGTTTTTGCAATGCGGTATTGAAGTGCAACATAAGCATTTTGAATTAAAACCCTGAAAAAACGGTCAACCCATGGAATGGTATCACAGGCAATCTGAAAGTTTTTTTTGTTTAATGCGAGCACATTTACCGGCTCAAGTGCCTCAACACAATAAATCGCTTTTTTTTCTGAAAAAAAGCTGAACAGGTCAGATATCCAGTTGCCTTCAATAGCAAACTGTACAACTTGTTTTTCTCCATCGGGCTCAGTGAGGTAAGAGTAACACGACCCTTTATCAATGAAATAGATATATTTACAAACAACGCCTTCCTCGCACAGCAAAGCTTTCTTTTCAAAGTTTTTCTCTTCCATAAGTGCCATAAATGAACTAAATTGCTTTTCATCCACCTGGTGTTGAAGAACTTTTTTGATATTTTCTTTTAATGCACTTGTCATTTTTTGATTGGGTTGCGTTTGCCAGTTTTTATTGGTCGCATGTATAAAGTTAATAAAAAAACAAAACCCCCATTTTCTTACGAAAATGAGGGTTAAATTAACTTTCAGAGGTGGAAGCCCCCTTGTCCCGATAGCTATCGGGACGAACCTGCATTTATGCTTTGTATTTTAGAATTAATTTATTCGTAATATCAGGAAATAGAATGAGGTTTTGTAGGTATTTTCTGCTCTTCATTTTTTTGATGTGAGCTTCTATACTTCTTGCTTGTTTATATTCCAAATCATTAACAGAGTAATATAATTCCCAATCACTGTGATTTGAAGTAAACCCCGTAAATACCTTGTTTTTGTGTTGAATTAATCGTTCATCCAGATTATAACAACTACCAGTAATCAATCAAAGAAACTTGAAAGTGCTTTAAATAAGCAAAAAACGATAAAAGAGAGTATTGTTGAGGCTGAGGATATGTTGCTAAGTAAAAAGATAAGTTCAGAGCATTTCAGTAGCATGGTGAACCGTCTTAACACCGACCTTATGAAATTGAATAATGAAATTGAGGTGCTTAGTTGTAAATCAGATTCAATTAAAGGATATGTTAGAGATGGTTTAGAGCTTTTAGCGAATCTTGATAAATTGTTTTTGGAAAGCGATTATGAAGGGAAAAGAATATTGGCTGGTTCATTATTCCCCAAAAAGCTGGTTTTTGGAAATAATGGTTGTCGAACCGCTGAGGTGAATGAGGTATTGGATGTTTTGACCAGAAATAATAAGGGTTTTGGATGGGGTGAAAAAGAAAAAGCTGCCATTTCTGACAGCTTTTCCGCTAAAGTACCCCTAACGGGAACGAAGTCGAACCATTCCTCCTAAAAATCGAAAAAATTTTATTTAGTAAAAAATGCGCCTAACATCCCGTTAAGGCGTTGATTTATAATTGTTTAAACTGAAAGAACAACTTAATACTAACCACAAATATAAAACTTTTAATCATGGCATGGACATTAAAACAAGATTCGCTCACAAAATGTGTAGCGTACTTCGCTGACGGAAACGCACGAACATTTCACTCCCTGGACTGGAGACACAAATATTCTCGGTACAAGGATAGGGAGCTGGGACTAACCCGACTTCGTTCTCTAATTCAAAAATGGGGACCGTTGTCGAACACAGCTATTATTTATGACAATGAAACCGGCTTAGAGCTGGAGCGATACGAACAAGGAATTAAAATTTAACATTATGAAAACAGTAAAAGAACTCAACATCCGTTTAAATACGGTAAAGAATTTCAAAGAAAAGTACCCCCAATTTGAAATGGACGATAATAAAATCCATGTGCTGTTTCTTTCACCTTTCATGAATGAAACGGGTTATTACCGAATGATCTTACCTGCGTTGGAGCTTAACAGAACCGATACACATTCAGCCATCATTGGTCACATTCATAAGTGGGATTTTAATAAACTCTTTGACGATTACGACACACCTATTGATTTCCGCTTGGTAGAGTGGGCAGATTATGTCGTGATCCCTGTCATGTTCACAGATGCTTCCTATATCATTAAAAGCATGAGAGAAATTAATGACGATATCGAGTTTGTGATGGATATGGAAGTAAATTACCATGAGCTTCCCGACTATCACCCGGACTTTAAAAAGCTGAAGCCGGAGCTAAAAGACACGTTGATAATGAACCTGGCAAAGGTAGATCTCCTTTGCGCTCCCAATACGCAGATATTGAATTACTATAACGACCTGGTGCAACAGCATGATGAAGAATTTCTGATTTACTTCGAGCGTTATCCTAATCTTCTTTCCAATTACACGTTTGAAGAAATCGCACAAATAGAACGTAATTCAACAGAGAAAATACGGATAGGATTAATATTAGATGCAAGCCAGGTTAATGATCTCAGAACAATAGAAAAACCACTTGCAGCACTTTTGGAAAAACACAAAGATAAAATTGAGATCATTCTTTTTGGCTGGTCAAAAAAAGTTGCAGAGCAACACGATGTACTGAAGGATCTGAAAATTACTTATGAGAAACCGGTTCCTTTCCAGGACTATCATAACCGTTTAAACAGCCTTGCGTTTGATATTGGCTTACTTCCTTTCGTCAACAATAGTTTCAACGGATCAGGAAAAGCGCTCAACAGGCTCCTTGATTTCTCTGCTAATATGATCCCGGTAGTTGTTGCCGCTATTTTGCCTTACACAAAAATTATTAAGGATGGGGAAAATGGGCTTATAGCTTCTAATGATGAAGAATGGATAAGCAAGTGTGAGCAACTGATAACAAATGCTCAGCTCAGAAAAGACATTGGTAATTACGCACACAAAATAGCCTGGGAAAACTTCAGCTACACGCCCAAAGCTATTCAGCGCCTAAAAAGCATATTCATTTAGATTAATTATTTTTGTACAGTGCGACCGTTGTGGTACATACTCGATAAAGACAAAAATTCTGTTCCTGCAAAAGATGCAGCACAGGCGAATCGCCTATTATCTGATACTGATGCCAGGCGGGTTGCACTGGACAAAATTTTTATTGAAGATTACGGTGTTGCATTAACCATATCGACCGTTTTTCTTGTTCTTGACCATAGCCATTCGCCAAAGAGCAAACCCGTTTTATTTGAAAGCATGATTTTTAATGGCGATGAAACGGAATCAATGAATAGATACTGTACCTGGCAAGAAGCAGTAGAGGGTCACAAAAAAATGGTAGAGCTTGCAAAAAATAACATTTGGGTTGGCCGTGTTTTAGATAAGATCTCAGCAGACATCTCCGGCACAAAAGCGGTTACAAAAAAAATAATCGAAGGCTTAAAAAAAGAGCTATTCTACAACTAAGTGTCTATTTCCTTAGTAGGCTGGATTAATTTCCGAACTTCGACATCAAGCACTTCAGCGATCTGATAAAAAGTCTCTAAAGACGGTTGCGCTTTATTTGTACACCATTGAGAAACGGTAGGGCCGTTCACTTTCAATTTTTCAGCCAGCCATTTATTACTCTTTTCCTTTTGAGCCAATACTATTTTTATCCTGTTAAGTGCTTTTTTAGCCTTTTTCATGCCGATTAATCCTGTTTTTTTAATGGAATAGCACAAATATAACATAAACCTTATCCATCGATAATGGCGTTACAACCGTAATTTATTTTGAAACAAACAAAATTATTTATGGTATTAATAAAATATTTTATATTTATAGCGAATTTCGTTTTAAACAAAATAAATTACTATAAATACAAAAATAATTTCGCTATGAAAGCAATCACCATTCCAACTGAGGATTTAATAATGTCCCTGCTCCGGGATCACCTGGTAAGTTACCGCCTTGTGCAGGGGCTTTTAAAGGCTGGCCTCGATACACTCAACTTCGACTTGTATATAAGTGAAACTATATTTCGTTTGATGGGATTCGGCAGCAGCGATGAAGAAGAAAAGCTGTTTGAGGAATTTTTAAACTGGTCGGAAAAAGTAATGAGTATTGATTTTTTATCCGAAGATCGTGTCGAACCCCTAAACGATTTACGTGATGAAATTTACAGGAAGCTGAAAAGAGAGCAGAAATTACGAAAATTAAAATACTAATCAATTGCGCTTATACTTAACTAAAAATCCAAAAGATGAAAAAGAAAACAATTCTAAAACTAATAATGATGGTGATCTTTATCGTATTACTGCCATTGATTTTAATAGAACAACTGATAAATAAAAGTAGCGATATATTTTCGTCAATAAGGCTTAGTTACCAAATGATGTTATTTGTTGTTAACCTTGGTTGCCAAAAACAAAACCATTCTCACTAAAAAAATTGGTGGCTTTTCATTATAGTTCTTTAAAATAATTACACTCTGCAATGTATTGATATTGCAGAGGATTAACCATTTCCTCCTTTCTCACTTTTGTAAAAGTTGTAGCTACTCACCAATTAGCACCTTGAATACCTCCTCTACTACTAATATTTTTATCGCCTGAAGTTCTTATAAAAGTTTTAAAATCCTTTAGGACAAAAGTTTTGAATGTCCTATACAAGAAAAGTTTTAAAGCTCCTATAAGAGCAAAAAATAAAGCCCTATAAAAGCCGCAAATAAAAAGTCTTTAAAGAGATTTTTTTTTCGTGCCTTAAGAGCCGGTAAAAATGAAGCCCTATAAGAGCGGAATTTAAAAGCCTTTAAAGAGGAATTTTTTTTCAAGTCCTTAAGAGCCGGTGAAAACAAACATTTATTAAGAGCTAAAAACAAAAGCCCTTATAGAAGCATTTTTTTAAATGCCCTATAAGAACATTCGTTTCCGATGAGCAAGAAGCAGGACAAACCCAACTCTGTGAAAAAATCGTCTGTCCACAAATGGGCGGATGAGCTTACTATTTCCGCTAATTCCAAACAAGGAGGGATAGAGCTGCGATTTAATGCCGAGCCATCTCCCGAACTCCAGCCCAAGTTGAGGGCAATGGGATTTAGGCATAGTAAATCACAGGTTATGTGGTATGGCGAAAACACCAGCCAGGCAATTGAATTTGCAAAGCAGGTAGAAGCCATTATCTCCACATCACAGGAAGGACCTGATCTAATTCTGTCTCCTACGTTCGATGCGGTTAAAACTAACATCGAGAAAAAGGAATTCAGTTATGTGATGATAACGCTTAGAGATGGACAGGTCAAGAACTACGTTGTTTTTGAACCGTCCAAACCAAAAGCAGAAGTTATTGCTAACAGTTTCGCGCGAAAGGAATTCGGAGATCAGTTTCTTGCGCTTGCAGCCAAACCACGTCTGCATGTGAAAGAAGCAAGAATTTTGTTTGATGAAGGAAAAATTATTTTTCCTGAAGGCCAGAACGTACCGCATTACAAAAAAAGTTCTATCAAGGGTTTGGTAAAAACCGAAACTGTTATTCAGGAAGAACGAATTTCTGATAAAGCGGAAGGAAAAACCCCTTTGAGGGAGATTCTACTCACTACGAAGGATGATAACCTTCGGCCTCTTTATAAAGAAGGAAAGGCTTACAGTGCATGGAGCGGTGCGGATCTGTTTGTGAAAGGATTGATCGGTAAGTTTTCCGATGTGTATTACAAAATCATTTGGAACGATGACGAAACCATTGAAGGTTCCGTTGATTTAGAACCGGCTGATTTTTATACCCGCAAGGAAAATATTTTGTCCGGTCATGTTAATACCTATTTCACCAATCTGTCTAAAACACAGCCCAATGAAATCTATTCCAGGAAAGCCATTGAGAAAGCTCGTAGAATTTTGGAACATTATCAATTAGAGGAAACAAATGCAATCACTTCTTCCAATAATGATACACCTGCTGATACGCAACGTGAAACAGAACGCTTGGCGCTGGACAAATTCTATAAATGGGCAACTCAACAGGAAGATCTATCCAACAAGCCCGACAGTATAACAAAAGAAGACTTTGAAAAATGGTTTAAAGACAACTACCCTGAGCTTACTGAAAAAAATATCGAGAGCATTTGGGAAAGTCATAATCGGATTTTAAAGTCATTCAAGCGTTTTAATAAACGTTCTACCGGCAAGGCACTCATGCAGCCTTACAGTTCCATTTACAAAAAGCTGATGCAGGTTATTCCTGATTTACTCAAACACATCCAGGACGGGAAGCATCACGGTAAATCGGAGAAAGATCCTAAAGGCGGTTTGATGAACCTGAACTATGATTACATCGGGCAGGATAAAAAAGGGAATTACATCATTGCGCTATCTCACTACTTTGAACAGAACGGAGATATGGTCGCAGATCCCGATATGCAGATACGCATCCTTCCTGAATTGGAAGCTGCGGAAGCAATGACCTTTCAGGATCAGTTCAAATACCAGGAAGTTTACCCGGACAAAGGAGATGGTAAGGAATATGTTTATCCAAAATTAAAAAAGGATTTAAATCAATTCCTGAATCAGTGGCTCACTAATATTTTACATCAAGGACATAAGATTGATTTAAGCAAAGAAAAAAGCGAATCCGATGAATCAGAAGTAAATTATTTCCGAGAAGCCTACAAAAAGTTGGGCCAACTTATTCCTGATTTACTTACAACTCTCAATAAAGAAAAGTATGAAGGGAAACTTACCATTCAGAAGGGCGATAAAAAAAGAATAATAACCTACGTGGTTTCCTTAAGGGATGACGCATCCTATTCCGTTTGGCTGAATGAGTTTGTTGATGACGAAAACCAATTAGAATCAGACATTGTATTTGAACCAAAAAAAAAGCAAGCTCGCGTTACCGCTGAATGGCTGAGTTTTTATTATGTGGATAAATATGACCGTAATGAAACGGAAGATGAAATTGATGATCGTGATGGAGACATAAGCGAAGAAATGACAAGAGGTTTAACAGAATGGTTAGACGACATTTTGCCTTTAGGACATCAAATTCATTTGTCCGAAGTTGCTTCAATAGTAAATTATGGTTTTGAACGCCTGCACACCCCGGAAGAAGAAGCAAAAATTATTGAGCAATTTTTAGCGCAGGGATTTAAAAGATCATTCAGCGCACAGGAAGCGTTCGACAAAAAACTTCCGGTGATTGATCTTGCATTCCGTTATGTGGATGCAATGGAGTATTTCAGGGATCACATCGAAAATCCTCGCAAAGAAAAAATCAAAAAGTTGCGTAAGGATTTGAAGGATCTGCAAGGAAAAGTAACCCACGTTAAACGAAACGCCCTTAAAGATGAAATCGAGCAGTTGGAAGCTGAAATGAATTTTGCCGAAAAACTCATACAGGATGAAAGCCTGATTTTTCAAGATGATCTTTTTGCCATTATTCTCGCAAAAGAAAAAGGCCATGCGAATACAATCGAAGAAGACATCAGCGGGTTCAGGGACTATGTTGTTACCAACGTCCTTGATAATCGAGCCATTGAAAGTTACCACTCGCAACCGGTAAATGAGGTGGTGAATGAGCTGATTGATGAATACTTCAACAAAGAAGAAAAAAGTACAGACATGAAATCAGTTCCCACACTAAACTCAAAGGCTATTACTGAAGACTTAAAGCATGGAGATACTTTTGTTCCTAACGTGCTTGTGCCAGCCAGTACGAAAGAACCTTTCTATTCGCAGATTTTTCAGATATACGATATGAAGGAAGTGTTGAAAAACAACTTCCCTCACCTTCTGAAGATCACCAATGAAACTCTTGGCAAAGCCTCTCCAACCGAAATGTTTGAGCTAATACAGTTCGGGCATCCAAGCGAACATGGCATTGATGTGGACAGAATAAGCCTGCTTAACGAATGGGAAAAGCGTGGACGAAACATTTTCAAAGCCCTTGGTTTTCCTACCGATGATATTTACCCATACGTAAATCTGTATCTCGGTTATGAAAGTGTAGAGCCTTTAAAGGAGATGTTGTTCGACAACAACAAAGAAGGTGATGAATGGTGGGCCATTGCTGAACACTCCCGCCCGGTGGCAGACATAAAAAAAGGATTGAAGATCATTAAAGACAGAATTGAGAAAGAGAAAAGGGAAATGAAAACCTATCTCAATCCTAAAACCGGAAAACCTAAGCTGGAATACAAACAGCAGGTAAAGGATGTAGAACACACCATAACGAACCTGGAAGAAAGCAAAGAAGTATTGCAGCATTATTTAGACAATCCACCTAAAGCCGGAACAGAAAAAGAAGAAGTTATCGTAACGGATCCGCTGGCCAATGAAAACGGGGTTTACACCGCTAAAACAGCCAGTAAGAATTTTGAGGAAATAGAAATACCGATGCCTAAAGGAGCGCAGTTCGAGGCAAGTGTTTCTATTGTAAAAACTTCCAATGGAAATTATGTGGTTGGACTTCATGCTGCTAAAAAATTTGGAGATCACGAAGGGTTGGCGTTTCCGGCAAGTGTGGAAGGACAATCCTACTCCACAAGAGAAGAAGCATTGAAGTATGGGCTGAAATTTCTTGAACTAAGACTGGAAGTTTTGGAAACTGCCAAGGATAGCATCTTGGGCAATGAAGAAAAGAAAAAGAAACAGCTAAATATGGCGCTCGATGCGTTGAAAGAGTTTGCTGAAGAAAATAATATCACTCTTGAAAATAAGTCTGCAACTGCTAAAAAGGATAAAGTTACGATCATCAAAGGCTTGGAAAATACTTACTGGACAAAAGAAGACAATAAGCATCCAGTTAATAAAGCCATTATCAACGGGATGGAATTTGATCAGGCACGCTTGCGTGAAGCTATCAGTTCAAAGCTGGAAAAGCTACCCATTGACACATTGCAGCAAATTGTAAAGGAGCTTTCCCTGAAATTCAAGGAGAGAAGACCACTTGCTACCTACGAGAGAAGTCTTGTAACAATTGGAAAAACCGGAGACAAACGGAAAGCCACGCTAATTGCCAGTTACGTGGATGATATGATAATAGATAATGATGATAAGGCGAATAACCCGGTTATGACATTGTTGGTTGATTTGCTTTTTAGCAGTGAACATAAACTGGTTGATCTTCCTCAAAACATTGAAAAGCCAACAACATCAAAAGTGAAAAAACAAAGCCAGTACGATCTCAATAAGGAAATTGAAAACTTCATTGATAAAAAAGACAAAGAAGAAAGCCCTTTCAATGAAGAAGAAAAAAACTACATCCGACAATTTACAGGTTCCGGTGGCTTAATCAAAGAAGGCGCTGCCGGACGTGGTGTGTTGTACGAATACTATACTCCCGAAATAGTAGTACAGAAAATGTGGGACATGGCTAAACACTTCGGATATGATGGAGGCTCTATCCTGGAACCATCCGTAGGCACAGGTAATTTTTTAAAATACGCTCCAAAGGATGCAACCATTTTTGGATACGAAACCAATCATTATTCCGCACGGATAGCTCAGATACTTTACCCTCATGCACACATTTACGAAAAGGCCTTTGAGACTTTATTCTTTGCTGGTAATGTTCACCTGAAGGACAAATTTCAAAATCCCGGACACAGCCTTGCTATTGGCAACCCACCTTACGGAGAGTTCACAGGCCGGTATGCCGGTATGGGTGAAAAGCAATACACAGGCGCAACCGAATACGATCAGTATTTCA
The DNA here is from genome assembly GCA_020051175.1 of Bacteroidia bacterium. GTDB lineage: Bacteria > Bacteroidota > Bacteroidia > 2-12-FULL-35-15 > 2-12-FULL-35-15 > 2-12-FULL-35-15. The sequence goes on along the minus strand of JAGVJJ010000011.1, from coordinate 93,680 downwards.
TATTACGGGGGCTTGATCTATTGAAAAAAGGAGGACTGCTGATTTACCTGATCCCAAGCAGCTTTGTTACCAACCAGGCAAAGTTTAACAAGGCAAAAGAAAAGATTGCAGCTAAAGCTGACCTGGTTGATCTATACCGATTACCATCAAGAATTTTTGATACCACCGACATAGGTACAGATGTACTTGTACTAAGAAAAAACAAATGATAAAAACACGAAGCAGATATGATTTCAAATTACCTGATGGGGAACGGCATCCTTTACAACAAAAAAACTGAAATGAACCCAATTAAAATGCAAGCAATGGCAAATGACAACAAGCAGATTGATGAATTGAGAACCCTCATTAATGATGAGCTGAAGGAATGCAGCCGCATCCTGTGGCCAAAGGTATGCGAGATGCAAAGCACTGACAAGGGAAAAATCAAACTCGAAGAAATGATTATCCGCTACATAGCAGAAGACGGCATGGGCATCGGTTCTGCCATTGCACTTATTGAACAGGAATTATCGCACATCCTGTAACATGGCGCAAGGTTATAAAATGTTCCGCAAGATCGGCCAGGAAGCCAACAGAAGGTTGAAGGAGTGGAAACAAAACTTAAACAACATGAAAACAAGTACAGATCATCTTAAAAAATTCGCTTCGTTTCTTTCAAGGCACAGTCATATTGACGGCTATATGGGAGATAACGGAGATAGTGAAGTTGCAAATGGAGCCGCTAAACAAGATTTTAAAAAGCTTGGAAAAAAAGCGTTTAGAGAACTCGCAGAATATCTTGGTTTAACAGAATATGAAGTTGATTTTAATCCGGGTGGTCCGGCAGTAAGTGGTGATCTCCGCCTGATGGGAATGTTCACACCTGATGCCGGAATTTATATTTCTATGGACAAGGACGGAATGCAATCCGGTATTCTGTACCGCAGTATCAATCACATGAAAGATTACACAGGTGGAAACAATAATTATTTTTCTGAAAACGATCTGAATTACCCCGAAAAAATAAAGGACAAAGTATTCAGTCTTTTAAAGTTGAATCAATCCCTTTCAAAGAAATCATTATCGGAACTGAATCAACTTCCGAATGTATCGGTAGTGAAGATTGCCAGTAGTGGATCGGAAGATATGGAGGAGAAATCCTACATAGGTGATAATGATATTACCGATGCGAAATACGCATGGGAAATGACCCCGCTGGAATACCAGCAAATAAAAGCCATTCAGAAAACCGGAAGCCCAAACATACTGGATGCCAAAGACCGCAGAGAGCATGAAAAAATTATTGAGTGGGCCGTAAAGCAAGGGAAAATAGTACCAGAAGAAATATTGGAAAGCTATCCTGATTTGAAGGAACTGAAACCGGACACAACACCTGAAAAACAAGGTTTCGCTAAAAGCACATTTGACCTGCTCACCGGTGATGAGTGGTTTAAGCAACATCCCGAAAAAATATTAGGTGAGCAATACCAAACTACCGACCGTTTCAACAAGCCTGTTACAAAAGTAAAAGGCAGCGTAGATAATATTATTCAGGGGATTAATGTACCAATGATTAATGATGCTAAAGAACAGACTGAAGCACTCCAAACCGAAATCAAAGAACCATTACAACAGCTGATGAATTATCCCGAAAAGAAAAACAATATCGAGCGTGTTATCAACGAAACCAAAAAAGTTCGTGCTGAAAAGGCTTTGAAAAAGCTCAGCGGAGAAAGGGATAAGTATGAAGATGGCTGCCCGGAAGAATATCTCTGCTTTGATGAAGTGATGCAGCAATACAACAAAGGTATTTCAGAAGATGAAGTAAAAGCCTGGATATGGTATAAGCGTAAGACCAAAGGTTACAATGATGAAAAGATCATTCTCAATGCAAAGAATGGCTGGTCAAAATATGTTGTGCCATTGGGAGACAGCGAAAAACATTTGAATCATTGGCTCAAAGCAGGAATCGTTTGTTACTACAAAGGCAGTTTTATTCCAAGTGTATTGTATTTCGCAGAGAATATCTATGAACGGCAAAGCCAGTTACTTTCTGAAAAGGAATACATCATTAAAAACTACAGTAAGCAACAATACGAACGCCAATGGGAAGGGCTTGATAATGTTAAGCCGCCTAAACTTACGCTGACAGATCCAAACGCCCATAACCGTTTATTTATAAAACCGGATTCGAGTTTCGCAAAAGAAATTCCGGTGAATGAATTAACAGATGGAACGAAGTTTAACAGCTATTCCAAAGACAAAGGACATTACGTGGAAGGCACTGTGTCACTTGTAGAAGCCTTTAAAACATGGCTAAGAGCTTTACCAAAAGATGATTTTAAAAAGTCAACCGACTGGAATATTATTCAGTATTACCTCGAAGCAGGCACACCATCACGCCACTACGACAAAGAAGAAAAATTACGCCTGAGACAAAATGCAAAAATGGAAGGCGATCATTTCTTTGTGCGGTTCCTTGCTGAAGCATTGATCCGTGAAGATCAGGTACGCATTGAACAGGAATGGAACTCTAAATACAACGGCTATGTAGAGATCAATTATTTTAAAGTTCCCGTTGCGTTCACCTGTTCCAGCACTTTTAAAAACAAGCCGCTTTTCATTCGTCCTGCACAGCGGGAAGGTATTGGCTTTATCAGTGTGCATGGTTCCGGTTGTGTAGCGTATGACGTGGGCCTTGGTAAAACCATGACCGCAATTTTATCCCTTGCACAGGCATTGGAAAGCGGACAATGCAAACGTCCTTTCATTGTAGTGCCTAACCAAACTTACAAAAACTGGTTAAGTGAGCTGCGTGGTGTAGTAGATCAGGGGAAAGTAATGCTTTCAGGATTATTACCGCAATATCAGGTGATAGATCTGTATAACCTGGGAACAGAATTCGTTGACCAGCTACGTGATGAGAAAGGAAAAATAAAACCAGTACCGGAGAATACTATTTCTGTTCTCACTTACGAAGGATTTAACCGGCTTGGCTTCAACGATGAAACATGGAGTACCATTGGAAATGAACTGTACGACATCCTGAACCAGGGAACTGAAGAAAAGCGGGACATGGTTAAGCTCGGAGAGAAAATCAACGAGATGATGGGAAAAGGAATTAAAGGTGGTTCTGTGAACATCGAGGATTTAGGTTTTGACTATATGGTAGTAGATGAAGCACACGCTATGAAAAAATCTTTTACGCAGGTAAAAGGCGTAATAAAAGGAGAGGGAGAAAATGCAACCCGTTCCAAATCTCCTTATCAAATTCGTTCAGGATCGCCATCCATGACAGCCCTTCGTGGTTTTATGGTTAGCCAATACATCTTGCGTAATAATAATATGCGTAATGTGCTATTGCTAACTGCAACGCCATTCACAAACAGTCCACTGGAGATTTATTCTATACTCGCTCTGATCGGTTATCAGCAGTTGGAAAAATGGGGAATTAAAAACATCAAAGAATTTTTCGATACGTTCATCAAAACCAGTATGGAACTGGTGATTAATGCAAAACTAAAACCTGAACGCAGAGAAATTGTATTGGGCTTCAATAACCTCATTGCTTTACAACAACTCATTTTCAAATTCATTACATACAAGACGGGAGAAGATGCAAAAATCCAGCGCCCGAATAAGATTGTATTGCCAATGCTCAATACGAAAGAGGGCGATCAGATTGTTCCTTTACCAACGGATAAACAAATTTCCACTAACCTGCCAATGACAAGAGAGCAAAAGGAATACATGAATGATGTAGAGATGTATGTTACCGGGAAAACAAGTCTCACTAATTTCTGCGTGAATACAAAAGGTTTTGAAGATGCAGAAGAAGGCGAAGATGAAAATGTAGGTGAAATTCTTGATGAGAAACACATGAGTGAGGAAGAAAAGGAAGGCGCACGAATCCTGCGAGGGATGTCCTTTGCACGTCAGCTTGCACTTAGTCCTTACCTCTATGCCTGCAATCCTGAAAAGCACCCAACTTATACCGAGTACATAGAATCCTCACCGAAGCTGAAATATATCATTGAGTGTATTCGCTCTGTGAAACGTTTCCATGAAGATCGTAATGAAGAAGTGTCCGGCCAGGTGATCTACATGAACGCGGGAGTACATTTCTTCCCCTTGATAAAAGAGTACCTGGTACAAAAGGTCGGTTACAAAGATGATGAGGTAGGAATTATCAAAAGCGGTTTGAGTGCCGCTAAAAAAGAGGGCATCAAAGAACGCTTCCTTGCCGGGGATGTGAAAATTATTATCGGCAGCGCAACAATTAAAGAAGGGATCAATTTACAGAACCGTTCAACTGTCTTATACAATTGTTGGCTGGATTGGAACCCAACCGATGTGAAGCAACTGGAGGGACGTATTTGGAGGTTTGGCAATATGTACGCCAATATCCGTATAGTGAATCCATTGATGGAAGACAGCATTGATACGTTCATTTTTCAAAAGCTGGAAGAAAAAACCAGCCGGATCAACGAGATATGGTATCGTGCCGGAAAAACAAATGCACTTAACCTGGAAGAATTTAATCCATCTGAACTTAAAATGGGACTTATAACAGATCCTTTTGCATTGGCTGAATTAATCCTCATGGAAGAAAGAGAACGCTTGCAGGACGAGATTACGGGCATTACCAATCAAAAAACGGTGCTGGAAGAAATTGCGGAGCAGCGGGAGATCTTTAATAAAAATATTGACCACATCAAAAAGATAGCGGATAAGTACCGCCCGCAAAAGAGTGGAGAAAAAGCCCGCAGTACTGAAACCCTGTTTAAAATCTACAAAGATTACCTCGAAGACGAGGACACCGCTTACAATTACAAAGATCAAACTGTATTCGACCAGATACGCAAAGCCAATGCAGCTATTAAACGAGGCATTGAACAAATACTCGCTCCGAGAGGATTGGATATTGGTTTTGACCTGAAGAAAGTAACCGGACAAATGAACAAAGAAATTGAGCAGAAGCAAAAATACATGGAGGAAAAGACCGGTGAGAAAGCTGTTCAGGAAAAAGGCGATACCATCCTTAAAGACCGAATCAAAAAAGGATATAAACCTAAAACAGTTGCGGAACGTGTAAAAGAGTTTACAAATCTTAATCCGAAATTATTGACGGAACTGATGGTATATGACAATTCTGAAGAAGCAAAAGCAAAACAAGCTGAACAGAAAAAGAAAGGTGCAATATTGGAGGGAACCGCAGATCGTTTGACAAAAATTATTCAGTTAAGAAATTCTTTCAAGCGCATGAAATCACGACTGGAACAAATCAAAGAATTAAGAAAAGCAGCATAACAAAAAGTAATTAACATGGTGAAGACAACTGTTGATAACCTCGTAAGCCTTCTGAGTAAGGCAAAAGAAAAAGGATGCACAAATGTAAAGCTCCAGTTGTATGAAGACTGGAAGCAGATTGAAAAAGAGCAAAAACATCCTTCATTAAAACCCTCAGAATACCTCATTGATACGAGGTTCTATAACACCGTTGAATTTGAAACCGAAATTGAAAAAATGGAAGCCACCGACCGTATTCTCACAAAGATTGAAGGCGACACATTTATCATTCGTGTTTCACTTTCCGACAGGGACAGTTTGCTGAAGAACCTCGGTATCGAAGAAGAATATAACCACTAAAAACAAAACACATGGCCACATTAAAAAACAACCCATACGATCTTTTGGAGAAGGAAAAAATTTCCAAGAAACTCCTGAGCGAAAGAGTATTAAAAGGTCTTTCCATTTTCGATGAGACACTTGCTGATTTGGAACAATTTCCCGGAGATAAGAAATTGAAAAAAGAAGCGGAAGAAATTGGAAAGGAAACTCTGGAACTGGTGAAAGAAGACATTGAGCGAATTAAAGAAGAAACGCATGATGAGATTGAAGAAAACACCAAAAAAGAAACACGCAAAGTTCAATCAAAAAAAGTAATTGAAAAAGCAGAACAGGTATTGGACGACTTAGCTCATTGTCGAAAGCGGCTTAAAGAGGATCGTCAGCGTAAAATCGAAAGCGGAGAAATACAACCACCTAAAAAGAAAACGCTTGTTACTAAGCTGCGCCAGGAATTAGTGAAAACAGCCACGCTTATTCCCAAGAGCCTGAAGGATGATACAGCAGTAATTCAGAAAACACAAAAGGCTGTTCTCAATTTCCTGAATGAATTAAAATCTATTTGGGGACTGAATAAAATAAAAGGAATTCAGGATGAGATCAAGGAAAAATTCAAAAAGCTGGAAGAAAATGCTGAAGCAGTATAATTAAAATCATAAGCCATGAATAAAAATGCCATCATAGTTACCAGCGTGGGCCTGGTTATTGGAATAGCCGAAGCCCTATTGTATTATAATCTCGGACAAAGTGCTGGTGGAAAGTTTTCATACAAAATACCACCTACAAAAGAATTTTTGAAAACCGTAGGTGTGGTAATGGTTACCTCCATACTCACCGCAGGTATTTCAGGATTGATTGAATCCAGGATGCAAGAAGAAAAAAGACAAACTGCCTAATTCATAAACCAATAATTAAATCATATACATGAAGACAGAACAATTCACACACGAAAAATTCCTGGAGAACAATAACATTGATTATAAGACCCTCCCGAAAATGCTTTACAAACGCATTAAAGGTTTTGAAGAACTTAAAGAAGATCTTGAACATACCACTGATGAAGACCGGGAAAAGCTGCTAAATAAACTCGAAACGCTGTCGGATGAGTTGGATGAAGATCTTGAAGAATTTTTCGAGGGGCAACTGGAAAACAATGACGAGGAAGAAGAACCGGAGCCTGAAGTACAGGAACAGGTTACAGATCCCGCTCCCGAAGAAGTAAAAGAGGAACCGGTGATCGAAGAACTTGTTGTAGAAGAACCCATTGAGGAGCCTGCATCTGAGCAACCGGTTACTGAAGAAAAGGTAGAAGAACAGCCTGTTGCAGAGAAAGAAAAACCAATTGAAGAACCTGTTTCTGAGCAGCCGGTTTCTGAGGAAAAAGCAGAAGAACAGCCCATAGCCGATATGGACCAGCCGGAAGAACCGGTAACAGAAGAACAAACTGACCCCGAACCGGAGCCGGTACAAGAACTGGAACCTCAAATAGAGCCTTCAGACGAAGAAATACTGGAAGCGCTGCTGGCAGATAAAAAGGACACGATCCTGCCCGGAGAACTAACGAAAAGGGGATTTAAAGGCCAGTTAGGGGCAAGAAGGCTTTTGGTAGGAAAATTCTGCCTGAACAAGGGGAAATATGATACTTGTTATAAAATTTTTGTTGTACCTGACTAAAAAAAATTACTTTTGAAACCGTAAAATATACAATAAACCGTAATTAATACGGCAATACAAAAACAGCAAATCAAGGCAAAAAATGGACACCACATCGGATTATAATACGCTGCAAACAAGCATTGATAAGGTTATTGGAAAGCTCGGACTTTCCAAAACCATTCATCTGCTGGACAGTTTTCTCACCAATACTTCTATCCAGCCCAGCGAACACGATAAAATAAAGGTGATTACACAATACCTGGTGAGCATGGCTACCAAAGTGTTTGATCTTAACGAGGAGTTGTTCTATGTGAGCAACGTGCGTGAATACAAAGATGCCCGCAGATGTTGTTTTCATTTATTACGCAGGTACACCGGAGACACCTTTCCCAAAATAGGGATATCCTTTCAGTGTAGCGAACGCACCGTTGCCTATGGTTATGGCAAAGCTGCCGAATATCTGGCCGTGCCGAAAGGCAACACAAAGTTTGTTTCAAAATACATGCAGGTTGAATCAGTACTGGTTGAATTTATTGGAAAATTAAATTAAGAACAGATGTCAGAAAATAAAGAATTAATTGAAAAGGTTTTGAAGAATGATCCGCAGGATATTTCCTTTGAACCTATCCCGGATGAAAACGATAGTCCGTTGGCGCAGCCGGTAGTTCAAAAAAACAATCCTTCCGGGGATGCCACCAATACCAAAACAGAAAGTCAGAACGGTTCGGATAAAACCGAAAATAATGGTCAAAATAAGACCCCAGACGAAAGCAAAGAACAACCAAAGGAAAAACCCAAAGAAAAACCTTTGGATGCGCCTGAACAAGAAATTAATGCCGATCCCGATGAAGAAAATAAAGGTGATGCCGGAACAGGTATTAAGGAGGAAGAATTCAGTATGCCATTGGAACATGCCGGGTTGATGGCCGACAGTATTATCGGAACAATCAATAACACGGTACTGGAAGTTGGAGCAGGATATTTTGTAACCATTCGTAAGCATAAAGACTTCTACGACTTTGAAGAAGTTATCCAGGTGATCGAGGAACAGAATGTAAAAAACATCAAGCGCATTAAGCTGGACGATGAAGACAAAGCGCTGCTTCGTCCCCTGCTCGTTCATATCCTTCGGAAAAAAGCGGCAGCGCTCAGTCCTGAAAAGCAATTACTAATGGTTGCGTTATCAATCATTATCAAGAAAGCCAAAGTGGTAATGGAGATCCGGTCGGAAAATGAAATGCTGGTTGAACGCATCCGTGATATCATCCGAAAAGAAGTTAGAGCCGCCAGGGAAGATTCCGAATCTGAAGAAGAAAATGAACGGGAAGAAGAAACTGCTGAAAGCAAAGCGGAGAATGAGAAAGAGGAAGTAGCGGAAGTAGTTTATGAAGAACCCGTTCACACCAGGAAGGAAGGCTCTAAAACAGGCTTACCGGATTCTGCGCTGGAAACCTTTGAATAATTACTGACCCGGAACATTGAAAATGAATGTCAGCAACAGAACAGCCAAAATTTCAGGGGATCGTTCTCGTTCAAAAGCAGGACGAGCGCCAGCCAATGCTCATGCTGGTTTGCGGAGAGACTGGCGTTGGTAAAACCTTTCGTAACGTTTTAGAAATTGAAAACTACATGCGGGATCAGCCTGCCATTGGCAGGAAAGGCCGCAAGGTTTTAATTTTCGATGTGAACGATGATGATTACGAATGTTACATCACCGTTGATCCCGAATACATCCGTGATTTAAAGCAGATCCGTGCAAGGAGAATACGTCCGCTCACCCGCTGTGGTGAAACCATGTCCATTGAAGAAAAGCGAGATATGGTAGAGCGCATGGTGAAACAGTTTGTTGATGGCCTGCTGGTGCTGGAAGACCTGGACAAATACATGACAGGTGCAAAAGGGCAAACCATTGTTGGATTGCTTACCACTAACCGTCATCATGGATTGGATATTATGATCTCACACCAGTCCATTGCGAAGATCACTACAACCGAATTTCAGAACTGTACCTGGTTACGCCTGCACAAACAGGTGGATGATGTTACTCGGTATCGTAACCGGATTCCAAACTACTTCCTGGTCCGTATTGCAACGATCATTGTTGAAGAACAATATCTCATTGGTAACATCCGGTTTTTTGTTTACGTGAACATGCGTAAGCTGAAGCTCCGGGGATGCAGTGTGCAAGCCTATATACGGGCCTGCAAAAAATACTTAGACACAGAGGAAAACGGAATGATCCGCAGAATGATGATGGAGCGGGATTTCTACGGTAAGCTGATCTATAAAACCCGAAATGAAGTGGTTGTAAAACTCATTAGTGAACTTATCCGGTATCACGAAGTAAATTATCAAAGTCCTATTGCTACCGAAAAATTAAACACAGCAAAAGCAGCATAAAAACAAAAACCATATACCATGAAAACTTACACAAAAACACACAGCAGCAAAAAAGTAGCTGAAATCCATTTGCAAAAAATTAAAGACCGAGGTGGGAAAGCTACCATGACACCCGTTAAAGGTAGATTTAAAATTGAATACTCTTTTCCTGAAAAGAAAGAACCATCAAAGAAGGGAGCCACTGCTAAAAAGAAAAAATACGATGTTATTTCTCCTGATGGTTTCAGCATTCGTATTGGTGTGCCGCCATTCAATTCCATCAAAGAACGTGATGAGTATTTTAAGATGTGGAAAAATCGCTTTGCACAGCAGGGATATTACTCATCGGTTCCCTATGGCCGTATTCATTTAGCTGACCTTGCAGATTATTGTGAGTGGATTGAAGTGTAAAAGTTAATTATCCGCATTTCTCTCTCTATCATCATTATAAGGATGAAACGTTAACAATCTACCGTTGGATTCTATTTCCACTCGGTAATAATGTCCATCATAATATACAGCTCTACGTCCTCTCCTTACAAATACGTCCACGGAGTTTTTAAAGTGTTCCACTATTTCACTTTCAATACTTTCGAGTACAATTTTAATAATACGCATTACATTCCGAAACGCATATTGAAAAACAGATCTTCCTTCATTTCTGCTACCAACCTGGGTTTCTTTAACATGCCGCATGTATATATGCAAAAATCTCTCAAAATCCCACCAAACAGGAAACTCACCAGCAATTAACGTTTCATCTTCAAATTTTGTGAGGCAAGAATACAAGAGCTTAACTTTATCAGCATAGTTTTTCAGTTCTTTCATTGATTCTGTTGCCTTCTGAAATTCGAGCATCAAAGTATCTACACGTTCCTTGCCAATTAAACTTAACAGCTCTTGGAATGTTTTATTTTCGTCTTCCGTCAACTCATCAATAAAAAACTTTGTTTTTAAATAACGAATGTTTACCTGCGGCAAAAGCCCAAGTGTTTCAAAATTTGTATATATATCTTTGACATCAATTACTTCCTCCCGACTGAAAAATAATTTCAAGCCATAGTAATCTTTCATTTCAAAGTCTATTAATGGCCAACCTTTTTTGATTCTTTGCGACAGAAGCCATAGATGAGCCTTTTCAGCACAAAATCCTTCTCCATCAAAATTGATTTTAAGCGTTCCCGGAATTTCCTTTTCTCCTTTCGCAGTGTAACGATTCTGTCTTTCCCTGTTAACCTGGCTTACGGAACAGATATCAGAACACAAAAATCCATCACGATCCAAGTAAGTATTAATTTCTTCTGAAAACGAGTGCAGTTGAGAGGGAATGAATGTGATTCGTTTTTCCGTTCGTGGGATCTCTGTGCCTCTTAGCTTTTCAAGTTCTATTCTTTCAGGATTGGTAAATCTAAACGTACCCATTAAGTAATTACCATCAAACATCCTATAAGATTCTGTGTCATGGCAGAAATGAAGCTGTACAAATGAATCGTACTGGCCATACATAAAGTATAATTCTTCGTAAGAGAAACGCATTCCTTCAGTATTCATTTGATAAATAATTTCTTTCAATATCAAAATGCCTGTATTTAACCGGCAGATCAAATTTCATACGAATAAAATCAAGATATTTTATTGTATCTGTATCAGGTTCAGCATCCGAAACAATAATAAGTTCAGTTGCTTTTTCTAAGTCAGGGAAATAAGCATATTCCATAACTTGTCCAAGAGCCTTGCGTATGCTTAATTTAGGGTTGTCGGTTTTAAGTTCAAAGTAATGCCATTTATCGTCTTTAGTTTTAGCTTTTACATCAACCCTTCCTTTTTCAATAATCACTCGCTTATAATCACCTGATTCACGAAGGAGTTTTACTAAAGCGTTTTGCATCATATCGTGATAAGGATCAAATTCGCAGTCAACATTATAAACTTTCTTACGCTTACCGGTACTTTTCTCATTACCGTCATTTTCATCATCTTCTTCTATATCCTGGGAGTTGAAAGAAAAGTCTGCTTTCTTTGGTAGTAATTTGAACCGGTGTGTAGTGATACTAATATCTTCATCCGAAATTTCAATAAGTTCATCTGCGGGCGAAGCATCACTGAATTTGAAACGTACATTAAAGAAAATATCAGGGTTTGTAGCAATGATAGATTCCCATTTCCCGCCAATTAATTTTACTTCCTTTTTCATTTGCTCAATCCATCCACTTGCCCTGTATATTTCAAATATTCTTTCCGATTCCTTTTTGGAAATGCACTCAGCATTTTTAATTTCCCCTACGTAATATTTCTTATTTAAGCTATTTATAGTAAACAATGAAATATTGTATGAGTTACCGATATGCTTTTCCGATTTCAAGCGTAGTGGCTCAAAGAAGGAATAATGGTAACCATCAATTATCCGGGATTTGTTAAATATCCACTCTTCATGTCCAAAGCCATTTTCAAATTCATAAGATCCTATTGAAGTGGATTTTCCTTCAGGACCGGACGGGATCTTCCAGTTTTTAGTATTCCAACAAATCCTCGCTATTTTATTGACACGTCCATTTTCCAGGTGGGGATTTCTCCAGGAATTGACCGTTTCTAAATAACCTTTGAAAATTTCTTCATTGAGCAATTCAATTCCTTCAGGTTTTTGGCTTTGGATTAATTTGTCAATAATTGGTTTAACATTGTTGATAAAATGATTAAGATTAGCAAGGTAATCCTTCCCCTGATAAAGTCTTTGCCACCTGTTCTTTTTCCCAAGTTTTTTAAATCCTCCTAATTTATTTGCCAACAATGAAAGGAATTGTGCTTTCGCTTCAGAATCCTGTGCAGAGAACTCTATTGACGATGTTTTATCACTTAGTACAACGAAACCAATAGTGTGTATTTGCTCTTTCCAATCTGCTCCATCCCAAAAGGAAAGATTCAGATAATCCTTATTACCCCTGAACCAATAACCCTGCTCAAACTTTTGTGCCTTATTAATTTTACGAGGGACAAAATATAACTCAGGGTGAGCTTCACGTAATTTTAAGAGATGCTTTAGTACCTTTTCGTTTATTCGTAATATTTCATTCATTCTCAGGTTAGGTTAAGTTTCTCAAAAAGCACTCTATTCCTTTCCTTTGAATCTTTCATAACTTTATCGAAGCTCATTACCTCGATATACATATTGTAGTTGTCATTGAATGAAAAATAACCATCCCCACTTGGTAAAAGTTTATATCCAGCATCTTTTGCAAATGCCTTTAATTTCTTTGTTAAATCGCAAATTATATAAGCGTATATCGGAGTATTTTTTCTGAAATCGAATTCCCGACCGTGCTTATCTTTGGCATCACCGTCAATAATTTCCCTTGCATATTTGTTTATTTGCGAGATTGGATTTTCCTGGTCCGTGTAATCATCCCTCATTGGCCTTTTAAACTCAATAAGGACAACAGATTCATAAGGCTTTTCGTCATTAGTAAAAGCAAAAGGCTTGTTGAAAATTAAGATGTCAGGTCTGTCTTTTGATTTTGAAGCCGTTGCCTTTATTTTCTTAAATGTTATATCAGATGCTAAGTATTTGTGATACGCAAGTTTTTCATCCAGCATCCATAAGTTATGATCTTCAAACCCAATTTCATCTGATAGCTTTTGGAGAGGAAACACTAAGCTATGAACGGCTTTTTCCGTTGCCTTTCGTTTTAATAATTTATCAAAAAGGTCTAACACCAATTTTCTATGAATAACATATTCTGAGAGTTTTGAATTTCCAACTTCAATAATTTTAGCGTAAAGCTCTTTGTGCTTTTCGTCAAACTCGGCCATATCATCTTCGTTTTCGATAAACTTTAAAACCGATTTGGTTTCTTTTTTGACATCAAGTTCAAGTTCCTGTTGTATTTTGAAAACCTCTATTTCCATTTTCTCCTCTGAGAGGGTGGAAGGAATCTTTTTCAATTTTTCGGGTTTGTATTTTAGTAGTTGCTTATAGCGTGGATGTTGCGATACAAACTCTTTTACTTTTGTTATTCGTTTTTCCGACAACTGATTGATTTGATCTTCAAATTCAGATTGCAATAAGTCTGTAATCGCTTTTCTTAATTCTTCCTGAGAAACTTGGTCTGGAAATTGAATATCCCCTTTGCCAAAATTAATTGATGTCCTTTCCTCATTTACATTTTGGTTTAAGTATTCTCCTTCAACATACACTGCAATTGAAAACTTTTTTCCATCCTTGTCTAAGAGAAAGTTGTCGAGTTCAGGAATATCAATTGAAATTTTATCAAACAATACCTCACGGTTATCAGCACAATAGTGAATCTTATTATCAACCTTATTGCTATATAGCTTTACAAAACTTAACTTGAATTTATTCTCTCTGATCTTAAGCGCTTTGGTTTTAACCTGCCCATTCGTAAATAATTGAAAGAGGTCGTTTACTACAATTTGCTGGCCATTATCATCAATTACAATACGAGGACAGTTTTTATTGAGGAAATAAATAAATGCGTGTTCAATTATTTTAAGGGCGATGTCTTCTGCTTTAGAATTGCACCATTTGCGGTAATCCTCCTTTAAACCTTTGAGTTTAACAATCGTGTATCTTTCCTGGGTGGTATTTACTTGCTCCAAAGAATGCTTTTCAATACCTTGCTTTGTTTGTTCAAAATTAAATTTGCGTAGATTCCACTTGCCATTTTCTTTAAATCGACTTTCTATTTCAGCCCGTTGAAACGCCCGGAGCCAGGTGAACCGCCCAATGCCTTTACCTGCCTTTTTGTATGTTGAATGAGCATAATTAAAAGATTCGTAGTTCGCCTCATTAAAACCGATCCCATTGTCTTTAATAATAAAATCAACAATTTCAGCTAATTCCTCGTTGCCCTCAAACGCCAGTCCAGTTTGATTTGAACGAATAATATCAATTCCTATAATTCCTGGCTTCGTTGCGCTATCTTCCTCAATAGCCTGAATTGAATTAACGATTGCTTCAAACAATGGAATTAGCGTATTACTATACGCTAATTTTTTCTCATTGATTTTTCCTTTTACGTCTGTTTTCATGGCTATCCATTTACCTATTTTATTTACTTCATTATTTGCGCTGTCTGATACCAATAAAAAAATGCTTCCGCATTACTTTTTCTTAATTTATTGAGCTTGGTGCTAAAAGGCTGGTCAATCAATAACCCGGCAATATCCGACACATCATCATAACGGACTATATTTTTTGCGTTGGTGCTTATCAGTGCGCTCAAGTATGCTGCTTTGGAGGCGTGTGTAATGGCCTTATCAATAAAAAACGATTCGGAGAAAATGTAATTGACAATGTTCTGCACACCGGTTTGCAGTTCTTCAAAATTTCCTTTGCCATCCATTCCCCTGGTGGAAATACATAAAGCTGTCTCGTAAATATCGTCCAGCACATCTTTGGCAACAAATTTCATCTCCCGATACTGGAGTTCCCTTTTCGCTATGCGATCAAAAACTTCCTTTACGGCTGGCAGGTCTTCAATTACATCAAACAGGTGGCCTATATCATAAAGTTGCTTAATGATCTCTATTTCCTTTTCCTTGCCGTATTGAACTCCGGTGGTATTAGGTGCAAATGCGGTGAGCTTGTCGCCCAAGATCGCTTCATACGTTGGCATGGAAACTTTGGTATGTTTTCCTGTAACTTTCAGGAAAGATGAAGTGACACTATTATCCTTCAGGGAAGTTCCATACGGATTGGATTCATACAGGATGTCAAGTAAAATATATTCTTCTTTCGCCCTTGCATTGGTAACCGGTTTATAAAAGAATTTATAATGTTCCTTCTCAATTTTTGATTTTGATTTTCTTGGATTGGCTTCAAAACCTGTAAACTCAGAGTTCTCTACAATGCTTGCAAAAATGGCTTCAATATCTTTCGGTTTCTGAGGTAAAATAATATCAATGTCAATAGACAAGCGCTTGGGATTTGGTAGAAGGAGCATCAGAGCTGTGCCTCCTTTAAAGATAAAATCCAGCTCATGTAGTTTTAGCTGTTCAAGCAAAGACAGTGCTTTTACAACCTTCTCTATTAAAATCTTATCCGCATTCCGGTTAGCTTTCGCAACCTGCGAGATCCATTCAATTGTGTGGCTTTCTTTATGTATCATAAACAAAATATTGTCAATATTTTAAATTATTGACGTAAATCTAATTTAGCAATGTATCGTTCAAGTTCTTCCTGTTTCCCTCGCCTGAAGGCATATCGTTTAAGTGTGCTTATGTTCACGGTGTACTTCTGCATAGCTGTTACAAATATATTCCGCATTTCATTCCCCTGGAATGGGGCAAACACAACGTTATCTGAAAAGATGTCAACAAGGATTTTTTCAATGGTGGTTGTATGAACATCATTTACTACCTGTGTTGGAGATTGTGATATAAGCGGAATAACAATAATACCTTCCTTTTTACCCGAAATGTAACGCTGATATACTTCTTTGTCAGGATTAAAAAATACTTCCTTGTTTTGTTCACTAAGGAAATTAAATACCGATTCAGCTACATCTTTTTCTGCTTCAATAAGTATGCTGTGTTTCCCTGGCTGATGAACAGTGAATTCATTTAAACAGCTGGTATGCCAGGCACAAATAATTGCATAAGGAAACTGCTGATGGATCTTCTGATAGATTAATTTTGTGCTTTTTGGTATTTCCGGGTGATAAACTGTTTCTGTGCCAATCCGGTATAGCCCCCTGCCAATACGCTGCAATATGCCCATTGCTACCAATTTGTATATTCTCCAATGAGCAGTAGCTTTTGGAACCGATTTATAAAACCGATAAATCTCATCCAGGGAAATACTTTCCGCTTTCCCATAGCGCTGTTTTAGCTTATCAGTATTTAGAAAATTAGCTTTTGCTGGCATCGTGCAAATATACAAAATATTGTCAATATGATAAAATATTGACAATATTTTGTTTTCATTTCCGCCATAAGTGGTTGAAAAAGTATAGTTATGGCGAAAATGAAGTTTTGAAACCGGATATAGATTCATTCTATAATTGGCCGTAAGTCGGTTTCAAGCATAAGTTACGGCCAATTATAAATATTGGGCTTTTAATGACTTAAACTGTTTCTGAAGGATTTATTGTCAAAAAAGTTCGTGGGCAAACCATTTTCCTAACGCCCTGATTTTCCTGCATTGTGCTGTAATAATTGTCGCAACCCACCAAACAGCACCTTGGAATACCCTGCCATTACTCGGAATTTTGACCTCGCAAGGTTTAAATACCAATCAGAAAAAAAGGCAAACGATTAAAATCAAAAACCATTTAAACATTATTCACATGGAAAGTAACGCAGTATCCAACACGAATTGGAAAGAAATCGGAATCACAGCAGGAATTGTCCTTGTGGTTGGCTTTGTGGCCACCCTCGGAGCCATCTATGCCGCTAAAGGAATAGATAAAGCCCTTGCGAAAAAAGCTTCTTCAAAGGAGAACGATTCCAAAAAGGCTTAAGTGTACATAAAGCCTTGCATTCAGTACAACGACAAGCAAAAACAATTATTAACCATTAAAAAATTCTCAAATGAACAAGTATAACGAAGAAATTCGCAAATATGAGAAGGAAGCCGAAGATCGCTACGATGATTATGATGACGATAATTACGATGACGATAACTTCGACACCGGTCTCGAAGGCCAGGATTCGTATGATGAAGATTCATACGAAGAAATTGAGTATGTGGGCGAAGACGACAGCTACGATGATGATTCATACGATAGCTACGCTCAAAACTCTATCGGCAAGATCAACCCCAACGACAGAACTTTAACCATCACTATCACCAATACCAGCGGAGCTGATGCTGAAGCAATCATTTTCGGTGGTAACGAAAACGCAGCACAACCCGCAGGCGTTACCGTGGTGGTTCAGGAAAGTTCACACAACGAAGTAAGGGAAGAAAGCAAAGCAAATCCGTTCAAGATACAGGGCATGAAAATGTCGGTTTCAGATCCATTGCAATTTGATAACGTATGGACCATCCTGCGTAGGTCAGGTGCAGGAGCAAGAAACTCGCATCCTTATCAGCCAAGAAATGCTACATCACCTCAAAACACAGATCCAAAACTCATTGACGATGCAAGTTTTGAGATGGATGTAACAGGTCAGGACAGCATCCGCTTTTTGCAAAAAGCCGGTATAAAAACCACTTTAACCTTCACCATCAAAGCTCGCGTGGACATGGGTAATGTGCTTGCAGGACAAAACGTGGCAGAAGTTGCTACCGCACCACGCCCAACAGGTTTACCTCAAATTGACCTGGCTAAGCAAACTCCAAAACCCGTATTTGGTGTAAAACCAAAACCTAAAAAAATGATCCGCAAGATCATTCGCAGACCGGTGGGTAATGGAGGGAAACCCCGTCCAAGAAGGCTTCTGAGAAAACGCAGATAAGCAATTCAGCTAAGGGTTAACAGAAAGAGCCAAAGCGGGAACCCCTCTCGGCTTTGGCTCTTTTTACAAAGAGTAAAGCACAAACCCATTAATACAATTATCATGTGTAAAGAAAAAGCACAAAACAGAATTGATTACATCGTCCTGCAAAAACCATCCGAAGCAGCAAAGATCGTTGAGAAGTATGGATACGAAGCTCCGCCAAAGGTAATCGAGTTGGTGAAGTCGGTGAAGATGCTGGTGAAAAGAAAAGGAGAACCGGTGATTAAAGATTTGATAAACATCCATCCTGAAAAGAAACTGATCCTTGAAGTGTCAGGACATAAGAGTGACGAAAGTAATTATTGCGGATGCCACAGCGCTTATTCAGGCGAAGTAAAAGAATTGCTTGATAAGCTATCTGAACTCTCTGTGGAAGATCTCACCAAACTCTATGATGATACCAAAAAACAATCGAAGGAAAAGCCGGAAGACAAAGAACTGATGGCACAGGTTGAAACAGTGTGGGACGAACTTAAACGGAGAAAAAAACAAACAGAAAAAATTGAAAAGAAACAGGAGAACGGTGTATGGCTGAAAGTGGCTGTGGGAGTGATTGTCGGAATAGTTATCGGAAAAGCATTGAGTTAAAATGGTCAGAATAATTAACCAGGAGAAACCAAAAGAAAAAGAACCGGAAGCAAAGCTGACAGAGAAATCACAAGCATTGCTCCAAGTGATCGCCATTATCATTGCCGATAAGCCTAAAGCTATTCAGCAACTTTTGGCAGAATACAGCGTGGAGCTTTCGGAGAAGCCTGATGAAAAAGAGCTTACCGATAAACTCATTTCCGCTATTGGAGAATGTGACAAGCACTTCAATGATGACTTGGCAAGAATTATCCTGGATTGCACTCTCGAAAGCGAATACGACAGCTTTGATTTCAAATCCCTCTTTAACAAAGGAGGTGAATCGGAAGGAGAAGAAGGTGGAGGATCAGGCGGTGGTGGTGGTATGGGAGGATTATGGGCCGGGTTAGGTTCAGCCATTGGTGGAATAGCAGGTTCCATTGGCGGAGGACGTAGAGCACGAGAAGAAGCAACTTCCAAAACACTTCAGGGAATATACGCTTACAAGGCACAGCTTGCAGCAAACGAGCAGAACAAAGGAAAAAACAAGAAGCAAATGATAATTGCATTGTTCGTTGTGCTTGGCTTAGTGCTTCTCGCTATCGCCTTCTTCAGTAATAAGAAACAACAACAACCAGTACCCGCATTAAATGCTTAATACCATGAATATACAACGGAACAACTTCGGTCTTACAGGTTTTTCCAATTACGTGAACTATCACGATGATGATGGCTACGATCATTTATTTAAAAAGTTCAGGGAGAAACGTGCTGAAAAAAAAGAGGAAAGACAGGAAAAAAAAGCCGACCGCAGATCACGCAAAGAAGAAAGAAAAGCAGAACGCCAGGAAAAGCGTGAGTTGAACAGCGAAAAAAAGCGGTTGAAAAACGAATTGAAGCAAACGCAGATTGACGAAAAGAAAACGCAGCTCTCAATGCTTAACCAGCAAGGTCAGATGCCTCCACCCGGACCAACTCCAGCAGGAGGTGGCGACAACTCAACCATGATTATTGTTGCGGTGGTGGGTGTAATTGTACTTGCAGGTGCGGGCTACATGATGATGAATAAAAAACAAGCTCCGGTAATACAACCGGTGTATGCAAAAGCAGCTTAATCACTAACCATTAAAAACATAAGCCATGATTATCGGAGAAAATTTCAATAAAAACTACTATGGATACGGAGAAGAAAATTACGACTATCTGTTTAAACGCAAAAGCAAAGAAGAACGCCAGCAAAAGAAGACAGAGCGGAAAGAAAAGCGTGAAGTGAAAAAAGTGATCCGCCAGGGAAAGCGTGAAGAAAAACAACTGCAAAAAGAGATTACTGGAACTGGAAGGAAACGTAAACTTCCTATTCTCGGAAACTTTGGATTGTTTGATAAGAACAAGAAAAAAACCGGTACTGCCGATACTTCTTCCAGTCCATCTGCAAAAAGGGAATCAGGCGACAGTCTTGAAAGGCTGAGAGATGAAGAATCAAAATCATCACCCGAAATCAAACTGGCAGCAGCCGGTGCAGCCGCAGCCGCAGCTTCAGCAACAGCGAATAAAACCGAGAGTGAAAATGCTGCTGCAAATGAATCAGGAGCCGAAGCTGGAGCAAAAACTGAAAATGCAGCACAGGACAAAGACGGCAACTCTAAAAAAGAAGGAGGCTTCGGGCCTATGTTCGGTTTTGCCATGCTTGGTATTACCGTGCTTGTTGTTGGAGCGATACTTTATGGAGTTAACAAAAAATCTAATGAAGCCTTGCCAGCAATGAAGGTTGCAGCATAATTAAAATTATTTGACATGGACATTTTAGCAGAACCTATTGAACAGGAAGTAAACGTTGACGGTGCAACCCCACAAGGAGCTTTGTTTGTTTCGGTGAAAAATACCGGAGCCAACATCGCAACTTTTAACGGAGTTT
Source organism: Bacteroidia bacterium (assembly GCA_020051175.1). Taxonomy (GTDB): domain Bacteria; phylum Bacteroidota; class Bacteroidia; order 2-12-FULL-35-15; family 2-12-FULL-35-15; genus 2-12-FULL-35-15. The sequence goes on along the minus strand of JAGVJJ010000011.1, from coordinate 73,093 downwards.
CTCTGCCACCTGGAGAGGCCAAGAGCTATTCTTTTGTTGGTAAAGGTTATAAAGCTTTGCCCTATGTAGTCAATGGTTCAACTCTCAAATTACTTTACATCCTTTAAAATTTAGAAGCAATGATAAGAGCCGAAAAAGCACAACGCATCATGCAGCTTTACGAAGATGATTACGACAATTTTCTTGACAAGCTGAAAGCCAAACGCAAAGCAAAAAAAGAAGCGGCAGCGAAAACAAAAGCAGAAGCCGACAAAGCGGATAAAACGGTTTCGGAAGCAGAGGGAAGAAAAAAAGGCCATCTCAAAGAGAAAGCAAAAAACCTACTCGATAAAGTTGGTGGAATTGAAGGTGCTCAAAGTACCATTCAAAATGTGATGAAATACTTTAAGACCGACACACCCTCAGATTACGACATCAATATGGGTGGATCAGGCGAAGCAGAACCGAAATCTGAAAAGAAAATCTTCGGTCTTCCTCCTATGGCCGTGTATGCAGGAGGTGCGGTATTGCTGTTAGCAGGTCTTTACGGTTTATCCCGCTTAATGAAAAATAAAAATGCACAGGCTCAGACACAAGTTCCGCCAGTTCAAACAGTAACAGAACCAGTATTACAAGCAGCAGCATAATAAACATGGTTATTCCAATTACATCTCAACAACAACGATTTAAAGTAAAGGTTGGCATTCGTGCTTACGAACCTTGCGCTTTAGGCGTGAAGTGTTATGATGCTACTAAACCGAATACTGATTACATCCGCAGAAGGGTTCCTTTTAACGAAGAACTTTTTAAAGGAAAAAATCCGGGATACAAAGAGTTTACACTTCCCTTTCCCCTTTCACCCGATCAGTTGATGGTTGAAATGTATGACAAATCCTATGGAGACGATACACATTTCCGGGTAGAGAAATTTGAATTGGAAAAAATGCCGGCTAAGAGTATTTGGGCGGAACCTGAAATGCACAGTTTCACCAGCTTTGCACAGGACTTTGCCGTAAAAGCAGGCTATCTGCCTACGGGTGTTTACGATAGCAAGGATGGTGATTTTCTTATTCAGTATTTACCAATCATTACAGGTGATGACGGAGATCCGCTTGTAACACCCGCACGAACCAATCGAAAATCAGGCAGAATACAAGTAGCACAATCAGCTTTTGCAAAATACACCATACCGGTTCGTGTAGTGGTATTGTTCCATGAACGCTATCATTTTCAAATCCCAACCCGGTTAGAAAAACTAGCCGATCTGCATGGCTTACGCTTATACCTGGACTTAGGCTTTCCACGAACGGAAGCGGTTTACGCAACAACAAAAATTTTCACTTCGCATCCTGAATCAGTCGGAGCTGGACACCGGAACAGAGTGAAAGACATCGTGAATTTTATTGACAATTACTCAGGCAAAGAAAGTTTAAAAATGAATACGTATTAATGAAAGTCTCTGCTAACATAGGAATGAACGGATTGGCGCAAAGCCTCAAAAAGATTTTTGCTGAAAAGAAAAAATCTGCGGAGGATAACTTTGTCGAAAAATCCTATGAAGGTACTGATGACAACTTTTTTGAAGCTACCAATACCAACCTTCGTTCAGCACTTAACCTGGATAAAAAAAGTGAGAGTTACGAAAAAGATTTAAAACATTACGGCACTAAAATAAAACTCATTGATATTGCTGACGATGACATACCCAATAAACGCATCAAAGAAATTCTGCCACTCAAAAAACCTGCTAAATCTCCTAAAGAAAAGTTTGAGGAAAAATATGAAAAGGATTTAAAACGCTTCGGGACAAGGCAGGGTATCATCAGGGTATCTAATGATGATCCGGCTAAAAGAAAAAAGTCAAAATCCTTTCCTACCAATTTCAGCAAGGCAGTTTACGAAAACATAATGAGCAAATGGAAAACCCGTGAGGTTACTCCATTTTCTGTTAATCCTTTTTCAGACATCTACCGTGAATTTCCGAAAGTACAGGTAACTGTTCACAACAGATCCACCGAAGAAAAGGAAATAGTGCTGTGGGGAGCAAATCAGAATATCAGCACGAGCGAACCCGCCCCTGGTGATGTTCACGATCATACCATTGTTGCACAGATCAGCATTCCGGCTGGAGTTCATCCGCAAGGCATCGTAGTAAATCCTGCCAATCAACTTGTATATGTTGCTAACCAGTTAAGTGGCTCAGTAACTGTTCTCGATGGAAATCATCAGGTCATAAAAGTTATTCAGCTGCAACCTACATTCCCTGGTTTTACCTCACCTGTGGCATTCGCAGTGAATACGAAAAGTTCCAGCAGCAAATACGGTTATGTGTATGTAGTGTGTTCAGTAGCGAATGTGCTTGCTGTAATTGATCTATCGCTAAATGTAGTAGGTTATGTTCCGGTTGGCACTCGTCCTGTGTCAGCTGCTTTTAATCCGGTTAACGTTCATGTATATGTCGCCAACCTGGTAAGCGACAATTTAAGTGTTATTGATGCTGAAGCATTAACTGAACTGTCGTCACTGCCAACCGGACAAGATCCTATTGGGGTTGGGGTTGATCCGGTAAACGGGGACATCTATGTAGCCAATTCACTTGCTAATAGCGTTACTGTTTATGACAGCACCAACACACTTGTAACCACTATTGCGGCAGTTGGTCAATATCCCACCTCTATTACTTACAACCCTGCTAACGACACCATGTATGCCGTAGCGACTAACAACAATTTTGTTTATCAGATCGAAAGGGCAACGCATACAATCGTTGGAACTATTGAAGCAGGAAACAAACCCTACAACAGTTTCTTTGATTCATACAACGGCTTCCTATATGTTCAAAATCGTGCTGACAATACGTTCACAGTTATTCGCCCGGACAACAGTAAAATTGACGGGTTAAGTTTCGGTGAGCAAAATATTGGGGGAGCTTTCAACAGCTTTAATAAAACCATTTATGTTTCCGATACCAGCAACAATACCATTAATGCTATCGGCTATCTGCTGGTAAGCAGTACAGTTGCTATTAACCCCGATTATTCTGAAATGCGTGAGGAACTGCAAAGCAATCCTGCGGTGATACAACACGTAAAGTTTGTTGTAACAGGAGGAGAACGCCTGAATAGTTTTCGCATCAACAAATTTACTCCAACCGGCAGGACCAGCAGCAAGCCGCTCTCTTTTGAACTCTATGCCAGTCCGCAAAGCAAATTGAATGTTGCTGAAGTAACCGAGCTGGCGGGGACCATCATTGATGGTAAAATGAACTGGCGCTTCAAGGTGCCGGGTCTGCACAGCGTGAGCATTCTCGTTTGGTATCGCCAATTCGAGGTGCGTGAAATTTTAAGTCCAACAAATAAAAAATCAAAAATCAATAACCATGAACAACAAATTAAACTACCTGGTAATTCACTGCACAGCAACGCCTGAAGGCAGAAACGTAAGCAAAGAAGACATCATTCGCTGGCACACCAACCCCGTTCACCTGGGCGGACGTGGCTGGAACCGTCCCGGCTATGCGGACATGGTATATCTCAACGGAGATCTTGTAAACATCATTCCATACAATACAGACGACTTTGTTGACCAATGGGAAATCAGCAACGGTGTTGTTGGATTGAACGGCAATGCCCGCCACATTGTTTACGCAGGCGGTATGGATGCTGAGAACAAAAAAGCAAAGGATACCCGCACAAAAGAACAACTGGACACACTGAAAGTGTACGTGAAGTTTATGATTAAACGTCATCCGCGCATTGTAGTATTGGGCCACAACGAAGCTCCTAATGCAAACGGCAAAGCCTGTCCAAGTTTCCATGTGGGAGATTGGCTGCGCTCCATTCGTGTATCTGAAGCAAACATATACAACAAAGCAGTTGTGAGTACAGAAGAAGTTGCCAAAGTGTCAACAGAAACAAACTCTACTGAAGCTGAAGCATGAGAACGGTACTTATACTCGCTGCGGGTGTATGGATTGGCAGAGAGATCTACACCACTCTTGCCAAAAATCAGGCAAGAGAGCGTGAAGTGAAAGTCCGAAAGGCGTTGGGAAAATTTATCCAGGAGAACCTGCCAACCCTTCAACCTAAAGAAATGCAAAAGGAAGTAGAGAATATTTTAAAGTAAACGGAATGGCCATTATCATACAAGACATCATTATCCCGGAGAAAAGCTCTGAATGCTCAGAGTGGATCAGCTATTTCAAAAAACTGGAGGAAAAGTTCGGTGCTGAAAATGCGAAAACCATTTGGCTGAAAACCTGGCAGGTGAATGGTTCAACAGCTTCGTGTACGACACGCCCGGACTTCAATGCTTTTTTCAAGAAGCAGGATATTGATGTTACCAACCTGGCCACAGCAGCCGTTGCTTCCGCAGCGGATCTTGGAGGCAGCATCATGGGTCTTGGTAAAGGGATTACCAAAGTACTTACCTACGGAGTACCGATTGTATTGACTGCGGTAATCGCTGCTATTCTGTATGCTATTGTCAAAGTAGCTAAGAATACTTCTGCATCTGATGTCGCAATGTTAACACCGCAAGGGAGGGCGGCTTCTTTACTCAAATGAAAGCAACCGCAATCAGAATAGCACAGAACAATACGAAGGTTCTCATTATCGGTGGTGTAGTAACCGTTGTCGGAGTGTGGATCGGGGTTGCTGTGTTCAACGCCAAGCGAAGAAAAAGAGATCAGAAAGCCATTGCTTTCTTCAGCGAGTTGCAAAGAGACATTGCACCTGATACGGTTGGACTGGTAGAAAGTAATGCTTTTGATATGCGCTATTGGGAAAACATCGGAAAGAAAATCAAAAAACCGATGTATATGCTCACTGTAGCAAGCGCAAAATCATTCGCTAAAGACATCCGGGATTCCTGGGGAGTGTTTGACGATGACGAGAACAAAATCAAAAGTGTTTTCCGTGCGCTGAAAGACCAGGTGCAGGTATCACAGGTTGCTTACCAATATTACTATGATCCGAAAGGAGACAAGATTAACCTTATTGATGATTTGAAGGGCAGATTGAGCAAAGAAGAAGTTGGTGAAGTACTTGAAATTGTGAAGAAGCTACCACAATACCGTGTGGCTGAACCACCAAAAACTAAAAAATAATGGCAGAGACAACACAGGATAAAGAACAGAAAAAAGGGTTGCTGAAAAAGTATCTCGATAACACTTTTGGTGATGAAGGCTTACGTACCGATGTAAAAATTACGCTCACGAACGATACTATATTCAAGTTTGTGGCTGCGATAGTGGTTGCTACCGGATTAAGCACCGCCACTTACTACATGATTAAATCAATGTTCACAAGCAAAACATAAAGGAGAGTATTAAAATGAAGAAAGCACTTATAGCCGTTTTTTCCATATCGCTGACAGCTGGAACAATTTACCTGACTTATTCCCAGGTGAAATCCATGTTCATTAACAAGCTGGTGAAATCGTGGGTGGAAGAAGCGAAAAAACAAAAGAAGGAATTATCTGAAGGTGTTGTTAAGAAACTCAAAGAGGAACTTGACAAGCTCTACCTGTGGGAAGTAAAGAAATTGATGAGCTATTCATCCAAAGTGCTTGCAAGCGCACCCAAAGAGGAAACAGAACCACTGCTTGCAAAACTGAATGAAAAGAAGATCCCTGAGAAAGTTGATCTGAAAGCAGTTGAGGGGATTATTTCTTTTTCGGAAAAACCAAACTGATTACTAACGAATAAAAAATCATAACATGGAAACACTAACACAAATCATTTCACACATTCAAAATTACATGACCTCTCTCGACTGGCCATACATTATCACCTTTATTATTATCTGCTATGGTCTTAACCATTACAAAGTAAAGGAGGGTTTGCAGAAAGTCACCGGTACGCACACCCGCACCCGTTACCGGGTAATCATTGTTGGCGTATTGTACGGAGCGGGATTGTATTTCATGCGTGGCTATAAGTTACAGCAGATTGAAAACCTGTTTCAGTCATTCATTTTCGCCCTGGTATTCCACAAGTTTATGGTTGAAGCCTTACTCTATTGGCTGGCGAAACATGGCTTACCGGAATCTATTTCCAAACATTTCCTGAACGAAGATCAATTACAAAAACTAAATCAATCGAAATAACATGAGCAATTTTAGAGTACAATCCCAAATAACAGGTCTGAGAGGTGATGTGGTTTTCATCGGTCTCGCCATTGCTGGCGCTTTGGTTCTGAACGCCTACATTCTTATTCAAATCGCCAATGAACTTCATGCGTTGAGAAAAACTCAACAGCCGAAAGATCAACTTCCCTTTAACGAAAATGAAATCATTACAGCAACCGATAAAGTTGCAGAGGAAAAGCCTGTGAAAGAACAGACGGTAAAGGAAGAACCTGTAAAAGAAACAAAAACGGAAAGCGAAACAAAAACGGAAAATGAAAAGCAGTAATGTTATAATCTCCATTCTTGTATTTGTCTGCTTCGCACTGTACGTAGCGATAGAACTGAAAATTCCATGCAAGGACAGTGAGAAGGAATGCGGGGCAAACACAAAACGCCTGAAAACGGAGAACGATTCACTCAGGGAAAACAACAAAGTGATGGATGAGAAATATCTATCCTTTCAAATGAGGGCAGATAGCCTTCAGGAAAGAATGTCCGGCATACAACAAACCATTTTACAACTTAAAACTAAACAGCATGAAAAGATTAACGCCATTGATTCTCTTACTAACGATGAGCTTTTCGGTTTCTTCTCAAAGTTTAACACCGAAAGTACAGGTACAAAATAAGGACACCGTTTTCTGCTTTACCATACCGCAAAGCAAAGTCATTGCAAAGCACTTGGAGAACAGTCGGTATTGTGATTCTGTATTGATGCAAACTGAAAGCGAAATTGAGCTGCTCCATCAGTTGGAAGCCGTTAACGACAGTTCATTGTTGATAATGAAAATGAAAACGGAGAACCAACAAACAATCATCCTCAATCAGGAGACAATAATTGGCGACCTCCATTTAAAAGTGCAGCAAACCGAAAAGAAATTAAAGGGTGAACGCTGGCAAAAGCGCCTGTTTGCTTTAGGCTTCTTCGTAATAAGCGTAGTAGCCATTGTAAAGTAAGAATATTTTAAAATAAATTACCATGAGCTTCATAGGAGGTTATCAAAGTGACGTAAATCTCAATGGCATTAACTACGTTGGGGATTTTCCTGCTGAGCATTTGCTTGGTGGATACGGGATTGCCACCGGAATAAATGGCTATGTACTTACACTTAACCCGCCTCTGTCGCAATATCGCGATGGACAAAGACTGGAAGTAAAGTTCCAAAATTCAAATACAGGCGCATCACTTATCAATGTGAACGGGAAAGGCAACGTTCCAATTAAAAAGATAGTTGATAACAACCTGGTGGATGTTGACCCGAATGATCTGAAGGCTAATCAGGAGTATATTTTAATTTATGATGGAGCAGTATTCCAGGTCGTGAACCTGGACGATAACTCTCCGCTTCCGATGGCCAGCGAAATTGCTCCCGGTGTATCAGAGAGGGTTACGCAGGGAGAAATGAATGCTGGAGTGGATGATGAAAGACACATCACCGCTTTAAAACTTACAAATTGGTTCTTAACCAAAGTTGCTACCGAAGCTGTTCCGGGGATATCCATGATCGCAAGCCAGGCTGAAGTAAATGACGGTGAGGATAATTCAAAATTCGTTACCCCAGCCAAACTCTCAGCATACGTTGCCGATAAGCTCACTGGCTTATGGGAAGATAAGGGATTGATAAATGCTTCAACCAATCCAAACTATCCGGCTGGTCAGGTTGGGGATGCTTACACGATCAGCGTAGCTGGTAAAATAGGTGGTTTATTTGGAGACGATGTACAGGTAAGGGATGTTATTTATTGTACTCAGAACAATCCCGGAGGCGATAAAGAAACAGCAGGCTTTGCATGGAATATTATTCAATCGAATTTAGTTCAGGCGACTGAATCCATTGCGGGTTTTGCTCAAATTGCTTCACAGGCAGAAATTACGGCTGGAGTAAATAATACCAAATTTCTTACTCCATTAAAACTTATAACATGGTTTGCTGCTCAACTTGCAACCGAAGCACAGGCCGGTATTTCCGAACGGGCAACACAAGCTGAAGTAAATGCAGGTGTGGATGATCTAAGACATATCACTCCTTTAAAATTAGTTACCTGGTTTGCATCACAGCTTGCTACCGAAGTTCAAGCAGGAATTTCAGAACGTGCAACTCAGGCGGAAGTAAATGCAGGAGCAGATGATACAAGCTATGTATCTCCGCTCAAATTGACCACGCTGTTAAATGCAGTTGTACAACAGGCTACTGAAGTTATCAAAGGTATAGCAGAAATTGCTACACAAGCCGAAGCTGATGCAGGTGTGGACGACACCCGTATTATCACACCTCTGAAATTACAAGTAAGATTAAATAATTATATCAATCGTGAATCTATCTTTTTGCTCCCGGTAGCAAACGTTAATCCCAATTTCAATTTTACTCCGGGAAGAAATCAAATTGCCATCATAAACGGAAACCTTGTTGTGGTAAGAGATTTCAGGTTTAAACCGAGTATTGTTCCTGCGGTAGTTGCAACCCATGTATTGAATTTTCCAAAACCTGTGAATGGAGGTCCGGGCTTTTCTGGGATATTACTGAGCAACCAGGGACAACGGTTTATGTATAGTATTGATAGCAATGGCAGGGTATCATTGTTTGGAACATTCAATGATGCGAATGATGAGTTGCTTTTCAATATCAATCCTTACGTTGCAAAATTCCCATTAGAGTTTCACCCAACGCAACCACCATCCTAAAAAATTGAAAAACAATGGCAGGTGGCGGATATGACAGCGATCTTAATCTCAATAATGTTAAGCTATTAGGAGATTTCCCGATTGAACATTCTCTCGGTGGACATGGTATTGCGGATAGTCAGGAAGCAAATAAGTACACTGTAACGCTTACCCCTCCTATTACGCAATACCGTACCGGAATGCCCTTGAATGTTATTTTCAATATTACCAATGAAGACAGTGCAACACTGAATGTAAATAACAAGGGAGAAGTTATCATCAAAAAGATCGTTGAAGACACGTTAGTTAATCTTTCTTCCAAGGATCTTGTCGTTGGAAAAGTTTACCTGCTGGTGTATGATGGTCAATTTTTCCAACTCGCTAATCATGTAACGCCTCCGCTGATCGTTTTTCCCATTGCTTCGGAAACAGTAATGGGAATGATTGAAATTGCTACACAGGCCGAAGTCAATGAGGGCGTGGACAATCAAAGAGCAGTTACGCCTCAAAAACTCGCACAGTATGTAGCCGATAAGGTTACCGGACTTTGGGAAGACAAAGGATTAATTGATTGTTCTCTTAATCCAAATTATCCCGCAGGACAAAAAGGAGATGCCTACACTGCAAGCATTGCAGGAAAAATTGGAGGTCCAGGCGGAACAGATGTACAGGTGCGTGATGTGATCTATTGCAGAGCGGATAATCTCGGAGGCAATGAACTCACAACAGGAGCATCATGGAATGTGATACAAGGAAACCTGGTACAAGCAACAACTGCGCTTGCAGGAATTGCCCGGATAGCGACACAAGCAGAAGTAACATCAGGATTAGATGATACCAAATTCATTACGCCATTAAAGCTCATAACATTTTTAAACAGCAGAACCAAGATGAGAACACAAATTCGTTTTCAATCCGATTCACTTCCTGAATCAGAGGTATTGTCAGCCGGGGCAGCAGAGTATCATTTCGGTATTATACCTGTAACCGGTATTCCGGCAGGATCTACTATACGGCAGGCCTCGTTGTCCTGGGAAGGATATATCAGGAATTTGGATGTAAATAATCCAAACAGCTTTGACAGCGGAAATTTCGCCATGCAGCGGGACGGCAGTCCCTTCAGCAATTATCTGAACGTAACAACCAAACTCCAGTTAGGACCAGGTCAGATCACCTTCTTCCGATATGTGGAAGATGATGTAAAGAACCTCACCATTGGCAACGGAACTTACCTTACCAAATTCACCAATTTAAGCGCATTGGGAAGCAGTATCGCTATTGCCGGACACTGGACACTCGAAATTGATTATGAAACGCCTTAAACCTTAATAAAATGGATTATATAAAACTAATAGCCATACTATTCAGCGCAACCGGTTTTTGGAAATTGGTAGAACTGCTGATCCGTTTCCGCTCGGATAATAGAAAACAATCCGCTGAGATCAGAAACCTGAATGCACAATCGGAAAAACAAATCTCTGAGAACTGGATTCAATGGTCGCAAACGCTTGAAAAAAGAGTAAAAGAACTGGAAGCCGTTGCTGAAGAAAACAAAGAGCTGGAGAAACAGATCGAGAGCCAGCGTGAACGAATTGTTGAGCTGGAAAAGAAAGTAGATCACGTAGAGAAAGAAAACGAACAGCTACGCAATCAATTAAAGGAACTATCAAAAACACAAGAGCATGAATGACCAAAGCAAAGGGATGAAAGTCCTTTACACATTATTTCTGCTTGCCATAACTGCAAGCACGATCCTTAATTTATATGATCGCTTTGCTCCTAAAGAAAAAGAATGCAAGTGTAAAGAAAAGGACAATGGGTAGCTTCACTCCAATATGGAAGGGTACAAAAGGGTTTGAAGGTGGGTATCAGCAGTTAGCAAATGATTCTGCTAATTATTGTCCTGCCAAAGGAAAGCCTGGCAGCAAACTAATCGGAACAAAGTTTGGTATTTCGGCTATTGCCTATGGCGACTATTTTCAGCGATGCCCGACTGTTGAAGAAATTAAAAATCTCACTCCTGAACTTGCACAGAAGATTGCAAAAACAAAATTTTGGGATGCTGTTCAGGGAGATAAAATTAAAAGCCAGCCTGTTGCACACTTGGTATTTGACAGCGTATATGGTTCCGGTAGTTACGGGCCACTTCATACTCGTCAGGCCATTAATAAATTGATGGGCGCTGGTACTGTTCAGGAATACAAGTCCTTTGAGCTGTCGGATAACGAGGTCGAAAAGATAAACAGTCTTCCAGATAATAAATTCTTTACCGTCTTATCGGATATCAGAAAGAGTTTTTTCAAAGGGCTTACTTATGAAAAAGGCTATTTAAACCGGATGGCGAAAATAGTTGCCATGTATTCAACAGGATTTTTCTCTGATGCGGAAGAAGTAGTAAAGGAACATAAAGGTGGAGTTGTGATAGGAATAACAGTGATTGCTTTGGGAATAGGAGCTTTTTTTCTGATAAGACATTTGGTAAAAAAGAAGTCGCTTGCTACTAAGCATGTAAAAAAATGAAATTTACGATGAAGATTACTCGCAAACAAATTTATTGGGGACTTGGGATAACAGCCAGTTTAATTACCATTGGTGTCCTCGTTCACAGGAACAGGAAAAAAATAAAAGAGCTTGCTGAAGATGCCGCAGAAAAAGCCCAAAGCTGGCTTCGCCCGGTAGTTGCTAAGATTACAAGCAAGTTCGGATATCGTACCGATCCCAAAACAGGCAAGCAAAATGCCTTTCACAATGGAATTGACTTAGCTGTTGCGTTAAATACTCCTATTAAAAGTCCAATGCCGGGTATTGTGGATGCAGTTACTTCAGTAGGTGATGGTGGAAACCAGGTTATCATTAAGCATGATAATGGCTATAAAACCGGCTACGCACACCTTTCCAAGCAGCTGGTTAAGAAAGGCGATAAAATAAAACAAGGTGATGTTATTGGCTTATCAGGCAGTACCGGAAAGAGTACAGGGCCACATTTACATTTTACCCTTACTGATCCTTCAGGTGCAAAAGTTGATCCGCAGAAGATGATTTATTCAAATGTTGTATAGTCTTTATCTCTGAAATATCTGTTTGCCTAAAGGAACTCTGAGTAAGTTCTAGTACTAATTTGCATTTGATACTCACTACCCCTTCAGGTACAAAGGTTGATCCACGAAAAATAATTTACCAGGAGTGGTAATAAATCTTATTATTATAAGTAATTTTTAGCTTGGAATTAACTCACTTACCCATCACTACAATATCAATTTTATTGATCTCTTTTTTTCTTTCAAGTTTTGAATAAACCAATTACTTCATTCTAATTTTATTCAATAGTAAATTAAGTTGCTTAATTTCTTTATCAGATAAATGTTCCACAAGTTCCTCAAAATTCCTGATATCCTTATCCATTTTGGTAACAAGGCTATGACCAATAATATTCAATTTTATATTAATTTTTCGCTTGTTCTTAGGGTCTGGCCTGCGAACTATAAAATTTTTCTCTAAAAGCCTTTCGACCAATCTTGTCACATCCGAACTTTTATCAAGCATTTGTTGCTTAATAGTAGAAATCATCATTGACTTAGGATAATTTTCGTTTAAAATTTTAAGAATATTAAATTGTTGAGCGGTGACATTGTAGGTTTTTAAAATTGCATGGTACCTATTATGCAGCCAGTTATTTGTGAAATAGATATTTACTAATGCTTTTTGCCGGTCATTTACAAAGCTATAAAACTCTAATCCTTCTTTAGTCATATTTATTTGTTTCAAAATACAAAGCTACCAAAAAATCAAAATCGACTACTAAATAAATTATTGATTTTCTTGGTTTTATGCTATTTGCGTCCCTGAGCAGCTCTCGGTTTATTTTAATAAAAATCTATTTCCACGGATAGAAAGGCTTTCAACAATTGAAAACATATCCAAGCAAAAAAACTCAATTTACCGCAATATTTTGGTTATTACTCAAATTGTTAAACGAATATTGTTTAAACATATATAAAAAATATAATTGTATAATGCTGATATACAATATTATAAATTTATGAATGTGCAATTATACTAAACGGAAACTATGTAATGTAAAATAGTTTTCATAGTTTTGTCGCTCTTATATGGAAAAAGGACATCAAAATAAAATTCTTGAAGGCGCCAAGGAACTTTTCTTTATGTATGGATTAAAGAGAGTAACTGTAGATGATATTTGTCGGCATATAGGGATGTCGAAAAAAACTCTTTACTTATTTTTTAAGAATAAAGAAGAATTAATTGAATGTCTACTTGAAAAAAATATTAATGAAAACAAAAAAGAATTTGAACACATATTTAAAAAATCAAATAATTCAATACAGGAGATTATTCTTTTAATGGAACATTTAGCAGAAATGTTTTCAGAAATAAACCCACACGTATTTTATGATCTGCAAAAATACCATCCTGTTGTTTGGAAACAGTTTAAAGAATTTAAAGAAAATTATTTGTTTCAAATGATTGTGGAAAATTTGGAAAAAGGTATTCAAGAAGGTTTATACAGGCTTACAATAAATAAAGAAATTTTAGCCAGGCTGCGCATTGAAGAAACTGAAATGGCTTTAAATCCTTTGTTATTTCATAAAGAAAAATACAAAATTGCGGATATTCAAATTGAATTATTAGATCATTATTTACATGGTATAACTACTTTGAAAGGGCATAAACTAATAAATAAATACAGACAAATAAATGAAGACGAATAATTTATGAAAAATATTTCAATAATAATAATTGGCGCTGTCATCTCTTTTCAAACAGTTGCTCAAAATAAGAACGAGCCTGCAAAAAACCTTTCATTGAAAGAAGCAATTGAATTTGCATTAGCAAATAACTCTAGTATAAAAAATGCCGAGTTGGATATTGATGCCTCAAGGTATAAGAAAAAAGAAATAACAGGTATGGGGCTTCCTCAAATATCTTCTTCTTTTGATGTTAAAGATTATGAGAAGCTACCAACGCAATTACTTCCTGGAGAATTTTTTGGCGCGCCTCCCGGAACCTACATTCCAGTGCAATTTGGTGTAAAATACAACGCTACAGGCTCGATTCAGGCTAGTCAGATTGTTTTTAATAGTGACTACATCGTTGCCTTACAATCCTCAAAGTCATTTTTAGAATTATCAGAAAAAAATTATCAGCGTTCACAAATTGAAACCAAAGCTACAGTTACTAAAGCCTATTATACCGCTTTGGTGAGCAAAGAAAGGTTGAAATTGCTTCAAGCTAATGTGGATCGTTTGAAAAAATTAGTTGAAGACACCAAATCATTAAACACAAATGGTTTTGTTGAGAAAATTGATGTTACACGTGTAACTGTTGCTTATAATAATTTGCTTTCGGAAAAGGAAAAAATAGATCGTTTAGTTGGGCTGACGGAAAGTATTTTGAAATTTCAAATGGGAATGGAAATTAAATCTCAAATAAACCTTACAGACTCCCTACATCTTGATAATATTCCGGTATTTGATATTTCTTCTACCGGTGAATTAAACTATAAAAATCGGATTGAATATTCTTTATTGGAGTCTCAACAAAGACTAAACGAACTTGATGTGAAGAGGGGTAAATTAAAATATTTACCTTCTATATTTCTATATGGTAATTACAGTGCACAAGCGCAACGAAACGAGTTTGACTTTTTTGACGCCAGCAAAAAATGGTATCCGATTGGAATAATTGGAGGGACTATAAATCTTCCTTTGTTCGATGGTTTTCAAAATCATTATAGATTGCAGCAATCCAAAGTTAATTTGATGAAGACGGTTAACAATATGGATAATTTAAAGAATGCTATTGATTTGGAAATTGAAACTTCTAAATCAGGTTTATTAAATTCTTTGAACACATTAAATATTCAAAAAACCAATATCGAACTTGCGAAAGAGGTTTATGATGTTGCAAAGATAAAATATGAGCAAGGCAATGGTTCGAGCATTGAAGTTATGAATGCAGAAACGGCATTAAAAGAGGCTCAAACCAATTATTATAATGCGTTGTACGATTATTTTACAGCAAAAGTTGACTATGAAAAGGCCGCAGGTGCAATAAAATAAATTAAAGAATAAACTTAAAAATAAAACAACTCAAAACATATGAAAAAATTAGTATTTATAATCTTCATAACAGGATTAATAGCCTCTTGCGGATCGGGAGACAAAAAGGCCAAACTGGAAAAACTCAAGCAGCAAAGTTCTGATTTATTAGAGCAAATAAAAAAACTTGAAGATGAGATTGCTTTAAGTGGTGATACAACAATTAGTAATCTAAAAATAAAAGACATCTCTATAAAGCCCGTTACTTTTGAAACCTTCAAGCATTTTATAGATGTTCAAGGCCGTATAGATGGTGACGAAAATGTAACTGTTAGCGCTAAAATGGCTGGAACTGTTGACCGCATATTAGTGAATGAAGGGGATGAGGTTTCGGAAGGACAGGTGCTCGCTGAACTTGACAATTCCGTTTTTAATCAAAGTCTGGAGGAACTAAAAAACGCACTTGCTTTTGCATCTGACGTTTATGAAAAACAGAAAAATTTGTGGGATCAGAAAATTGGCACTGAAATACAATTTTTATCTGCTAAAAATAATAAGGAAAGTTTAGAGAAGAAAATTTCAACTTTAAAAGAGCAAATGGAGCTTTCAAAAATAAAATCACCCATTAACGGGGTAGTTGATGCGATTGATATAAAAATAGGTCAATCAGTAATGCCCGGTATGCCGGCAATAAGGGTGGTCAACCTTAATAAATTAAAAGCGAAAGCTGAAATTTCCGAATCCTATGCTTCAAAAGTGAAAAAAGGAAACGATGTTGTAATTTTCTTACCTGATTTAAATAAAGAAATTCCATCAAAAATATCTTATACTTCTAAAGTTATAAATAATACAACCAGAACTTTTAGTGCGGAGGCCGATTTAGATTCACAAAATCAAGACTATAGGCCGAACATGATTGCTGTTTTAAGGGTTGTTGATTACCATAAGGATTCAGCCATTGTAGTTCCACTCAACCTTGTCCAACATTCAGGCACTTCTGAATATGTTTATATTGTTGGCGTCAAAAACGGAAAAGAAATTGCCATAAGAAAGGATGTTACTCTTGGGCAGATTTATAACGGCAAAGCAGAAATAATTAAGGGATTAAACCTAAACGACAAGCTAATAACGTCAGGTTATTTGGATTTAACTGAAGGCATGTTAATTAAATACTAAATATTTTAATTGTGGAAAAGAAATTTAAAGAGTTCAAATTAACAAGCTGGTCTATTGATAATAAGTCGGCCATCTACGTGCTAACCATTTTTATCACGTTAGCAGGAATTTTTTCATACAACAGTATTCCTAAGGAAAAATTCCCGGATATCGTTATCCCTACAATTTATGTAAGCACCGTCTATCCTGGAAGTTCGCCAAAAGATATAGAGAATTTAGTTTGTAAACCAATTGAAAAGCAAATTAAATCTATTTCAGGCGTAAAAAAACTTACAAGTAATTCCGTTCAGGACTTCTCCAATATTATTGTGGAATTTAATACAGATGTTGAGGTTGCTGTAGCAAAACAAAAGGTAAAGGATGCAGTAGATAAGGCAAAAAAAGATTTGCCGAAAGACCTCCCCTCTGAGCCAAGCGTGATGGAAGTAGAATTTTCTGAAATGCCGATAATGTTTGTGAACATATCAGGAGATTATGAATTAAGCCAGTTAAAAAAATATGCCGATGATTTACAAGACAGAATAGAATCTCTTAAGGAGATTACAAGAGCTGATATGGTTGGCGCTTTAGAAAGGGAAATTCAAATTAATGTTGACATGTACAGAATGCATGCTGCCAAACTTTCAATGACAGATATAGAAAGGGCAATTGCTTCAGAGAACTTAATCATTTCAGGAGGAAGTATCGATATGGATGAAATGGCAAGAACGATAAGTGTTTCAGGGGAATTTTCGAATATTGATAACATCAAAAACATTGTTGTTAATTCAATGGTTGGCGCACCTGTTTATTTAAAAGACATTGCTGATGTTAAAGATGATTTTCTAGAACAAGAAAGTTATGGCCACCTTGACAAGAAAAAGGTAATTACTTTAAATATCATTAAAAGAGGTGGTGAAAACCTTATTGATGCTTCTGATAAGATTACTGACATTATAAATGAAATGAAAAAATCATCATTTCCTGAAGATTTGGTTATTAAAACAACAGGAGATCAATCATCTCAAACCCGAACTACATTACATGATTTAATTAATACCATTATCATTGGCTTTATTCTAGTAACGATTATTCTGATGTTCTTTATGGGTGCAACTAACGCAATTTTCGTTGGATTATCTGTGCCTCTCTCCATGTTTGTCGCATTTATGGTTCTTCCTGGCATTGGATTTACCATGAACATGATTGTATTGTTTGCATTTCTACTTGGTTTAGGGATAGTTGTAGATGATGCAGTTGTTGTTATCGAAAATACACACAGGATTTTCGATAATGGAAAAAAGAATATTGTTACTGCTGCAAAGCAAGCGGCCGGTGAAGTGTTTCTGCCTGTATTATCCGGAACTATAACAACACTTGCACCTTTTATACCTCTTGCATTTTGGGGGGGTACTATTGGTAAATTTATGCACTTTATGCCCGTTACAATGATTATTACATTGAGTGCATCGCTTATCGTTGCTTATATTATTAATCCGGTATTTGCAGTTAATTTTATGAAGCCACATGAAAAGCAGCATGGTAAGAAAAGTCGTAAAGGACTAATTATTACGGCTGTTGTAATGGTAATGCTTGCTTTGCTGTGCTATGTGACGGGATCTCCGGGAAAGGGAAACTTCATCGTTTTGATGTTACTGATTTACACTCTGTATAGTTTATTTATTGAGAAAATGATAGTTAGGTTTCAGGAAAAAACATGGCCTGCTGTTCAGAATTCCTACGCTCGATTTTTGAAGTGGACACTTGATCGGCCTTACAAAATTGTTGGATTGACAATTGCATTGCTTATTGGTTCTGTAATGCTTACCGCATTAAGAAATCCTAAAGTCGTATTTTTCCCTAAAGGAGATCCCAATTTTATTTATGTATATGCAACCTTGCCAGTTGGTACAAAAGCTTCCGCTACCGACTCCGTTGCGAAAATAATAGAAGGCAGAATATATAAGGTGATTGGAGAAAAAAATCCAATAGTTGAATCAGTAATTACAAACGTAGCTGTTGGTGCTTCTGAAAATAGAGATGATAGAGGAAAGTACTCTAACAAAGCAAAAGTTGGTGTGGCATTTGTTGAATTTGGATTGCGAGATGGGGTTTCGACAGCAAAGTATTTAGATGAAATTAGAACTGCTGTTAAAGGTATTCCGGGTGTTGAGATGTCTGTTGATCAAGAACAAAATGGGCCGCCTACTGCCAAACCAATTAATATCGAAATAAGTGGGGATAAATTTGAGGATTTGGTCGAAACGTCCCTTTCTCTGAAGAAAATGCTTGATTCACTTCAGATAGCTGGGGTAGAAGAACTTAAATCTGACCTGCAACTGAATAAGCCTGAAATAAAAATTGATTTAGATAGAGAACGGGCTAATAGAGAGGGTATTTCTACGGCTCAAATAGGAATGGAACTTCGCAACGCTGTTTATGGTAAGGAAGTTTCTCGCTTTAAAGATGAAAATGATGACTATCCAATTATGCTTCGTTATAGTAAATCACAGAGAAATAATATTGAAGAATTGCAGAACCTTAAAATTACTTATCGCGATATGAATATGGGTGGAGCCATACGTCAAATACCTTTATCGGCTTTTGCGAAAGTAGATTACACAAGTACTTATGGTGGAATAAAAAGAAAAAATCAGAAAAGAGTTATTACACTTTCTTCAAATGTACTATCAGGCTTCAACGCTAACAAAATAAATGCCTCGCTATTGTCAGCAATGAAAAGCTTTAAAACTCCGCAGGGTGTTTCTGTTGAGCTAACAGGTGAAAAGGAAGAGCAAAAGGAAGCAGCTGGATTTATGGGACGAGCTTTAATGATTTCAGTTTTTATAATTTTATTAATATTAATTATTCAGTTTAATTCATTTAGTAAAACATTAATAATTCTATCTGAAATTATTTTAAGTGTAATTGGTGTTCTCTTGGGCTTAGCCATTTTCAATATGGATATTTCAGTTGTAATGACTGGAATTGGAATTGTTGCTTTAGCCGGAATAGTCGTTAGGAATGGTATTTTATTAGTAGAATTCACCGACATTCTAGTTGAAAATGGTATGTCGGTTCGAGATGCTGTGATTGAAGGTGGACGCATAAGAATGACCCCTGTAATTTTAACAGCCACCGCTACAATATTAGGAATGATTCCTCTAGCAGTAGGGTTCAATATTGATTTTGTTACAATGTTTACAGAATTAGACCCAAAAATATATTTTGGGGGTGATTCCGTTGCGTTTTGGGGCCCCTTGTCTTGGACAATTATTTTCGGGTTGAGTTTCGCCACCTTTATCACGTTAATACTAGTTCCTGTAATGTATTTAATTGCATTTAAAACGAAAGAAAAAACCAAAAGAATTATTTCAAAGACTAAACAAAGAGGAAAATTAGGACCAATTGAACAGGTTTAAATTGAAAACACATTGATTAGTAGATTGAATTTTAAAATTCATTATTTAGTTCGATGAAAAAATATTTTGAAAAGTTAAAAATTAAATGGGGTATTAATAGCAATTTTCAACTGCTATTAATATTCATTGTTTTTTCTCTTGCAGGGACTTCAGTAGTTACATTTCGTAAGTTGTTTTTTATGCTGCTTGGACTGGAAGCTGGTACTGCAATATGGATAAAATCTATTACCTATATCCTTTTCATCTTCCCGGCATACCAGTTATTATTGTTGATTTACGGTTTCCTATTAGGGCAATTTACTTTTTTCTGGACCAAGGAAAAGAAGCTTTTTAAAGCTCTTACAAAACGCTTTTATAAGTAATTTAACTATTCAAAACATCTGACATGGTACTTGTTGACCGTTTAAATAAAATTTCAAAGCTTTATCAAAAAGCTGTTGCAAGTTATTTAAACGGTTTAAGTATTGATAGGTATTATATAATACTTTTTGTTATTAATGAGTCGAAAAAGAAGCTGACTCAAAAAGAGATAAGTGAAATAATCCATGTTGAGAAGTCGTCACTGGTGCAAATGATAGATTATTTAGTGAAATCCGGATATGTTAAGAGAATTTCAAATCCAAAGGATAGAAGGCAAAACTTTATTTATTTAACAGAAAAAGCTAACAAGGATATTTCCTTAATAACTAATGCATATAAGAAAGTTGATGAATTTTCTTTCAAAGACATTCCAAAAAAAGAAGTGAAAGTATTTAAGCAAAGTTTAAATGTTATGCTAGGGAATTTAATTTAATTAAGAGAATGCTTACTTGTTCTTCTAAATATATAAAATTATGAACGTATAAGTAAAGATTAGTTAAGCAAACTTGTTCTTTTGTCAATTATTGTAAGATTTTTTTCCTTAAATAAAATATCCGATTCAGCAATAGCTTTAGTAAATTTTTGAAGGCTTTCAACGGGAAGAACTTCGAGAATTGCTGAAACACAAAGGGAGGATTCATTTCTTATTTCCGCATCCCCGAATTTTGCCATTTCCAAAAAAAGTGAAAGTCCTGATTCTAAAACAGGAACGTCTCCGGTCGTTATTATATCACATATTCTTTCGCGACAATCCCATATATTCTCCGATTTTTTATTGGCTAAATTTGAAAAAGTTAGCAAGGTAAATTTATGTACGTTGCTATATTTTGAATTTAAACATATTGCAATATCGTCAAAATAATCTAATAGAAGATCCGGCTTAATTAAACTGATTTCATAAATCAAATGAATTAAATCAAGTTCGATTTCGGGCTGATGCAAATTCGTTATGAGGTAATTTATTTTTTGAATATTATTTTCTTTAACAATTTCCCTTGCAATTTCTTTTGACATTGAATCCAAATCTAAATTAATATATACTAATGTAGTAAAATAATCGTTTAAACAATATATGTTTAAACAAATAAACTTTTATTGCATGAAAAATAAAAGGTTTTAGGCCTAAATTCTAATCTTATCTAAAAGCTCGTTTAATTTCTTTAGGTCTGTTTCATTTAAATGCGAGAGGATATTATCCGATTTTAAATCAACTAAATCCATTTTCTTAAGAAGGCTCAACCCCTTTTTTGTTATTTTAATTTCAGTAACCCGCCTATCACTTATGCTGTTTTTTCTTTCGGCTAATTGCTTAATAATTAGCCGGTCAATTATTCTTGTTATGTCCGAATTTTTATCAAGCATTCTTTCCTTTATTGTTCCAATTGATACTGTTTCCGGAAATTGTCCTCGAAGTATCCGTAGAATATTATATTGCTGAACCGTTAATTTATATTCAGAAAGTAAATCCTGAAACTTTGAAAAAATATAGCAGTTAGTATAATAAATATTTATAATCGTTTTTTGAAATTCACTCCTGAATTTTTCTTGCTTAATTTCTTCTTCCAAATTCATATTTATAAAATTATATTCATAAGTAAATTACCCTAATTAAATATTATTGTTCCTACAACAAACCAAATATATGCCAGAACGCTATTGTCTTATTTTTATTTTGTTTAAGAATACTTGGAAAAATCCTATTTTGAATACTCTTCCCTGATGAAATAATGCCCGGAATTTTTATCAATTTCCAACCTTTTGAGGATGTCTGAAATAATAGATTCTTCAGTAGTATCATTAGCATATCTTCCTGTATAGAATCCCAAATCTACACCAATTGGTAGTTTCAGAAAATTTGCTTTGATGCTTCTTGGAGCATTGTTTTGGATCTCGACAATAAATATAACTGCATGTCTTTCATCCTTTAATGTTAATACTAATTTTTTGTAATTCACTTTCAAAAGTATTGGAGGGCCGGTATTGCAGATATTTCAGTAACTGTTTACATGGAACAGCAAACTATTCTGAAAATCAAACTGCAACCACCAGCCCATATATTTTACTTCAATGATCCCACGTCATAATCTTTTAACCTATACGAAAACCCCTGTTGCTAAAAGCTGGGAGCATTTCTTCAAAAGTATGTTCAATATTTTCATTCTCATCCATTAAAGCAAGACTATATATTAAAGGCACATAATGGTCCGGGGTGGGGGCAGCCATCAAGCCTAATTTATTTTTTTCGTAATTGACTATGCTTTGTATATCTCGTTTATCCAATTGTTGTTTTATCCATTGATCAAACTCTATATCCCACCCATAAGGCTTCATATTTCCATTAAAAAATCGTTTGCCAGCCTCCTTTAAATTATGTACAACAGCACCGCTTCCAATTATTAAAACTCCCTTATTTCTCAGGGGTTTGAGTTGTTTTGCTAAATCAAAATGATATTGTGCGGATTGGTAATAATCAATACTCATTTCAAAAACCGGAACATCAGCCTTTGGGAACATGTGTTTAAGCATAGGCCAAGCACCATGATCTAATCCCCACTCTGTTGTTTCTTTAACTTTTGGAATAAGCTTGGCTACTTCCTTAGCCGTTTCTGGTGAGCCGGGAGCAAGGTATTTCTGAGTATAATATTCGGGTGGAAAACCGTAATAATCATAAATAGTTTCAGGTGCAGAGCTTACATTTACAAGAGTCCCTTTCGTGCACCAATGTGCTGATACTACCAAAATGGCTTTTATTTCATTTTCTTTTCTAATTTTTTCTCCTATTTGTGCCAAACTTGTTAAAAACGGATTTGCATTTAGCCCTAAAGGAATGTCCATCGGGTTGCCATGCGAAGTAAAAAGCACAGGCATTTTCTTTGTAGAAGAAAAAGAGGAAGTGATTTTTGAAAATGCCGGTAACTTCATATTATACGTGACTAATGGGGCTAACGCTAAAAGTTTTAAAAAATCTTTGCGTTCCATGAAATTATTTTTTTGTGAATGATGCTAACATTTCTGGATTACGCAAATAATTAGCAACCCAAACTAACAAGAGCATTACTATTTGTGGAATAAACATTTCCGCATTACTCATGTGCGTCACAATTGCACCACCTAAGTGTGCGCTTAATAATAAAACTCCTAATGATGATGTTCGCGGAATTAGAAAGAAAATGGCAGCAATGAGTTCGCCCATTCCTATTAACATAAGTTTACCATCCAATCCCCATTTAATAAAGTTTTGTGCTATTTCCGCATTTGCACCAGCCATCAATTTCATTGACGCACTCATAATAAATAAGGCTGACATAAGCCCTACGAATATCCATGTTGTTACTTTTCTCGCTTTAGACAATTTTATTGGTTCCATAGTTGTTATTATTTAAGTTTTGGGTTTATTATTTTCAAAATTTCGCTTCTGTGATGGTTTCTGTTTTGTTTTGGGTACACCATTAATAATTTACCCAAAAACGCATTAAAATTTTTACTAATTCAAAGTTTTAAATCTCTTATTAAATTGTTTCATATCAAACCATTGCTTACAGTTGCTTCCTTTTTCACTTTTTCGTATAATTGAAACTTCAATACTATTAATTGTCTTATTGGATATTTCGCAACGGGTGTTGTCTGAATCAATAATAGTTTGTCCGATAGTAAATTCTTCAATATTCATAGCAAACTCTTTCATCTTTTCATCTATGTGTTTTTTTTGCCCCATATTTTTTAAAGTTCTTCAATAATTGTTACCTTCTCCATTCAAGGCATAAAATAAAAAATCAAGGCTAATATCAAACCAAATACCATTCCTGATATAATCATTTGCCATGCCTTAATACGATCTTTTCTGTAATTTTCCTTTTGATCAATGGAAAATGTTTTGCCGATATCTCCAAAATTAAATACGCCTTTTATTCCGAAAGCAACGCAAAACTTAAAGTACCATTGCTGAAAACTCACACCTAGCGAAGTCGCAGGGATAAAAAGAATTAATCTCCATATTTTATTTGCATCAAGCATAAATAGTAAAACAATTACTGTAATAGTCAATACAATAGAAAAGACGGTTGCCTTTTTCCGTCTTCTTATTTCTTCATGCCCAATATTACACGCTCCCGGAATGTAGTGGTTATCTGAATCGTTGTTGTTCTTGTTTTCCTGAAACACAGACATAAAAAGAGTTTCAGGGGTTATTGAAATTATTCTTGCTTTCATATAATTTGATTTTTAATTGGTTTTTTTTAATAAAATTGGCGGGGGATTCAAGCAATACTTTAGTAATAATGGAAGAAACAATCATTAAAGCAACTACCTGTTCCCCCGTAATTTTTAATTTGGCATTGAATAATAAAAGCGTTCGTTTATAATTTTCCCATCTTTCCATTTCTGCACTGCAACCTGGCACATTTTCATACGAGGAGCGCCTTTATAAGTAACATCCATTTCCCATTCAGATGTTGTTACATTATCACCAACAGCAACTGATTTTACTTCCGCGCCATGAAAGGCTTCAATCATTTGCATAGCCTGTAACTCTCTTTCTCGATTTGCAGATTTTCCAACTGTAGGTGGATTAGAGTTTTCCTGCATTACAACATCTTCATGGTAATACTTTTCAAAAGCATCCATTTGTTTTCCGGTAAGAATCATTTGATTCAACTCTTCAATTTTTTCTTTTAAATTCATTGGATTCAATTTTTAGTTAATATTTCAAACAAAGGTATTAATTTATATGTTTAAACATATATTGGTTAAACGAATTATTTAAATATAGGTTAATGTGTTGATAATTAATATATTAACAAGTCGCGTGCTTATTATCCTGGCAATTATCATAAGGCTTATTGATTTTAATCATTACTATAGAATGGCAATCTACCATTGTCAAATCATTATCAGACTATAATACGTAAAAAGTCTAATAAAAATTTTTCGCACAATGAAAAATAATAATACATTTGTAGACTTAAATACCAAATTAGTCTAATAGTCAATAAAAACATTCAAACAATTACATTAGAAAACATAGAAAAGGAAATAACAACAAATCAGAAACCAAGCTTAGCAAGCTTAGTGAACAGCAGGCGGAATAACAACCAAAATAAATAAAATGGAATCAACTGAAATCTATAAAATTACTTACGATCATGATATTAATGCTGTATTATGTAAATGGTATGGTTATGCAACCAGTAACCAATTTCGGGAAAGCACCGAATTGTTATTAGAAATGTTAGAAAAACATAAAGCTTACAAAATTTTGGTAGATTTGAAAGATATGATACTCATTGGTAAGGAGGATCAGGACTGGATGGATCGAACCTATATACCAAAAGCAACTATGATGGGGTTGAAGTTTGTTGCATGCATACAACCTCTTTATTTCTTTAATAAAATTGCAGTAGAAAGTATAGTTTATAGCTTTAACAAAACGCCCGTAACAGTTAATTATTTTGAAAATTACGAAGATGCCCTAAACTGGCTTAAAAACGTGCAGTATTAATCCGTTGCCTTGTATCGGTAATTATTTATTACTACCTGGTAAAATTGCTCAATATGAAAAGCAGAAAACCTAAACATAGATGAAGTAAAAAAAAGAAAACAGATAGTTGAGTTTAAACTAAATATGTAATCAGTCGAAAATAAAACAAATGACTAAGGACGAAATCATAATACAAGCCATAATAGATGCTGCCAAAAAGCTCATTCAACAATACGGTTTGAATAAAACTACGATGGAAGATGTTGCAAAGGCAGCAGGCAAAGGCAAAAGTACTCTTTATTACTATTTCAAAAGCAAAGAAGAGATTTTTGATGAAGTAATTAAACAAGAAATGGACGATTTCTGGCGGCAAGTTAAAAAAGCAGTAGACAAAGAAATTGATGCGCATGATAAATTAAAAACATACATAGTTGTCAAGATTAAAACATTAAAAAATAAAATCAGTCTTTACCGTTTTGCGATTGAACACGATCCTCATATAGTAAACATTAATGAGCAATTTTCAAAACTTAGAGACAGATATGATAATGCCGAAATCGAATTAATTTCATCAATTTTAAAATTAGGAGTTAAAGATAAATTATTTAAAATACCGGATAATAACTCCATTAAAGTCCTTTCAGAGCTTATGGTTACCTGCATAAGAGGTATTGAAATGGAGGTTATAACAAAAAATAAATATAGTTCCTTAGCTAACCAAGCCGATTTATTGGCAAATATAATTACAAAAGGATTGAACTAAGATTTTAACGCAGTAACGAAATGATTAGAAATAATCATTTTTTTTAAAGTAAATTTAGACCACAATACGAATATAGTCCAATAGAATATAAACAATATGAAACTCAAAACTACAACAATCAGTTATTTTATCCCTTTCCTATTATTAACTGCCGGATGCGGAGAACACAAAGAGTCAGTTCAAGCAGAAACGGCCATTAAAGTAACAACAGAAATTGTTACAGCTTATAATGGGTTAATAACAACTTCTTATTCCGGGGTTGTCGAAGAAAAAAACAATACGCATCTCAGTTTTTTCTCTGCCGGAACTATAACTGAAATACTTATAAAAGAAGGTCAGCAAGTCAGGAAGGGCGACTTAATAGCACGTTTAGATGCGGCCAGTACGAGTAATGCTTACAAAATAGCTTTATTGCAAGAACAAAAAGCTCAGGATGCTTATAATAGATTAAAACCTATGAATGAAAACGGTTCCTTACCACCAATTAAAATGGTAGAAGCAGAAACAGGGTTAAATCAGGCAAAAGCGAATACGGAAATTGCAAAAAAAAATGTAGAAGAAAATAATCTTTATGCTACATCAAATGGAACGATTGGCAAAATATATTTCACACAGGGCATGAATACCGGGCCAGGAATAACAGTTTTAGATTTATTGGAGATCAACACCGTGTATGTTAAAATACCTGTGCCCGAAGATGAAATCAGCAGTCTTAAACAAAATACAAAAGCTTCAGTTACCATTCCTGCAATATCAAAAAAAATTATTGGAGAGGTTAAAGAAATTAGTGTAACAGCAGATTTGCTTTCCCATTCTTATCCTGTAAAAATTGAAATAAATAATACAGACCTATTGATCAAGCCGGGAATGGTTTGTTCTGTAACCATTGATTCGGAATCCAATAAAACAGGTTTCTTGATTTCGGGCAAAGCCTTGCAAAAGGACATAAACGGAAATCAGTTTGTATATGTAGTTGATGATAAAAATAAAGCAAATAAAAAATTAGTGAAAACAATTTCGCTAATGGAAAATAAAGTACTTGTGGAAGGCGAAATTAAGGAAGGTGATTTGATTATTGTTTCCGGACAAGAGAAACTAAAACCACAAGTGTCGGTAAACATCATCCAATAATCAAAATTGAAAATGGAAAAAAGGAATTTAAATATTATTGAAAAGGTAATGAAGCACAAACAAATTGTGTTATTACTTGTGGTTATAACAGCTCTATTTGGTGTTTTTGCTTTATGGGTAATGCCCCGCAATGAGTTTCCTGAGTTTGTCATTAGGCAGGGATTAATTATTGGTGTTTATCCCGGAGCAACCTCTAATCAAATAGAAGATCAGTTAACAGAAAAAGTTGAAAATTATCTTTTTGGCTTTCAAGAGGTGAATCGTGATAAAACATATTCCATTTCCAAAGAAGGCTTGATGGTAATAATGGTAGAGGTTAATACAAACGTAAAAGACCCCGATGCTTTTTGGGATAAGCTGAAATTTGGGCTGGCTAATTTAAAAAAGCAATTACCACCGCAGGTACTTGTATTAGATGCAGATAATAATTTTGGTAATACTTCGGCTATCTTGCTTAATGTTCAATCAGAACAAAGAAGCTTGAGAGAGTTAGAGCATTATGTTACCACAATAGAAAAGGAACTTAGAAAAATTAAAAGTGTTTCAAAAATAAAACATTACGGTTTACAGCAGGAACAAATAAGTATTTACATGAATCCGGATAAACTCGCCACATACGGTGTACGTCCGGCAACTATATTGGCAGCACTTCAAATGGAAGGAACAGTTAATTATGGAGGTGATGTAGATAATGCTCAATTAATTATGCCTATACATGTTCCAACTAATTATCGTTCTGAAAAGGAAATTTCTCAGCAAATAATATATACTAATCCATTAGGTAATATAATTAGACTGAAAGATGTCGCAACAATAAAGCGAGAATTTGTTTCCCCTGAATCTTATATCAAAAACAATGGCAAAAACAGTCTTTTAATTTCGTTAGAAATGCAACCGGGAACAAATATTGTTCAGTTTGGAAAAGAAGTAGATGAATTACTACTTCAAATAAACAATAAACTGCCGGAAGATGTTATTGTGGCTAAAACAGCTGACATGGCCGCTGTTGTAGATAGTGCGATACAACATTTTCTTAAAGAATTTTTGATTGCCATTGGCGGAGTAATTCTTGTTGTTATGCTAATGCTGCCATTTAGAGTTGCCTGTGTTGCAGGTGCTACTATTCCTATAATTGTCTTTATATCTGTTGGCATTTTATACGTATTAGGGGTTGATTTGAATACTGTTTCTCTTGCAGGACTTGTAGTTGTTTTAGGCATGGTAGTGGATGATGCAATAGTTGTAATTGATAACCATCTTGAAAAATTGGATCACAGAGAAACTCCGTGGAATGCTGCTTGGAAAAGTGCTACAGAATTGTTTGTCCCTGTTTTAACGGCAACATTAGCCATCATTGTTACATTCGTTCCTACATTATTTTTTCTTTTCGGAATGATAGGAGATTTTGTTTACTCTTTGCCCATAACCATTGGTGTTGCGCTTACAATTTCCTTAGCTGTAGCTTATTTTGTAGTTCCATTTATTAGTTTCAAGTTCATTAAAAAAGGAATAAAAAGGGATGATGAAGTAAAGAAAAAAAATAATTCAATTTTTAATGTATTACAAAAGGCTTTTGACAACACACTTGAGAGTGCTTTTCGTATTCCAAAAATTACAGTCACCATTGGTTTTGCATCTTTTTTTATTGGGGTATTGCTTATAGCATTGATGCCACGCCAGTTATTTCCAAAAGTAGAAAGAAATCAGTTTGCGGTGGAAATTTATTTACCCGAAGGCGTTGCACTGGAGCAAACGGCCATAGTAACAGATAGCCTCACAAATATGTTGTTAAAAGACAAACGTGTTGTGAATGTAACATCATTCATAGGAACAAGTTCTCCTCGTTTCCATACTACTTATGCTCCAAATTTCCCGTCAAAAAATTACGCTCAACTAGTTGTAAACACTACCACTGAAGAAAGTGCAGTAAAGTTAATGGAGGATTATGAAAATGAGAAACGTGATTATTTTCCGAATGCCTATGTTCGAATTAAGCAGTTAGATATGATGCCTACTGCTGCTCCAATAGAGGTAAGGGTTTCAGGAAACAATATGGACTCATTAAAAATTATTGCTGAAAAAGTAAAAGCAGTAATGAAATAAAAGAAAGATGTGATTTGGGCAAGATCAGATTATTTAACGCCTCGTCAAGGAGTGAAAGTAACAGTGAACGATGAAGTAGCAAATCGTCTTGGTTTTACCAAAGGAATGGTAGCTTCATCCTTAGCAACAGGGTTCGCAGGATTGCCAATAGGCACAGTTTGGGAAGGTGATTATCCGGTAAGTGTTAAGCTGATAAACGAAAAAGAAAGACGTAATTCTTTTGATGATATAGAGAACCAAACCATTACTTCTCCTTTACTAGGAACCACTGTTCCTTTAAGACAAATAGCTACACTTACTAACGATTGGAGCGAGGGACAGATCATCAGAAGAAATGGAAAAAGAACCATTACAATAAAAGCTGACCTAAATAGAAATTCTTTAGCATATAAGGTATTGGATGATATAAGGCCGAAAATCGAAGGTCTTACAAATAGCCCTGAAATTAATATTTCCTATGGAGGGGAATTGGAAAATGAATACGAGAATTATGTTCCCTTGTCAAAAGCATTGGCAACAAGTTTGGTGTTAATCTTCTTTATTGTATTGTTTCAATTCAAGAGCTTTAGGTTGGTATTCCTAATCATGCTTACCATTCCGCTTAGTATTTTCGGTGCAGCGATTGGTTTGGTAATAACAGGCTATCCTTTTGGTCTTACCGTTTTTTTAGGTTTTATGACCTTGATGGGAATAGTAGTACGTAATGGAATTATTCTTATTGAATATGCCGAAGAATTGCGTAGAACTCATCAAATGAATGTGAGGGAGGCTGCAATAGCCTCAGCTAAAAGAAGAATGCGGCCAATATTTCTTACTTCTGCTGCCGGAGCAGTTGGTGTAGTTCCAATGATGCTGAGTGGATCATCTTTGTGGGGGCCTTTAGCAACTGTAATCTTTTTTGGATTACTGTTTTCTATGTTGCTTTCATTATATGTTTTACCTACAATGTACCACCTCTCTGCAAGACAAAAGAATAAATCTCTTAATTAAAAAATAGAAAATGAAAAAATTAATTATAATAATTATAAGTGTTTCTTGTTCAGTAATAGTTTACGGTCAGACTGTACTTACTTTAAAAGAATATAAAGAACTTGCAATAAAAAACAACATCAGCATTAAAAACAGTCTTCTTGAAACCGAAGCCTCAAAGCAAGTTAAGAAAGGAGCATTTACTAATTATTTTCCAAAAATAAGTGTTATGGCTTTTGCTATGAAAGCTAAAGATCCCTTGCTTAAATTTAATACGCAAGGCGGGAACTTGCCTGTTTATGATGGTAATCCTGCAAATATTCCAATAGCTACACAATTTGCTTACTTGCCAGGATCAAGTATTCAGATGTTAGACAAAACTGCTCTTGGCTTGGTTAATGTAACTCAACCGATTTTTTCGGGTGGCCGAATAATTACCGGAAATAAATTAGCCAAGGTTGGAATAGCTGTGAAAGAACAACAGCAAAAACTAACTCAAAATGATGTTTTGTTAAAAACAGAACAGCAGTATTGGCAAATTCTATCATTACAGGAAAAAGAAAAAACTATTGAAAAATACGAAACCTTCTTAGAAGGCATAAATAAACAAGTGAATGATGCATTCAAATCGGGACTGATAATTAAGAATGATTTGCTTAAAGTTCAAATCAAAAAAAATGAATTGAATTCAAATAAGAGCAAATTACACAGCGGAAAAAAATTGGCAATTATGCAGTTTTGTCAAACTATTGGTATTCCATACGATTCAACATTAGTATTGCAAGAGGATTTACAAAAAATAGAATTACCTCAATTATATTATATTGAAAATGAAACAGCCCTGCAAAAAAGAACAGAATATCAATTATTAGAGCAATCGATAAAAGCGCAAGAATTACAAACTAAAATGAAAACTGGAGATTATTTACCACAAGTGGCAGTTGGAGCAATGGGATATTATAACAATAATTTAATTAAAGATGTGGATGGCACTATGAATGGGTTAGTGTACGCCACTGTTTCGATTCCAATAACTGATTGGTGGGGCGGTTCACATGCGATAAAAGAGCAAAAAATAAAAGAACAAATAGCTGAAAACACGCTAACCGATACCAAAGGATTATTAAAACTACAAATTGAAAAAGCGTGGTTGGATTTAAACGAAAATTACAACCAGATTATATTATTAGAAGAAACTGTAAAGCAAGCTGAAGAAAACCTGAAAGTAATGCAAACAAGTTATAATAGTGGCGTTATAACTCTTTCCGATTTACTAGAAGCACAGGCATTACTTACAGAAACCAATGAAAAGCTGATTGATACTAAAACCCAATATCGCACCGCAATATCAACGTATCTAAAATATACCGGTAGGTAATTACAAATTAAAACTAAAAAACATGATCAAAAAAAACTTAACACTTATAGTCATAATTAATGTCTTTATAATTTGTATGGCGTTCAAACCTGGCATTAATGAAAGCCATTTACTCAACCCAACAGAATGGAAATTAGAAAAAGCCGGGAATGATATTAAAGTGTACACTCGTCAGTCTGAAGGTTCAAGCATAAAAGAGTTCAAGGCAGTTACAACCGTTACTGCTAATATGAAGTCGTTGGAAAGTCTCATTGAAAATGTAAGTGATTATCCTAATTGGCAAACAAATATTGCTACAGCCAAAATTCTAAAACAGGTAAATAAAACGGAGCAGTACATATACTACACTACCGATTTGCCTTGGCCAATGACCGACAGGGATATTGTAATATTTTCCGGAAAAATCGTAGAAGTTGATGGTACAGTTAGATACAACCTTGTAAGCAAACCCGATTATATTACAGGCAACGATGATTTTCTACGGATTAAAAACGCGAAAGGTATGTGGCAATTAACGCCACAAGGGAATAAAATAGAAATCATTTACCAGTTTTATGGAGATCCGGCAGGAAGTATTCCCAGCTCGATAATAAACATGTTTATTGTTGATGGCCCATACAGTACTTTGCTTAATATGAAAAAGAAAGTAGGAAAATGATCTGTCATATTTTATAATATGCAAATAGAGTGAACATTAATTTAGATTTTTTTTGGATTTTTCTCAAAATATTGATTTTATTTCTACCTTTGAACAGTTAACCAGTAAACTATTTCAAATGGAATGTAAAGAAATGCAAGATGCTTTAGGTTATAAAATTGTTTATTCCGGTAAATTATTAATTAAAAAAATTAATAGCAGATTTACTGCATTCACAAGCGATCTTTCTTTTGACCAATTGGCAATTCTACATTTTTTATCTCGAAATGAAAGGCAAGAAATCATTCAACAAGATATTGCAATTGCTTTGGATAAAACAAAATCAGCCATTCTTAAAACAATTGATATTCTTGAACAGAAAAAATATTTAAAAAGAATTCCGGCTCCGGAAGACAGGCGTAAAAATGTAATTGAATTAACCCCTGCGGGCTTTAAAATTATAGAAGGTGTTCATAAATTATATATGGAAGAAGAAGAGTTCATTACTAAAGGAATAAGTAAGAAAGACTTGGAAATTTGTATACGGGTATTAGATCATATTAAAACAAAATGTAAAAACTAAAAAAATTTATCTAAATAGTTTCCTATGACACTATATCATAGTAACTAATTATATAGTTTACAATATATACTGAAGCAGTTATCTCATTGACAAAAAAATAAATGAAAAATGATTTTCAAAATATTGGTCCCGGTCTGAAAGGCAGTGCGCCTCTTTATAGGAGGCAGATACGGTTCAAATCCGTACGGGACCTTTTTATTGGATTTACTTAGGAGATTTAATAAGAGACCATGAAATGCTAACAACAGAATGAACGAAATATGAAAAATTTACCCTATCAAAAAAATACGTCCCGATAAAAGGCCTTAAAAGTTAGATGATATGAAAAAAACACTTCCATTATTGCTTTTTATTGCTTTAACTGCTTGCAGTGCTAAACTGTTATTGCCAACACAAACGGATGTAAACAGAGTTTCAGCCAAGTACCCTGGTTATACTTGGAATGAACTCATGGCAGGTAAATCTATTTACGAACAGAATTGGAGAATACTCAAGGATCCTGCATCACGAAACGAGGAGCAATGGAAAGAAATAGTTCCACACATGGTCAAAAAACTAAACAAAAGAAAGGGTAAAGAAGTCATAGATAGCAAAGCGCAGGAAACCCTCTTAAAATACTTAATAACAATGAGCATGGTTTCTAAGAATACTAGCAGATAAATGTAATTATACTTCTAAGTAATTATGAAAAAACAAGGAATAAAAGGATTTAAAATTTAGTAAAGATGATAAAACAATTACACCAAAAATTATCTGCTTTCACGGCAGCGGATGAAATCAAAAAAGCAGGGATGTACCCCTACTTCAAGGCTATTACTTCAGGTCAAAACACATCAATTACCTATCAAGGTAAAGAGTTGTTAATGTTTGGCTCCAATTCTTATTTGGGATTAACTACTCATCCCAAAATAAAAGAGGCTGCAAAAGCTGCTTTGGAAAAATATGGTTCTGGATGTGCAGGCTCACGTTTTTTAAATGGCACAATTGACTTGCATGTTCAATTGGAAGAAAAACTCGCTGCATTTGTTGGCAAAGAGGCGGCTATTGTATTCAGTACAGGTTTCCAAGTGAATCTTGGAGTTATCTCATGTTTAACGGGTAGAAATGATTATATTCTTTTAGATGAATACAATCATGCTTCCATTATTGATGGGGCAAGGCTTTCGTATTCTAAAACGATTAAATATGCCCACAACAATATGGAGGATTTAAGAAATAAATTAAGCTCTCTGCCGGAAAATAGTATAAAGTTTATTGTAACGGACGGCATATTTAGCATGGAAGGAGATATAGTCGATTTAAAATCATTGATAGCTGTTGCGAAGGAATTTGAAGCTGTTGTAATGTTAGATGATGCGCATTCACTTGGTGTATTGGGTAGCAATGGCAGTGGAACTGCATCTCATTTTAACTTGGAAGAGGATGTTGATTTAATTATGGGAACGTTCAGTAAGTCACTTGCTTCGGTGGGTGGATTTATTGCAGGTGACGAAAAAACAATCGATTATATAAGGCACAATGCCCGCTCGCTTATGTTTAGCGCCAGTATGCCGCCTGCATCGGCAGCAAGCGTTATTGCCGCATTAGAAATTATTAAGGAAGAACCTAATCGTATCCAAACGTTATGGGATAATACCAATTATGCCATTCAAAAATTCAGAACGCTGGGTTTTGACATAGGTAAAACAGAATCGCCAATTATTCCTATTTACATCCGTGATAATGAAAAAACATTTTTGCTAACCAAAATGTTATTAGAAGAAGGGGTATTTGTAAATCCGGTTGTTTCTCCCGCGGTGCCAACCGAATCAACACTCATCCGTTTTTCATTAATGGCAACGCACACCATCGAACAAATAGACACTGCAATTGATAAGATTGCAAAAACATATAAAAAATTAAATGTAAAGCAACTTAGTCGTTAATCTATGGTACATATAGTTGAAATAAAAAACAGTAAAGATTTGAAAAAATTTATTTCTTTTCCTGATAAACTATATAAAGGAAATAAATATAGAGTTCCGCAACTTCATACTTATGAAAAGTCGGCACTGTCTTCTAGCGTAAACCCCGCATTTGATTTTTGCGAAGCAAAATATTGGCTAGCTTATAAAAATAAGCAAATTGTTGGAAGGATTGCAGGCATAATAAATCACAGAGCGAACGAAAAATGGAACGAAAAAGTAGTGCGTTTTGGTTGGATTGATTTTACTGAAGACACAGCTGTCTCAGAAGCTTTATTAAAAATCGTGGAAGAATGGGGGAAATCAAAAGGTATGTCAAAAACACAAGGCCCTCTTGGTTTTAGTGATATGGATTTAGAAGGTATGTTAGTTGAGGGTTTTAATGAAATAGGAACACAAGCGGTTATTTATAACTACCCTTATTATCCGGTTCATTTAGAAAAACATGGTTACTCAAAAGATGTAGATTGGGTTCAGTATGAAATAAAAGTTCCAAATGAAATCCCTGATAAAGTTAAGCGGATATCAGAACTGGTTCAAAAAAAATACGACTTAAAAATTTTAAATTTCAAAAAAGCAAAAGAGATATTGCCTTATGCTGACCAAATGTTCAATGTTCTTAATGAGGCATTTAAAAATTTATACGGCTTTGTTCCTCTTACTGAAAAACAAATTAAACACTACGTAAATCTTTACTTTTCTATGGTTAATCCAAAGTATGTAAGTTTTGTTGTCGATAAAAATAACGAAGTTGTTGGTTTTGGCTTGGGTTTTTTATCCTTGTCTAAAGCTTTAATGAAGGCAAAAGGTAAACTTTTCCCTTTGGGATTTATCCATATTTTAAAAGACATGCGAAAAAACGATACTGCTGATTTGCTTTTACAAGCAGTGAAAGATGAATATAAGAGCAAAGGCGTACCCGCTATTTTCTACGCCCATATGATGCAGGCTTTTATTGATAATGGCGTAAAAACTGCTATATCAAGCCATGTATTAGAAGAAAATAAAAACTCTCTTCTGATGTTTACAAATGGTTATGAGGCCAGACAACACATGAAACGTAGATCTTACATGAAGCATTTATAATGGGTAAAAAAGCTAAAATATTAATTACGGGCTCAAGTGGATTTATTGGAACTCACTTGGTTGAAATTGCTTTACAACAGCAATTTGAAATTTATGCAATGGTAAGGAAAAGTAGTAATACAAAATATTTAGAAAACGCAAATATTGTTTATGGCGATATAAATAACGCACAAAGCTTATTCTCAATTTTTTCTGATTTTAGCGAAAACAATGTGACAATTGATTATGTAATTCACACGGCAGCATTAACAAAATCGAACTCAAAAAAAGATTTTTTCGCAACAAACTATTATGGAACCGAAAACTTAATTAACGCTCTTAAGAAATTTAATATAATTCCTAAGAAAATCATTTTCATTAGCAGTCTTGCAGCCAGTGGTCCCGTAAAAGCAAAAGATCAAATTAAGGTCTCACATCAAAATCCGATCACCTTATACGGGCAAAGTAAATTACAAGCGGAACAACTAATAAAAAATTCGGGATTGGCTTATATTATTATTCGCCCTACAGCAGTTTATGGCCCTGGAGAAAAAGATTTATACACAGTATTCAAATTTATCAATAAAAACATTAACCCTGTTTTAGGAAATCACAAGCAAGAATTGACTTTTATTTATGTTAGAGATTTGGTACGATTAATTTTACGTGCAACAATTAGTGAAGTAAAAAATGAAATCTATTTTGCTTCTGATGGAAAAATATATGATAAGCATGCTTTTTCAATAGCAATTAGCAATGCTTTAAATAAAAAACCAGTAAATATTAAGTTTCCATTAGCGATAGTAAGAATTGTTGCATTTTTTTCCCAGTATATCAGTGCAATTACAGGTAAAACAAGCCCTTTAAATTTGGAAAAATATAATGAATTAGTGGCAGAAAGTTGGAATTGTGAAATGACAAAAACAACACATCACTTTCAGTTTCAAGCAAAGCATGATTTAGAAAGTGGAGTTAAAAAAACAGTTGAATGGTACAAACAAAATAAGTGGATTTAATAATTAAAAATAAATAAAATGGATGTAATTAAAAAGCCCACAGAGGCAAAGGGGAAATTAGGAATTTTAATGCCAGGTTTAGGAGCAGTTGCTACAACTCTTATTGCAGGCGTAGAAGCTATAAAAAAAGGTAAATCTCAACCAATAGGTTCCTTAACACAAATGAGTAGTATAAGATTAGGTAAACGTACCGAAAATCGCAATCCTTTAATTAAGGACTTTGTGCCTTTGACTAAATTAAGCGACATTGTTTTTGGAGGTTGGGATATCTATGAAGATAATGTATATGAAGCCGCTGTTAATGCAAGTGTTTTGGAATTACATCAATTGGCAGAATTAAAAACAGAACTAGAACAAATAAAACCAATGTCAGCAGTGTTTGATCCAAACTATGTAAAAAACATCATTGGTACAAACATCAAAAAAGAAACTACAAAGTATGATTTGGCATTGGCTTTAATGAAAGACATGGAAAAATTCAAGGCCATAAATAATTGCGACAGACTTGTTATTGTTTGGTGTGCTTCTACCGAAAAATATATTGAGCCAACGAATATTCATAATAGCATTGAAGAATTTGAAAAAGCACTAAAAAATAATGATGAACTAATTGCTCCAAGTATGATTTATGCATACGCTGCCCTTAAATTAGGAATTCCTTTTGCTAATGGCGCACCAAATTTAACTGTCGATATTCCTGCTTTAATAGAATTATCTAAGCAAACTAAAACACCAATAGCCGGAAAAGATTTTAAAACAGGACAAACATTAATGAAAACGATAGTTGCACCGGGTTTGCATGCAAGAGCTTTAGGTGTGAGTGGATGGTTTTCTACAAATATATTGGGTAATAGAGACGGAAAAGTTTTGGACGATCCTGAAAATTTCAAAACAAAAGAGGTTTCAAAATTAAGTGTATTAGATGAAATTTTCCAACCTGAATCCAATCCTACTTTATATGGAGATATGTATCATAAAGTAAGAATAAATTATTACCCGCCAAGAGGAGATAATAAAGAAAGTTGGGACAATATTGATATTTTCGGTTGGATGGGTTATCCAATGCAAATTAAAATTAATTTTTTGTGCAGAGATTCAATTTTAGCAGCACCAATTGTTTTAGATCTTGCTTTGTTTATGGATTTGGCTAAACGTGCCGAAATGGATGGCATTCAAGAATGGCTTTCATTTTATTTAAAATCACCTCAAACTGCTGAAGGTTTAAAGCCTGAACATGATATTTTTAAACAATTAATCAAGTTGCAAAATACTTTAAGACACATGATGGGAGAAGACTTAATTACGCATTTGGGTTTAGATTACTATCAGGAGTTAGTTGAATCAATGTAAATGACTTTGTATAAAATAATAGCATCATTTTTTGGAATTGGTTTTATAAAAAAGGGAGCCGGAACAGTTGCCTCGTTAATAACGTGTGGTTTGATTTATTTGTATGTAACCTTCCATTTACATTCAAATATCCGGTTCCTATTTTTAAATCTTATACTCTTTGTAATTGGGGGAATCGTTTCAAATAAAGCTGAAAGAAGTTGGGGGAAGGATAGCAATAAAATAGTCATTGATGAAGTACTAGGAATGACTGTTTCTTTGCTCTTTCTCCCAATCAATTTTATAACAATTGTAATTGCATTTGTATTGTTCAGATTTTTTGACATTCTAAAGCCGTTAGGGATTAGAAAAACAGAAAAGCTTAAAAATGGTTGGGGTGTTATGGTTGATGACTTAGTTGCCGGAATTTATAGCAATATTATCATTCAAATTTTGATTATTACAAATATTATTAAATGAAAATATTTTTGCGAACTCAACTATCTTCCTTGGGCGCAACTATGGTTGACTTCGGGTTTACAGTCACTTTAGTTGAGTTAGCAAAATGTAATTATTTAATGGCAACAAGTATTGGTGCCATTGCCGGAGCGACAACAAATTTTATGATAAATAAATATTGGTCATTTAAAATGAAAGACAATAAAGATTTGAAAAAGCAGGGAGTAAAATATTTATTAGTATGGATTGGAAGCATCTTCTTAAATGTTTTCGGAAGTGCTTCAATACTAAAGATTCTCAATTTACCGTATTTAGTTTCCAAAATTATCGCTTCGCTAATTGTTGGAATTGGGTTTAATTATACACTACAAAAAAAATATGTTTTTGTCACTTCAGAAAAACCACATACTCGTTAGTCTTCTGTTTTTAATGTTGTGTGGGAAAACTTTGTTTTCTCAAAACACAATCATTTCCGGTACTGTAACTGATGCGAAAACATCAGAACCCCTCTCTTTTGCCACTGTCTTTTTTGATGAATCAAGTATTGGAACAACAACTGATGCTAAAGGCTATTATAAAATACAATCAGATAAAAATTACACTAAATTAAAAGTATTGTCTTTAGGCTATAAGCCAATGAGTAAAGAGGTCGTTTTGGGAAAAGAACAATCAATCAATTTTAAACTTCAACCAGAAGCAAAACAATTAGATGAAGTCACAGTTAAGGGGCAAAAATCAAAATATCGAAATAAAGATAATCCGGCAGTGGAATTAATCAGGAAAGTTATTGATCACAAATCTGAAAATAGAAAGGAGGGCTTTGATTATTATGAATATGAAAAATATGAAAAAGTCCAATTTGCCTTAAGTAATGTTACCGATAAATTTAAGAACAGAAAAGCATTTAAAAAATTTCAATTTGTTTTTGAAAATTTAGATACAACAAAACTGGAAGGGAAGCCTGTGCTGCCTGTTTATTTAAAGGAATCGCTTTCGAACGTATGGTATAGAAAATCGCCAAAAACAACTAAAGAAATTGTGAAGGCTAATAAAACAGTCGCTTTTGAGGGGTATGTAGATAATCAAGGTATAGATGCTTATATGAAGTATTTGTATCAGGATATTAATATTTACGATAATAATATTACCCTTTTAACCAATCAATTTATAAGCCCTATTGCCAATCTTTCACCTACTTTTTATAAATTTTTTATTGTTGATACAATTACTGAAAATAATAACAAATTTATCCGACTAGCCTTTGTGCCAAGAAATCATTCAGATTTTTTATTTCAAGGACACATGCTAATAACTCTCGATAGTAGTTATGCTGTTGCCAATATTGATATGAGTGTAAATAAGGACATAAACCTTAATTGGGTAAAGGAGTTAAAAATTGTACAAAATTTTGAAAAAAATGGAGAACAAGGATATACGGTTGTAAACGAGGAATTGTCGGCAGATTTTGGATTAACCAAAGGGAAAATGGGAATCTTTGGCCAACGAATCGTGTCGTATAGAGATTTCATTATTAATAAGCCAAGACCTGAGCAAGACTATAGAGGTGATCTAATCGTAATAAGTGATAGCGCAAGTCTTTTGAATGATGAATATTGGATAAAAAATCGCCACACACAATTATCTAAATCAGAAAAAGGTGTTTATGCAACTATTGATAGTGTAAAGAAAATCCCTGCGTTTAAAAGATCAATGGATGTTTTAGTTTTACTTTTTGCGGGCTATAAAACTATCACGCCCTATTTTGATATGGGCCCCTTAAGCACATTTTATAGTTTTAATCCTGTAGAAGGCTTTAGATTAAGGTTTGGAGGGAGAACGACAAATGCTTTCAGTAAGAAAATTGTGTTTGAAGGATATGGAGCTTATGGTTTTAAAGATGAAAAGTGGAAGTATTACATTGGCGCAACTTATTCTTTTACCAAAAGAAGTATTTTTGATTTCCCAGTAAGATCATTGAAAGCGAGTTACCAAAGAGAGACTAAGATTCCTGGACAAGAATTACAATTTATTCAGGAGGATAACATTCTACTGTCTTTTAAGCGAGGAACAAATGATAAATGGCTTTATAATGATATTTTTAATTTAGAATATCTCAACGAATTCAAAAATCACTTTTCTTTCACACTAGGGTACAAAAATTGGATTCAAAAGGCAGCAGGTGGCTTGCATTACAATCGTACAGATTATGTCAATGACTCGTTTGATATAAAGAACATTCAAACTTCAGAAGTTTCGTTAACACTTCGTTGGGCTCCCAACGAAAAATTCTAT
The DNA here is from genome assembly GCA_020051175.1 of Bacteroidia bacterium. Taxonomy (GTDB): domain Bacteria; phylum Bacteroidota; class Bacteroidia; order 2-12-FULL-35-15; family 2-12-FULL-35-15; genus 2-12-FULL-35-15. Next base: position 32,162 of record JAGVJJ010000011.1, on the reverse strand, counting down.
CAAGGGAAAACTTATAGAATCCCTATATCTTTTAAAAACCCAATATTCACCTTGCGCTATGTTCAAGGGATTAAAGGCCTGTTAGGTGGCGAATATGATTATCAAAATATTTCATTAAATATTTATAAACGATTTTACTTTTCTCAGCTAGGTTATACAGATGTAGTTTTAGAAGGCGGCAAAATATTTGGAAAGGTTCCTTTCCCTTTACTAGACATACATCGTGCAAATCAAACCTATGCCTATCAACTTCAGTCATATAACTTAATGAATTTTCTTGAATTCGTAAGTGACCAGTATGCTAGTATAAATATAGACCATTCCTTTAATGGATTCTTCTTTAATAAAATTCCATTGTTTAAAAAACTAAAATGGCGTGAAGCTGTAACCTTAAAAGTTTTGTATGGTAGCATAAATTCGAATAATAATCCTGTTAATAATTCTGGATTATTAAAATTCCCCATAACTCCAGAAGGCATCCCAATTACTTATAGTTTATCCGAAAAGCCTTATGTAGAAGGGAGTGTAGCAATTGCAAATATCTTTAAATTTTTCAGAGTCGATTTAGTAAAACGGTTTACATACCTCGATCATCCTAATATTTCACAGTTGGGAATTAGAGTAAGATTTAAATTTGATTTTTAAATAGATAATAAAAATTATTAATTCAAAGTAATAGTAAATAGATGACGTTAAGAGATAAGTTACAACAAGGAATTTATATAATTATTAATCCGTTTGTAAGATTTTTAATTAAAATTGGATTTACCCCAAATACAGTTACAATAATTGGTTTTTTATTAAATATTGGTGTAGCAATTATTTTTATTGTAGGGGCTGAAGAAGGAAATAGAGGCGATTTGTCTTACATTGGATGGGGCGGTGGATTAATTTTATTCGCAGGATTGTTTGATATGCTCGATGGGCAGGTAGCAAGGTTAGGTAATATGTCGACAAAGTTTGGGGCATTTTTCGATTCGGTACTGGATAGATATAGTGAGTTGGTTATGTTTTTAGGTATTTGTTATTATTTAGTGGCACATCATTATTTCCTAAGTTCATTATTTGCTTTCATTGCATTAATAGGATCTATGATGGTAAGCTATACAAGGGCAAGAGCAGAAGGGCTTGGAATTGAGTGTAAAGGAGGTTTAATGCAAAGACCTGAGCGCATAGTAACAATTGGATTATCCGCATTGTTATGCGGAATAATTTCTTCTTTTATTGGCGGGGACTATAAATTATTTATTTCAGGAATATCTATACATGTTTTTGAAAGTATCTCAATATTTACAATTCCCATAACTATTGTGGCTGTTTTATCAAATATAACGGCTACAAAAAGATTATTGGATTGTAAAAAGGCATTAGAAAAATTATAAACATATAAAAAATGATTGCGTTAAAAAAAACAAATAAAATTTTGGTGTTTACAATACTAATATCTTCCTGTCTGAATTTTTCCTGTAATAAACAGTATGTGTGCGTATGTTCAGTGTTAAAAAGTGGTAACAATACAAATGTGGATAGTGTAAAAACGACCAAATTAGGAAGTAAAGGATACGATAAAACGTGCCAATCTTATAACTCCGATAGCTTAACAAATTGTCATTTAAAATAATAACATCAACTATGCGATTTTTTAATGCAAAATATATAGTAGTATTTCTATTGCCATTGTTTTTTTTACTGAATGCATCTTTAGTTAATTCCTCTATGCCCGTTGTTTTGAAGAGCATTAAGCAAGTGAATCCACAAGACACATTTCCTACCCCACCGTTCAATAAAAATATGCTTTTCTATATACAGCGAACTCATAATATCAATACAATTGTTTATGAAGTAAATTATAATAAAGATAGTACAATTAACGAAAAAGATCCTGTTAAGATTTATTGGATTCGTTACGCTGACAATGGCGAAATATTACCATTATCAGGTATACAAAATAGTTTTGCGTACGGTGTTAACGTGAGCGCTTTCGATAAAGAAAAAAAATGGTTTAAATTAAATATCGTTTCATATAAAAAAACAGACATTTATTTAATGAATACTACAAAAGGATGTAGGTATCACGCATTCGTAAAAATAAACGACAAAATATCTCTTTTAAAGAAGATTTTTTTTAAAACCGATGGTGGTTCTTTTTGGAGCCCCAATGTGGTATATGTTGAGTTAACAGGAAATGATATTACAACGGGAAAGGTAGTTTCGGAAAGATTTAAACCATGATAAAATTATGATAAAAATTAACAAAGTACCGCTGAGAAACATACTAATTGTAACATCAATAACATTAAGTTATTTGCTTCTTTCATTCATTTTAATTGGATTTAAAACGGATCAGTTATTTCTGGCTGGATTATTTAATTTCATGTATTACTTTTCAGTAAGTACACGAAAATTCATATTAGGCTTTTCCATATTTATTGTGTTTTGGATAATTTTCGATAGTATGAAGGCGTTCCCTAATTATCAATTTAATACAATTCATATTAAGGATTTATATTTAAAAGAAAAGTCCATTTTTGGAATTTCCGATAATAATACGATACTAACCCCAAATGAATTCGCGCAAAAACATTCAAAAACTTTTTTAGATATAGCGTCCGGCTTATTTTATATTAATTGGATGCCAATACCACTTATTTTTGCTTTTTACTTATTTCGCAAAAATAAGACACAATTTCTTAAATTTTCATTAGCCTTTTTATTTGTTAATATAATCGGCTTTGTAGTATATTATATTTTTCCTGCTGCGCCACCTTGGTATGTGCAAAAATACGGATTTGATGTTCATTTTAATACTCCAGGAAACACTGCCGGACTATCGAGATTTGATAATTATTTTGGAATAAATATGTTCGGAGCGTTATATTCTAAAAGCTCAAATGTTTTTGCAGCAATGCCTTCGCTTCATTCGGCATATCCAGTAGTAGTTCTCTTTAATGGTTTAAAAAATAAAATGGGGATTATCAATTATTTCTTTGCATTTTTTATGATCGGAATATGGTTTTCTGCGATTTATTCCGGACATCATTATACTTTGGATGTATTAATGGGAATTACATGTGCCATTACGGGTTTAATTATTTTCAATTATGCCTTAATAAAAAATTCATATATAAAAAACTTTTTGTTTAGCTACGAAACAGCAATAAGCTAACGCACATTTTCAGAATTAATTATTAAAGTTAAAAAAATGAAACAACATGAAGCAAATAAATTGATAGTAAAAGGGACTACCTTTTAAATAAGACAATTTTATTAAAGAACTCACATTCAAAAAATCCAATGCAAGAAATTCCTTTTGTTGTTAAAAGTTTTGGAGCCGCTAAAGTCTATTTTGAAACAAATATTGAAAGGGCATGGTATGAAATTTGGGCGAATTTGGAAGATTCGCAAACTGGAAGGATTTATAAAATGAATTTAGATAAACTAATCCGCATTTTCCCTGCTAAGATTTTTTAAAACATATTGAGATTTGTGAACGACCACTGTAAAGCGCTTCTTTTAGAATTAGAAGAATAATTAAAATATATTGTACTTGAAACTGATAATCCGCTTTCAAGTGCTGAGTTGTCATTTCAAGTTGTCCAGAATAATTTAAAAAACTTAAAACAATTTATCGTAAAATATAAATTCAAAAGCACAGATTGGATAATTTTTACAAATATGAGTTTTACCACTCTACCCTGTGGATTGAAAACGGAATCCTGTTCTCTAAATGCAAACAGGGTCTTGTCATTAATGTTGAAGTAGTATTTGATATGATGCGGGACAGGAAAATGGTTTCTCAGGGAATTTACAGGCCGTTTTTTATTGATATAACCGGCTTATCTTCAGTAAATGAGGCTGCCAGGAATTATATGGCAAGCACTGAAGCCGCTGAATTTATTAGTGCCGGAGCCATTTATACAACCAATACACTGGCTAAGATTATCGGTATGGCCTTTAAATTGCTTGACGAGCCTAAAGCGCCTGTCAAAGTATTCACGAATAAAGAAGATGCGTTGAGTTGGCTGGAAACGTTTAAGGATGTAAGTTATTCAGCGAGTTCGGGCAAATAATGAAGTAAGATCCTGGCCTTCTCGTATTCAAGCACTTTTTTCATATCATTTAGCTCCTGCTCATTTTCAATTTTCGCTTCTTTTATCACTTCTTCGGTGTGTTTGGAGATAAACTCCTGTTCATCCTTCATTTGTACTTTCAGCGCTCTTAAATAGTCCTGTTTGGCCAGGTCAAACTCTTTCCTCATGTAATGGCAATCACTCCGCAGGTAATAAGCATTTCCGTCATCTGGTAGGCTTTTAATTACCCTGTCTAAATCATCCATTGCTTTGTCGTACATTTCTGCCACGTTGTAAAGCAAACCTCTCAACTCAAACACTTCCATATTATCCGGTTCTGACATTAACCTCTTATTACAAGCCGCCAAAAGCTCCTTAAACATATCGCTTTGTTCTTTGAGCCTTTCCATTTTTTACCTCCTTGGTTTTAAATCGCTTAAGGCTTTAATCGGGGACTTTCTCCGTAAAAGCACCTAAGTATATAATACTAACAAATTACGTAATTTTCTTACAGATGTAATGTATTTATGTATTAAGAATTGCACAACTCCTGATTAATTTCCATCAACCTACCCTAAATAAAAAAGGGTACGCATCCTGTCAGGAACATACCCTCTTTTTAATGGGTGGGTGCGTTACCTCGACAGCATTTATGAAGGTAGAAGGTTCCGCGAGGACCCAGCCCCAACAATAAATGAGCAAGGACGCACCCATGTTTGGGCGATCCTTGTCATTTGCTGTTAGGGCTGAAGATTTCGCGGATTTTCTACCTACGCAAGCAACAATGCGCTTGTATTCTTATGTTTAAAGAACGTTTATTTCATTAATTCCTTTTTTACATCAAATAAAAAATTTGCATCAATACCATATTCCATTACCATTGCCCATAATAAAATTGTAGGCACTTCTTGTTTGCCACTGGCAATATTACTCATTACATCAATTTCATAGCCATACTTCTCGGTTATATCCCGGTAACTGTGAATAAGTCCTTGCTGTTTTAATTTGTTATATGCCTCTACAAATTTATGAGAAACAATGCTTTTTTCTTTAAAATCTCCCGTAAATTTTTTACTCGCTTTTTTTGCCATCGTTATGCAATTTAAGATAGAACAGTAATTTTTCTTACTTCTCTTTTTTCTCCATTACCACTTTAATGAGCTGTCCCTGCGTTTCCATAATGATTTTATCCTTCTCTTTAATCACATCATCTTTGCCTTGAATAACCTTTTCTTTCTCTTTTATCTTCTTATTGCATTCGTCAATCGTTTTTTTTAAACCGATAATTTCGTTTGCAACATTTTCCATATACTTTTTCATTTCCTTTCTCTCCTTTGGCGGCAGTCCTTGTATGATCTTTTGAGCAATGGAAATAGTTCCTCCTTTCACTTCTCCCTGGAACACCGGAGTAATATTTGAAATTTTATTATTGTTACCTGAAACATTATTATTGTTGTTTACCACCCCGTCTCTAAGCAGCTTTTCCTTTGCCGGTCCTTCTTCAACAAATATGAAATTTGCATTAAGCCCAAGGTTGTTTACCGCTTCGTAGATCACGTCCAGCGTGACGTAACGGCCATCTCCTTTTTTAATTTTGGAGAAATTGCTTTGGTCTTTACCAACCCTACTGGAAAACTGCCGGGAATTTTTTACAATTCCTTCTTCAGACATTTCTTCCATTGCTCCTAAAAAGTTTTGAGAGACCAATGTCTTCAATTCCCCCTTTTCTGTTTTTTTAACTTCTTGTTTCATAGGTTATTACAGTTTTTATTTGTCAAAAAGGAAATATTATTTGTAAATGTGGTCAAAAAAGCAATACATTTGTTTCTCTTTTAAAATAATTATTGGTCAAATATACAACAATAATAATCAAAAAAGAAAATAACTTTTACAAAAGTTGACAAAATGTTTACACAGGAGGATGTTAATATCATTAAAAAAGAGCTACCAACCAGTGCTGTAATGGAGATTCACAAGAAGACAGGAATATCCCGTCCGACTATTTATAGGTTCCTGGGAGGCGAAAAAATCCGTTCAGGGTACCAGGAACGCATTTATATGGCTGCCCTTAAAATAATTGAACGTGATAAAATCAAGACCAATAAAATCAAACGGGAAAGATTACGCATTCTTAATGAAGCACTCGGCTAATCAAAATAATAATGAAGCACGAAGACAACCGCAGCCAAATATGGTTTAAGATTCTCTCTCCTGAAGGGAGAGACTTAGACAATGAAATGAAAAAATGGTTTTTACCTGAAGGGGTAAAAAAAGGAGAGTGGTTTATTTCCGGGTGTCGCATTGGAACATGGCTGGTATCAAATCCCAAAGAGTTTATGCAAAAAACGAACAGGGTGTTTGTAGTCGAATATGAAGGAGAACCCGTAATAGAATATCCCGGAATTATTTGGGCACGAAAAGTTCGCCTGGTGCGTGAAGCCACCAACCTTGATCTGAAAAGATTTGGTATTTACAGAGCCTTCAGACAAATCATCTAAAACAACAGAAAATGAATATGCAGATAAGATCAATTATATGGGAGTATGTGGGAAGCGAGCATTGTGCGTGGCGTGGCAAAACGGATGGACTGCTTAGTCACATTCTGTTTTTTATAACACCCACCGGAAAAGATCCTGAAGAATATTTACTACGCACAGACACGAACGGTATTCCTAATGAGATCTGCATCGGCCTTGAAAAAGCAAAAGCGAAAGCGCAGGAATTATTAAACAGTTACGCGTTCAGCTTAATCATAGAATGACATTTTTAAACCTACATAGATGAATATACGATTAGAATACTCACCCATCGAGGGCAAATTCAAACAAGCCCAGGCAACAGATAAAACAGATGTTGCAAAAGGATACAGAACGTTGTGCTGCTTTGTTCAGGCAGAAAGAGCAAAACGTTTTACGCAAGCAGTCCAAATCAAATTCCCGGAGCTGAACGATCACAGCAAGCCTTATCCATTATTCACAACCATGAGAGATGAACTCCAGTTGTTCATTACTGAAGATGTGAAGCTGCTTGAAGAACAAATGAACACGACTTACAAAAGACGAGCAGCACTATTCTCTAAAAAATAAAACATAAAAAGATGAAACGATTTACACCATTCAAATGGCTGCTATTTATTGTGATTATGACAATAGCAATTCCGCTGATTATAGTTGAGGAAATTTTTAGAAAAATTATTTCACTCCTAATAAAAGTCAGGTTGAATTATCAAATGCTAATGTTCATTTATCAATACACCCGATAGCAATCAACATGATATTAATACATTATCCAACGGCTTACAAAGCCCTGAACTGCTTTATTGACGTGTATAACGACAAAGCAGAAAAAAGTACGGACCGGTTACGAACCGGTGCTGTAATGACTGCAAAAGAAATTATCCGCATTTACGGAGTATCACTTTTAAAAGCAAATGCAATGCAGGAAATAGATCAGAATAATTTACCATCACTGCAAACCAATAATAAGCAGCTCTCCACATTGGTGAAGTGTAGCTCACGGACAATTCAGCGACACATTACAAAACTTCAGTCCGCAGGAATCATTATCAATAAAATATTTCACGGTTCTAATTCCAATTTTGAGTTGTGGATAAACCCCAATATTCTGTTGATAAAGCAGAAATTAAGTGTTGATAAACTCAAAAAGGAGTTCCAGGAAGCGCTTGAACGCACTAAGCAAAACGAGCTAAAATCAACATTTTCACTCGTTCAGAAGACAAATTGTCCTGATACATATCCAAGTAACAATAGTTACAAAATAAATAATATAATAATAGATGTTGATAACTCACAAAGGAGTTCGCTATCGCTCACAAGTGAAGTTGATACAAGTTACGTTACTGGAAACATGACTGGAAACACAGGGGAAATTGCCCAGGTTTTTTCGGAAAAACAAAAAAAATCGGAAGAAAAAAAATTGCAAGAAGCAGGGGAAATTGCTTCGCGGGCGGACACAATCAGCGACAGGAATGTTCCGCCTGATCCCGCCCGCGACAATTCCCTAAATCTTTACGTCAGCTTACTATGGCTCATGGCTCGGAACCTTCTCTATAAAAATACTTTCCTGACTGATCGACAAGTTTTAATTGCGAAAAAATTAATTCGGAAACTTTATGATCCTGTTTCAACAGAAAAACTTTCTAATACTCATCAACATTATGTCGAGCGAATTTCTCTTGTGGCCAAGTATGTTCAGAAAGATCCCGAACACCGGTTTGTGCCTTTACCTTATCGCTACTTCGATACAAATAATTTAAAAGGATTTGTTGGTACAAAACAATGGCATCAGGCAGATCAGCAACGAAAAAAAGAAGTTGAACGTGAACTTGTTTTAAGTCGGATTATTCGCAAATATCAAAACAATCAGAAAAAAGATACTGCACTCAAAAGGCCGCAGCTTCAGTTGTTCAGAGAGTGTGAAAACACCATTGGTAAATTCAATGATGCTTCTTTAACGCAGCGTTTTCATGCTGCGGTATTGCAACATGACACATATCGGCAACTCGTTTAAAAAATTTCTCATCCATTAAAAACAAAATTTATGCTAAACATTTTTAACATCGAAAAACAAGCAAGTAAAAGAGTTCAACGTTTTTTGCTCCACAAAGCAACAGAAGAAAATATTGAACCTGCAAATGCCAGATTAGTAATAAATATTTTATCGAATGATTTATCCGTTCATCTTTACGACCAGGGAAAGTTTTTGAAAACGCTTACACTAAAATCAATCGTTGAATTTTTTGGAAAAGAATACGATGAAGCAAAAACGGGTGCTGTTTCAGAATACATCAAAAAAATATCCAAAGAAAATAATGTTGAGTTGGCAACTGCCAATGTTGTGATCTGCGAAAATAAGGGAGAACTGGGAGCGCACCTTTACAATCAGAACAAATACGTTAAACGTTTATCAACTGTTCAATTATTAACTGCCGTTTACTAAAGATGAGTACAGAAGTAAAGGTAGGACAGCATGAAACATCAAAGGACAAGACTGTTCCTTTGGAGGTTGCTCATTCTAATCCTTCAAAAGACAAGCATTTAGAAGGCTTTTCAGAGGATCAGAAGAAGGTTATCCGTATGATGGCTGATATTTTTGTTAAAAACATACTAAACTTATCAAATAAATGACTTATTTTTGTTATAAACATAAATAAATACGTTTAAACAAAATATAATTATGAAAAGGGCATATCAGTACATAAGAATTTCAGAAGAAGATCAATCGAATTTCAGTTTATCCGGGCAGGAAAAAATGAATAAAGATTTTGCCGAAAAACATAACATTGAAGTGGTCGAGGCTTTTATTGATGATGGTTATTCTGCAAAAAACTTTGATCGACCTAACTGGAGATCACTTGAGAAATCTTTATCACAGAACAAAAATAAAATTGATTATCTCATTGTAACAAAATACGACAGGTTAATTCGTAATGCTGCCGAAGGATTAGCTTTTATAGAAAAGCTGGAACAGAAGTGGAATATAAAATTGCTTTCTGTTATGGAGAACTTTTTTATAGATCCGCACTCTCCTTATTTTTTTAAGATGAGAGCAGATTTACTTGTTACTGCTGAATTTGAAAGACGTGTAATTTCAGACAGATCAAAATTTGGAATATGGTCGGCAAAAACACAAGGCAGATTTTTAGGGCCAGCTCCTTTTGGCTACGACAATGCCCGTGACGAAGAAGATAAACCGATCATCGTTGTTAATGACGATGAAAAAGAAATCATTGAAGATATTTACAAAGATTTTTTGGATGATGCTACATTTCCTATAATAATGAAAAAAGCACGGGACAGGGGATTTAAGCTCAAAGGACATGATGCACTTTACCGTGTTTTATCGAATCATGTTTATGGTGGATTAATTAAAGCACCTTCGTACAAAGATGAAAAAACAAAAGTTCTGAAGGGTATTCACGAAGGAATTATTCCAACAGACTTATTTTGGCAAGCGTATTATAAACTCCAGGATAAAATTCGTCCGCAAGGCCCAAAAATGATTGATGACAATGTTCCTCTGCGTGGGTTCATCTTGTGTCAGTCATGCGGTGGATTACACACTGGTGGAAAATCGAGAGGAAGGTCAGCTTTCTATTATTACTATCGTTGCAAAAAATGTACTGGAGAAAATTACAGTGCAACGAAAGTACATGATGAAATTGGAGAGATATTAAAATACCTTTCCTTGCAACCGGAATATATTCAAGCCCTAAAAATCGAAACAGAAAATCGTTTTGATAAAGGCTTAAAAGATCGCAATCACAAACTTCAGAAGGTAACTTCGGAATGTGCCACCATAAACGAAAAATTAAATGCTTTGGAGGAAAAATACATTATGAATAAAATAACCCAGGTAACTTACGATAAATGGCATCCAACCTTTTCGAGGGAGCTTAATAACAAACAGATTGAAATGAACGAACTAACAAAGGATGACACAGCAACAAGAGTGTTGTATAATACCTATCTGCCATACCTTGCTGATCTGAATTGGATATTCAATCAGGCTGAGGTAGATGGAAAACAAGACTTTCTGAAAGGGATTTTTTGGGGCGGTTTCACCAAGGAAAAGATAGGCGGTCGAACCGATTTAATCAACCCAATGTTCTATGAGAACTCACTGAAAATTAACGAGTTACTTCGTGTAAAAAATAAGGGAAAACTCGATGGTGGATCGAGTTTTCCCACTTGTACCCGGAGCCGGAGTCGAACCGGCACGGTTTCCCACAGGTGTTTGAGACCAGCGCGTCTACCAATTCCGCCATCCGGGCAGAATTTATTTGTTTTAGTTGTTGGGCTATCTGATTGATTATCAGTATTTAATAATGAATAACTGATAACTAATAACTCAATCAACTAAATTTGGACCGCAAAAATACATTTGTTTTTCAATTTAACAAAGAAATAATGCACCAAGCCCAAAATTCTTTTGCCAGAACAGCATTTTTCACTACATTTGTACCCCCAAAAATAGCTTATGTCCAAATACATAAAAATATTCTCAGGTTCTTCCTCCCATTATCTGGCAGAAAAAATTGCGGCCAGTTACGGACAGGATTTAGGAAAAGTATCTTTGCTTCGTTTCAGCGATGGTGAGTTCCAGGTTTCTTTTGAAGAAACCGTAAGGGGCAATGATGTGCTGCTGATACAATCTACTTTCCCGCCTACGGATAACTTATTTGAACTGTTACTGATGATTGATGCCGCTAAGCGTGCATCTGCAAAGCAAATTATTGCGGTAATGCCGTATTTCGGATATGCGCGCCAGGACCGTAAGGATCAGCCGCGTGTAGCCATTGGTGCTAAAATGGTGGCCAATCTGTTATCTGCTGCCGGTGCAACCCGCATCATCACTATGGATTTGCATGCCGACCAGATTCAGGGGTTCTTTGATTTTCCGGTTGATCATTTATACGCATCTTCTATCTTTTTACCATACATCCAAAGCCTTAACCTGCCGAATTTAACAATGGCGGCACCAGATATGGGAGGTTCAAAAAGAGCAAACGCTTATGCTAAATTTTTGAAGACGGATATTGTTATCTGCTACAAACAACGTTCCAAAGCAAACATCGTAGACCACATGACACTGATTGGTGAAGTGGAAGGCCGCGATATTATGCTGGTGGATGATCTGATTGATACAGGTGGAACGCTTGCAAAAGCAGCCGACATGATGCTGGAAAGAGGCGCTAATAGTGTAAGGGCCGTGTGTACACATGCTGTATTATCCGGTAAAGCATACGAAAATATTGAAAAATCAGGTATTACTGAGCTGATTGTGACTGATACCATTCCTTTGAAAAAAGAAAGCAGCAAAATAAAGGTGCTTTCTGTAGCGGAATTGTTCGGTAAAGTAATACACAGTGTTCACAATTACGAGTCTATCAGCTCCAATTTTATTGTAAGTTAAGTAAACTAAAAATATTACATCCGCAAATAACTAAAAACGATTGATTGGAAGGATGTAACAATCAATTACAAAAAATTAAATAAATGAAATCAGTATCTATTAGCGGTTCGCCACGTGCGAACGTAGGGAAAAAAGATGCGAACGCCTTAAGAGGCGCGAAACAAATTCCATGTGTGCTTTACGGTGGAAAAGAGCAAATTCACTTTGCTGCACCAGAAGCCAGCTTCAAAAACCTTATTTATACTCCGGATGTTCACACTGTGAATTTGGAAGTGGGTGGAAACAAATACCATGCAATTCTTCAGGAAGCTCAGTTCCACGTTATAAACGACAGCCTGTTGCACGTTGACTTTTTAGAAATTCAACCTGGCAAACCGGTTGTAATGAATATCCCTGTTAAAACCACCGGTACTTCTCCTGGGGTTAGAGCGGGTGGACGTTTGGTTAAAAAATTGAAAACCTTAAGAGCAAAAGGATTGGTTGAAAAAATGCCTGACACAATTGATATCGCAATTGATGCATTGGAAATTGGTGGCTCTGTGCGCGTAAGAGATATTAAAATTGATGGTTTAACATTCCTGAATGCTGGAAATGTTACTGTGGTAAGTGTTGAAACTACACGTGCCGTAGCTCAGGAAGAGGCTAAAGCTCCTGCTGCAACTGCTGCTGCTCCTGCTGCTAAAGCTGCTGCTCCTGCTGCTGCCGCTGCTGCAAAACCTGCTGCTAAAAAATAATTTTTTCAGTAATTTGTTTGTACTAAAGTTGATGTTCCGCAACCTGCGGAACACCAACTTTTTTGTTTTTACAAATAGTGTTTTCTGTTATGAGTAAATTTTTAATTGTCGGACTCGGAAATATTGGTGATGAATATGCCAACACCAGGCATAACATTGGCTTTACTGTATTGGATGTTCTGGCAAAAGAAAACAGTCTTAAATTCAGGACCGACAGGCTTGCAGATATTGCAGAGTACAAGTTTAAAGGCAAAACCTTTGTACTTGTAAAGCCTTCTACGTATATGAATTTGAGTGGAAAAGCAGTTAATTATTGGCTCCAGGCTGAAAAAATTGCTGTGGAAAATTTACTGGTTATAACCGATGACATTGCTTTGCCCCTGGGTAGTTTACGTATGAAAGGGAAGGGGAGCGATGGTGGCCACAACGGGCTTAAAAACATCCAGGAGGTGCTGAATACCCAGAATTATGCCCGGTTGCGGTTTGGTGTGGGCAATGAGTTTGCAAAGGGAAAACAGGTTGATTTTGTGCTCGGGAAATGGAAACCCGATGAAGAAAAGCTCCTCGAACCGCGTATCAAACTGGCAATAGAGATAATACATGGTTTTGGCACAATCGGGCTTCAGCGTACAATGTCGGCATATAATAATAAATAAAGCAGAACTTAACGATAAGCCAACACTTGCATCAGCAATTATTCTTAATTTTGTACGGTTAATAAATTAAAAAACTAAAAAATAAATATGATGAAAAAAATTACTCTATTATTTGTGATTGCAATTGCTGCTGCATCTTCGGCTGTAGCTCAGAGTTTTACTGCTGTTTACACGTTCGACAGTGTTAAAACCACGTCAGGCTTAACTGACCCAACACCTGTTCCTACTGCTCCAGGTATGACATTCGGAAGCTTTTCAGCTGTTGGCGTTACAGGTAATTCTTCGGCTTCAGGACGTTTTTCTTTGTCGGGCTGGCCAACTGGTGGTGTTGCAAACAACAATACATACAGTGCGCACACTGGTACTATCAGCACAACTCAGTATTATGAGGTAACATTAACTCCTGCAATGGGCCAAATGGCGTCTTTAACAGGTATTATGTTCAGAGTTCAACGTTCAGGAACAGGTATCAGAACTTATTCAGTTCGTTCAAGCGCTGATGCGTATGCAGCAAACCTTACCGCTTCTGTAATGATGAACCCAAACTTAAGCACCCAAGGTGGTAATGTTTTCTACTGGAACTATGATTCACTTAATTCCGGACAAAATGGAAGCATGATTACTTTAACCGGTGCTAATTATACAAACTTTACAACACCTCTTACTTTCCGCTTTTATGGATGGAATGCTGAAGGTTCCGGTGGAACATTCAGTCTTGATACCGTTGCATTTATGGGAACTGTATCCGGTGCAACTTCTATCAATGATTTAGTAACTGTAACTTCTGCGGTTGTATATCCTAATCCGTCTGCTGATGGTATGTTTGCTGTAAACACCGGAAATGCTTCAGGGTTGACATCTGTTACTGTATACAACATTATCGGAGAAGCAGTTTATGCAGCTGAAATTAATGGAAATAAAGGAACAATTGATTTATCGGCACAGCCTAACGGCAGCTACTTTATAGCTATAAAGAATGAAATGGAGATAACTACCCGTAAAATCGTAATAAACAAGTAGTCTTAGCTATAATTTTTTAAAACGCCTGCGGATAACAATTCCACAGGCGTTTGTTTTTTGTCAGATTTTCAAGAATATGCATATTAAATTAATACCCCGGTAGCTGACGATTGACACTTTTACGCTATTTTTGCTTATAAGCTTTCGCTTTAGTACTTACAGTTTAAATCAATTAATAATGAAAAGAAAAATTACTGCCTTGTTTGTTGCTGCATTTTTGGCGGCAAATGTATCAATTGCCCAGAATTTTACTGCTGTGTACGATTTTGACAGTGTTAAAACTAATTCAGGGTTAACTGATCCAACTCCCTTACCAACAGTTACTAATGTTACTTTTGGGGCCTTTACAGCGGTGGGTACACCTGCTAACCCTAACGCTACTGCCCGTTTTTCATTTACGAACTGGCCTGTTGGAGCCACTAACGGAATAAATGTGTATGATTCATTGTCCGGAAGTATTGATACTACCCAGTACTATGAAGTAACTGTTACACCAAATTCAGGCTATAGCATCGACCTGTCTTCCATTACTTTTAGTGTTCAGCGTTCGGGTACCGGTATCAGAACCTATGCGGTGCGATCCAGTGCCGATAATTATGCCAGCAACCTTACGCCCCTTATTGTTCCGGCAAATACTAACCTCGATATTTACCCGGGAGGTGTTTTTTTCTGGAACACTGATGCAACCACAAGTAATCAAAACGGAAGTACGATTTCGTTGACCGGGCCGGGTTATACAAATCTGACCACTGCCGTTACGTTTCGCTTTTACGGGTGGAATGCAGAAAGTAGTGGTGGTACATTCAGTATCGATAACGTAACCATTAATGGTTCTGTAAATGGTATGATAACGGCTCAGTATACGGCCAATAATGTTTGTGAGGGCGATAGTATCCATTTTATGGACATGTCAACAGCTGTAATGAATATTATCAGCTGGGACTGGAACTTTGGAATTGGTAGTCCTACAGATAGTGTTCAAAATCCGGTGCATTATTTTGCTAATCCGGGAATGTATTTGGTTACGCTTACGGTAACGGATGACTCATCAAATACGGATTCGTATACCGATACTGTGTATGTTTACCCAAAACCTCTTTCGTCATGGGTTATTTCAACCAGCGGCACTGGCATTTGTGTTGGAACCAATGTATCGTTTACTGATGTATCAACAATTTCAGGTGGAAGTATTTCCGGCTATGCATGGAATTTTGGTGATCCTGGAAGCGGAGCTAACAATACCAGCGCATTGCAATCACCATCTCACGTGTTTGCTGCTGCCGGGGTTTATTCCGTAAGCCAGATCGTAACAAGTGATATGGGTTGCAAAGATACATCGGATGCATCTGTAACTATTTCTGCTTATCCGGTTGCGGCATTCAGTTTTACTGATAGCGCAAGCACAGTAACATATACTGATTTATCAACAGGTGGTGTTACGACATGGTATTGGGATTTTGGAGACTATTTGTCTGGTGACAGTTCCGTAATACAAAATCCAACCTATACATATACCGTTGCGGATATACCGGTTACAGCATGCCTAACAGTTACAAATGCAGCAGGGTGTTCAGATTCTGTTTGTGAGGTTATATATACCGTAAGCATCAATGAAGCTGGTTCGAAAATATTAACAACGGTTTATCCAAGCCCATCTGAGGATGGAATATTTACAATATACATGGAGAGCGTCTCTGAAAATACCGTTGCTACAGTTTATAATGTAATTGGTAAAGCAGTTTATACAAAACGATTAAGAAATAACAAAGAAACTATTGATTTGTCTGGTCAGTCCAATGGCAGCTATTTTCTGAATATCAAAAATGATGAGGAAAGTACTATAAGAAAAATTATAATCAATAAGTAGAACGCCACTCCTTCTATCTAATAAAAACGGCCTGTTGAACATTATCAACAGGTCGTTTTTATTAGTGTAGCTGTAGCTTACAGCTCATACCTGAAAATAGGCTGTACATCATTGGTTTCATCCATCATTACATGCAAATCAGTGATGAGTCCGTTGTTGAACCCATACACCCATCCATGAACCTGTAGCTCTTGTTTCTTCCATGCATTTTGAACAATGCGCGTTTTACCCAGGTTTTGTACCTGTTCAATCACATTCAGTTCCACCAGCCTGTTTTCCCTTTGCTTTAAATCTGCAATTGCCTCCAGCTCTGTTCGGTGTTTGTGATACACTTCTTTGATGTTGCGCAACCAGTTGTTTACAAAACCGTGGTCCTTATTGGTCATAGCTGCCGCTACACCACCACAACCATAATGTCCGCAAACAATAATGTGCTTTACATGCAACACTTCCACAGCATAGTACAAAACACTCATCAGGTTAAAATCGGTGTGTACTACCATGTTCGCAATATTACGATGTACGAATATTTCGCCTGATTTGGTGTTGGTAATTTCATTTGCGGGTACTCTGCTGTCCGAACAACCAATCCATAGGTGTTCCGGATGCTGTCCCAAGGTCAGGTTTTTAAAAAAATCAGGATCCTGTTTTAGTTTTTCTTCTGACCATTTTTTGTTGCCGCTTAGCAGCTTGTCATAAGCTTCACGCATGGGATATTTTTTTAGATATTGTTTTTACATGGTATTCCAGCAAATATAGTAACTGAAACCCGAAAATAAAAAGTGAGATATACAGTCCCTTGGCAGAGCCTGTTTCAATATTATTTCAAAGCAAGTAGTGATGCATAACGCTTTACTGTAGTCTGATCGATGGTGTTTTCCTCTCCAATGCGCAGAAGGCATTTGTAACCAGTGGAATTTAAAATATATTCTTCTGAAGAAGGTGTGGGTGCACCGTTAAACACAATACCTGCCACCGGAATCCTCCTGTTCTTCAAAGCATCGGCTGATAACAAGGTGTGATTGATGCTGCCCAGGTAATTGCGTGATACAAGAATAACTTCTGCTTTCAGCTGCTGAATTAAATCAATTACCAGAAAATTTTTTTTTAGCGGAGCCATAAGCCCACCGGCACCTTCAATAATAAGTGTATTTGAGGTTTCGGGCAGTATCAGTTTTTTTGTATCTATCTGTACCCCATCAACAGCCGCAGCTGCATGGGGCGACATAGGTTGAGTGAAGCGGTATGCTTCTTTGTGAAACTGTGATTGTACACTGCTTACAAGCCCTTTCACTTTCATTGTATCTGTATTTCCCAGATCACCTGCCTGTACAGGCTTCCAATAGTCGGCTTTCAATGCTTCCACAACAATGGCTGAAGCAACTGTTTTGCCTACATCGGTACCAATGCCGGTTATAAAATATCGTTTCATTAAAATCGATTTTAAAAAAAACAGGTTCTGTTTAGGGCCCAATTTTAGCCAAACACAGAACCTGAAACTTTAAACCTGGAACTTTAAACAACAGAACTAAGCAAGTATAGATCTTGAAATAACAATACGCTGAACTTCTGATGTACCTTCATAAATCTGGGTAATCTTGGCATCACGCATCAAACGCTCCACGTGGTACTCTTTTACAAATCCGTATCCACCATGAATCTGAACTGCTTCCACCGTTGTTCTCATTGCCAGTTCAGAAGCAAATACTTTTGCCATTGCACTTGCTGTAGTATAGTCCTGGTGTTTATCTTTTAACCATGCAGCTTTCAGGCATAGCAAACGAGCAGCTTCAATTTCTGTAGCCATATCAGCAAGTTTAAACTGGATGATCTGGTGCTGGTTAATTGTTTTTCCGAATGCCTTACGCTCTTTTGAATAGGCCAGTGCCAGTTCATATGCGCCTGAAGCAATACCCAATGCCTGGGAAGCAATACCAATACGCCCACCGGTTAAGGTTTGCATCGCGAACTTAAAACCAAAGCCATCTTCGCCAATACGGTTTTCTTTTGGAACTTTTACATCAGTAAACATCAGGGAATGTGTATCTGAACCACGTATTCCAAGCTTGTTTTCTTTTGGTCCAACAACAAATCCCGGAGTGCCTTTTTCTACAATAAATGCATTGATACCACGGTGACCTTTTGCAACATCCGTTTGCGCGATTACAAGATAAACAGAAGCTGTCCCACCATTCGTGATCCAGTTTTTGGTTCCGTTTATCACATAATGATCGCCTTTGTCAATAGCGGTTGTGCGCTGTGAGGTAGCGTCAGAGCCAGCTTCCGGCTCCGAAAGGCAGAATGCCCCTATGATTTCGCCTTTTGCCAATGGCACAAGGTATTTTTGTTTTTGTTCTTCTGTTCCGAAAGTTTCCAAACCCCAGCAAACAAGGGAGTTATTTACCGACATTACCACCGATGCAGAGGCATCTATTTTAGAAATTTCTTCCATTGCAAGCACATAAGAGATGCAGTCCATACCGCCTCCACCGTACTTTTGCGAAACCATCATCCCAAGGAAACCAAGTTCTCCCATTTGTTTTACCTGCTCTGCAGGAAACTTCTGGTGTTCATCACGTTCAATTACACCCGGTTTTAAAACATCATTTGCAAAATCACGAGCTGCCTTCTGAATCATCAGGTGCTCTTCCGACAAGTTAAATAGCATTTGTATACGTTTTTATGTTGAAAATTCTTTTATTTTTATTCTTTGATGCTTCTGTTCGTCTTTTAGTGAACAAAGGCATAAAGGACAAATATAGTTTTAAAAATTGAAATTCACTAACGATTTATGGCAAATAAAAGCCCTCAGAATTACGCTGTAATTGGTCTCATGTCGGGCACTTCGCTGGATGGTGTGGATATTGCTTTTTGCAGGTTTATAATCGACAATCAAAAGTGGACTTATGAGATAGTGTGTGCGGAAACTGTTGCTTACCCTGTTGCCTGGAGGGAAAAGCTGCTGGGGCTTGAAAGTACTGATGCCGTTACTTTCAATCAGGTGAATGTAGAATATGGTTATTACCTTGGAAAACTTGTAACTGATTTTGTAAAAAAATATTCTCTAAAGCCCGATTTTATTGCTTCGCACGGGCATACCATTTTTCACCAGCCTGAAAGGCGTTTTACTGTGCAGGTGGGTTCTGGTAACAGTATTGCAGCAGAGTGTGGACTAACTACGGTATGTGATTTCCGTTCCCTGGACGTAGCGCTTGGCGGACAAGGTGCACCACTGGTACCTGTTGGTGATAAATTGCTGTTTGAGGATTATAGCTTTTGCCTTAACCTGGGTGGTTTTGCGAATGTTTCATACGAGTATGATTCCAGGAGGATTGCGTTTGATATTTGTCCGGTAAATATTGTAATGAATGCCATTTGCAATGCGGTAGGGAAGGAGTATGATGATGGTGGGCAGCTTGCCTCCACAGGGCTAATAAACCAGGCTCTGTTGAATGAACTGAATGCATTGGCTTTTTACCAGATGCCCTTAAATAGCCCTAAATCCTTGGGGAAAGAGTGGGTGATAAAAAATATCCACCCTTTGATCGAAAAATTCAAGCTTAATGAAAGGGATTTTCTGCGGACTTTTTGTGAGCATGTAGCCATTCAAACCGCAAAAGCGCTGAACCACCTTGATACCGGTAAAATACTGGTTACGGGCGGGGGAGCTTATAATGCCTTTCTAATGGATGCAATCAGGCGGCATACGAGCCACACGGTAATTGTGCCGGACAAAAATACGATTGAGTTTAAAGAAGCGCTGATATTTGCGTTCCTGGGTGTTTTAAGGATGCGTAATGAAAACAATTGTTTGCAAAGCGTAACAGGGGCCAGGTATGATAATTGCGGAGGTGCGGTTTATTCGGGAAAAACGGGATAAAAAAAGAACGGCCATTTCTGAACCGTTCTTCTGCGAAAAAAATATCACTGATTAATATTTGTCATCATCGTCATAATAATCATCGTCTTCATCCTCATCAAAATCATCATCCAGCTTTAAATCGTCTTCAAAAGCGAAATCCTCATCATCCTCATCATTCAGATTGTTTTTCCAGCTTTTTTTCTCTTTTTCCTTCAAAGGCTTCAGTTTAGTCGTTTTTTTTAACTCACCGGCCTCTTTGCCCTTTTCAATATTCTTTTTGGCAGAGTTGTTTTTTGGATTGCCTGATTTTTTCATTGCGAATGAAATTTGTTTTGCAAACTAATTGGTTATTTTTATGTTATTAAATTTAACGTATTACAAATTTCTGAATTTTTTTTTTCAAACAAAAACAAAATAAAAAAAATTTCAGTAATGATTATTCGGAATACTTTTGGCAACTTTGGTACGATTGTTTTCTAACGCAGTCTTAATTTAATTATTATGCTGAACAGTTTTTTTAAAATGACATTTCTGGGAAACACGCTGGAAGACTATTGCTGGTTTGCAGGAATACTCCTGGTAGGGTTGATTTTTCAGCGGCTATTGTCCAAGCTGCTTACTTTATTTGTTTTTAAATTTCTTCAAAAATATACTACCGGTGTGGGTTATGAGCGGCTGTTGGCCCTGCTGAAAAGGCCAATGGGTGTTTTTGTGATACTTATTTTTATATACCTGGCCTTCAACCGTCTTGATTTTCCTGAAGAATGGCATTGTGGCCCTATTGAGAAATTTGGGCTTAGAATGGTGTTCTATCGTACGTTCCAGGTAATGATAGTTGGGTCCCTGACATGGATACTGCTTAGGGTGGTTGATTTTTTTGGTGTGGTATTTTTGCACCGCGCTTCATTAACGGAAACAAAAACAGATGATCAGCTGGTTCCGTTTATAAAAGAGACTGTTAAAGTGGTTATCTGCATCTTCTCTGTTTTTTTTATCCTGGGTGCTGTTTTCGAACTGAATGTTGCTTCTCTTGTTGCAGGACTTGGAATAGGTGGTTTAGCGATAGCTTTGGCAGCAAAGGAATCATTGGAGAACCTTTTGGGCTCATTTACCATATTCCTTGATAAACCTTTTGTAATTGGCGATCAGATCAAAGTAGGAAGTGTGGAGGGAAAGGTAGAAAATATAGGCTTCAGGAGCACGCGTATACGTACGGCAGAAAAAAGTTTTGTTACCGTTCCCAATAAAAAGCTGATCGATAATGAGCTGGATAACTTTTCATTGCGTACTCAAAAACGTGTAACATTTACGCTTGGATTGGTGTATGAAACAAAATCAGACCAGCTCAAAAATATTGTTGCTGAAATATTTAATGCCATTGAAAACCATGAATTTGTTACTAAAGGCGAAACTCGTGTACGCATGTATGGGTTTGATATAAACTCTGTGAATATAATGGTGCTTTATTTTATTGACAGCATTGAATACGATATATACCTGAATGTGCGGGAGGAGATCAATTACAGGATTATTGAAATTGTTGAAAAGAATGGCAGCCGCTTTGCACACCAGGTAACACCTGTACTTGCGACCGATGGACAAAAATAAGTAACAGTTCAGGTTGCCTGAACTGTTGCTTATGCAATTATAATTTAAATGATATTCCAGCCTGTACTGCAGGGCCACCGATACCCGCTTCAACGTTTATACCCACACCATCCGTAAAAAAAGTAGCGGATACCAACACCTGTTCTGAAAGAAATCGGCAAAAGGTTAACGGAAACATCCCTTACATCACCAGGTTCATTGCTGTATACTTTTGTGTCTTTGTCCAAAGAATCCCTTTGGACAGACCGGTAAGAGTACTTGCAATTTTGTTTATAAGCCCAGTACAATCTCATTCGGATCTTTACCACCGAATAACATTTTTGTCGGGTTTTCAAGCATTTCCTTTACTTTCACAAGGAAACCAACAGATTCGCGGCCATCGATAATGCGGTGGTCGTATGACAATGCAACGTACATCATCGGGCGGATAACAACTTGTCCGTTAACGGCTACAGGCCTTTCAACCACATTGTGCATCCCCAGGATAGCGCTTTGAGGAGGATTGATAATAGGGGTGCTCATCATAGAGCCAAACACACCACCGTTTGTTATGGTAAATGTTCCACCGCTCATATCTTCGAGGGTTATTTTGTTTTCACGTGCTTTTACAGCAAGGTTTTTTATTTCAGTTTCTATTTGTGCAAGGCTCATTTGCTCTGCATTGCGCAATACAGGAACTACCAAACCTTTTGGTGCGCTCACTGCAATACCTATATCAGCATATTTGTGATATACAATTTCTTCCCCGTCAATCATTGCATTTACAGCAGGATAATGGTTCAATGCTTCGGTTACTGCTTTTGTGAAAAAGCTCATGAAACCAAGGTTTGCACCATGTACTTCTTTGAACTTGTCTTTGTATTTGGCACGCATGGCGTAAATCGCGCTCATGTCTACTTCGTTAAAAGTAGTAAGCATAGCTGTGTCGTTTTTAACAGCTACCAGTCGCTGTGCCAGTTTTTTACGCAGTGGCGACATTTTCTGGCGCTCCGTATCGCGTGTTCCTCCCCATCCTGAAGAAGATGAGCTGTCGAAACCTGCAGCTAAAGCATTCAAAACATCCCCTTTTGTAATTCTTCCATCTTTACCGGTTCCGCTTAATTTACCAGCCGGGACCTTGTTTTCGTCCATCAGCTTTTTAGCAGCAGGCGATGGTGTTCCGGAGGCATAATTTGTTTCAGTTTTTGCAGTTTTGGTTTCAGCTGTTTTGACAGTAGCTTCTTCCTTTGGCTTTGTGCTTGCAGCTTTTTGTTCTGTGACTACTTCACTTTTGTCTTTTGATTTTTGACTTTCTCCCTTAGCTGAAGTATCAATAGAGCACACTACCTGGCCCACTTTTACGGTATCACCTTCAGCAGCCAATAGCTTTATTGCGCCAGCCTCTTCAGCATTAATGGTCAGCGTTGCCTTATCGGAATCAATTTCTGCTACTTCTTCGTCTTTCTCAACATAGTCGCCATCTTTTTTTAACCAACGTGCAATTACTACTTCTGTAATGGATTCACCCGGGCTGGGTACTTTTATTTCTATTGTTGCCATATTTTAAATTGTTGAATTTTAGAATTGTGGATTTGCAGATTTAACTCTAAAATTCTACAAATCAATAAATCTAAAAATTATTTAACCGCTAATTGTTTTTGAAATACTTTGTCAATTATATTCTGTTGCTGCTGTGCATGCAGCTTGCCATAGCCGGTTGCGGGACTTGCCGTTTCCGGACGGCCAATGTACTTTAAATTCACTTTCCTGAAAGCGCGCAAAACGTAAGACCAAGCGCCCATGTTTTCCGGCTCTTCCTGTACCCAAAGGTATTCGCTTGCATTTTTATATTTGGAAACAATTTCCTGCAACTGGTTTTTAGGTATCGGGTATAATTGCTCCAGACGAACAATTGCCAAATCGGTATTGTTTTCTTTTTCTTTTGCCTCAATCAAATCGTAATATATTTTGCCGGTGCAGAAAGCAATGCGTTTTACTGATTTTACATTTGCTGTTGCATCATCAATTACCTCCTGGAAACCACCTGTTGTGAAATCTTTTAAAGATGATACACAACTTGGGTAGCGCAACAGCTTTTTAGGTGTAAAGCATATCAACGGTTTGCGGAATTCACGTTTTAGCTGTCTGCGCAATACATGGAACTGGTTTGCCGGTGTAGTACAGTTCACAATTTGCATATTGTTTTCAGCACATTGCTGTAAAAAGCGCTCCATACGAGCACTTGAGTGTTCCGGGCCCATGCCTTCATAACCATGAGGCAAAAGCATTACCAGTCCATTCATCCTTCGCCACTTGTATTCAGCGGAAGTAATAAACTGGTCAATGATAATTTGTGCACCATTAAAGAAATCACCAAACTGTGCTTCCCAGATAACAAGGTCGTTCGGGGCAGTAAGTGCATATCCCAATTCAAAGCCAAGTACACCGTATTCAGAAAGATGTGAGTTAAAAATGCTCAGCCTGCCTTTTGTGTCAATATTGTTAAGGGGTGTATATTCTTCTTCAGAATCTTCAACCTTCACCACTGCATGGCGGTGCGAGAAAGTTCCGCGTTCCACATCCTGTCCGCTAAAGCGAATATTGTGCCCTTCATCCATCAGGCTGGCATAAGCCATCAGTTCGCCCATAGCCCAGTCATAATTGTCATTGGCAATCATGGCGCTGCGGTCTTCAAACAGCTTTTGGGTTTTGTTAAAGAATTTTCGATCGGCTGGCAGTTGCGCTATTTTTTTTGCAATACCAGAGAAGGCTGCTTTTGTTACAGCCGTATCCGGTGACTTGTCGAATGCGTCAGGACCAGCCATTTTTAATCCTGTCCATTGACTTGTTAAGAATGAAGTGATTTTTGTCTTTCCTTCTTTCTTTGCTTCATCAAGTTTGGATTGAAGCACCTCTTTAAATTCTTTTTCAAGCTGCTTGGCATCTCCTTTTTCTATCACGCCCTGGGCAACCAGTTGTTCAACATATATCTCCCTCGGATTTGGATGCGCTGCAATGGCTTTATATAAAATCGGCTGTGTAAACCGGGGCTCATCACCTTCGTTGTGGCCATGTTTACGGTAGCATAAAATATCGATAAATACATCACGATGAAACTCCTGGCGGAATTCCATCGCAAGCTGTACCGTATGCACAAGTGCTTCCACATCGTCTCCATTTACGTGGAAAACAGGGGATAGCACTACTTTTGCGATGTCCGTGCAATATGTACTTGAACGGCCATCCAGGTAGTTGGTTGTAAATCCAACCTGGTTATTGATTACAAGATGTATCGTACCTCCCGTTTTATAACCTTCCAGCTGGCTCATCTGGATCACTTCATACACAATGCCTTGTCCGGCAAGCGCTGCATCTCCGTGAATTAAAATCGGACATACTTTTTTGATATCCCCGTTGTGGAAGTTATCAATTTTGGCACGTGCAATCCCTTCAACAACCGGGTCAACCGCTTCAAGGTGAGAAGGGTTCGGGGTGAGGCTTATATGAAATGTATTTCCGTTTTTGCTTGTTTTATCGCAGGAGTAACCCATGTGATATTTTACATCACCATCAAACTGAGCGTCATCAGAGGCATAACCTTCAAATTCAGAAAAAACGTCCTGGTAACGTTTATCTAAAATATTGGTGAGTATATTCAACCTTCCGCGGTGAGCCATACCAATCACAAAATCTTTGATACCCATATCGGCTCCTTTTTCGCAAATAGCGTTTAAGGCAGGGATTGTAGCTTCAGCACCTTCTAATGAAAACCGTTTCTGGCCTACAAACTTGGTATGTAAAAAATTCTCAAATCCTACGGCCTGGTTGAGCTTCTTCAGAATGCTTAATTTCTCGTCTTTAGAAAAGTTCGGTGTGTTTTTTACCGATTCCATCTTATTCCGGAGCCACTCGTTTATTTTTGGAATACGGATGTAGGCATATTCGGCACCAATTGACTGACAATAGGTTTGCTTTAAAAAGGCTACGATGTCCTTTAACTTTGCAGGGCCTATGCCCAGCTGGCCCCCGGCTTGGAAAACTGTTTCCAGGTCAGCTTCGCTAAGCCCGAAATTTTCAATATCCAGTGTTGGGGCATATTTTCTGCGCTCACGCACCGGGTTGGTTTGAGTGAATAAATGCCCCCGTGTCCTGTAACCGTTAATAAGGTTAATGACATCAAATTCCTTTTTTACGTTTTGTGGTATTTCCCCGCTGTCCTCGTAGTTTTTACGTGCAAATTCGAAGCCTTCAAAGAATTTTTGCCAGCTGCTGTCAACCGAAGTATTGTCTTTCAAATAACTCTGGAACATATTTTCTATTGAAGATATGTCCGCATTTCCCAGGTATGAAAATTTATCCATAATGCTCTCTCGCTATATTATAAGACTACAAAGTTACGGTTTTTTAATTGAATTACCGGGAAACTTAAAAAAGGGATGCCAAGTCTGTTTTTGTATATTAAGGGGTGATAATCAGCTGGTTGTCGGGATTAATCGTGCCTTCGTGGGAGAGGTTTTAATCGCGCTTTTTATACTGGTTTCTGATAACCACTTTTTGCAGCTCCCTCTTTATAATCAAATCGCTGATAATGGCGGAAAATGGTTCACTGGAATTATTGTTTACTGCAATTTTTACCTGCTCATCGCTAAGGTCAATTCGGTAGAGGATGCCCATGAATTTTTGCCGGTTGGAGTTAAGGAGCTGGTCAATATGGGGTTCAATTTGCTCAAACAGTTCTTCGTAGGCATTGTAAGCGTTTCCTGAAAATTTTATTTCGAGCCCAAACATATCAAAGTCCTTTATAATCTGATCAGCAGTAGCTTTGATCAAATCCAGGTGATTAAAATATTGGGAAATGTTGCTGAGGTTCATTCTTATTATTTTTTCTGCTCCCTCACCACTTCCAGTCTTAGCCTTTCAACAGGTCTGTTATTTATAATATGTTCATTAATAATCTCGTCCACATCACTCAACTGTACACCCACATAAAAAACGCCTTCAGGATACACAACCAATGTTGGGCCATAATCACAAATATCCAGACAGCCGGCTTTTTGTGCCCTAAGTTTAATGGGCAGGTTCAGTTCTTTTAGCTTCTTTTTAAAAGCATCCACCAGTTCCATCCCATGCGCTTCACCACAGCTTCTTCGGGCAGCTCCTGCAGCACGTTGATTCACGCAGATAAATATATGTTTGTCGTATACCATGTTGGGTTTTTAGACAAAGTTACGAATAAGTTCCCTGAGTTCCTTAACAGAACCTTCTGTGGAACACGTGTTGTGAAAAAATGTTCCACGGTTCAAAAATGTGGAATGACAGGTCACAAGGGCTTAATTAACAATTGATTATTAATAAGAATTTAACAGCATCTTCTGGCCCAAAAGTAAATGTTCTATTTTCGATAAAAAATAATCCTTCATCCAAATGGAAAATTCGAATTCAACAAAACCAGCCGCCATAGTTACACTTGTCTCCGTGTTTTTTTTCTGGGGATTTGTTGCTGCCAGTAATGATATATTAATCCCGGTTTTTAAGGAAAAGCTTAATCTTGAACAGTGGCAATCGCAAATGATATCGTTTGCATTTTATGTTGCTTATACGGTAGGTTCACTCATTTATTATTTTGTTTCCAAATTCAGTGGTGGTGATATTCTGAACAGAATAGGATATAAAAATGGCATTTCACTGGGCCTCGTTATTTCAGCAATTGGTACTTTATTGTTTTATCCTGCAGCACAAACGGCTTCTTTCCCGTTAATGATATCAGGTCTGTTTGTTGTTGGTTTAGGTTTTTCATTGCAGCAAACTGCCGCTAACCCTTTAGCTATAGTAATTGGCGATCCGAGAAAAGGTGCCCAGCGTTTAAGTATGGCTGGCGGTATTAATAACCTTGGAACAACAATCGGCCCGATATTAGTGAGCTTCGCAATTTTCGGTTCCATCGCAGCAAGCAGTTCTTCGGCAAGTATTGAAAGTATTAAAACTCCTTATCTTATTCTTGGTGCAGCTTTTATTATTGTAGCAGTAATTTTTAAATTTTCATCTATTCCAAATAAGATTCATTCGGTAAGTGACGATGATAAATCGGATATACCTGTAGTTGCTGACAAAGTAAGCGCATTCAAATATCCTCAGCTCGTAATGGGAATGATTGCAATTTTTGTTTATGTGGGGGTAGAGGTTTCTACCGTGAGTAACCTGCCTGAATTTATGAAGCAGCACGTAGGTACATCAACAGACAGGGTAGCACCTTTTGTTTCTTTATACTGGGCCAGTTTGATGATTGGTCGATGGGCCGCTTCGGTTGGCGCCTTTTCGTTTAAAGGAGGTATTAAAACAATTCTGAATTTTTTAGTTCCTTATATTGCTTTCGGAGTCTTTTTGTTTGTAAACAAACTTGCGGGTCATGATGTTACGCCTTTTTATGTATATGCTTTTGTAATTCTTGCGTTGATTGCTGCTGACATTGCAAGTAAAGGAAATCCTGCACGTCAGCTGCTGTTGTTTTCTTCTCTTGGAATTATAGCACTCTTCATAGGAATGTTTTCGTCCGGCATGCTGAGCGTATATGCTTTTACAAGTGTAGGCTTGTTTTGCAGCACTTTATGGCCTTGTATCTTTACATTGGCTATTGCAGGTTTAGGAAAACATACAAACGAAGGTTCCAGCCTGCTTATTATGATGATTATGGGTGGTGGATTTATCAGCCTCCTTCAGGGTGTTCTTGCAGATGATGCGTTACTGGGTATTCAATGGAGTTACCTCGTGGGGGTAGTGTGCTTCGCGTACCTTGCGTTTTATGCCTGGAAAGTAAGTTCATTATTAAAATCTCAGGGAATTGACTATGACTCAACAGCTGGTAGCGGGCATTGATATTGGTGGTACCAATACCACATTTGGCCTTGTAGATGCAAGGGGCACTATCTTATTCAAAGAAACTATTGCCACAGAGCATTTTCCTATTCCGGAGGATTTGGTGGCAGTCGTTTGCGAGCACATAAAAAAGGCATTTGAACCATTTGCTGGTAAATATGAATTGAAAGGTATTGGCATAGGCGCACCCAATGGTAATTTTTTTAAAGGGACCATTGAGTTTGCTCCCAATCTGAAATGGAAAGGTATTGTTCCCCTGGCAAAGCTTTTTTCCGAGCGATTGGATTGTAAAGCACTGCTGACAAATGATGCTAATGCCGCTGCAATAGGCGAAATGATATTTGGTGGCGCCAGAGGAATGAAAGATTTTATTTTCATTACCCTGGGAACCGGCCTGGGAAGCGGTATTGTGGTGAATGGTGAAATGGTTTATGGCCACGATAGCTTTGCAGGCGAACTTGGACATGTTATTATGTTCCCGGATGGCAGACAATGTGGTTGCGGAAGAAAGGGTTGTCTTGAAACGTATTGTTCTGCTACAGGGATCAAGCGTACTTATTCCGACTTACTTATTGGGCAACATGAAAAGGTGAATGTGGGGATGGGAGCCGATGCAAGATATATTTATAATAAGGCTGTGGGTGGCGATAAGACAGCGATTGAAGCGTTTAACTATACTGGTGATATCCTTGGGCTTGCGCTTGCGAACAGTGTTGCTTATACCAGTCCGGAGGCTATTTTTCTTTTTGGTGGCCTGGCTTTATCCGGTGATTTTATTTTTAAGCCGACCATTGAAAGCTTTGAGCGTAATTTGTTACCTATCTATAAAAACAAAATCAAAATCCTTCCCTCAAAACTTCCGGAGAACGATGCTGCAATTTTAGGCGCAGCATCGTTGATTTGGAAGGATGATGGCCACTAAAGCTGGCCGTATTTATTTTACATATTAAGTTTCTATCCTCTCCGGTCGTAATTCGGGTTCAGATAATATCTGAAATAATAACGATTGCAATACAAAAGAACACAAAGAGTTATGTTTGCGGCCTTATTTTTCAGGTCTCAAATACAGATACTTGTAATTTGAAAGCCCCAAATCATTGACACGCAATTAATTTCCTTCTCATTTGTTTTTTTCATTCTGGGTCGAATAATCGTAGAATAGAATTACTATCAGGAAAAAGCTTCCCATATAAAAAACCTTAAATCCGATCTGTAAATATATACAACCTGAAATTATACCTCCAGTCAAATAAAATACGGCTATGAATATTAATAGTTTGGCTTTGTCTTTTAAATCTTTGTTCTTTCTGAATTCTTTATGCGTCAGCATTGATGCAATAATACCGAGGTCTGTTGTTAACCCTGTTAAATGGGTAGTTTTTACAGCAAAATTTGAAATGCTTGCGGTTAAACCATTTTGCAAACCCATTGCGAAAAGTAAAACACCAGCCAAGAGTTCTGTTTCGGTAAGCGTTTCACGGTAATGGTATTCGCCATAAATGCCAACAGATACAAGGCATACAATTTCTAAAATTAAAGGAATGGAATGTGATAAATAAGTATTGTGCTTGATGTTTATTATTATGTTGTTAGAGGTGAAATTGCCAAAAAAAAACATAAAGATCCATCCAAAAACGATTAATGCCTGGTGCCAGTTGCCACGTGCTA
This sequence comes from Bacteroidia bacterium, assembly GCA_020051175.1. Taxonomy (GTDB): domain Bacteria; phylum Bacteroidota; class Bacteroidia; order 2-12-FULL-35-15; family 2-12-FULL-35-15; genus 2-12-FULL-35-15. The sequence goes on along the minus strand of JAGVJJ010000011.1, from coordinate 1,890 downwards.
TTTCTTCAGCAAGAATTGCAAAATGCCCTGTAACATTTGACGTAAATGCAAAGAGTACGATCAAAGAAGCAACATTAACCATACCGGCTGAAAATGCTGTTAACGAGCCCAGTTTAATATTATCTGCCAGTGATCTGCTGCTACTAAATTTCCTTAGCATTCCCAACTTTCTTAAATGTTAATTTAGCAATTCCCCTTGCTTCAATATCTATGTTTAAATGAAGAACCAGTATATCATTTGTAAGTTCTGAAATTTCATAATATTCAGTTTTGTTTTCGTTTTCCAATTTTAATATATGTCCTCTTCCTTTTAGCTTCCAGTCTGCCATTAAATTATTCTTTTCCATGAAATGGATTTTGAGTTTTCTGTTTGGTAAAAACTCCCATATTTCTGATGTATGGAGAACATTGTTTTTAGCAACTTCTTCTCTTACTTTGCTTGCAATCTGTTTCTTATTGGGCGTATTTAAATCTACTTTTTCATATTCCCAGTCAACTTCCTGCCATACGCCCAGTATTTGTTTTTCAGGATTTACACTTAAATTAAGGGTAGTTCCATATACTGAAAATATTACAATACAATGAACCAAAACGATTATTAATAATCTCATTGTGATTTCTTTATGTGTATTTGAGTTTAATCTTTTTTTATTTATAGTTGCTGGAAGTAAAAAGTGCGATCAACTGCTCCTGTTCACTGTGGGTATGATTACTTTCCCATTCGATTTCATAAAATGGAAGTGATGTGTTTTTTATAATTGGTACCAAATCAAATGAGCATTTGTGGGTTTTAAGTTTATATGTTTTTGGAATGAATATTTCTTCAACATTATGTGTTTCAATGAACCTCTTTAGCATTTTCCGGTTAGGTTCGTGAAATACTTTGATAGTAATATCGGTTATTGTGCCTCTAAACCGGTTTTTTAGTATTTGAAGCGCTTCGTTGAATTCATTAGAAATCCTGGAGTTAATAATCCTGTAAGGAGAATAAAAAAGCAGGTCCGTAATTGAGGTGTTTAGGTATTCAGAATATACCAGGATAACATAAACCTGTTCTGTTTGCGTGTTTTCAAGCACAAGTTTTAATGTGTTGAGCGATGCAACATGGAAATCTGTTGGGACTAAAATTGTTTTTGCCATAATCGTATAGATTTATGGCTGCAATTTTAACCAGGTAGTATTAGCGCCCTATAAGAGAAGGATTAGAATGTGATTAGAATTTTTTAAACAGGCTTTATTGGCAAACGTATTTGAACGGTTGTGCCTTCATTTGAGGCAGAGTTTACATGAAGCAGGCCTTTATGGAGATGAATGACATTTCTTGACAAGGGAAGCCCAATTCCGTAACCCTCATACAACTTTGTGTTGGATGCCCTGAAAAACGGGTCATATATATATGCAATTTCCTGTTCCGGGATTCCTATCCCCTGATCTTTTATAGTAACAATAACTGTTGTGTCGCTGGAAGCAATGTGCACTGATACTGGTTTATTATTAGAGTATTTGCAGGCATTGTTCAGGATATTTGCAAAGGCAAGTTGAAGTAGCTGTTTATTTCCGTTTATTTTCAGCTTTTTATGATCTTCCGGCAGAAGGCTTAAATCAAGAAATATTTTATTTCCAGGATTTAGCTTGTCTATCAGCGTTTTGGTTTCCCAGATAATTTCATCAATTCTTACAATTTCGAAGTTAATAGCTTTGCCTTTGTACCCGGTTTGCGCAAGGAATAACAGGGATTTTGTAATCTGATCAAGTCGTTCTGCCTGAATAAGTATGTTTTGCAGCGCTTTTTTGTATTCTCCGGTGTTCCGTTCTTTTAAAAGCGCAACATCAGCTTCACCTATTATGGAAGTTAAAGGGGTACCTAACTCATGTGAAGCATTACTGATG
>JAGVJJ010000107.1 GCA_020051175.1 Bacteroidia bacterium | reverse complement strand
TTGCTTTTTCATGATTATTTGATATTAAAGTAAAAATACTTATTAACACCACAAAGATACAGAATACGCACAAAAAACAGATGTTATATAATGCAAATGCGAATAACTCGTCAATCTGAATTATTGCCAAATAAAGTTAATGTGATAAGTTTGTAGCGGAAACGCACAAATTAATTTTATTAACACTAAAAAAAAAGTGCAAAAAACAAGCAAGAATATGAAAATAAAAAGACAAGAACCCAGGTACAAATCAGTAATGCTGGTTGACGACAACCAAATAGATAATTACATAAACGAAATGATCATTAAAGGATCGGGCTTCGCTGAAAATGTATTTAGTTACAGCGGGGCGATGAGCTCACTCGATTTTTTTAAAAATATAAGAGCCATCAATAAACTTTCAAATGAATTATTGCCCACATATTTGTTTCTTGATATCAATATGCCTGTACTGGATGGGTTTCAGTTCCTTGATGAGTTTGCTGAATTTTCACCATTGCTAAAACAAGAAATTAAGATTGTTATTCTTACTACGTCAGCAAACCCAATAGATATAAAAAAAGCAGCCAAATATGGCGAAGTTGTTAAATTTTTGCGCAAACCGCTTACAGAAGAAGATTTAAGCAGATTAAATTAATCATTCCTTTTTTGAGAACATTTTTTATTTACTAAAACTAATCTATGCTTCAAAAAATAATTCACCAATTAAATGAAAGGGATTATACACTCCTTTCGATGCAAATGGAAAAAACAAAAGCAGAAAAGTATTTAACGCTGCTGAACAATTATCGGAACGAAAAAGCAACTGATAAAGAATTGTTAATACGTATGAAGCTCAACAGTCCGACATTTTACACACTAAAATCAAGACTATTTGAAAAAATACAGTACTTTCTATTCAAAAACATCGAAGAAACAAGGACTGAGCTAATAAAAAATGTTGCCAAAATTGAGCATCTGGTATACAATATGCCAAGGGAAACGTCTATTCCAATACTTAAGAAGCTTGAAGCGGAATTGATAAAAAATGATATGCCCAATGAACTTATTTCCGTTTATAAGGCGTTGAAAAAAGTACATTTAAATACATCGAAACATTATGATTATTCATTATTGTACAATAAATATGTAGCCTACAACCTGGCACAGGATAAAGCCGAAGAAATTCTGTCGTCATTCTGCCAGACATTGGGAATGTACTATTTGAACAGGGAACAACTTGAATACAACAAGCTCGGTCTTTTCAAAAAAGAGATGGAAAATGTCTGCAGATTATATGACTCCCATCGTTTAAAACTCTATAAAAACATTCTTACTATTCAATATGCACTTTTTATACCAGGTATTGAGCAGGATTATGATAATATACAGGTAGAACAACTACTTTCAGAATCAACAGGAATAATAGAAAAGTTTAAGGATGACAAGGTATACAAACACCTGGTACCTGTTATGGACTACCTGAATTTTGAATATTATTCACAACTTAAACTTCAGAAGAATGCAATGGCATTCTACAAAAAAATAGCTGCAAGGATTGATATTTTATTGTTATTTAACCATACCTGCTTCACCTCTCATTTTCTTATCTCCAAAATTGGATATTCGCACGCGGAAACAATTCAATTTGATGAAGCGGATACATTCAATTACCCAATCCCTACACCGGACGATTTACCAAATTATGTTTTACATTGCTACAACAGGACAATTTAATTATGGCAACAGGAATATTATCCGGAAGCCATTCAAAAACTCAATACTTTGTTCCGGAATGTAACCCTTAAAGGTTTCCCATTTATTGAAGTGGAGCTCAAATTATTTTTGGCGGCACTATATATCCTTAATAATGACGAACAACACTCCAACTTTATAATTCGGAATACATACAGAAAAATAAATGAAACAAAAGAATATGAAAAATATATAGCGGCATCTCATTTTATCAAATTCTTAAAAGCAATAAATAAAAAACCTATTAATAAAACGGATGAAAAGAATGCTTATATGTACCAACTGTTCAAAATAAATAACAAAGGCAGATATAGAATTTTTGAATTTCTGTCAACCAATGATGAATTATGTAACAAACTAATAACTAAACATATTAACAAGTGAAAAAAACATTATTCGTTTTTCTGGTTCTTGTCTGTCAGCTCCTTTGCGCTCAAATTAAACAAAAAGAATATTACCCGGTGTATGTGAATTACCCCGACCATTCTGTAAAAGCATCAATTGTTTCGCAAAATAAAAAGATAAGCATTGACCGGAATTTAACCTACTACTGGTATTCTTCAAACAAAATTCAGGAAACTATGGGTGGAGTTGACGGAAAAATGCTGCATGGTTTATACTCTTCGTTTTATCTGAATGGTAACCTAAAGGAAAAAGGAAATTTTAAAAGCGGGTTAAAAAATGGTCAATGGACAACATGGTATGAAAACGGTAAAATAAAAGAAATCATTATATGGAAAAAAGGAATCCGTTCAAACACCACATTTAATTACAATATGGACGGAGAACTGTTATCAACAACGCAGTATAGGAAAGGCAAACCGAACGGATATCAGCTTTTATATAAAAATGGTGTTGTTTATGAAAAGAAAAAATACAGAAAAGGAATAGAAATAATCCCAGTGGTAAAGGAAAAGAAAGAGAAACATAACAAACGTTCGGAAAATACATCGCGGTTCTCTGAAAAGTTCAAAATAATCTCAGCCAATTTAAAAGAACGCCTATCTGAATTTAAAATAAAAAGAGACAATAAAAAAAGTACAGAGGGCAAAGAGGATAAAACAAGAAAACAGACGAAAAAAGCCAAAGAGGAGAAAGCACTACCGGACAGCCCTAAAAAAACAACCAAAGACAAAAACGCATTCTCGCTAAAAAAGAAGGACTCCACAGAAAAACAAAACCAAACAAAGGTTTCCGGTAAATGATAAAAGCAGGATCATTATTTTTTATGCAATTGTCATTTCTTTAATTATCGCGGCTACCAGCAGTTCATTTATTTTATCTGCTTACTTGACAAACATCCAGGCTGATAATTTTGAAATCAGTCAGCTTTTGCACCGGAATGCGTCCTCTGGCTATAACCTTCTGCTCTCACAACAAACCTTAGTGGGAGTTAATCAAAATACCTGCATCGATTTATTCGATAATGGTACAGATAGTGTATACCTTGAACGAAAACAATGGGGTGCTTATGAAATAGCCATTTCAAAAGCAGTATTGAGAAACAGAAATGTCGTACGCATTGGAATAACAGGTTTCTGTCCAAATCCGGAAAAAACATATAGCCTCTATCTTGCTGATGAAGACAAACCGCTTTCTATTTGCGGAAGCGCTCATATTAAAGGAAAAGCATTTCTTCCGAAAGCAGGAATAAAGCGTGCTTATATAGAAGGGCAAAGCTTTACAGGCAGCACTTTGATTGATGGAGAAATAAAACAAAGCGGTAAAAATATTCCGGCTTTCAATAAAGAATTGCTCACCTACCTTCAATCGGTATTCACATCCGGAAAAATTACTGAAAACGACAGTATTCTTGAGCTGCAAAATGGCCTCAGGGGAGATAGCATCAGGAACAGCTTTCTGACAAAAACACTGGTACTTTCAGGCCGGGTACCTTTAGTGCTAAACAGCGGCTCTTACAGAGGAAATATTACAATTGTGTCTGAAAAACAAATTACAATCTCCCCTGCTGTTGAATTAAATGACATCGTTCTTTTTGCACCCAAAATAATTATTGAAAGCGGCTTTAAAGGAAATATACAAGCCTTTACCTCGGATTCATTAATAGTACAAAAGAAAGTAACACTCAGGTACCCAAGTGTATTGGGGCTCATAAAAAATAATACAACACTCTCCCCTTCCGCAATTTTACTAAGCGAAGATGACACCGTGGCCGGAAATATTTTCGTTTATAAGGACTTAAATAATACGCAACAAGCAGGGCTGATCATACCGGAAAAAACATTCATCATTGGCCAGGTTTATTCAAACGGATATGTAGACTTAAAAGGTACCATTAACGGCAGCTTAATGTGCAGTAAAATAATGCTGACAACACCTTCATCAGTATACGAGAATCACTTATTAGGCGGCATTATTGACGTTTCTAAATTACCACCACAATATACCGGCATAAACCTCCTTGAAGAATCCATGAGCAAAAAAACAGTCAAATGGTTAAATTAAGGCATAAGCTTAAAGCAGGTACATTAATGGAATCATTGATTGCAATGATAATAATTATCATATGCATAAGTATTTCTGCAGTTATTTACACAAATGTACTGGAATCTGACAAACAATATTTAAAACTAAAAGGAAGACAGCTGTTAAATCATATAGCAATAAATGCAAAATCAAAAAAGGAATACCTGGATTCTGAACTAAAGAGTGATGACTGGACAATAACAAAAAAGCTGCAAGTCTACGAACAAAGCACTAATCTATTTCAATTATCACTGACGGCAAAAAAAAACAATAGCAATATTGTTATAGAACACAATGAACTGATTGTGATTGAAGAATGAAAAAACTGAAGGCATTTACATTATTTGAGTTACTGGTTGGAATGATAATCAGCAGCATCGTTATTGGATTTGGTTATGCAGGATACACACTTATTTACAGACAATACCTGAATTACAGCGTTACAAAAAGAGGCATTATTGATGTTGTTCAGCTAAATGCCATTTTAAATAATGACTTTATTACTTCTGAATCAGCCAAATTAGAAATGGATAAGCTTATACTGAATTATGAAAATGGACTTCAAAAGGAATACAGTTTTGGCGAAAAGTACATTCTTAGAAAAGAACAAGAATATGTTGACACTCTCAAAATCGGGGTTATGAATGTAATAGCAAACCGAAACGGTGACGAACAAGTAACAGATTTGCTTATTTCCGAACTCTCTTTTGATGCAGTTATACACGAAGAAACAATGCACTTTCATTTTATAAAAAGTTACAGTGCCGAAACATTTATAAATAATCCGTTGAATCAATGGCTGCAATAGATCTCAACACGCTGAACATACAAAGTAAAAAAGCCACAGCACCAAAAGCGAAAAGTGGATCTACCCTGGATTTCCTGAATAAAGATCTTCAGCTGTTTGGGACAAGTTTCAATGATAAAAAGAAAGAACGTTTTTATTCAGAGTTGTGTATTCTATTTTCAGCTGGTGTCGACATTCGCTCGGCACTGGAATTGATCGAAGAAGAACAAATAAAAGAAAAAGACAAGCTGCTGTTTACGACTTTAAAAAACGCCATAATTGCAGGAGCAGGCCTATCAAAAGCAATTGAACAAACCGGAATGTTCTCCCCCTACGAATACTACAGCATGCAGATCGGAGAGGAAAGCGGACGTTTACCGGAAGTGTTGCAGGAACTCGCCTTTTTTTATGCAAAAAAAATTCAGCAAAAGCGGCAATTGACCAGCGCACTCTCGTACCCCGCTGTTGTTTTTTGCGCCTCCTTTGGGGCTATATTTTTTATGATGAAATTTGTTGTCCCGATGTTTTCAGATGTTTTTAAACGTTTTAAAGGGGAACTGCCATACTTCACCAGATTAATTATACAGGTTTCAGACGTTTTTTCCAACTACTCCTTATACATAATTCTTGTATTGGCTTCTTTGATAGGATTTCTTTATAGTCAAAGAAATACGATCTGGTTCCGAAAATGGAGTGCAGAAGTTCTATTGCGAACACCTATTATGAAAGACATGATAAGCAAAATATACCTTGCTAGGTTTTGCCAATCTATGAATTTATTAATAAGCGCTAAAACCCCATTGGTAACCGCGATAGAACTGGTAAAAAAAATGGTAGGTTTTTATCCTTTGGAAATTTCACTGCAAACAATCCAGGATGACATTCTAAAAGGCCAGCCTTTACATCAAAGCCTTGCCAAATTTAAAATCTACAACAGGCGAATGATTTCACTCATCAAAGTTGCCGAAGAGGTCAACCAGCTGGATACAATATTTTTAAAGCTCTCCAAACAATACTCCGATGAAGTGGAACATCAGACCAGCATCCTGGGCAGCCTCATTGAGCCTGCTATGATAATCTTTCTTGGAATCTTTGTAGCGATTATTCTTGTTGCTATGTATTTGCCACTGTTCCAGATGAGTTCGACCGTAGGATAATATACAATACATCCAATTCCTAAAACAAATTTCGGTTTACCTTTGTTAAAGAATCTATATTTTTTACATTTTGATCAATAATACAAATCAGCTCTCCTCCTTATAATAAATCTTATAATATTTCCTCCCATCCTTCTCAACACCATGTTCGATAAGGTCTTTATCTCCATGTATGTAAATGTGAAAGTTTTTATCGAGCTTTAAAACACTTTTAAAAACGCGGGCTTGCTTTTTAACAGCCGGAGTAGATATTTCAAACGAATCTTCCAGTTCAATATCGTTTTCTTCACGGAAGGTTTCATCGTATTTCCTGAACGACTTGATAATACCGGTATCCTGCAACACTTCCTTTTCAAATTCGTTTTTATCAAAGCTATCGTGTGTTTTAAAGTATTCCATAGAACGGTTCAGGATGTCGATTTGGTCCGTTTTGGTAACTTCAAATTCTTCCGTTAACTGCTTGGTTACGTAGTTTTTGGTAATGTCTAAAAACTGTTTTGTGTAATGGTATTCATTCACGCAGGGACGCAGCATCAAAAAGGTATCTTTCCAGAACTGCGCTTCAGACGAACGGTTGGATTTATCTACAATACACACCTTGTACCCGTTTTCCCTGCCGGAATTAAAAATCAGGCAGCCTTTGTCCAGCTTTTCAATGTTTATCCCATCGTCACTGTTTAACGAAAACTCATCCCCATCGGCATTCAATTGCAGGAATGTCTGTCGGTTCTCCGATTTGAACAAGCCAATTGCATCCACGGTTTCACCATCAACGCTTACATTTTGCAGGTGAGCCACAAACAAGTCTCCGGACTTTATCTGCGCGTGATTGGATACTTCGTATAAATGTTTGCTGATGTCAACCGACTGCCGGTGAAAGGCTTTGGGGGAATCAAAAATCTGCGAAGCAAAATTATAAAGCGGGTTCATGTTAAAATCCCCGTTCGTGAACGTGAAGGTAAACAGCTCATTGGAGGTCATCGGGAAGAGGAAAAACCGCAATAACAATTCCTTTACATCGGTATCGGATATATCCAGCGTGGACTTGGAAAGTACCAGGTCTTCACCGTTTGTTTTATTCCCAACATGATGAACTGAAACTTTATTGATAGTACAATTTGTATAATCTAACATATTCGCGCCTTATATATTCTGGATCTATTGTAGTAGATACACAAATAGATTTGTGTGTCACTGTTTCTAAACTTTATAAAAATAATCATATACGTTTAGATAAACAAACAAACAGAAATAAACAAATTGTAAATTGTAAATTACACAATATACACTTAGCGACCAGGAAACCTATATTATACAACCTTGCTAAATAATTGCGTTTCCGGCTGCTTCTGCCACAATTTAGCATCCAGCGCCATGCAGATATTGCGGAGAAAAGGCTTGCCTTCCGGTGTTACCGAAAGATGCGTACTGCTCAGCTCAATCAGATTGTCTGCCTCCAGTTCTTTTAAACGCCCTAACGCTTCAAACAAAGCCGGGCATTGTGTGTCTTTGCTTCTCCAGTCTGTTTCGAGGCGGCACATGATGTTGAGAATGTGCCTGCGCAGGATAGTATCCTCCTCAGACAAGATATGCCCTTTGAAAAAAGGCAATGCACCCTGCTCTATGCGTTTGTAATAATCCTCCACCTTTTTTTCATTCTGCACAAAAGCACCCCAGGCATCGCTGATAGACGATACCCCCAAACCCACCAGCAATTGCGTGTGGCAGGTGGTATACCCCATGAAATTGCGGTGCAGGGTTTTATTTTTTTCGGCCAGGTGCAAAGGTTCATCGTGCAAAGCAAAATGGTCCATGCCAATTTCAACATATCCCGCTTTTTCAAAAGCTTTTCTGCCGCTTTCATACAATTGCCGTTTTATATTTCCTTCGGGCAGGTCGGCTTCGGTAAATTTACGCTGGCCGGGCTTTATCCAGGGTACGTGGGCATAGCTGTAAAAGGCAATGCGGTCGGGGTGCAGCTGTATTACCTTATCAATGGTTTCTTTCACAGATTGCAGGGTTTGCAGGGGCAGGCCATAAATCAAATCGTAATTCACAGAGGTATAACCGATGGCCCTTGCAGTTTCGGTAATGTCTTTTACCTGATCATAGGTTTGTATGCGGTTGATGATACGCTGCACACTTACATCAAAATCCTGTATACCGAGGCTGATGCGCCTGAAACCAAAGCCGTACAATGTTTGCAGATGCGCAGCCGTGGTATTGGCCGGATGGGCTTCAAAGCTGAGCTCCGAATCCTCACACAACACTGCGTAGGATAAAATACCGTTCAGCAATAATTTAAGGTTTCCATGACTGAAAAATGTTGGTGTACCGCCTCCCAGGTGCAACTCCCTGATGCGGGGAACTCCACCAAACATACGGAGGTATAAAAACCATTCCTCCAAGACCGCTTTTATATAAGGCACTTCCACAGCATGGTTTACTGTAATACGTGTGTTGCAACCGCAATAGGTACAAAGGCTTTCACAGAAAGGCAGGTGAATGTACAGGCTGATGCCTTCCGTATCATTGCTTGCGGTAAATGTTTTTCTTACGGCACTCTCCCATTGCTCCTGTTTTGGAACATGTTTGTCCCAGTAAGGAACGGTGGGATAGCTCGTATAACGGGGAGCGGCTACATTGTATTTTTCTATCAGGTTGTTCATGTTGTTTTATTCATTGTCTTCAGCATACCATGCTGCTGAAGAAGTACTGGTTTCTTTTAACAACAGGCTGTGCAGTGCAAGCGCTGGAGGTAATACGTTCTTTAATTTATTTACAAAATAAACCACCAGGTTTTCGCAGGTAGGCTGAACATCAAGCAGGATGAGCTTCTGCTCCTGCAGGCCTGCATACACAGAAGCAGGGGTATCTTTATTCAATACCAGTGCATGGTCAAAGTGCTGAACGATTTCTTCATGCACTATTTTTTTCAAATCGGTGAAGTCCGCCACCATACCCGTTTGCGATACACCAGGCCTGTCAACAGGAATTCCTTTGAGCGTAACCGACAGTTGGTAGGAATGCCCGTGAATGTTCTTACACGGCCCTTCATAGCCCAGCAGCGCATGTGCCATTTCAAACCTGAATTCTTTTGTGATGCGGATGTTCATTCTCTTTTATTTTTCTTCTCTGTGGCTCTCCGTGTGTTCTCTGTGGAACTCTGTGTCATTATGACACTGAGGAAAAAGGACAAGGCACAGAAGTACACAGAGTTTTTATCTCTAATTTTTTCTATTCTTTAACTCTTCTTCCAATGCATTCAGCTTCGGAAAAAGAATGTTGTTCTCAATGTGAATGTGCATGTGCAGGTTGCGTTCAAAATTTTTCAAATATCCAATAAGAATAACGTACTGCGGATGTGCATTCGCAGGAATCCTGAAATTGTTGGTAGCTCTCCTGATTCTTGAAAGGATAACCGTGGCTTCCACATGCTCCGCCTCTAATATAGGCACCGGACTTTTCAATGTAGCCTGAACCGAAGAAAACGGAGCTTTGTACTTATGCAGGTCGATCAGCTTTCGCAGGTAGGGAAAAAGCAATTCATCCTCTTTTTTGCAATGTAATGTGAGCTTATCCGCTAGTCTCTGAAACTTCTGCTGCACCTTTTTTAAAAGCATTTCCAGCATTACACTGCAGTTTTTATCGCGGAGTAACAGGTGAATACTTGCCTGAATCAGGCAGAGGACTTCCTCCTCATCGGCATGGTACTGGCCATTGATGAAATCAATCAGGCGCTCAATGCTCATTTCTTCCAACGCCAGCAGGTGCGTGTCCTGCTGATTGCTCTGAAGCAAACTGATTTCCTTATCAATAGCATCAAACGAAAGCCCTTTTTGCTCGCAGGCATCGCTCAACGGTTGTTTACCATTCTGATAATAGTCCAGCTCGTACTTTTCAAACAGTTCTATGGAAGCTGGGATGTGTATGGCTAATTCGGCCAGGGTTAAGGACATATTTTTTATGTAATAAAAATTGTTGAATGTTAAGAGATTATTTATTCACCCGTATCTCCGCCTGCAAATCATTCATAAACAAATCAATAGTTCCACGGGTGATGTGCGGCATCTTCACAATTTTCCACCATTGTGGCTTACGCTCATAACTGTCGGCAACCAGGAAATATTTCTCCGCAAGATGTACCGGTATATCCTCCGCCCGGATAGCGATGATATTGATATTCGGGTTCCTGTAGTAACGTATGTCCAATGCGTCCAGCTGTGAGCATACATCTGTGGTGCGGTCAACCAATGCCTGCATTTTTGTTTTCCAGCCCTGCGAGCCGTGGTTGTGAAGCACCATCCATACGGCTACGGCATTGGCCCCTGAACGGCTTCCGCACAGGGTATGGTCCGTACCCGGAACGTACTGGGCTTCGGCAGTTCTCACATGCTGCATGTATTCTTTACGGATAAGGAATATACCAGTACCGTAAGGTGTTTGCAGCATTTTGTGTGCGTCAATTGTAAACGAAGTAATATGCGGGTTTTTAAATGTATAGCTGCTGCCTGGATTGGCAAAAGGATAAATGAACCCTCCGAACGCAGCATCTACATGAAGTTTGTAGGTTATGTTCTTCCTGTTCAGCAGTCCTGTTACTTTATCAATATCATCCACCGAACCAAACATGGTGGTAGATAAGTTCATGTTCACGATAAAGTAATGTATGCCTTCTGCCAAAGCGCGTTCCAGCTTTTCTTCCAAATCGGTAAGCAACAGCTGACGGTTATCTTCATCTACACGTATCACAATAGAACTGATGTTGAGCAGGTTTACGCCTTTTGACAGCGAGTAATGGCTGTCTTCAGAATAAATGACGGCTATTTCCCTTGTGTCCGCCTGGTAGCGGTTCCTGAAATAATTCCTGTAAATCCACAAGGCTTCAATATTCGCTTCCGTACCGCCTGAAGCAATGTAGCCGTCCTGCATACCCGGTTCGCATTCAAATATCTGCTCCGCACAAAGGTTTACGAGCTCTCTTTCCAGCTCCTGTGTGCCTTTAAATATTTTCTCCGAACCACCCAGCGTATGACAGCCAATGTGATTGGGATTAGCAATGAGTGTTGACAGGAAGGGTGCATTTTCAAGGAAGGGGGCATCATCGTAGAACACTTCCGCATCCAGGTAGGTGGCAGGAATCCCAAGTATAGGCGTTTTCCGGTAATCCACATTTTTTTTCAATGCGTCCATTACACGTTTTTTAATCTCTCCGGATGTCAACTTAGGCCAAAACATATACACCTGATTTTAAAATTTATTTGTGGCAGCATTTATGACATTCGGTTTTTCCATTGCTTTCAATGGAAGGACTCACATACGGTATCCCGAGGTTCATCCCACGAAGAATAAGCAGCACTGCCATAGCTCCCACCAATACTGGAACCACGCTGCGTATCCTCTGCCTGAAACGGACGCTGATGTAATCCCTGATTACCGTGACAGCCAGCATGGCCGGAAGTGTGCCTGCCCCAAAAGCAACCATAAACAAAGCACCTTTCACTACGTTGCCGGTAGCTATTGCCCCGGTTATTCCTAAGTAAACAAGTCCGCAGGGAAGCAAGCCATTCAATATACCTATAAACAAAAGCGAGCGTATGGAATGCATGCCGAACAACCTGCGCAACGCTGATTTCAATTTTTCAACCCAGCTGAACATCACCCCTACACGTATGTATTTACCGGCAATACGTGGGAAAATCAACAAGGCAAGAATAATGATTCCCAATACAATGGATAGAATGCTTTGTCCGCCCGCCAGCACAAATCCCTGCCCGAGCAAACCGAAAATCAAACCCAGGCAGGCATAAGTAAAAACACGTCCAAGATTATATACCAGGCCCCCACCAATAATACTCAAAGAGGATGTGCGCCTCACCGGAATTGTAAGCGCAATAGGGCCGCACATGCCGATGCAGTGAAAGCTTCCAAGGAATCCCAATGATATGGCTGCCAGTAAAAACATGTTAGTTGATGGTTATGATACTTTCGTTGTAATACGTTTGTTTGTTTGCTTCCCAGTTCACCTGCATTTTATATACACCCTTGTTCAGCTTGGCGGTAGTAATAACCTGCACACCTGCGGTATCCACCGATACATATACAGTGGTATCCATGGACGCATCCGATGGCCTGAAAAAATAAATACTACCCGCAATTTCACTACCTTTGAACTGCTCAGGAAATTTCAAAACAAGCATTGCCGGTTGTACCTGCCATGTTAAGGGCTGTTCCAGTGCGTTGGTTCGGTTTACCTTGTTGATTTTATCCTGGTAACTGAGCTCCTGGGCATAATAATCTTTTGCTACCAGGTCCACTTTTTCACGCATGGTTAAGCTTACCATTGTTACAATGAGTATAACGAAACCTGCATACAGTACCGCTATTTTTATTCCCCAGCTGAGTTTCATTTTATTTAATTTTTTTGTTAAGAATAATTTTATTACGTTATCGCAGCCCCAGTCTTCGATAGGCTCAGACTGACCATGCGCAAGCGCATCTCACTTGTTTATTTGTGCCTGCCTATGCCTCCCACATTTCTGGACTCCGCTCGAAATAACCTCCGCATATTTACAAGTGCGCTGTCATTTCGAGCGAAGTCGAGAAAGTGCGTGAGCTGAAACACTCACGGACTCAATACTACCGGCCCAAGAAAAGAAGTCTTCACTCTGCTTATTTTTTTATCACCTGCATACACCCCAACATACACCACTGTTTTCCGTTCTTTTATCTTATCCTTCGGAATGAAAATAAAAAACTCACTTTCCGCCTTTGACTCTTTGTTCACCACTACACCTTTACCAATCATTTTAATAGTTCCTTCAGTTCCTTCCAGCTTAAAGGTGAGCGGGACATCCTTATGGGTTTTGTTAATCAGGCGGATGTTGTACAGGTTGCTTATGGTATCATTTTCCTGTTTCTGAAAAAGCATGCCCGGAGTTCTGAAAACAGTGGCATCAATGTCCTTGCGCGTTGCTAGCAATATTACCAATACACCAATCAATGCCAGCAGTACACAGGAGTAGGCAATAATACGGGGTGTGATTCTCAGTTTTTCTTTAGCAGCAATACCGTTTTCAGAAGCATAACGTATCAGCCCTTTCGGCTTGCCTGTTTTCTCCATCATGAAATCACAGGCATCAATGCAGGCCGTGCAATTGGTACACTCCAGCTGTGTACCATTGCGGATATCTATTGCTACAGGACATACTTTCACACATTGGTTACAATCAATACAATCGCCTTTCGCTTTAATCGAAGACTTTTTAAATTTTTCACGCGGTTCGCCTCTGATGTAATCATACGCTACAAGAATGGAATTTCTGTCTGTCATTACGCCCTGCAAACGTCCATAAGGACAAACAATAAGGCAGACTTGCTCTCTGAACCAGGCATATACACCGTAAAACACACCTGTAAATACCAGCAGGGACACGAAGCTACCAACATGCTGTGATAATGGTTCTCTTACAATGCGGAACAACTCTTCCGTACCAATTACGTACGCCAGGAACGTATTGGCAATGATAAAAGCCAACAGGAAAAATACGAGGTGCTTTGATGTTTTTTTGATAATCTTCTCTGTTGTATAAGGAGCTTTGTTCAGTAGCTTCTGGTGCGCGGCATCGCCTTCAATCCAATACTCAATCCTGCGGAATACCATTTCCATAAAAATGGTTTGCGGACAAACCCAGCCGCAGAACACCCTTCCGAAAACCACTGTAAATACTACAATAAACACAATGAACGCCAACATCCCGATTCCGAAAATGAAAAAGTCCTGCGGCCAAAAGGTAATACCAAAGAAAATAAACTTCCTTTCAAGGATGTTGAATAAAAACACAGGATTATCATTCAGACGGGCAAAAGGCAATGAAAAAAATAACAGCAGGTATACGATACTCACAATGGTCCTTGCGGTATACAGCCTTCCTTTGGGCTGCTGCGCATATATCCAGTTGCGTTTGCCTTCACTGCTGATGGTAGCAACGCTGTCCCTGAAGGATTTGTTTTCTACCGGTGTTGTGAGCGTATCCATTTTTGTATTAAACTATTTACTTTTTATTGATTATCTGCAATGATTGCCCTCGCTCGTTTCTCGTAAGGTAAATTCTCTCATCCTACCCACAGTCTTCGACCTGGCTCAGACTGACTACGCGCGTGGTCATATTGAGCTTGTCGAAATATGTGGGCAGATTTACGTACATCTATTTCTTTAATTAATTATGTACAAGCTGAGTCGTATCTTTCACTACTACCTGCGAAGAATCAGCTACTATCGCCTCTTCTTTATACAATTCTCCCTGCGCCTCTTTTGGATTTGCCGGGTTGGAACCGTGCAATGATTTAATGTAACTGGACACTTCGTGAATCTGTTTCGCACTTAAATCCTGCTGCCATGCTTTCATCCCTTTTTCAGGCCATCCGAATTTGATGGTTTTAAAAATGTCCTTGATACCACCACTGTGCAACCAGTAATCATCAGTAAGGTTTGGTCCTACCCCACCCTGCCCCGCTTTTCCGTGGCAGGCAGCGCAATTATCCATATAAATGTTTTCGCCTGAAGTCAGTGATTCTTTGTCTGAAAGTAAAGTAGCATTGTTCTCGTCCACCAGGTTCGATGCTTTTTTTCTATACTCCTCTGCATCCAACTTTGCCTGTGCCAGCTGATCTTCGTATTCGGCCTGCTGCAGCTTACCGGTATTGATTACATGATAATGGATAAGATAAATTACCGAAATAACAATGGTCAGGTAAAAACCATACTTCCACCAGGGAGGCAAATCGTTATCCAATTCTTGTATACCATCGTAATTGTGGTCGAGCATAATATCGGTTTCTTTTTCAATAGCTACCGAAGCATTCAACTTTTCAATAAAAGAAGGCTCTTTCACTGCCGTTTTAGCTTTTGCTTCCGCTTTCTGGCGCTTGCGTTCTTCCACGCCCAGCAATTGCATAGCGGTTTTATAAAGCATCCAGGCAACAAACAATTCAAAAGCAATGATAGACAGCATCAGGTAAAAAATAAATGCTCCCAATCCCCCATAGGAGCTTTGTTCAGCAGCCTGCTGAGCCACGGTTTGTGCCGACAGGGTGCCTGAAGATGCGGCAATTAAAATGAGCACTGCTAGCCCCTGACCCGAGGCTGATAATCCCTGCTTCTTCTTTCTTTCCAGCTCTCTCTTATGATGGGCAGCAGCTTTCAGCACATCAGCCAAAACCATTATTACCACTAGTAAAATAATAATAACCGCCAACAAACCTATGAATAAGGGATTGTAAAGAAGAGATGATGATGCTTCCGTTACCGCTTTCTCCTGGGCAAAGCCTGCGGACTGTATAAGAAATAATAAAATCGAACCAAACAGTGCTTTTGTATTCATTATTCCTGCTCTTTTGTGTGTTATACTACCGTTCTTCATACTCAAAGTTTATTGGTGATTGTTTGCTTCGTTATCTAAAGGAATATTTTTCAGATCTTTAATGTGCTGTTTGTCAGCTTTAAAGACATAAACCAGCAAAAGGGAAAAGAACAGGAAAAATATAAAGAGGGATATCATCGGAAAAACTGCTATTCCGGCAATTGATTCCAGGTAGTTGATGAATTTCATGTTAGTTTATTTTTTTAGTTTCAAATTTGATATCAGTCCCCATACGCTGCAGGTAAGCAATCACAGCTATAATCTCTTTGTTGGACAATGTTTCTACTCCATCCTTTTTAAGGCTTGCAGTAATCTGTTCCGACTGTTCCACCAGATGCCTGTTGGCTTGCTTGTCATAGCCCTCAGGGTATGGAACACCCAGTGTAATCATGGCCCTTATTTTGGCAGCCGTAGTCGTAGTATCAAGATCATCATCCAGTAACCACGGATACGAAGGCATGATAGAGCCCGGTGACATGCTTGTAGGATCAAGCATGTGATTATAATGCCATGAATCCGGATATTTACCACCTATGCGGTGCAAATCAGGACCGGTACGTTTGGAACCCCATTGAAAAGGATGGTCGTAAACAAACTCTCCTGCTTTTGAATACTCACCGTAACGTGCAGTCTCAGAGCGGAACGGACGTATCATCTGTGAATGGCAGGTATAACAACCTTCACGGACATAAATATCCCTTCCCTGCAATTCAAGCGGTGTATATGGCTTCACGCTTGAAATGGTAGGAACATTGGACTGGATAAGGAATGTAGGAACCATTTCAATAATCCCTCCGATAAGGATTACAACAAGGCTGCCTATCATTAATTGGACAGGCTTACGTTCAATCCATCTGTGCCAGTGTTCTTTACCATGCGATGCGTACACTTTTGGTAGTGGCGCAGCTTCTGCTTCTTCGTTTGCCAGGAAGGAACCCGCTTTTACAGTTTTAATAATGTTGTAGGTCATCATGATAACACCTGCCAGGTAAAGCACACCGCCCAATGAACGGGCTGCATACATCGGCATAATCTGCGTTACCGTTTCAAGAAAGTTAGGGTATTTCAACAATCCTTCTTCTGTAAACTCTTTCCACATAAGGCTTTGCATAAAGCCCGCCCAGTACATCGGTATGGCATAGAACAGGATACCCAGTGTTCCCAGCCAGAAGTGCCAGTTGGC
>JAGVJJ010000066.1 GCA_020051175.1 Bacteroidia bacterium | reverse complement strand
TTGCTTCCATAACTGATTGTTTTTTAGGTTATGGGCTAAAATAGAGCATTTTTTTCTATATTTAAAAAATCATTCTGTCCTAATATGGATAGGTGCGTAATTTTTTTCATGTTAAATAGGTTTTAAATTTTATCGTGGGTACAAACATAGCGAAGTGACTGCTGCATGGAAATGATGAATGTCAAAATAGCAAATGACCTTTATTATAATTGCCCGTTTTGTTTTTTTACTGCATAGTTTATGTTATACCTTTACACTATGGAATTAAATAATGGTACAGAATTCAAAGCCTCTCCCGAGATTAGAGAAAAGCTTTCGGAATATGGATTCTCCAGACATTTTCAGGAGGGTGAAATTATTTTAAATGAAAACGCCTATATAAAAGCAATCCCTATAGTAATAAGCGGAAGTATCCGCGTAATGCGGACAGAGGAAGATGGAAGGGAAATTTTATTATATTATATAAAGGCTGGAGAAAGTTGTATCATGTCCTTCCTTGGCGGGATACATCACGATACCAGCAAGGTAAAAGCCATTGCAGAAGAAGAAACAGAACTGCTTTTTATCCCCATAGACAAAGTAAACCTGCTTATTAAAGAATATCCCGAGTGGCTTGATTATATCTTTCGACTTTACCACAAACGTTTTGAAGAGCTGCTGGATGTAGTAAATGCTGTGGCATTTAAAAAAATGGATGAGCGCTTGCTGAACTTTATTAAAAAAAAATGTGAACTCACCGGAAGCCATACGTTATACGTCACCCATGAGCAGCTCGCCAATGAACTGGGTACTGCACGTACCGTTATTTCCCGCCTTTTGAAACAAATGGAAGAAGAAGGCATGGTAAAGCTTGGCCGCAATAAAATTGAGCTTATGTGACAAAAGTCACTGTATACTGTTTTTTATTGTTTCAATTTTGTGGTGAATTAATAATCATTCACCTTAAAAACAAAAACAATGAAACCGAACATGGGCACTTTTGACAAAGTAATCAGGATACTTGTCGCAATAGCAGTTATAGTACTTTACCTTACCCACCAGATTTCTGGAACAACAGCCATCGTACTTTTAATTGTGGCAGGTATTTTTATCCTCACCAGTGTTATCGGTTTTTGTCCTTTGTACTGGCCTTTTCACATTTCCACTGTAAAAAAAGAAAAATAATATGCAAAATCTGGCACTTATAGCATTGATAGGCATATTGGCAGGTTTGTTTGGCGGAATGTTCGGCCTGGGTGGTGCCGTAATTATTATTCCGGCTATGGTAATGCTGCTGGGTTATTCCCAGCAAATGGCGCAAGGAACAACACTGGCAATGATGGTATTGCCTGTTAGTGCATTAGCGGCTTTCCAGTATTATAAAAATGGATATGTTGATATAAAAGTTGCACTGGTGATAGCAGTATTCTTCATGGTAGGTGGCTTTTTTGGAGCGAAGCTGGCAACGTTGATACCACAGGAAATATTGAAAAAGGCATTTGCCATTATGCTTATCCTTATCGCAGTTAAAACTTTGTTTTTTGATAAAAACGTGTGAAAAAGTTCTTGTGTAACAAAAGTAGCTGTACAGCAACATCCGATAAATTAATTTTGTAGTATAAATTTAAAAACAACCACAAAAATGGAAATCAAACAGTTTGAAGATAAAAACTTATCTCACTTTTCCTACGCGATAGTGAGTAAGGGTGAAATGGCAGTGATAGACCCTGCAAGGGATCCACAGCCTTACTATGATTTTGCAAAACAACAACAAGCAAAAATTATAGCTGTAATAGAAACACATCCACACGCTGATTTTGTGAGCAGCCACCTGGAAATACACACAACTACAGGTGCCACCATCTACGTAAGTAAACTGCTTGGGGCAGAATATCCTCATCAGTCTTTCGATGATGGGGATGCAATCGTATTAGGTGCTGTTACATTAAAAGCGCTTAACACACCCGGACATTCACCCGACAGTATAAGTATTGTGGCCATTGATGAAAAGGGTAATGAAAAAGCGGTGTTTACCGGGGATACTTTATTCATTGGCGATTGCGGCAGACCCGATTTGAGAGAAAAAGCCGGAGCTATTACAGCTACAAAGGCAACACTCGCAAAGCAAATGTATCATTCCCTCCGCGATAAGCTTATGATATTGCCTAACGATGTGTTGGTTTATCCGGCCCACGGTGCCGGAAGTCTTTGCGGAAAAGGATTAAGTGAACAAAGCAGCAGCACGATAGGTGCGGAAAAAAATGGTAATTGGAGCCTGCAGGATATGAGTGAGGAAGCCTTTGTTAAGGAACTATTGGCCGATCAGCCTTTTATACCGAAGTATTTTCCTTATGATGTGGCAGTCAATAAAAAAGGGGCCTCAGCCTATGGCGGTGGTATTTCAGCGGTGGAAAAAAGAGAACCCGTTTCCTGCAAGGCCTGTATCAATTCACTTGATAAGGATATTGTAGTGGTAGATACACGTCCGCAGCGGGAATTTAAAAAGTCACATCTGAAAAATTCAATCAACCTGATGAATGATACCCGCTTTGAAACATGGCTCGGAAGTATTATTAAACCGGGAGAAAAATTTTACCTCGCAGCGGAAAATGAAACGGAATTGGATAAGCTGGTGGCACGCATTGCCAAAATAGGATATGAAAATCAGATTGAACTGGCTTTTGTGCTCAAACAGGGAACACTGGAAAGTCCTTTGTTTGACAGTGAGCTGCTGCGCTCAAATGAAAATGCATATACAATTGTTGATGTACGAAATGAATTGGAAGTAAAAGCACAAAAATTTTTCTCCAATTCCATTCATATACCTCTTCCCGAACTCAGGGAACGTGTTACTGAATTGCCTTTAGATAAACCCATTGTGGTGCATTGCGCTGCAGGATACAGGAGTGCTGCGGGAAGCAGTATCATCAGCTCCGTTCTCGGAGATAAAATACCGGTTTATGATTTGAGTGAAAACATTAAAAATTTTAAAAATGAACTTCATCAACAGGCATAAACTTACCCTCATCGGAGTGGTCATTGGTGCTATAGGTGGCTATGCCTATTATCACTTTGTAGGATGTGCCAACGGCACCTGTGCCATCACCTCTAAGCCTTTAAACAGTACATTGTATGGTAGTTTGATGGGTGCCTTATTCTTAAATATCTTTAAAAAAGAAAACAAAAAAACAGAAAAATGACAACGCTTGAAAAAATTATTCGTGAAAAAAAGTGTACAATTGTAGATGTGCGCTCACCGGCCGAGTTCGCAGGTGGTCATGTAGCGGGCTCACTAAATGTGCCTTTGCAGCAGATTGCTTCCCGTTTGGATGAATTAAAAAGTCTGGAGACCCCACTGGTACTTTGTTGCGCTTCCGGAAACAGGAGCGGACAGGCACAGCAATATCTTGCACAACAAGGTATAGAATGCTACAATGGAGGTTCCTGGTTTGATGTAAATTATTATCAATAGTAAAAAACTGTTTAAAATTTAATTAAATGAGATACAGTAGGAATCCATCGCACATATTTCGACAATGCCTGTACTGAGCCTGGTCGAAGTACTCAATATGACCGTGTGCAGTCCGTCTGAGCCTGTCGAAGACTTTGCGAAGGCGATAATAAAATAATTGACTAAAATTAAACAATTACTAAAACCGTAAAAAAAATGATAGATTCAATAAAACAATTGTTAGGATTAGGTCCTAAAGTAAATTATACTGAACTTGTTAAACAAGGTGCAGTAATACTGGATGTGCGTAGCAAAGAAGAGTATTCCGGAGGTCATATCAAAGGCTCATTGAACATACCTGTCGATCAGCTAAGCAGCAATTTGTCCAGATTAAAGGATAAACAAAAAACAATCATTACCTGCTGTGCGTCAGGTATGAGAAGCGCTTCAGCAAAAAGTATTTTAAAATCAAACGGTTATAAAGAAGTTTATAACGGTGGCGGCTGGAGCAGTTTACAAAGCAAAATCAATAATCACTAAAACCCCGGTATAGATGAATGCTATAGGAATTCAATCACAGCGAAAAGAATAGCTAAATCTATTAACAAAAGAATATGGAACCACACTATTATAACGTAAATTTGGTATGGAAAAGTGAGAGAACAGGTACCCTTACCTCCCCTGAGCTAAAAGCCGGAATTGAAGTAGCCACACCGCCTCCTTTTCCCAAAGGAATAGAAGGTGTATGGTCTCCGGAACACCTGCTGACAGCATCTGTAAACAGTTGTTTTATGACAACTTTTCTGGCGATAGCCGAAAATTCGCGGCTGGAGTTTGATAGTTTTGGTTGTTCAGCAAAAGGAAAGCTGGAACAGGTGGAGGGCAAGTTTTTAATGACGGAAATAGAACTTATACCAGTTTTAAAAATTAAGAAAGAAGCGGATAAGGAAAGGGCGGAGCGTATCCTTCAAAAATCAGAAGCAGCCTGCCTCATATCCAATTCTATCAAGACAAAGGTGCATTTATCAACTGTAATCACGTATTAAAAATGTCAAAGCAATTTTCAGAAATAATAAACAGTAATATCCCTACTTTGGTTGATTTTTTTGCTGAGTGGTGTGGCCCCTGCAAAATGATGAAACCGGTTTTGGAAGAGCTGAAAACCACAATAGGCAATAAAGCAACTATTTTAAAAATAGATGTAGATAAAAATCCCAAGGTAGCAAGTGTATACCGTATCCAGGGGGTTCCAACACTTATTCTTTTTAAAAATGGTGAAATTAAATGGCGTCAGTCAGGTGTAGTTACAGCTGCTGACCTTCAGCGGATTATTCATCAATTCGCAAACTGATATGCTGAAAAATATTTTATATTCAGTGTTATGGAACAAATGCCCCAGATGTCATAAGGGTGATGTGTTTAAAACCAATAACCCTTATAACCTGAAGAAATTTGATAAGATGTATGAAACCTGCTTCTGCTGTAGCGAAAGGTATGAACGTGAACCGGGTTATTTTTACGGTGCAATGTACGTAAGCTATGGTTTGATGGTGGGTTGGTTTGTTATTACCTGGGCCACAAATACTTTTATTGTGGAAGCCAGCACAGAGGCGTATCTTATATTTCTTAGTGTTACAGTTGTTTTTTTTACACCCCTTACATTCCGCATTTCACGGTTGTTGTGGATGAATATGTTTACCAAATATGACAAAACAAAAGGGTGATCGTAAAAACCCAACGTCATTTTGAGTAATTGAAACAATCTCCACCAGGCACTTCCACAATATACAGATATAAGTAAAAATAAAAAGGTGTTCTCCATTACGGGAACACCTTTTTTTGTTTCAATTTAACTATTGGTTAGAACTATTGGTTAGAATTTTACGAATTTGTAATCCCGATAGCTATCGGAATGTAATCATTCGTTATCCGTAACCGATTAAAACGCTTTTCTCGGACGTTTTTCTCTTTTGAAATTATTTTTTCTGTCATCAGAGTTCCCGGTATTACCGGTAGAAACCCTTGCAGATCTTCCTCTGTCGGAATATTCACCGGCACCACTTTCATTATAAGTTTTTGCGGTATTTCCTCCTCTGCTTGAACGGTCGCTGTATGATTTGCGTTCGCCCGATCCGGATCCCGAACCATAGCTTCTGCGCTCACCGCCACCGTAACCACCTCTTGAAGAAGAACCTCCTCTGTCAGAACGGCTTCCGTAGCTGTTTCCACGATCGCCATAGCTGCCGTTTCCACCACCATAAGAGCGTCTTTCTCCGCCACCGGTGCTGCTGCTGCTTGCACCACGCGATTCGATACGTACATTACGGCCGTTAAATTGTATGTTTTTAAATGTGCCTGTAATTACCTCAGCCGATTCTGTTTTTACTTCAATAAAAGAGAAGCTGCTTTTCACATCAATACTCACAATAGTATTGGCTGCAACACCCGATACTTCACTGATGTATTCTGTCATTGAACGACTGTCCAGCTTATCCATTTCACCTAAGTTGATGAATAATTTTGTATTGCCGTTTGTTGAAACACTGCGTTGATCTCTTCCAGAAGAAGAAGCATTCAAATCCGGAGCATTTTTGTAATAATCAAGGAAACGATTAAACTCAGTAGATACAAATCGTTTGATAATATCCTCTCTCGTTAAATCCTTCAATTCCTCATAAATTCCCGGTAAATAGCTTTCAATTGCTTTTTCATTTACCTCAACATTGTGTATTTTTTTCACTAAGCTGAACAACTGCTTTTCACACACTTCAAAGCCATTCGGAACTTTAGCCTGTGTAAATTTAGTTTTGATCAAACGCTCAATAATCCTGATTTTTCCAACCTCTTTCATGTTAATGATAGCAATGGAAACACCTGTTTTGCCTGCACGTGCAGTACGTCCGCTACGGTGAGTGTAATTTTCAATCTCGTCAGGCAACGCATAGTTGATAACGTGCGTTACATCCTGAACGTCAATACCACGTGCTGCAACATCAGTAGCAACAAGCATCTGAAGTGAGCGGCTGCGGTAACGTTTCATAACATGGTCGCGCTGGCTTTGTGATAAATCTCCGTGCAATGCATCTGCATTGTAGCCGTCTTTAATCAGTTTGTCAGCAATCTCTTGTGTTTCAATTTTTGTACGGCAGAAAACAATAGCAAAAATATCGGGGTTTGAATCTGCAATACGTTTAAGCGTTGGATACTTATCGCGTGCCTGTACTACATAATAAACGTGCTCAATGTTTTCATTACCTGAATTTTTTGTTCCTGTAGTGATTTCAATTGGCGAACTCATATAGTGCTTGGAAATACGCAATACTTCATCCGGCATGGTTGCAGAGAATAACCATGTGTTTTTTTCTGCAGGTGTTTGAGAAAGAATGGTATCTAAATCTTCTTTAAAGCCCATGTTCAACATCTCATCCGCCTCATCCAATACAGCATAACGCACTTTGCTCAAGTTCACATTTCTGCGGTTAATCATGTCGTTCATACGACCCGGGGTAGCAACAACTATCTGTGCACCTCTTTTAATCTCGCGGCTCTGGCCTTCAATGCTTGCACCGCCATATACGGCAACAATATTGGCTCCATCAATGTATTTGGTATAGTTCTGTAAATCACGTGTGATTTGCATGCACAATTCACGCGTAGGACAAAGAATCACCGCTTGTGTGTCGCGTGATTTAAAATCGATCAATGATATTAATGGTAATCCGAAGGCAGCTGTTTTACCTGTACCGGTCTGAGCCAATGCCACAAGGTCGGTAGTGCCTGTTAATAATGCAGGAATGGTTTTTTCCTGGATAGGTGTTGGGGCTTCAAAACCCAATTCTGTTACAGCTTTAACAATAGCATTGTTAAGCCCTAACGCTTCAAATTTGTTCATTTAGTATTTTTTTGGTTTATAATTACTTTAATCAACCTGTAGGAAAATGAGTTGAATTGTACAAAGTAACTTTTAGAAGTACCCGCCACCCCTGGCCTTTTTTTCGCGGCCACTAGTCTTAAGCGGCATGCAATATGGGTGTAATTAACAGGTAAGAAACTGTTGTTTAATTCGTCCGGCAAATATCCTTTTGACTAAAACTTGTGCAAAGATACGATAAATTCTGATAGTTCAGACGTTTTAACGTTATTTTAATATTGGAAGTATAGATTTGAGACATGAGATATGAGATATGAGACAGCTGAAAAACCTTGTAAAGTCAGGGTTTTCTTCTTTTAAACCCCAAAGTCTCACGTCTCACATCTCAATACTCAAATCTAAAAAATTAATCATTCAGCTTCAATACCGCCATAAATGCGCTTTGCGGAATTTCAACACTACCTACTGAACGCATACGTTTTTTACCTTCTTTCTGCTTTTCGAGTAGTTTACGTTTACGGGAAATATCACCACCATAACACTTTGCCGTTACATCTTTACGCATGGCCTTAATGGTTTCACGTGCAATGATCTTAGCTCCGATAGCAGCCTGGATCGGTATTTCGAACTGCTGACGCGGAATAAGCTCTTTCAGTTTTTCACACATTTTTTTGCCAAATTCATACGCGTTGTCGCGGTGAATGAGTGACGATAAAGCATCTACAGGCTCTGCATTTAAAAGTATATCCAGCTTCACCAAAGCGCTTGCACGGTAATCCAGCGGCTGATAATCAAAAGAGGCATAACCTTTTGAAATTGTTTTTAAACGGTCATAAAAGTCAAATACAATCTCTCCCAGCGGCATGTCAAACATCAGTTCTACGCGGTCTGTAGTAAGATACACCTGGTTGGTCAATATACCACGTTTACCAATGCACAAGGTCATGATGTTACCAACAAATTCCGACTTGGTAATTACCTGTGCCTTTATATAAGGCTCTTCTACGCGGTCCATGCTTGCCGGATCAGGCAGGTCAGATGGGTTGTTTACAATGATCATCTCGCCACGCGTAGTGTATGCGTGATAAGATACGTTTGGAACAGTAGTGATTACGGTCATGTTAAACTCCCGTTCCAGGCGCTCCTGTATGATCTCCATGTGCAGCATCCCTAAAAAGCCACAACGGAAACCAAAGCCAAGCGCAGCAGATGATTCAGGTTCCCATGTAAGTGAAGCGTCATTCAGCTGAAGCTTTTCCATGGAATAACGCAGCTCTTCAAAGTCTTCCGTATCTACTGGGTAAATACCCGCAAATACCATCGGTTTCACATCTTCAAAACCAAGAATTGGCTCCTGTGAAGGATTAATAACAGTTGTAATCGTGTCACCTACTTTTACTTCGCGGGCATCTTTGATTCCGGAAATAATATAGCCCACATCCCCGGTTTTAATTTCATTGCGAGGCTCTTGTTTTAGGCGTAAAACGCCAATCTCATCGGCATTATACTCTTTTTCAGTCGCTATGAATTTTACTTTTTCACCTTTCTTAATCGTACCGTTTATAATTTTGTAATAAGCGATAATACCTCTGAATGAATTAAAAACGGAATCAAAGATTAAGGCTTGTAAGGGCTTTGTAGGGTCTCCTTTGGGGGCAGGTACGCGTTCAACAATTGCTCCCAGTATATCATGCACACCCATTCCGGTTTTGCCGGATGCAGGTATGATTTCTTCTCGTTTACACCCCAAAAGCTCTACAATCTGGTCTTTCACAGCTTCGGGCTCAGCGCTTGGCAAATCAATTTTATTTAAAATGGGAATAATTTCAAGATCGTTTCCCAAAGCAAGGTAAAGGTTGGAAATGGTTTGTGCCTGAATTCCCTGAGCAGCATCAACAATCAGCAGAGCCCCTTCACAAGCTGCAATGGAGCGTGAAACTTCGTAAGAAAAATCAACGTGGCCGGGTGTATCAATCAGGTTTAACACATATTTTTTGCCCTTGTATTCATAATCCATCTGGATGGCATGGCTTTTAATTGTGATCCCACGCTCTTTTTCAAGATCCATGTCGTCCAGCACCTGGGCCTGCATATCACGCTTGCTGATAGTATTGGTATATTCAAGCAAACGGTCGGCAAGTGTACTTTTTCCGTGATCGATATGTGCTATGATGCAAAAATTCCTGATGTTCTCCATTTCATTTCCTTTGTTGAGCCCCAATATGGGACCGCGAATTTACTAATAATCTGTGTAATAAAGAAACCCGGGTATGTGGCCGTTTTTATGGTGCAGGGAGCGCAGGTGGGGAGCGTAGGCCGTTGCCGGCTGCATGAAAGCAGGATGTGGGTTGGTGAAAAAAGTTAGGGTAAATCGTTTAAACAGAGGCTATTTGAAGCCCTCGCTGAAAAACTCTTCCATCGACATATCAAAAGCTTTTACAACCTTAACAAGGCTGCTATATCTCAGATCTTCACCTTTTTCGTACCTTCCGTATTGTGCTCTTGAAATGTTTTTTTCATAAGCAAAATACTCGTAGCTGGTATATCCTTTCTGAATCCTCAATTGTTTGATACGATCTCCCAGTTTTTTTAATTCTGCTTTTGTAAACTGGGAGTGTGTCAAATTTTCCACATTTTTTTTCATAGGCGCAAAAATAATTCTGTTCTCTGTTTGTTGGTTACCATTGTTTAGGCGCGCTTTATTCGTGGCTTCAGAAATTTTCGCATTCCCCCTTAATGAAATTACTGTGTCAAATTTTCTACAATTTTTTCACCCCGCAAAATAAATTCGATGTTTAACCGTTAGTTACCATTGTTTAGAAACACTTAATTAGTGGCTTTTTCGTTTTTAATAGCGATATTTGCACTTCACCTTGAAATATTTGCCGGTATTATGACAGATTTTAAATGGAAAAGTTCCACAAATGACGAGCTTCCCTCCGACAGGCAGGATGTGCTTATATCCATTAATGGGATATATTATGCCGCTGTTTATGATGCTCCGGGAAAGCGGTTTGTTTTAAAGTACGAAATAGGTGTTTCTTTTCCTGTGAACAGCTCCGTTATCTATTGGAAAGAACTTACTCCGCCTAGCTTCTGAAACGGTCTGGTTTTTATGATTAAACTGCAATATCTGCAATCTGCTCCGCCTTTAATTATAATTAGTCTAAATAACAATTTTTCACATTTTCAATACCAATAAAACCGTAACTTTGTTAGCCGATTTGGTTATTATAAAAGAAATAACTAAAATTGAAGCCCTAAACATTACCAATTGTGTATTGATATGCCAGCAGGAGTAAGCACACCCATCGATTTTTTGCCTATTGTTTTGTCGTTTATTGTAGCCTTTGGATTTGTGGCCACAACCATATTCGTAACGCATAAATTAGGCCCTAAAAGAAAAACCAAAATTAAGGACGATACTTTTGAATGTGGTATTGAGTCCCAGGGAAATGCGAGGATTCCGTTCTCCATCAAATATTTTCTTGTTGCCATCCTTTTTGTGTTATTTGATGTGGAGGTGATTTTCATGTATCCATGGGCAGTTAACTTTAAAAGCCTTGGAGTTGTTGGTTTTCTTGAAATGCTCACATTTGTAGGGTTTTTATTGGTAGGGTTCTACTATATCCTGAAAAAGGGTGCTTTAAAGTGGGAATAAACACTCTCTCCGAAGGACTTCTTCGGAGCGGCTCTTCTGCTTTATGCAGGGAGTAAAAAAAGAATTATTAACGAATCAAAGTCCCGTTTAATGCCGGGTTTGGAGGGGTAAATGAGTACAATCGAAAAATCAACAATAAACGTAGTGCCCGCACCATTGGGTGTTGAGGGTCCGGGTTTCTTTGCTACCAGCATTGATAAGGCAGTTGGGATGGCACGTGCAAATTCTTTATGGCCTTTGCCTTTTGCAACGTCTTGCTGCGGAATCGAATTTATGGCCACTATGGCCTCTACCTACGATTTGGGCCGTTTTGGTGCTGAACGTCTGAGCTTTTCACCACGCCAGGCCGATTTGTTGATGGTGATGGGAACAATTGCTAAAAAAATGGCTCCTGTATTGCGCCAGGTATATGAGCAAATGGCAGAGCCTAAATGGGTATTGTCTATGGGCGCCTGCGCTTCCAGCGGAGGTGTATTCGATACTTACAGCGTATTGCAGGGGATAGACAGGATTATTCCTGTTGATGTATACGTTCCCGGTTGTCCGCCTCGTCCGGAGCAGGTCTTGGACGGTATCCTGCAAATACAGGAGCTGGTTAAAAACGAATCTGTAAGACGCAGAGATACTGACGAGTATAAGCAAATGCTGGCCAAATACGGAATGGAATAAATTATGGAAAAAGACGCATTGTTCACAGCTGTTCAGAATAAACTGAGCGCGCAATTCGGAGACGGTTTGATTGCATCCGAAATACTAGCCGATTACCCTGTATTTACAGTAAAAAGCAATCAAATCTGTGATATTGTAAGGTTTCTGTATGATGATCAGGAATTGGCTTTTCAGTACCTTACAACGCTTGCAGGACTGCATTATCCTGAAAATAAAGGGCAGGAACTCGGAGTTATGTACCAGCTGCACAATCTTCCAAAGAACTTACGAATACGCTTGAAAATATTTTTCAGCATCAGCGATCCTGTTGTGCCCTCCATTACGTCTGTATTCTCAGCCGCTAACTGGATGGAACGCCAGGAGTTTGATTTCTTTGGAATCATTTTCAGCGGTCACCCGAACCTGAAGCGCATCCTCAATATGGATGAAATGACCTATCACCCGATGCGTAAGGAGTATGCACTGGAAGATGGTACACGTGAAGATAAAGACGATAAAATGTTTGGAAGATAAATTCAGTTGGCAATTAAACAATTGATAAAAAATAAAAAAGTGAAATTTAAATAGTGGGAATAGCTTGCCTACTGCAAACTGCAAATTGCAAACTTTTTTAAAAAATGAGCAAAGAAAAAAATACAAACACTGATATAATTGAGAAGGAATATTCCATTCTCAACCTGGGCCCTACACATCCCGCTACACATGGTATTTTCCAAAATGTCCTGAAAATGGACGGGGAAATTATCATGGAAGCTGAGTCTACTGTGGGGTACATTCACCGTGCTTTTGAAAAAATTGCCGAGCACCGCCCGTATTACCAGTTTACACCGATTACCGATCGTTTGAATTATTGTTCATCTCCTATTAACAATATGGGCTGGCACATGTCGGTGGAGAAGCTTGTAGGGATTGAGATTCCGAAGCGTGTTCAGTACATGCGTGTAATTATTATGGAGTTGGCGCGTTTAGCGGATCATATCATTTGCAACAGCGTAATTGGTGTTGATACAGGTGCAATGACGGGTTTTTTATACATTTTCCAGATGCGTGAGCGTATCTATGAAATTTATGAAGAACTCTGCGGTGCCCGTTTAACTACCAATATCGGCCGTATAGGAGGATTGGAAAGGGATTTCTCTCCTAAAGCATGGGATTTGCTGGATAAGTTTTTAAAAGACATGCCACCGGCATTAAAAGAGTTCGAGAACCTGTTGATGCGTAACCGCATTTTCATGGATCGTACTATTGGATGTGGCGGCATCAGTGCTGAAAGAGCTTTGAATTATAGCTTCTCAGGGCCTAACTTACGTGCGGCAGGAGTAGATTACGATGTGCGTGTAATGAACCCGTATTCTTCTTACGAAGAGTTTGATTTTACTATTCCTGTTGGTACCAATGGCGATACATATGATCGTTTTATGGTGCGTGAGGAAGAAATGTGGCAAAGCTTAAGCATTATCAAACAAGCGGTAGAAAAAATTAAAAAGGAGCCTGCAGGCATTTACCATGCTGATGTTCCTGAGTTTTACCTTCCTCCTAAAGAAGAGGTGTACAACAATATGGAAGCATTGATCTATCACTTCAAAATTGTGATGGGCGAAACAGAAATACCTAAAGGCGAGATTTACCATGCTGTTGAAGGGGGTAATGGAGAATTGGGCTTTTTCATTATCAGTGATGGTGGCAGAGCGCCATACCGTGTGCATATCCGCAGACCCTGCTTCATTTACTATCAGGCATATCCTGAAATGATTAAAGGTGGATTGCTTTCAGATGCAATCCTAACAATGAGTAGTATGAATGTGATTGCAGGGGAGTTGGATGCGTAATTAAAACAAAATGGATTACAAAGAAAGAATTGTTTCAGATTATAAAATTATGCTCGGTAAACCTGTTATAAAAGGAACTCGGATTACTGTTGAGCTTTTATTGCGTAAACTGTCTGAAGGTGTATCTGTAAAAGAGCTTCTGTCCATGTATAATAAATTAAAAAAAGAAGATATATATGCTGCTTTAACTTATGCTTCTGAGGTGATTGGAAAAGAAGAAATCCTGGTGGCTAAAAAATGATTATTGCAGACGAGAACATTGATAGTAGAATAATAAAAGCAGTAAGAAGTATCCCTGTAAATACGGTTTCTGTTTCGGAAAATTATCAGGGAATAAGCGATGAAGATGTTATTTTTCTTTCGAAAGAACTGGAGAAAATAATTTTAACAGAAGATAAAGATTTTGGGGAATGGGTTTTTGCCCACAAAATAAAGGGTGTAAGCGTGATTTTTTTACGGTACAATTACAAAGAAACGGATAGAATAATAGATATTTTGGTAGATTTATTAAAGAACAAGAGAGAAAAACTGTTTAATAAGTTTACCACTGTAACCGTTGATAAAATAAGAATACGAGAAATATAAATGAGTAGCCAGGTAAAAGGAACACAAGTATTTAATGATGCCAAACGCGCTGGAACTGTTTTTAGCGATGAGGCAATGCAAACAGTTCAGAAAATAATCAAACGTTATCCGGAAGGAAAACATAAATCGGCTTTATTGCCGGTATTGCATGTAGCACAAGCTGAGTTTGGCGGATGGCTTAGTCCGGAAACAATGGATTATGTTGCTTCCATTCTTAAGATTCAGCCGATTGAAGTGTATGAAGTAGCATCGTTTTATTCGATGTACAATCTGAAACCCGTTGGTAAATGCCTGCTGGAGGTGTGCCGTACATCTTCCTGCTGGGTGCGTGGTGCAGAAGATATTGTAAATTACCTGGAGAAAAAATTAGGTGTAAAAGAGGGGGAAACCACACCGGACGGCATGTTTACCATTAAAACGGTAGAGTGTTTAGGAAGCTGCGGTACTGCACCAATGCTGCAATGCGGAGCATCGTTCCACGAGAACCTTACATTTGAAAAAGTAGATACCATTATTGAACAGTACCGCTCTCAGGGCAAACAAAGAAGTTATACGGATTTAGATTATAAAAATACATTATAGGCCCCACCCTTACCCCCCCCCCAAAGCGGAGGGTATTGAACAGGTCTATTTGTTAAGTGATAGAAGAATAAAAAAATAAAACAAATCCTCCCCCCTCTCCTTTGGAGAGGGGCCGGGGGTGAGGCTTATGGCAAAGAAATTATTATTACAACACGTCAATGTTCCGGGAATAGAAACACTGGAAGTATACCGCCAGCACGGTGGTTATGCTTCTGTTGAGAAAGCCCTGAAAACAATGGCTCCGAATGATGTTGTTGAAGAAGTTAAAAAGTCGGGGCTCAGAGGCCGTGGTGGTGCGGGTTTCCCTACCGGCATGAAATGGAGCTTTTTGGCGAAGCCCGAAGGTGTTGCACGTTATCTTGTTTGTAATGCCGATGAATCTGAGCCTGGTACTTTCAAAGACCGCTACCTGATGGAGAAAACACCGCATAGCTTAATTGAAGGAATGATTACTTCTAGTTTTGCTTTAGGTGCAAGAACATCTTATATCTATATACGTGGTGAATATTTTTATGTATCACGTATTCTCGAAAAAGCGATCGAAGAGGCGTATGCGGCCGGTTATTTAGGAGAAAATATTTTGGGAAGTGGTTTCTCACACGATTGTTATGTTCAGGTTGGTGGCGGTGCCTATATCTGTGGTGAAGAAACGGCTTTGTTGGAATCATTAGAGGGTAAACGCGGTAATCCGCGTATTAAACCTCCATTCCCTGCTATTGCCGGTTTGTACGGTTGTCCTACAGTGGTAAACAATGTGGAAACAATTGCAGCAGTTTGTCCTATCATTAATATGGGTGGTGATGAATATGCAAAAATCGGTATCGGCAGAAGTACAGGGACCAAGCTGATTTCAGCATCCGGTCATATCAATAAACCGGGAGTTTACGAGATAGAGCTGGGATTACCCGTTGAAGAATTTATTTATTCTGAAGAATATTGTGGTGGTATCATCAATGGCCGACAATTAAAAGCCGTTGTTCCTGGAGGTTCATCCGTACCAGTATTGCCGGCACATTTAATATTAAAGACTGATAAAGGCGAACCACGTTTGATGAGCTATGAATCGTTGAGCGATGGAGGCTTTGCAACCGGCTCTATGCTTGGCTCAGGAGGCTTTATTGTTTATGATGAAACAACAAGTATTGTAAAAAATTTATATACATTCGCACGTTTCTATCATCACGAAAGCTGCGGACAATGCTCGCCTTGTCGTGAAGGTACTGGCTGGATGGAAAAAATTCTTCACCGGATTGTTGAGGGACATGGCAAACCAAGTGATATTGATTTGTTGTGGGACGTACAGCGCAAGATAGAAGGCAATACCATTTGTCCTTTGGGTGATGCCGCTGCATGGCCCGTAGCTGCTGCTATTCGCCATTTCCGTGCGGAATTTGAGGAATATATCAATCATCCGGAGAGGATTAAGGATGTGAAACATTATTATTCAGTTCATCAATTGGCGGAAGCATAAATATGAAAAAGGGGATTATAATAGTTTTTTTGCTTCAATTGAGCTTCTTGTATGCACAAAATTCCAATGGGCAGCTTGAAACTGTTGCAGGTAATAGTAATGGCGATGAAACTATTGTCGTTAAAAATTCATCCGAAAAGAATGAAATTTTTTCAATAGTAGAAAATATGCCTGAATTCCCTGGTGGAGCTGAAGCAATGAAATCGTTTGTAAAAGAAAATTTGGTTTATCCTGAAGAGGAATATAAAAAAGGCATATCAGGAACCTGCTATGTTACTTTTGTTGTCGGTACGGATGGGAAATTAAATGACATTAAGGTTTTAAGAGGAATTCCAAACGGAGAACTTTGTAATAAAGAAGCCGTTAATGTTGTAAAAAAAATGCCGGTTTGGATACCAGGGAAACAAAATGGGAAAAATGTGTCCGTTCAATACAATTTACCAATTAAATTCACCAGCAACAACAAACAAAATGAATTAGTTGCAAAAACGCCTCCTGAGCAAAATGGGTTTAAAGATACAGCTGCAGTAAAAAGTGATAAACAACAAGTATTTACTACGGTTGAACAAATGCCAGAGTTTCCCGGAGGTTCAAAAAAAATGATGGAATTTATTCAGAAAAACATCAATTATCCGGAGGAGGATTTGAAAAAAGGAATAAGCGGCACCTGCTATTTAACGTTTAATGTTGATGAAACAGGTGAAATAAGGGATGTTAAAGTGTTGAGAGGAATAACCAATGGACAACTGTGCGATGCCGAAGCGGTGCGTGTTGTAAAAAGCATGCCCAAGTGGATACCGGGAAAACAAAATGGAAAGGAAGTGAGTGTGCAATACAATTTACCAATAAAATTTACACCGCCCAATGATGTAATAAAAACGCATTAAAAAGAAGAAACAAAATATTCGATTTTATATTGTGAATCAATTGCAGGTAGTTAAAAAAGGGTAATAGGAGTAAATCAAAAACGAGAGCTAAAAAAATAATATAATAAGTAATTCATTTTGTGTAGTTTTCAATTTGCCAACTGCAAATTGCCAACTGCCAACTTAAGAAAGTAAATGGCTAAAGTAACAATAGACGGTCATAACATTGAAGTGCCAGATGGGACAACTATCCTGCAGGCAGCACGTATGATTGTTGATAGTAAAGGATATGAAGGGGAGAATATTGCTCCGCCTACAATGTGTTATTATTCAAAATTAAAAACCAGCGGTGGCTACTGTCGTACCTGTATTGTAAAGGTTACCAAAGGTTCTGAGAAAGACCCACGTCCAATGCCTAAGCCTGTTGCGTCCTGCAGAACAACAGTGATGGATGGTATGGAAGTGGTGAACATTACATCTCCTGAAGTACTGGAAGCGCGTAAAGGTGTTGTTGAATTTTTATTGATCAATCACCCTCTGGATTGTCCTATCTGCGACCAGGCAGGCGAATGTCATTTACAGGACTTAGGTTACGAGCACGGTTTGGCAAAAACACGTTATGATTTTAAACGCAGAACGTTTAACATGATTGACATCGGGCCGTTTATCAAATTACACATGACCCGTTGCATCATGTGTTTCCGTTGCATTAAAGTAGCTGACCAGCTTACCAATCACCGTTACCAGGGAATGATCTTCCGTGGCGATGCTTCTGAAATCAGTACCTATATTTCAAAGGCTATTGATAATGATTTTTCCGGAAATGTAATTGATGTATGCCCGGTTGGAGCATTGACAGATAAAACATTCCGTTTCAAAAGCCGTGTATGGTTCACCAAACCTATGGATGCTCACCGAAACTGTACAAAGTGCTGCGGTAAGGTGGCCATCTGGTTAAAAGGCAATGAAGTGCTTCGTGTAACAGCACGCAAAAACCGCTGGGGCGAAGTAGATGAGTGGATTTGTAATGAATGCCGTTTCGAGAAAAAAGATGCTACAGACTGGGTGATTGAAAAGCCTACCCATATTGACCGCCATTCGGTAATTTCGGCAAATCATTATGAGAGTTTAGCAAGTTTAAAACTGGATATCGGTAAACAACAAAAACAATTGAATAAAAAATAAAAGCCCCACCCAGCGCATCCCATGCGCCTACGCTGTAGCTTCAGCGCAAGCGTGAGGGGAGGAGTTGGAGGGCAAAAAATATTATATAAAAAAATAAACACGCTAAAAGTCCCGCATTTATGCGGGATTGGAGGGGCTCCTTTATGACACTATCAGTTTTATTATACGATATACAAACATTTTTAATATACAAAGGTATTTTGGCCGTTGCGGTGTTTGGGATCACTTTGGTTGTAGCTATGTACAGCACTTATGCAGAGCGTAAGGTGGCGGCATTCCTTCAGGATAGGATTGGTCCTAACAGAGCTGGCCCATTTGGGATTCTTCAACCCCTTGCCGATGGTGTAAAAATGTTTATGAAGGAAGAGCTGATACCAGGCACGTCAAATAAGGCGTTGTTTATTATCGGACCTTCATTGGCAATGTTAACGGCTTGTATGACAGGTGCCGTGATTCCCTGGGGGCCATCTGTTACCATTGCCGGGGAAATCTACCCATTGCAGATTACCGATGTAAATATTGGTATTTTGTATTTGTTTGGTGTTGTTTCTCTGGGTGTATACGGCATTATGATTGGTGGCTGGGCATCAAACAATAAATACTCTTTGCTTGGCGCAATACGTGCCTCTTCCCAGATGATTAGCTACGAAGTTGCAATGGGTATATCTATCATTGCATTGGTAATGTGTACTGGTACTTTGAGCCTGGCTGAAATTGTTGAACAACAAAAAGGCTGGTGGAATGTGGTAATTCAGCCTGTTGGCTTTTTAATATTCTTAATCTGTGCCTTCGCTGAAACCAACCGTGCGCCTTTTGATTTGCCGGAGTGTGAAACAGAGCTTGTTGGCGGATACCATACGGAGTACAGCTCCATGAAGCTGGGCTTTTACCTGTTTGCTGAATACATTAACATGTTTATTTCATCGGCAATTATTTCTACTTTTTATTTTGGCGGATACAACATGCCTTTTGTTGATCAATTGAACCTGGACTCAAATGTATTGGCAATACTTGGAGTAGTATTCCTGTTCGCTAAAATCGTATTCTTTATATTTCTGTTCATGTGGGTACGCTGGACAATACCACGTTTCCGCTATGATCAGCTGATGAATTTAGGCTGGAAAATATTAATACCTTTGTCGCTGCTGAATTTGCTGGTAACAGGCGTAGTGATGATGTGGGGTGAAATTATTAAGTTGTTTTAAAAAATGAAGTTGGCAATTTGCAGTTGACAGTTTGCAAAATCAAAATAAAGGCTGGAATTGGTAGATATTGATTTGTAAAAGAAGGAATTAGATAACTTAAAATAGGTTGCCAACTGCATACTGCAAATTGTTAACTTAAAAGAATGGGTACTTTTAGAGATTTGACTGTATATAAAAAAGCATTTGAATTGTCGATGCTAATCTTTAACGAATCTAAAAAATTTCCAGATGACGAAAAGTTTGGATTGACAAGTCAGATTCGCAGGTCATCGCGTTCTGTTTGTTCAAATATAGGCGAAGGGTATAGAAAAAGACAGTACCCGGCTCATTTTGTAAGTAAGTCTTCTGATGCTGACATGGAGAATTCGGAAACGCAAGTGTGGTTAGATTATAGTTTAGCATGTAACTATATTTCAGAAGAATCTTTTAAAAATTTATTTGTACGTTCAGAAGAAGTTGGTAGGTTAATTAACCATATGATTGAGAACCCAGATAAATATAGTGGTAGTAAATAGTAGTTTTGAAAAATTTAAATTAAAGCAGAAATGTAAATTTGCCAACTGCAAATTGCCAACTGCGAATTGAAACAATGCAATTAACAAATAGATCAAAAGTTGTAGTTAAAAAAGAGATGACGCTTGTGGAAAAGCTTTATCTGCCTGCTATTTTTAGCGGGATGTTGATTACATTCAAACACTTTTTTAAGAAAAAAGTAACCATTCAATATCCTGAACAAACGCGTGAATTCAGCAAAATATACCGCGGTCAGCACGTATTAAAGCGTGATGAAGCGGGTGCAGAACGCTGTACTGCCTGTGGTTTGTGTGCTGTCGCTTGTCCGGCAGAAGCCATAACCATGATTGCTGCTGAGCGCGAGCCGGGAGAAGAACATTTGTACCGCGAAGAAAAATATGCAGCTAAATATGAAATTAACATGCTGCGCTGCATTTATTGTGGCGACTGTGAAGAAGCATGCCCGAAAGAGGCGATTTTCCTGACGGATAGAAAAGTAGATAGCTTATACACCCGCGGTGAGCTGGTATATGGCAAAGATATATTGGTTGAGCCTGTTGACAAACGTGTGGATGTAACAAAACGTGAAACATCTAAGGTTGCTGAGTTTAAAGCACACAAAGAGTTTGCACACAATAAAACATTTGATAAAAAATAAGAAACGGTTGGCAATTGGCAGTTGGCAATTTGCAAACTGTTAACTGTTAACTGTTAACTGCAAACTAATTAATATATGATTACATATTTATTTTCTTTCCTGTCCTTCCTCGCGATTATGTTCGCATTAATGGTGGTACTGTCTAAAAATCCTGTCCACAGTGTATTGTACCTCGTCCTTACTTTCTTTACAATAGCCGGACATTATGTATTGCTGAATGCCCAGTTCCTGGCAGCTGTTCACATTATTGTATACGCGGGTGCTATCATGGTTCTATTTCTCTTTGTTATCATGCTTTTGAACCTTAATAAAGAAACAGAGCCTCAGAAAAGTGTATGGCTAAAGGCTTCTGCAGCCATTGCTTCCGGCTTATTGCTGGTAGTGCTTGTTGGCTCTTTAAGAGGGGCAGATACAATTGTGGCAACAAATGCATTTAACCCGAATATTGGTTTGATTGAAAAGCTTGGTAAAACACTGTTTGGTGAATTTTTACTCCCGTTTGAAGTTGCATCTATATTGTTATTGGTAGCAATGGTGGGTGCTGTAATGTTGGGTAAACGCAGTATTAAATAATTGTTTGAAAAGAATGTCTCCTGTAAAAACAGATTTTTTAGGCCTCAGAACAGTTGTTTATCGTGTAAGTGACCTTCAGAAAGCCAAAGAATGGTATTCGAAAGTGTTGAATATTCAGCCGTACTTTGATGAGCCGTTTTACGTGGGGTTTAATGTAGGTGGTTACGAACTTGGCTTGCATCCCAATGAAGGCGGCACTTCAAAAAAATCTGGTGGTGCGTACTGGGGAGTTGATGACGTTAAGGGTAAGTACGAAGAGCTGTTGAAGATGGGTGCCGTTGCTGCTGAAGAGCCGGCAGAAGTTGGAGGCGGAATAGTAGTGGCTGCAATAACAGATCCTTGGGGAAATGATTTTGGTATTATTTATAATCCTCATTTTACTTTAGATGGAGTAAAATCGGGACATGTAACAGAAAATAAAAAATAAACGAGAATGAATGCAATCGAAGTAATTCCTTTAAACTGGTATTTGTTGTTAAGCACCGTATTGTTCACCATTGGTGTGCTGGGTGTGCTTTTCAGACGAAATGCCATTATTATTTTTATGTCAGTAGAGTTGATGCTGAATGCTATTAACCTTTTACTGGTCGCATTTTCAAGCTATTTATCTGATAGTAAAGGACAGGTATTTGTGTTCTTTATTATGGCTGTGGCTGCCGCTGAAGTGGCGGTAGGACTTGCAATCCTGATGATGGTGTATAGAAATACAAAATCCTCAGATATTAATGTGTTGAATAAATTGAAGTGGTAATTTAAAATAGTTGGCAAAATTGCAATTGGCAGTTTGCAAAAAATAAAAATTAAAAATACAGTTTGTGTAGGAATGATTGGTAATTGCCAACTGCCTATTGCCAACTGCAAATTGAAAGGTTTATGATAAAATTAGTTTGGTTAATTCCTTTGCTTCCGCTGATTGGATTTTTGATCACTGGATTGTTTGGAAAAAAATTATCGAAAGGATTGGTTGGAACTGTTGCGTGCGGAGCTATTCTTGGTGCCTTTGCAGTTTCATTGGGAATATTTATAGAGCTGAATGGAAGCGCTCAGAAAAGCTTTACCCTTGACCTTTTCCCCTGGATAAGCGCAGGCAAGCTGTCGGTTCCTTTTTCATTCCTGGTAGATCCTTTATCTTCCTTGTTTTTGTTGATAATTACAGGTATCGGGTTTTTGATACATGTCTATTCAACTGCTTACATGAGCCATGACGAGGGCTTTTCAAGATTCTTTGCTTATCTGAACCTGTTTGTGTTCTTCATGTTGTTGCTGGTATTGGGTTCCAATTACCTGATTATGTTTGTGGGCTGGGAAGGTGTTGGATTGTGCTCCTACCTGTTGATTGGCTTCTGGTTCAAGAATACGGCATATAACAATGCTGCTAAAAAGGCATTCATTATGAACCGTATTGGTGACCTTGGTTTTATCCTTGGAATCATCCTGATATTTGTGACTTTTGGAAGCATTGCTTATGGCGATGTATTTGCAATGGCAAAGAGCTTTGCATCAGACAATACGGTAATTACTACCATTACATTGTTGTTGTTTGTTGGTGCAATCGGTAAAAGTGCTCAGCTTCCATTGTATACGTGGCTTCCGGATGCAATGGCAGGTCCTACACCTGTCTCGGCTTTGATCCATGCTGCTACGATGGTTACTGCAGGTATTTACATGATTGCACGTTCCAACATTTTATTTACGCTTTCTCCTTTAACCATGGAAGTGGTTGCTGTAATAGGTGCATGTACACTTTTGTTTGCAGCAAGCATTGGTCTTGCGCAAAACGATATTAAAAAGGTTCTGGCATATTCCACTGTTTCTCAATTGGGCTATATGTTCCTGGCATTAGGTGTTGGGGCTTATACAGGTGCTGTGTTCCATGTAATGACGCACGCTTTCTTTAAAGCATTGTTGTTCCTTGGTGCAGGAAGCGTTATCCATGCCATGAGCAATGAGCAGGATATCCGTTTTATGGGAGGATTGAAAAAGCACCTGCCGGTTACACACATTACATTTTTGTTGGGCACCCTGGCAATAGTTGGTTTTCCGGGCTTTTCAGGTTTCTTTTCAAAAGATGAAATTTTAGCTCATGCATTTGAGCATAATAAACTGCTTTGGTTTATTGGTATTTGCGGTGCGGCAATGACCACCTTTTACATGTTCCGTTTATACTTCCTCACGTTTAAAGGCGAATTCAGAGGGACTAAAGATCAGCTGCACCATCTGCACGAATCGCCAAAACCAATGACTTTGCCTTTGGTATTGCTTGCAGTGCTTTCTGTTGCAGGCGGTTTGGTTGGCATTCCGGAGGTGTTGGGGGGTACACATTTCCTGGATGAATATTTGAAACCGGTATTCGAAGATTCTTCCTTCCGTATCATTCACCACATGTCGCACGAAACAGAGTACTTGTTGATGGGTATTGCTGTGGCAGTTATGGCGGCTTCCATTTACTATGCATACAAAGTATATGTAAAAAACAATACTTTACCAACTGACGAAACCGAAGAGCTGAAACCATTGCACAAACTGGTATACAAAAAATACTGGGTGGATGAACTGTATGATATTGCAATCACCCAGCCTTTGAATTTCATTTCTTCTGGCTTGCACAAGGTCGTGGATAACCAGATAGTGGATGGGATTGTAAATAGTGTTGGTATTGCTGTAAACTGGACCAGCAGCAAAGTTCGCCTGGTACAAACAGGAAATATCGGGGTTTACATTTTTATTATGGTGATAAGTGTTGTTGTGATTTTATTTGCACGCATGATATAGGTTACGGATAACGAATAGATACGAATTTATGAATTGGCCTTTTGCTATTGCCAAAGCATACTGCCAATTGCAAACTGTTTAATAGATTTAGAAATTATATGCTTACATTATTACTGATAATTTTCCCTTTGCTTGCTTCAATAGCATTGCTGTTTGTAAAAGGTGAACAAGTTAAAAAGATTGCTTTTGGAGCAGCAGTTGTTGAGTTCTTAATTTCTATTGCTGCAGTGGTTATCTTCCAGCGCAATGCAGACACGCAGTTTGAGCTTAATTACCCCTGGATTCGTACATTGGGTATTAATTTCCATGTGGGTATAGATGGAATTTCGTTGCTGCTTGTATTGCTTACCACCTTCCTTGTTCCGGTTATCATACTTACCTCTTTCAAACATGAATACAAAAACCCATCTGTATTTTATGCGCTGATACTTGCTATGCAAATGGCCCTGATAGGGGTGTTTGTATCACTGGATGGCTTCCTGTTTTATATTTTCTGGGAGTTGGCGCTCATTCCTGTTTATTTTATTTGTTTGCTTTGGGGAGGCGACAATAGTGGAAAAGTTACATTCAAATTTTTTGTTTATACACTGGTAGGCAGTTTGCTGATGTTGTGGGGCTTTATTTACCTGTATATCCACACTCCGGGCAACCACTCGTTTGACATTGCTGCTCTTTATGAGGCAGGACGAAGCATGGATGTTGTTCACCAGGGGTGTGTTTTCTGGGCTATTTTCATGGCATTTGCCATTAAAATGCCGGTATTCCCTTTCCATACATGGCAGCCGGATACATATGTTACTTCCCCAACACCAGGTACCATGCTGCTTTCCGGGATCATGCTGAAAATGGGAACCTATGGACTTATCCGCTGGCTGCTGCCTGTTGTGCCATTGGGAGCAGCAGATTGGAGCAACGTGGTTATTATCTTATCTGTAGTGGGCATTGTATATGCATCCTGCATTGCTATTGCTCAAAAGGATTTCAAACGTTTAATCGCGTATTCATCCATTGCTCACGTGGGACTTATTGCTGCCGGTATTATGGCTGGTAATGTTCAGGGCATACAGGGCGGGCTTGTGCAGATGCTGAGCCACGGGGTAAATGTTGTTGGACTTTTCTTTATTGTTGATATCCTTTTCACACATACCGGTAAACGCGATCTGGATTCGCTTGGCGGTATCCGTAATGTAAACCCTCAGTTTGCAGTACTTTTTTTAATTGTTCTTTTAGGCAGTGTTGCTTTGCCTTTAACCAATGGGTTTGTAGGGGAGTTTTTATTGCTGAACGGTTTGTACCAGTACAGTGCATGGGCAGCAGCCTTTGCCGGGCTAAGTGTTATACTAGGTGCTGTGTACATGCTTCGCAGCTACCAGGCAATCATGCTGGGTGAAACAAATACTGTTACAGCGGGCTTTACAGCCCTTACCGGAAATGAAAAAACAGTATTGGTAATTATTGCCGCTGTAGTGATTGTATTTGGGGTATATCCGAAACCATTGATGGACATAGCAGAGCCGGCAGTTGTGAAATTGGTTGAGTTGATTAAATAGTAAAAAGTTGCAAGTTGACAGTTGGCAGTTTGCAA
Organism: Bacteroidia bacterium; assembly: GCA_020051175.1. GTDB lineage: Bacteria > Bacteroidota > Bacteroidia > 2-12-FULL-35-15 > 2-12-FULL-35-15 > 2-12-FULL-35-15. The sequence continues at coordinate 4,973 of JAGVJJ010000066.1, read as the reverse complement.
TAAATTAAATTAAAATATACAGTATGGAATGAGTGTTTGGTAATTGCCAACTGCAAATTGCCAACTGCAAATTGAAAAATATGACAGCTTTAATATTACTTACTTCTTTAGGTGTAATCACGTTGCTTGCTGAAATATTCAGCTTCAAAAAATTATTATATCCTTTTGTGCTTGTTGGCCTCGTGGCTACGTTTGTTATCAACCTGTTCGACTGGAACCTGTCCCGTACCATATTCTACGGAATGATGCAATACGATCATTTTGCCGTGGCATTTACATCCGTAATATTGATTGTTGCTTTCCTGTGGTTCTTAATGTCCGACAGCTTTTTCAAGGAAGAGACCAGTGTAACTGATCATTTTAGCCTTGTTTTATTTGCGCTTGCAGGAACGGTGATCATGGTATCCTTCAGTAATATGACGATGTTGTTTTTAGGTATTGAGATACTTTCTATTTCCATGTATATATTGGCTGGTAGTAAAAAAGACGATTTGGGTTCCAATGAATCTGCTTTTAAATACCTTATTATGGGTGCCTTTGCAACAGGGTTCCTTTTGTTTGGCATAACATTGATCTATGGTTCTACAGGCTCTTTCGACCTTGCTGAAATAAATACATTTGTAGCATCACACAAAGGCTCTGTACCAATGATATTTTATGCCGGTGTGTTATTGATGCTCGTAGGCTTGTCATTCAAGGTTTCTGCGGCACCTTTTCACTTTTGGGCACCGGATGTATACCAGGGCGCACCAACTGTTATTACTGCGTTTATGTCCACCATCGTGAAAACGGCAGCATTTGCGGCTTTCCTGCGTTTGTTCTATACGAGCTTCATAAGTGTTTCCGAAATATGGGTAAGTGTGGTTTGGGTAATGGCTGCTTTAACTTTGCTGGTGGGCAATGTAACTGCAGTGCTGCAAACAAGTACCAAACGTATGCTTGCTTATTCAAGTGTAGCGCATGCCGGTTACATGCTTCTGGCACTGGTTGCCGGTAATATATACTCCAGCAGCTCTGTATTGTTTTATACACTAGCTTATTCCATAGGCTCCGTGGGCACGTTCTGCATATTGAGAATTGTGGTAGGTGCCAAAGGAAACGACAATACAGAATCCTTTAACGGACTGGCAAAAACCAATCCTTTCCTGGCATTTGTCATGACAGTAGTCTTGTTGTCTTTGGCCGGAATACCGCCAACAGCAGGTTTCTTTGCTAAGTATTATATTTTCACCACTGCTTTCCAGGCGGGATATACCGGTTTGGTGCTTGTAGCCATCATTGCTTCGCTGATCGGGGTTTACTATTATTTCCGGATAATTATTGCAATGTATTTCAGAGAAGGTTCTCACCACCTGATCACACTTCAGTTCAATCATAAACTGGTGTTGATCCTGGTAACTATTGCCACCATTGCTCTAGGTCTGTTCCCTGATTTTATTATAGGGATGCTGTAAATCGCATTTTTACGTTTTTCTCCTTTGGCTATTATTTTCAATCAATAATAACCGAAGGAGATTTTGTTTTAATGAATTCATATCTTTTTAAAAGGCTGGTTTGGCTGTTACAGATTCTTCTTTTTTGTCCAGCATCAATACCTCATTTACCTGTATTTCCATGATGTAGCGTTTAGTGCCTTCCTTATCGGTATAGCTACGGGTAAGTAATTTGCCTTCTACAGCTACTTCACTTCCTTTTTTCGTGTATTTTTCAATGATTTCAGCAGTTTTTCCGAAAGCAACGATGTTGTGCCATTGGGTTTCTTTTACCAGCTCGCCTTTTGCGTTTTTATAGGATTCATTGGTAGCCAGGCTCACTTTTGCCAGTTTATTTCCGTTGCTTAGTTCTTTTACTTCCGGGTTCATTCCAAGGTGACCGATCAATTGTACTTTGTTGCGTAGTGCGTTCATGATGTTTGGTTTTTATGGTTTATAATCTTTTATTTAAGTGTCTGTCTATTAATTGTTTATGCTTCTTTTTTGTCCAGCAGTAATACCTCATTTATCTGAATTTCAGTAATGTAGCGTTTTGTGCCCTCCTTATCGGTATAGCTGCGGCTCATGAGTTTGCCTTCCACAGCTATTTCGCTGCCTTTCTTCGTATATTTTTCAATGATTTCGGCTGTTTTTCCGAAAGCAACGATGTTGTGCCATTGGGTTTCCTTTACCAGCTCGCCTTTTGCGTTTTTATAGGATTCATTGGTAGCCAGGCTCACTTTTGCGAATTTGCTGCCGTTGCTTAGTTCTTTCACTTCTGGGTTCATGCCCAGGTTTCCGATCAATTGTACTTTGTTGCGTAGTGCGTTCATGTTGTTTTGGTTTTTAGTTATTAAGTTGGTTATTAATTTGTTGATTATTAGGCAATTGGTTTGTGTTTGTCAATTAATTATGCTTCTTTTTTGTCCAGCATTAGAAATTCATTTACCTGTATTTCAGTAATATAGCGTTTTGTGCCTTCCTTGTCAGTATAGCTGCGGCTCACGAGTTTACCCTCCACAGCTATTTCGCTGCCTTTTTTCGTGTATTTTTCCATGATTTCAGCAGTTTTCCCGAAAGCAACGATGTTGTGCCACTGCGTTTCCTTCACCAGCTCACCTTTGGCATTTTTATAAGATTCATTGGTTGCCAGGCTCACTTTTGCGAATTTGTTGCCATTGCTTAGTTCTTTCACTTCCGGGTTCATACCTAAGTTTCCGATCAATTGTACTTTGTTGCGTAGTGCGTTCATGTTGTTTTTGGTTTTTATTGGTTTATAATTTAGTTTTTGATTCCGTCTCAACAGTTTGTTTGTTTTGACGGTGCAAAGGTGTGGAGGTTTGGAAAAGTGATTCGGTTCTTAAATGTTTATATGCGGATGTAGTCGGTTACAAATGATTGTTGTCGGGTATGTGTGTTGTGAATTTGTTTATATTTGATTGATTTTGAGGGTTTTAATTGGCGGGTTGGTTTACACCCCGGTAGAGAGAGATTAGGCATCTATACGTCTGCTGGGACACAAAATTTAAAACCTTAAAAAATGGAAGAAAATGAAAAGTTGACTCCTATTGAAAAGGAGTTTTTAAAAGAAAAGAAGCGTATTGAGGACTTAATTAATAAAGAATATGCGGCTTTTAATAATAAGTTTAATCCATCAGGATTATCATGGTATAATTTACAGCCAAAAATGACCCCATTTAGATGGGAGTTGGCAGTAAACTGTTCAAGAACAAATAAGCTTAATAACTTTCCAAATATTAACTTATGATCTTATAGTGAGTTTCAAAATCTACCAAATATTCATAAGGTGGAGGATTGTTATCACTTTCAAAAATTACGACTACTTGGTATGGAATATTTCCGAAAGTTTCTGGACCTAATTTATAAAGCATGAATTGAGCATATTCAGGATCAGTTGCTGGCGCTACAATAACATCTACAACATAGGACTTTTCACCATCACGTGTATCAATATATGTATGATTAATCCACTCTTTATATTTCGGAACAATGGCAATAGCTTCATTATATGACATTACATTGTCTGGGTGAGGACGAGATAGATTTTCCATTATTAATTGTTTTAGTCTAATCCTAATTCTTTACGTTTTTTTGCTGCCAGGTAGCGGGCTATTTTTTGAACACCTCTTATTTTTTGTTCTCGTGCTTCAGCTGCCTCCGCTTTCTTTTCTTTTTTATAGTCGTTGTATATGTCATTCAAGATTTTAAATCCCTCTGTTAAAAATGAATATCTAACAATGATAACAGATACAAATCTAACAATACACCCAACCGTTGAATTGTTATTAGCAAATATTGCTTTAATTATTAATCCAAATCCAATGAGCAAAAGAACTCCAGCTAAAAGAATGCCTTTATAATTGGCGTAAATAATTCGTACAATAATCATGGGACATAAGGTTTTAAACCCTACATCCCGGCAGGCTGGTTAAGTATCAAAAAATCAGCGTGGGACACCTAAACATACTGTCGTCAAGGTACTGAGATACCCACTGTACAAATAAGATAGAATGCACCCACGCCTTTCTTTTGAAAAGACACAGATAATCACCTAACCTATTCTTTGTACAGTTAAAATTTCTCAGTTTTTGACTACAAGAATAGCTTAACGCTAATAGGACCCTGTCACGGATCCGTATAACAAAAATATAAAAATTGTTCATTTAAACAATAGCAGACAGTAACAATATGGATTCCAGTTAAGTATAAAAGCGAAACTTTAAAATTTATCGCGTATGAATTTTAAGTCCTTACCTCAGATGCTGGATTACTTCAAAGATGAAGAAACGTGCATCAAATACTACGAACAAATGAGATGGAAGGGTAACCCGGTTTGCCCGCACTGCAAGGCCGAAAAGCCCTATAAAACAAATCGTGGATATAAGTGTTCAAGCAGTGATTGTTACAAGAAGTTTACAGTGAAGGTGGGGACAATATTTCATAATTCTAAAATACCAATGCGCACCTGGTTCGTGGCATTGTTCTTAACAACACATAAAAAAGGAATCAGTTCTGTGCAGCTGGCAGTTGATATTGGAGTAACTCAGGCAACGGCCTGGTTCATGCTTCACCGGTTAAGGAAGATGTATAAAGCTAAAGTCGAAGAGCAGCTTGGTAAAGACAAGGTTGTAGAGATTGACGAAACACATATCGGGGGCAAGGAGAAAAACAGGCACTGGAAGAAAAGAAGAAGTAAAGTGAATGAAGAGCTGGCCCGGGATGGCACCATCTACAACAAGAAGAAAGTGGTGGTTGGAATCATTGAGCGCAGTGGCCAGGTGGTACTAAAATACTTTCCCAATCCCCAGGCAAAAAGTATATCACCCTTTATCCAGGAAACCGTCAAGAACGGTTCCGATATAATGACAGATGAAAGTGTGCTTTATTATTCCTATAAAACCACCGCCTTAGGCGGTGGTTAGGGTTAACTGCGAAGCTAGTATATTTGCATTATGTCATCAAGCAAATATAAAAAGCTAT
>JAGVJJ010000039.1 GCA_020051175.1 Bacteroidia bacterium | reverse complement strand
GTGGAAAATAAAGGACAGTGGGATAGCAGGGTGAAATTCAGCGGGGAAATAAACGCCGGATCGTTTTTTTTACACCCCAAAGGATTTACTGTTTTGCTGCACCACCCCCGGGAATTGCAAAATATAATGCACCGGCATCATGGCGGACAGGCCGATATCACTACCGGGGCACAAACCGGTAATTATGCAATTCGTACAGATGGCATCAGAAATAATAAAGAGGAAATGAACCTTCATTCACATGCCTATACTGTAAGCTTTGCAGGCAGCAATGAAAAAATTGAAATTATTCCTGAAAAAATTCAGCAAACTTATAATAATTACTTTATTGGCAATGATCCTAAGCGCTGGGCGGCAAACTGCAAAATTTACCAGGCACTGACCTATAAAAATGTTTACCCCAACATTGATGTACGCTATTATTCTGACCAGGGCCGGCTAAAGTATGAACTGGTTATTCATCCCGGTGGCGAGGTAAACAACATTGCCATGAAATACGAGGGAGCAGATAAATTGACAATCAAAAACAGGGAGCTTTTAATAAGCACATCAGTGGGTGAAGTGAAAGAACTGTATCCCTATTCTTATCAAATAAATGAACAAACAAAAGTAAAAGATGAAGTCGATTGCCGGTATGAAGTATCCCAAAACAATACGGTAAAATTTAAAGTCAAAAACTATTCCCGTAAAACCACACTGATTATTGATCCGACTCTTATTTTTTCAACATTTACCGGCAGCGCTGCTAGTAACTGGGGTTTTAGCGCTACTCCCGGTCCGGACGAAAGCACTTTTTTTGCCGGCATTGTATTTGGTAGCGGTTTTCCCACTTCTTTGGGAGCCTTTCAAACTAATTTTCAGGGTGGCAGTATCCAGGGAATTGATATCGGGATAATGAAACTGAATGCTGATGGCAGCAACCGCATTTACGCCACTTATCTTGGCGGCGGGGCCGATGAATATCCGCATAGTTTAATTGCCGATGCGCAAGGCAACCTGGTAGTAGCAGGTAAAACCTATTCTAATAATTATCCTGTTACACCCGGAGCAATAGCAGGGCCCGGCGGGGGAGCAGATATAATAGTTACAAAATTAAACGCTGCCGGCACCGGCTTAATTGGTTCCTTACGTATTGGCGGCACCGGCAATGATGGCGTAAACATCGAAGCACAGCACCAAACCAACAATCACAGGGCCATTTCACTTGTCCGCAACTATGGTGATGATTCAAGAAGTGAAGTAATACTGGATGCGGCAGGCAATATTTACCTGGCATCTTCTGCACAATCATTGGATTTTCCGGTAACCGCAGGTGTTTTTCAACCGGCTTTTGGCGGCGGTACCCAGGATGGGGTAGTTTTAAAAATCAATCGGTCCTGTACTGCCATTTTATTTTCCGGGTTTCTTGGCGGCACAAAAGAAGATGGCGCTTTTGTGCTGGCCTTAAATCCTTCAAACAATAATTTATATGTTGCAGGCGCTACCGCCAGCAATGATTTTCCCGGTAATAAATCAGGCGTTATACAACCCGCTTTCCAGGGTGGTATTGCAGATGGTTTTATTTCTGTTATATCCAACGATGGCTCCATCCTCAGCAAAACCACTTATCTCGGAACCAGCGAGGTTGATATTATCTATGGCATCCAGTTTGATAAAAATGGGTTTCCTTACGTAATGGGTACCACCCGCGGAAACTGGCCGGTTGTAAATGCCGCTTTTGTAAATGCCGGGGCTAAACAATATGTATCCAAATTACTTCCCGATTTATCAAACTTTGTTTACTCAACTACATTTGGCACCAACAACCCGCTGCCTAATATTTCACCGGTTGCTTTTTTGGTTGACCGCTGTGAAAATGTATATATCTCCGGCTGGGGCGGTTATTTATTTTACAATCCTGATCCCTATGGACAAGCCGGCACTACAGGTATGCCGGTAACGCCGGATGCAATAAAATTAACTACAGACGGATATGATTTTTATTTTATTGTAATTAAAAAGAACGCATCCCAATTGTTGTATGCAAGTTTTTTTGGACAGGATGGCGGCAGGGTAAACGACCATGTGGATGGCGGTACCAGCCGCTATGATGCTAATGGAACTATTTACCAGGCCATTTGTGCAAATTGTGGCGGTGGAGCGATATTTCCAACCACCCCGGGTGTGTGGGGACCGGTGAATGGTACGGGTGGCCAAGGTTGTAATTTAGTTGCGGTAAAAATAGCTTTCAATTTCGCAGGAGTAGCATCTGGTGTTCGTTCTTATATTAATAACCTGCCTGATAGTTTTGGCTGCTCACCGCTTACAGTAACCCTGCGTGACACTGTTCTGAATGCACAGCGTTATGAATGGGGTTTTGGCGATGGAACTCCTGGTTTACAAACAACTGGTTACGAAGTTTCACATACTTATAATCAAACTGGCAACTACCGGGCGATGCTTATTGCCATTGATTCTTCCACCTGCAATATTCGTGATACATCCTATATAACCATCCGTGTAAGTGACGATAAGGCGGACCTGGCTTTTTCAGATACCAAACTATTGCCTTGCCAATCTTTATCGTACCAGTTTTATAATTTATCAACCGCAACGCCGGCAAAGCCATTGGCAGGTAAATATTTTATCTGGGATTTTGGAGATGGCGTACGAATCAATACAACTGGGCTTACAGATATTACACATGCATTTCCCGCAGCGGGCACATACAAGATAAAATTAATTTTTCTGGATTCATCCTATTGCAATATGCCTGATTCGGTGGAACAGGAAATCCGGATAGCTCCGCTGGTAAAAGCCAGCTTTGATACACCTCCGGCTGGATGTGCACCTTACAGGGCGGTATTTAATAATACTTCGCAGGCAGGTCAGCAATTTATATGGGATTTTGGAGATGGCAGCAGTTCTTCAGAAACAAATCCGGTACATGATTTTCCCATAGGTACGTATAATGTACAGCTTATTGCTATTGACTCTTCAACCTGCAACATTATTGATACCAGCGCCATAACAACCATAACAGTTAGCCCAAAACCTGTTGCCGCCATGAACCACAGTCCGCTTGTTCCGGAGGCAAACAAGCCGGTGATTTTTTTTAATAATTCAACCGGGGCAAATAAGTTTAAATGGGAATTTGGCGATGGAGAATCGGCCTTTAAATTTTCTGTTGATACGATTGCTCATCAATACAATGAAACCGGTACTTATAATGCCCGCTTGATCGCTTTTAATGCTGCAGGCTGCACAGATACGGCTTATCATGCAGTAAGGGTATTAATTAAACCTTTGCTGGATGTACCCAATGCTTTTACGCCGGGCCGTTTTGGAAAAAACAGCTTGCTGAAAGTAGAAGGTTTTGGTATCAGAACAATGACCTTCCGTATTTACAACCGATGGGGCCAGCCAGTATTTGAAACGCATAACCGCACCGAAGGATGGGATGGCACGTTTAAAGGTGTGTTGCAACCGATGGACGTATATGTTTATACCCTGGAAGTTGAATTCACTGACGGAACTAAAGCAAAAAAACAGGGCGATATTACCCTGATCAGATAATGCTGTAATAAAGAAAAATGATTCAGTTAAGGTATATAAGCAAGTATGGCTTTACAAATGCTGAAGTGTATATCGCATCTTTTGCTGCAAAACGCTATAAGGCCGGTTACATAAAAGCATTTGTAATACTGGTCTTCTTTGTATGCAAGCTATTTAACATCGCTGAAGCTCAGAGCTTGCATTTTTCTCAATGGTTCAATTCTCCGTTAACCACCAGCCCGGCAAATACAGGCTTTATTCCTGATGCCGATTATCGTATTGGCGCCAATTACAGAACGCAGTGGTCAACCGTAATGTCTGTACCTTATAAAACCATGAGCATTTTTGGCGATGCACAGGTATTGCGCAACAAAATTGAAAACGGGTGGATTGGATTGGGCGCTGTAATTTTAAGCGACGTTGCCGGCGCAGGCAAATTAACCACTAATAAAATATATGGCTCCATCGCTTACCACCAGATGATTGGTAATTCCAGTTTACTGACAGCAGGTTTCAATGCAGGCTGGGTAAGCAAGCGAATCAATACAACAGATTTAACTTTCCCTGACCAGTTTGACGGAAAATTTTTCAACACACTATTGCCATCCGGTGTTTTGCTGGATGTTCGCTCCCTGAATTATTTTGATTTACAGACCGGAATAAATTATGCCTATTTTCCTACTGATAAAATTTATCTGAATGGCGGCATAGCGATATGGCATATCAACCGGCCTGACGAATCTTTTTTTACAAACAATCCAACTGGTTTCAACAGCCGCTTATCGTCCCGGTATATTGGATTTTTGAATGCCAGTCTTAAGTTGAATGAACAGGTCATTATCAATCCCATGGCCTACTATACCCGGCAGGCAAGGTCGTCCGAATTAACGGCCGGCATCCATGCACAGTACAATCTGCAGAATGAAGGTGAGGTGCAGTTACTGGTCGGGATGTATTACCGGAACAAAGATGCCATCATATCCTTAATCGGGATGACATGGAAAAACATTCGTTTGTTTTTTTCCTATGATGCTACCATATCATCGCTGAAAAATTATAACCAGGGCCGCGGTGCTTTTGAATTTTCATTGATTAATTATGGAAATTATAATGATTACTTCGGGGATAAAAGGCAAAGTTTATGCCCGAAATTTAAAAAGTGAATCAAATAAGCTATTAGGCTATATGGATAATTGCATAGCTGTATGATAAAATTCAAGCGATAGAATAAGGAGAATCATAGATAGTCTGTACCTTACAAAAAACCTTTATCTCAAACGGGAAATTATGGGAAAAAGT
>JAGVJJ010000101.1 GCA_020051175.1 Bacteroidia bacterium | reverse complement strand
TAATCAATTGCGTACAGATAAACGAATTGTTACCGAATCCATCTCCACACAGTCCAAGCCCCGCAAACAATTGCTTTTAACAGTTAAATTATGAGCATTTCATTGAATTTACAATCAATTAATTCAGTAAATTCGTAGTACTAAAAAGCGCTAGAAAGTGATACTTGTAACCGGTGGAACAGGATTGGTGGGCAGCCACCTGCTATTTGATTTAACCAAATCAGGTAAAAAAGTACGCGCATTAAAACGCAGCAATAGTAATCTTTCTGGCGTTAAAAAGGTGTTTTCCTACTATTCCGGCAACTCTGAAGCCCTATTTAAAAACATCGAATGGGTGGATGCTGATTTGCTTGATGTCTACAGCCTTATCGATGCAATGGAAGGCATTTCAGAAGTGTACCATTGTGCCGCAGTAGTTTCATTTGATCCCAGGAAAGAAAAGGACATGATAACTTTCAATGTGGAAAGCACAGCGAATATGGTAAATGCGGCCTTATCAAAACAGATCAGGAAATTTTGCCATGTAAGTTCTATTGCTACCATAGGGCGGTCGGAGCATGTTGATATTCTTACAGAAGAACTGTTCTGGAAACTATCACCCGATCATTCCAATTATGCAATCAGTAAATATGGGGCTGAACGTGAAGTCTGGAGAGCTTCTGAAGAAGGGCTTGATGTAGTGATTGTAAACCCATCCCTTATTATTGGTGCCGGCAATTGGAACCAAAGCAGCTCCAATCTTTTTACCAAAGGGCATAATGGACTTCGTTTTTATACAAACGGAACAAATGGCTTTGTGGATGTGCGTGATGTTGTCGCCCTCATGATTGGCCTTATGCAAAGCCCGGTAAAGAATGAGCGCTTTATCCTAAATTCAGAAAACGTTTCCTACCGCTCTTTTTTCAATCTTGTTCACAAAGAGTTTGGAAAACCACAGCCAAGCCTCAGGGCAAGTAAGCTTCTCAGTACCATTGCGTGGCGAATAGAAAAAATAAGAAGCTGGCTTACAGGGACAGAGCCATTTATTACCCGAAGCACAGTAATTTCGGCCCATTCAAACAATCAGTTTTCAAATAAAAAAATCAGGGAGATTTTTCCTGAGTTCCGCTTCATTCCGGTGGCACAGGCTATAAAGGAAACCTGTGCATTGTTTTTAAAAGACAAAGCAGGCGTATAGCAATTACTTTTTATTCATTGTTTCTGCCTGCATACGGCTCAGCTCATTCAACACCATTTCATATATATTATTCAACAGTGCCGGATGTTGAGAATAAAAATTGTAGCTTTCATCAAACTGCTGTTTGGTAATCCCATTTTTTTTTAACACATCAAACCCCGGAGTAGGCTCCTCAGCAACTGTCCTGTCGACATTATACACATTTAAATTCATGGTCGCTTCCAGCAAATGAACATCAATCATTACAGCAACCATTTTATCCTGCGGAAGTACGGTATCCGGTATTGTTACTTCAGTATCAGCTGAGCACGATACCAGTAATAAACATGTCAATACATATAAAAAAAACTTTAGCATATTTCCAACAAATGCTTATTCAAATCTTATTTCCACAAATTATCACTCTTACAAAGTTAATAAATTAGCTGTTGCATATTTGTTATTAGGCAATGAGAAGCGAAAATTTACGTTATTTTTGTATTTATGAATTCATTTCAGAACAAAGTAGTCTGGATAACCGGTGCTTCTTCGGGCATTGGTGAAGCATTGGCAAAAGCATTGGCCGGTGAAGGTGCGAAACTTGTGCTTTCCTCCCGTAGAAAGGATGAGTTGGAAAGGGTGCAGAAAAGCTTAAAGACAGCAGAAAGCAATGTATTCATATTGCCCCTAGACTTAGCGGATTCATCACAAACAGATGAACTGGCACAAAAAGTAGTTGCAAAATTTGGGCAAATTGATATCCTCATCAATAATGGCGGTATCAGTCAGCGCTCACTTGCCAAGGATACTTCGCTTGCCATTGACAGGAAGGTGATGGAAGTAAATTTCTTTGGGACGGTTGCACTTACAAAAAGCGTTTTACCTTATATGTTAAAGCAGCAAAGTGGCCATATTGTTGTGATTAGCAGTGTTGTCGGGAAATTTGGATTTTACCTGCGCTCCGCTTATTCTGCATCAAAGCATGCGCTGGAAGGCTTTTTTGAATCATTACGCATTGAAACACACAAAGACAACCTGAAAGTCCTGATAGTTTGTCCAGGGAAAATACATACCAACATTTCTGTGAATGCTGTTACCGGTGACGGGGGCGCACACAACAAAATGGACGAAAGCACAGAAAAGGGACTCAGTGCTGAGGAATGTGCCCGCCAGATCTTAAACGGAATAAAAAAGAATAAAGAAGAGCTTTTGATTGGTGGTGCTGAAGTTAGGGCTGTGTATATGAAACGTTTCTTCCCCCGATTGTTTTCAAAATTAATACGTAAGCAAAAAGCAGAATAAATTATTAATAGTAAAAAAACTGAAACAAAGACTATGAGCCAACATCCCACCATTGCAGGCATTCAACAAATAGGTATTGGTGTTCCTAATGTACATGAAGCATTTAAATGGTACCGTCAGCATTTTGGTATGGACATCCCTATTTTTGAAGAAGCGGCAGAAGCCAACCTGATGCTGCCGTATACAGGTGGAAAGCCTCATCAGCGCCACGCCATATTGGCAATAAACATGAAAGGCGGTGGTGGCTTCGAGATTTGGCAGTATACAAGCAGAACACCACAGCCTGCTGCATTTGATTTACAGATAGGCGATTTGGGCTTTTTTTGCACCCGAATGAAAACCAGCGATGTTAAAGGCACATATGAATTTTTGAAATCAAAAAACGTAAATATTGTTGGCTCCCTTACAAAAGATGCTGCAGGAAACGATACTTTTTACCTGCGTGACCCATGGAACAACCTTTTTCAGATAGTAAAAAGCAACTCATGGTTTGGCAAGGGCTTACAGCTTACCGGAGGCCCGGGTGGCTGTATGGTGGGGGTATCAGATATAGATCGCTCAAAAAAATTCTATGCCGATATTCTTGGCTATGATACTGTAGTATATGACAAGGAAGGCGTATTTGACGATTTCAGTACCTTACCAGGTGGCAACCAGAAAACACGCAGGGTATTATTGAAACACAGCAAGCCCCGCGAAGGTGCATTTTCAAAACTGTTGGGAGAAAGTGAAATCGAGCTTGTAAAGGTATATGACCGTACACCAAAAAAAATATTCAGCAACCGCTACTGGGGCGACCAGGGTTTTATACACATGTGCTTTGATATTACCAATCAGGCTGCAATGAAAAAACTATGTGCTGAAAAAGGCTATCCTTATACGGTAGACAGTGGTGAAAAATTCGACATGGGTGAAGCTGCCGGACACTTCAGCTATATTGAAGATCCGGATGGAGCATTGATTGAATTTGTGGAAACGAAAAAAATCCCCATCATGAAAAAGCTGGGTTGGTACCTTGACCTTCGTAAACGCGATGCCCGAAAGCCTTTACCGGACTGGATGCTGAAAGCTTTAAAATTCAACAGGGTTAAAGATTAAAACATGAAGGGTATTTGCAACAGTACTTATCGTCTTAAAACCGCAATTATCACAATGATATTTGCGGCAATGACTATTACTGCAAATGCACAGGGTAAGTATAAAAGAACTTACCCTTTAAAAAACATTGATTTTAAGCATGCAGCCGCTTTCGCTTCAGGAAATGCCATCATGTTTATTGACAGGGACAGTCTTCTCAACTACCTTATGTTTACTGTCGAATATTCGGATTATTATGCATCTTCGAAAGAAAAGATAAACCACATCATTGATACCATTATGATATTGGCAAAGAAAAGCGATATAACAAACATATCACCATTGGTTACAGATGCAGAAACAACTGGCATTGTATTGTCCTATTTTTCGAGATGCCTGCTCAATAAAAAAGCAAACGTTTTCGACAAAAGAAAAAATGAATATGTAAAAAAAATCATTGTTAAAAAATCGGAACGCTCATCACGCAGCTTTAGTGCATACGCATGGTATTACTACTTTTTACCGGGCGATAGAAAGGAGTTTATGCACCGGGTAGAAAAAATAGGTACAGGAATTAAATTTTTATAGTCTTTGATTTTTATAGCCTATCGCAGGCTATTTTCCAAATGCAGCTAAACCATCCAGCTCTAGTAGATCTTTTAAAAAAAGCGTATTCAGCCGAAAAGGCTGCGGCATTTGCTTATCAGGGACATGCAGGAGCGGTAAAAAAATCAGATGAAAAAGCTGCAATTCGTCAAATAGAAATTGATGAATGGAACCACCGCAAGGAAGTGCTGGAGATAATGAACCACTATAACATTCCTGTTTCCAGGTATTATGAGATCCGCTTTCATATTATTGGGAAAATCATTTCTGCAAGTTGCTATGTTATCGGCTGGTTCATGCCATTTTACTTTGCCGGACGACTTGAAAGCGGTAATGTATGTGAGTATTTCCGAATGAAACAATATTTCAATTCACTCGGGATAAAAGAACACGACAGCATACTCTATGAAATGGGTATAAAGGAAAAGGAGCATGAAGTTTATTTTTTGGAACAAATAAAAACAAATAAGCTGCTACCTTTCTTTGAAAAACTGTTTTCCTGGGGCAATAAACAAGGCTTTAATAATATTGACCTCGACAAAAAGTACCCGCTGGAAGAATCAGATCATTATTGTAAAAATAAACCAACCAACCCTCCAGGTATTTTAAAATAAAGTTTTCTGTGCCTTATTCCCTTTAGGCTTTGGTAACTCAGGCTTTACGGGCACATGAAGTTCCAAATCAAGCTTCTTGTTTATTTTATTAATAAAATGGGCTGATAATAAAGGAGATTCCAGCTCGTGGTTTTGGTGAACAAAGAAATAAAGCTCTTTCAGGCCTTTCTTTTTCCATTGGGCAATCCTTTCCACCCAGGGATCCAGACGCGTGTAGTCACTTTCATGATTTGCCCCTACATACCTCACAAAAGCATAGGGTGTGGTCAGGCGCATGTGAATCAAATCCCTCCTGCCGGCCGTATCTACAATCACATTCGTGATTTTATACTTTTTAAATAACGTACAAACCCGGTCGGCCTCTGCCGTTGAACTGAACCATTCTGTATTTCTTAATTCAATAGCCAGTGGTATGCCCTTAGGGAATTCAGTCACAAATTTTTCAAGACGTTCAAAATCCTTTGGTTTAAAATTATCATGCATCTGCAGAAATACCATTCCGAGCTTCTCTTCCAGGCCTGAAAGAGAATCGCAAAACTCATCCGTAAGATTTTTTACACCATTGAGACGCTTCAAGTGGCTTACCGTCTGTGGTATTTTAGGGAAAAATTTAAACCCCTTAGGTGTCTTCCCTTTCCATTTTTCAAACTGCTCTTTCCCGTATGCCTGATAAAATGTAGCGTTCAGCTCAATGCTATTAAACTGTGACGCATAATATTCCAGCTCATCTTTAGTTCCTTTGGGATAAAAATTTTTCAAATCAGTTTTGTTCCATTTTGCGCAGCCAACATAAACTCTCATATTTTTTGCAGCTTTTCCACCAAGAACTTTTGCCGTATCGGCATGATCCACTGGTAATGACAAGTCTATACCATCTACAGTTTCGACACTTCCAAATTTCATTTTAGGCTGTTTGTTTTAAATGATTTATATACCCGCTTTTTGCAAATTCTATATCTGCCATTACCTGTGCCCGTTGCATCATAAGGGTTTCAACCGTCTTTCGCTCCTTACGCACCAGCCGCAGCAATTTAAGCCTGCCAACAATTTTTTTCATCCGCGGATAATAATGCAAAGTATAATACCCAAGAACAGGAACAGCAAGAGCATACAAAGCAACCAAAGACCAGCTGTGCGATAAGAAAGCCATAACAACCAGCTGAATTATATAGTAAACAACCCACAACAGCATCGACAGATTGGCATAAATAGAAGCATAAAATTCCGGCTTCTTAATTTTTTCATCTGCAACATTTTTCGATAAAAGATAAGGAGGATAATTCGTAATCAGGCCCAGAACATAAACAGGCATCCCAAAAGTAAGAATGAGCGCATCAAAAAAGAAACGGACCAGGTTCATTTTATTAATTACCTCAGGTTTCAGCAAGTGATCACGAAGCTCCAGTTTCCTAAGCTGCTTTGAATAACCTGTCACTTCTTTTTTAAGTGTTTCAATAAGGGTTGGATTCTCCGTATCGTAATAATTTACCATCTCCGCAATTTCCATGCTTGCCTGATGCTTGCGCTCAACACTCGTTAAATTGTAACCTTTAGCGTTCATCCAATCATCAAGATATATTTCCGTAAGCTCTTCAACCAGTTTATCGTTTTCTTTATTGCTAATCGTAATTATCAGTTCCCGCATCCTCTCTTCAAACATGCGGGTAAAATCATTAATTGTTTTTACTTTATCCTGTTTGTACTGCAGCTCATAATCCTTAATTGAAACGGGTTCGCCAAAATGAACAAGCAACCTGCTCCTGAACTTTCTTGCATTGGAATAATTCAAACCAACGGGAACTACAAACACATTCTTTTTAAACTCAAACAATTCTTCAGTTTGAAAAACAATTCGTGAAAGGCCTTTCTTTAATGGTTGCAGGCGTTTTTCCTGTATGCAGATTGCTTCTGGAAAAATTAAAATCGATTTGTTATTGGATAGCAGGTTACGGCACTCTTCAAAAGTTTTGTCATTTTTTTTCAGTTCACTATACCCTTCTTGTATGCGGTACATCGGACTAATGTTCATGCTGTTCAAAATCCACTTTGCCAGTGGATTTTTAAACACATCCCCACGCGCAAAAAAACGAACTTTCTGTGGCAGGCTCATTGCAACAGCTGTTGGATCAACAAATGCATTTGTGTGATTAGGGGCAAGTATCACCGGTTTGCCATAAGGCACTTTGTCAATATTCTTAAACTCTATACGGTAATAGACACGGTAAAATATATTGGTCAGAACCTTTAGGAAATAATAAAGCACAATTATTTATTTAAAATTTAATCATTTCTTTCACCTTTCAAATGTAAGCCTCTGCCCACGAGCTGTTTCATCAAATACACCCTCCGCATACACAACATTTCCATTTACAATGGTATAGAGAACTTTTGATTGGAAACGTGTCCCCTCAAACGGTGACCAGCCACATTTATACAGCACATTACTTTTTTCTACTGTCCATGGAGCATTCAGGTCAACCAGAACAAGATCTGCATGGTAACCCTCCCGGATATAACCGCGCTTCTTAATCTGAAAACAATCAGCCACGGCATGGCTCATTTTCTCCGCAATCTTTTCAAGAGTTATTTTTCCCTGATGGTGCATTTCCAGCATCGCAACAAGGGCATGCTGCACCAGAGGGCCACCGGAAGGAGCTTTGAAATATGTCTGACCTTTTTCTTCTAAGGTATGAGGAGCATGATCAGTAGCAATCACATCAATTTTATTTTCTAAAATCCCCTTTAATATTGCATCCCGGTCGCTGGCTTTCTTCACAGCGGGATTCCACTTAATGAAAGTTCCTTTCATTTTATAATCCTCATCACTGAACCATAAATGATGCACGCATGCTTCAGCGGTAATCCGCTTTTGTTTTAAAGGTAATGCATTATCGAAAAGGTCCACTTCTTTTGCAGTAGAAATGTGAAGTATATGCAAACGTGTATTGTATTTCCTGGCAAGCTCAACTGCAAGAGATGACGATTTATAGCAAGCCTCCTCGCTGCGGATAAGCGGGTGGCATTCCATTGGAACATCTTCACCATAAAGCTCCTTATACTTTACCATGTTCTGCTTTATTGTTTCTTCATCTTCACAATGAGTTGCAATAAGCATCTTACATTTTGAAAACAGCGCCTCCAACGTCTCTTTTTTATCAACCAGCATATTGCCCGTTGAAGAACCCATAAATACTTTTATTCCGCAAACATTTTCAGGGTTTGTTTTAAGAACCTCATCAATATTATCATTTGAGGCACCCATAAAAAAAGAATAATTGGCAAGAGAAACTTCAGAAGCACGTTTATATTTATCTTCCAATAGAGCCTGTGTAAATACATTCGGGACCGTATTCGGCATTTCCATGAAGGATGTTATCCCCCCCGCAACTGCAGCTTTCGCTTCACTATAAATATCACCTTTGTGTGTAAGGCCAGGTTCCCTGAAATGAACCTGATCATCAATACATCCAGGGAAAAGGTGTTTTCCGGAAGCGTCAATTACTTCATCTGTTACTGCTGATATTTCGTCCGCAGAAATACGTGAAATAAGGCCGTTTTCTACCAGGACATTTGCACGAAAAGTTTTCCCTTCGTTTACAACAGTAGCATTTTTAATTAACAAGGTTGACATACGTGTACGATGTATTCAATTTATAAATTTTAAAAAAATTTAAATAGCAGGCAGGAACTCACTTTATTTTTTTGAATCGCATCTGTAGCACGCCCCAGAAAGCTTCTTTAAAAATACCTTTACTCATCTTTGATTCGCCTACCGTCCGGTCTGTAAAGGTAATAGGCACTTCAACAATTTTAAATCCAAGCTTATAGGCAGTATACTTCATCTCGATCTGAAAAGCATATCCGATAAATTTTATTTCATCGAAATCAATACGTTCCAGCACCTTTCTTTGATAGCATTTAAAACCAGCTGTTGTATCATGTATGGGCAACCACAGCACCATTCTCACATATACAGATGCAAAATAGGACATCAAAACACGCCCTCTCGGCCAGTTTTCAATCTTACCACCTTTTACATAGCGTGAACCTATTGCTAAATCAGCTCCACTTATGCATGCTTCACGCAAACGAATTAAATCATCCGGATTATGGGAAAAATCACAATCCATTTCAAAAACAGTTTCATAACTCCTTTTCAAAGCCCATTCAAAGCCATGAATGTAAGCAGTTCCAAGCCCAAGTTTACCTTTACGCTCTTCAATGAACAATCTGCCTGAAAACTCCGGGATCAACTTTTTAACAATTGCAGCTGTCCCATCAGGGGAGCCATCGTCAACAATCAATAGGTGAAATGGAAAAGACAAAGAAAACACCTTGCGGATCATCCGCTCAACATTCTCCTTTTCGTTATAGGTTGGTATTATGACTAAACTGTCCGACACAAAATAATTTTTATTAACGAAGATAGCGGAATTTCAAGTAACTCGTATCAATTTTTACGGAATTTTAATCAAATTTCACGAGCAGATAAAAATTTAAAATACGCAAAAACACAGCGCATAACCATCACATTAACACGCTTTTACATTCAGCAACCAGCAGGTTAGATTCCAATTATTTTACTTACCTTTAGTTGTTGGAATAAAAAAACAAACGATGAAAAAAATTATTTTCTTTTTGATGCTTATTTGTGCGGTGTTAACCCTAAAATCCCAGGATGATTTAAAACATTGTGGGGCTGACGAATTACGAATTGCCACACTAAAGCAGAATCCTGAAATTGCTGATGCGGTAATAAGAAGAGACATCGAATTGGAAAAATTCACAAAACAGTTCGTAGAAAAATTTTACAACAAACAAACGAGCACCGCTACGTACACTATTCCTGTTGTTTTTCATGTTATACACAACTACGGTCCTGAGAACATTTCAGATGCACAGATATTGGATGGCCTGGACATTGTGAACAAAACCTTTCGCAAGCAGCTGGCTGATACGGGTTCTATTGTGACTGAATTCAAACCGCTTCATGCCGATTGTGATATCGAATTTCGCCTTGCAACATTAGATCCGGAGGGCAATTGCACAAGTGGTATCAATCGTATCGCTTCACCTCTGACCACAATTGGCGATCACTCTGTAAAAACCCTGGTACAATGGCCACCAAACAAGTACTTAAATATATACATTGTTTCACAGGCCGCAAACCTTGCGGGGCATTGCGTTTGGCCTTCTGATGCCGACACTATACCAGAGTGGGATGGTATTGTTATAGGACATAATTATGTAGGAACAATAGGTACATCCAGCTATCTTACATCTGTTGCCTTTGCTCATGAATGCGGACATTATTTAAACCTTCAGCACATTTGGGGCGGCAATAATGTTCCTGGATTTTACTATTACCCTTGTGCAGACCCCAACAAAGATTGTGCTATTGACGACTCAGTTGCCGACACCCCTCCTACTATTGGCTGGCAATCCTGCAATTTAGCCGGAGCATCCTGTGGCAATACCGTTGATAATGTTCAGAACGTAATGGATTATTCTTACTGCAACCGTATGTTTACTTATGGGCAAAAAGCACGGATGCAGGCTTGCCTCAACTCCTCCATTGCAGGAAGGAACAATTTGTGGCAACCCTCTAACCTTGCAGCAACAGGTGTTTCAGCAAACCCTGCTCCACTGTGCAGCGCAGGCTTTACCAGCAACAAAAGAGTGATTTGCAAGAACTCGCCATACAATACAATAGACTTTACAAATACCTCCCATCATGGCCCGTTCACCAGTATTTTGTGGTCCTTCCCCGGAGGCACACCGGCTACATCCACCTCGGAGAATGAAACGGTTTCGTATGCAACTCCAGGCAAATACGATGTAACACTGAAGGCAATAAAAGGCAGCGATTCCATTACCATTACAAAAGCGAACTACATATACGTCCTGCCCAACAACCCATTTCCCTACCCTTTCAGCGAAAGCTTTGAAGCAACAACCCCATTTGATAGTACAGACTGGTTCAGCAATAGCTTTGATACAATAAATGAATGGTCAGTAACAAGCACTGCTGCTTACAGTGGCACCAGGTGCATTATGCTGAACAATTTCAACAATACAATGGGCACCAAAGACGAGCTCTACAGCCGTACAATAAATTTGGCAGGAGCTTCATCGCTTAATTTGAGTTTCAAATATGCCTACGCAAAAAAGGATTCCAGCAATAACGACAGGCTTCAATTGTTCTTTTCCAGCAGCTGTAACAATAGCTGGTATCAGCGGTTGAACATTACCAATTCTAACCTCGAAACTGTGCCACCAACAACTGCACCGTTTGTTCCGGCAAGTAATGCCGACTGGAAACAGGTTACAGCCTCTATTCCCTCAACTTATTTTAATTCGAGTTTTAAATTCCGGTTTGTGTTTACTTCCAACGGTGGAAACAATATTTACATTGACGATATCAACCTTGATATGGATGCATCAATCAATAACCTGGAAGATGTAAGCAACAGCATTCAGCTGTTTCCAAATCCGGCATCTGATCAGGTTAACATTGCGTTCAACCTGAACAGTACCAGGGAAATGAATATTTCAATCATTAATCTTTTAGGACAGACAATATATACTGCAGGCAAACAAACATTTTACAGCGGTGAAAATACGATAACATTAGATGTTAAAGGTTTATCACCAGGTTCATATTTTGTAGCTGTTTCACACGACAATAACAGCATAAAAAAGTCACTGATCATTATTCCACAGTAAGTGGATAAATTTACAATGCACCTGCCTTTATCTCTTCAACAACAGAAGGATCAAGCAGTGTAGAAGTATCACCGAGGTTGCTTAAATCATTCTCAGCAATTTTTCGCAATATCCTTCTCATGATTTTACCGCTCCGGGTTTTCGGCAGTCCTTTTACAATCTGTATTTTGTCAGGCTTTGCAATAGCACCCATGTATTTGGTTACAGTCTGAATAATTTCACGCTTCAGGTTATCTTCATCTTTCCGTTCATTATCACAGATCACAAAGGCGTATATGCCCCATCCTTTAATATCATGCGGAAAGCCAACTACCGCACTTTCAACAATATCAGGATGTTCATTAATTGCATTTTCAACTTCCGCAGTCCCAAGCAAATGTCCTGAAACCTTTATTACATCATCCACACGGCCTGTTATCCTGTAGTATCCGTCCTCATCACGCTTACAGCCATCACCTGTAAAATAATATCCTTTAAAGGTGGCAAAATAAGCCTCTTTGCACCGCTCATGGTTACCGTAGGTAGTACGTATAATACTTGGCCATGGGAACTTATAACACAACCTGCCTTCAACACCATTTCCGTTAAGCTCCACACCTTTCTCGTCAAGCAACACCGGCTGAACTCCCGGCAAAGGGAATGTAGCAAAGCCTGGTTTGGTTTTAGTGATACCAGCCAGTGGAGAAATCATGATGGCACCGGTTTCTGTTTGCCAGTACGTATCCACAATCGGGCATCTGTTTTTTCCAATATTGTCATTGTACCAGTGCCAGGCTTCTTCATTAATTGGTTCTCCTACACTTCCAAGCACCCTTAAGGAATCCAGTTTATAGGGCTTAACAAAATCGAGTCCCATTGCCTCCAGCGACCGAATGGCCGTTGGTGCGGTATAAAAAATATTTACTTTGTGTTTATCAATCACCTGCCAGAAACGACCGGCATCTGGGAATGTGGGAATCCCTTCAAACATCAGTGATGTAGCCCCGCATAAAAGTGGGCCGTATACAAGATAAGAATGGCCGGTAATCCAGCCTACGTCAGCTGTACACCAGAATACTTCACCGTCATTGTATTGAAAAACATTACGGAACGTATAATCGGTCGAAACCATATACCCTGCGGTGGAATGCACCACACCTTTGGGCTTGCCGGTAGAACCTGATGTATATAGGATAAACAAAGGATCTTCCGAATCCATTGTTTCGGCCTCGCATTCAGAAGATACGAATTTAATTTCATCGTGCCACCAAACATCACGCTCATTCTTCATATTGATATCCGCATGAATGTGTTTGTATACAATCGCTTTTTTTATGGAAGGACATATTTCCAAAGCCTCATCCACAATGCCTTTCAGCTGAATATCTTTTGTCCCCCTGAACGCACCGTCAGCAGTAACAACAATCGTACAGTCTGCATCCTGTATCCTGTCGGCAAGTGATTTAAATGAAAAGCCACCAAAAATAACCGAATGAATGGCTCCGATTCGTGCACAGGCCAAAACAGCAATAGCAAGTTCGGGTATCATCGGCATATAGATACAAATACGGTCGCCTTTTTTAGCTCCGTTGCGCTTCAGAACATTTGCAAAACGGCACACTTCAAGGTGCAGTTCCTTATAGGTGATTTTTCTTACTTCTGCCTCCGGATGGTTAGGTTCCCATAAAATGGCAACCTGTTCACCTTTACCAGATTTTAAATGGCGGTCGAGACAATTCTCTGTAATATTGAGTTTTCCACCCTGAAACCATTTTACGTCTGGCTCATCAAAATTCCAGTCCAGCACCTTATCCCACTTTTTCTTCCAAACAAACTCCTCAGCCTGTTCCGACCAGAATTTTTCGGGTGTATCAATACTTTTTTTATACTCCGTTGTATATTGTTCAAATGAAGTAATCCGTTTCATAGATAAAGGCTTTATAGTAAATCAATCAATACGCTAATCTAAATTAAAAAATATACGATGAAAAATAAAAATCACTTAAAAGCTAAAATTAATAAAATAAAAAGTGATAAGGACACGTTACCAATTTAAAAAGCGTAATTTCACTAAATGCCAAACAATAAACAAATTGCCTATGAAACCATTGGTCAGTTTAATTCTAATGTGCTTGTGCATTTTCACTTGTTCTGCCCAGGAAAACAATAACCAGCATAAAAACTATATTGAAGTGGGCTTAAACAGTGGGGTTTATAGAGGCTCGTATACAGGAGGTGTAAATGGCGCTATAGGAATGTTCTTCACCTCGTTTGGCAAAAAAAGCGCAGTTGATTTCAGAGCCAAAGAAAATTATACGGTTTCACCGGAAAGGGAAGCAGGAATAATAACCATCACCTACAGAATGTATTTTACAAGAGGTTATTATGTTGGAGGTGGATTTGCACACAATCATGAAATAGCATTTAACAATTACTTGGAGGACCCTGTAAGAGCCACTATGGGAAACAGTAAACACATCATTCATCGCAGCGGTCTTGCTCTCGAAACCGGCTACGATTTTAAATCACTGCTCAAAAAAGGAAATTTTGGGCTTTATCCAATAACCAATTTATCTATGTCCTACCTCCTGATGGATAATGAGCCGAATCCATTTATAACCTTAAGCCTTGGACTCCGGTTTGGTTTCAAAAAAATGGCATAGCTGTCTGCATATAAGTATAGGGCATTATGTTACCCCATACTATTGGCAATAGCGGAAAAAGTGGTTTCGTTTCGTCCCAGACGGGAAATAACCCTCATGTGCGACATAAATGCTGAGCCTATACTATCATTATAGATATACGGCACCCCAAACTCCTTTGCCGTTTGCTCAACAATAGGGGCTATCTTAGGGTAGTGAACGTGGCAAATGCCAGGGAAAAGATGGTGTATAGCCTGGTAATTCAAACCACCAACATAATATGTAATCAACCAGTTATTTCTTGAAAAGTCAGCGGTTGTATTCAACTGGTGTATTGCCCATTCGTTCTCAATATTACCTTTTTCATCCGGCACCGGGAATGTAGTGTCTTCAACAACGTGTGCAAGCTGGAAAACAATACTTAAAATAAGACCGGCTACCATATGTAATGATAAGAAACCCAACAATACATGTGCAACTTTCAGGTCCAGTAAAACAACCGGAAGCACAATGATATATCCCCAGTAAACCAGTTTCCACACTATAATCGTCAGCAATGTTAAAATACGCCTTCCTTTGCTTTCGCGATTATACCCTTGTTTTATAAATTCATAATATTGAACAAAATCCTTTGCTGTAGTCCAGTATAACGACATAATCGAATAAAAAACAAATACATAAGCAACCTGAAATTTTTGGATTTTTCTATACTTCCCGGCAGGAGAAAAACGCATAATCACCTTATTATCAATATCCCTGTCGTATGTATGGATATTTGTATAAGTATGGTGCAATATATTGTGTTGTGTTTTCCAGTTTTTATTATCACCTCCTACTATTGTAAGAGAAAAGCTTAAAATCTTATTAATCAACATACTGGACGAATAAGCACCATGATTTGCATCATGCATTACACTCATCCCGATGCCAGCCAGGCCTAATCCCATAACCAAAGAGCAAAGCCACATCCCCAAAAGGCTAAAACCCTGGGTCATAATAAGAAAATAAGGAACAAAATAAAGGCTAAGCATTACAATGGTTTTAAACACCATATTTGCATTCGCATGTTGTGAAATGTTGTTTTCAATAAAATAATTATCAACGCGCTCCTTTAATGTACTGAAAAACTGAGTCTTATTTTTATTGGCAAACTTGATTTTGGGTTTCATTTATTCAAAAATAATTATTGGGATAAATACAAATATAAGCTAAAAATATAACAACACATTGTTAATATATAATAAACAATATATTTTTTTGTGTGTATATACATAATTTAATAGTGAAAACAATTTTATAATGAAACAAAAAATTACTTCCTGAGTTTTACTTTATTCTTTTTAAGCAACAGTCGAACCGTTTCACGGTTCATCATTTTAAGGTTGTTATTTTTATCCAGGAATGATATCAATAATTGTACAGTCCAGAAACGGCTCCCATCAGGTGGAACTGTAGCCGACAAATTCAAAAGCTTTTTCTCATCTTTCGGACTGTACTGTTTTGGTTTCCCCTTTTTCTCATTAACTTCAAAAACCCCATCTATACCAGAGTCCTGATATTTTCTCTTAATTCTCCAGATGGTTGTCCTGGCAACATGATAATATTCGGTAATCTGTTCCTGGTTCCTGCCTTCATTTAATGCAAGCAGAACATATACATATTTTAAATCCCTGCTATGGCCGCTTTTTGTTTTAACAAGCTCAAGCAGATAATGTTTATCAGAAGAGGTAAGATTAAATTGAACAGACATTATGTTTCATTCACAAATTGCAAAAATACACCTTTTCGTCATTTTCCATAACATTTTTTCAAGCTCATATTAAAATCCCGTTAAAAAGCCCGCCCACTATAAAAACCGCTAAAAATCCTCTTATTAACACTAAGCATCGCAATCATCTGTAGAATTAACGTATTTTATTCAACCTTAGAACGTTTTTTACGTACTTTTAATTATAATTTTTAATGGTGTAGCCAGCTGAAAATGAACCAATTTATACAAAAACATAACCTTAAAAAACTACCGCTTTTTGCTTGCTGCTTTTTTATGTTATTTTCTTGTAAAAAAGATAACACAGCAACAGACGATTCTGTCGTTCGTATTGGACAGGAATATGCAGGTGGAATAATTTTTTATATAGATGGTTCCGGACAACACGGTTTAGTTGCTTCCACACAGGATCTAACAGCGAATATCAAGTGGGCCGACAGCTGTTGTAAAACCAATGCGGTATATACCGATATTGGACGTGGGCTGGAAAATACAACGGCAATTGTGAATGCACAGGGAAGTGGCGATTATGCCGCCAGCTTATGTGCGCAATTAGAGCTAAAAGGATACAATGATTGGTTTCTTCCATCAAAAAACGAACTGACCTTGCTTTATCAGCAAAGGGATTTTGTGGGTGGATTTATAACAGATTACTACTGGAGCTCAAGCGAACGCGATTCGTTAAATGCCTGGTATTTGTACTTTCCTTATGGTCCGCAATATTATACAAGGAAAGATAGTGCGGCACGTGTCAGACCAATAAGGGCATTCTAAAAAACAAAAATGCAAAAACCCGGAGCAAGGGTAAAACTGAAGTGAAACCTTATATATGTATATACATGAATCAAACTAAAACCAATTTACAAATCGCCTGCATAATAGCTATTTGTATGACAAATATGACTGGGGCCATATTTGCGCAATCCCTCCAAAGACAAACTATTGGAAGTGGTGGAAACTATATGTTTTCTGATGGTGCTTTGATTCAGCAAACCGTTGGGCAACCCTACTCCACACAAACCCTTTACGAAGACAATATCACCTACCGACCTGGTTTTCAACAACCTATATTTAAAGTAAACCTTATTCGCAGTAACATTAGCATGGATGTTTTCCCTAACCCAGCTACCAGCTGGGTTACACTCACTAGCTCGAAAACACTTCTCAATGTAAAAATCCAGGTGTTTGATATTACAGGAAAATTAATTGTTAATCAACGTATGGACGAATTTAAATCATACACCATCAATTGCCAGGAATGGGGAAATGGGATGTATGTCATTGCCCTTTCGGATAATACCAATAACAGTTATTCATCAAAACTTATCATTCTGAAATAATTTTTTTTGAAAAACTTAATTTACACATCTTCTTTTCTTTTCTGCCATTGGCTTATACAACCAATGGCAGCTCAGTCTTTTTTGAACCTTGATGTTGCTCAAAATTTCTCAACATTCAAATTCTCCTATAACCCGATTATAAGTGACAACACAACATCAAGCGCTAAACCGGAATATTCACAAATAAGCACAACTGCATTCGGTGTAGGCTACAGCTATTTTCACAAATCTGGTGCATTTGCAACCGGTGGATTGGGCTTCAGGAAAGCAGGCGCTTCACTCGTTTACAAAAAAACCAATTACCTGTGGAACCTTCAATATTTTGATATTAAAGCTGGGATCGGTTACCAATACAACAAATGGCGGATCAGGCCTTATGCATCTGTCATTCCCTATTATGCTTATTTGATGAATGCCAAACAATCAATAGGACAAAACTATTATGATATTAAAGCTGAAAATGCATTAAAAGCGTATGATTTCGGTCTTCTTCTCAATCTCGGCCTTAACATTAAAATGACCCAATACCTGGCTTTATGTGCAGAATACGGGTATAATCTTGGATTGAAAAATATTGAACCGGAAGAAGATCAGTATTTATACAACCGCGGATTCCTGATAAAGCTGGGCTTGTCCATTAGTATAAATAACTTAAAAACAATACAGGAACCGGTTCCATTACAGAATCAGCAGGTACAAACCAATGATGCGGGCGCTGGCAATTTTCAGCCTGCACAATTTCAGTTAGCCGGTGCAAAAAACAATTCTTCATCCGCAAAAAATAACACAGATGAATCAGCTACAAATTCTGTATCAGCAACAGAAACATCTCAAAACAATGATGAACAAAAAATTCAGTCGCCTGGAACCATTGGCTGGACCAGAAGCACTCCAACAAGCACTCCAAAAACAAAAAATGTTTTAACAGGCTCATCTTCCGATAATAACCTGAATGAAGACATAAATACTCCTGAAACCGTCAATAGCAATAATTCTTCAAACAATTCAACCTTAGCAAATAATTCATCCGGCACTGCAAAAAGTACCGAAACACAATCATCTACAGGAAATCAGACTGCTTCTTCAGGTACAAACGAAACAAAACGCAGTCAACCTGTTGATGCCAAATCAGCTAATAGCAGTTCAAATGCAACTTATGGAGCTGTACCGGTAACGCCAGATAAAAATAATCCTGGCTCTGAAATGAATATCCCGATTATTGAAGCATCGCAAAACACAAAAAAAACAAGCTCTGATGATAAAATTGTTTTCAAAGTACAATTAACTGCAGTTAAAAACCCGCTGGGCAATGAACATCCAATTCTTCAAAATATTAAGGGTGAAATCAGAGCGGAAAAAGGACGTGACGGTTGGTTGCGCTACTACCTTGGCTCATATAAAACCTATGAAGCAGCATATAAAGAGTTAAAAAAGATAAAAACGAAAGGTCTTGCAGAAGGTGGATTTATCGTTGCGTTCAAAAACGGGAAAAAAATCACTGTGGCTGAAGCTAAAGAATTGTTAAAATGACACATTTTTTTTAAAATCTTACAATGTTTAATATTAATGAACAATATGCACTACCTGCCAATGAACTTGTTTGTTCCTTTAACTGTAAAATGTAAGATGATAATACAATAATGAGGATAAGGTTACTCATATATATTACTCTTTTACTACTGTCATTCAGCAATGCCGGATATGCACAGCTGCGTGGTATCAATTACCAGGCTGTTGCAATAGACGAAAACGGAATGGCCATTGCGGGTATTGATATAGACGGACAGCCACTCGATAATAAAACAATAAGCGTACGCTTCAGTATACTGGAAGCTGGTCCAACCGGAAATGTTCTCTACCAGGAATACCACATTACCAATACAGATCAGTATGGCTTATTCTCTGTTATTATTGGTGACGGTATCAATACAGGAGCCGGTCAATTTGCAGACATTACAAAGGTTCCATGGCCTTTGGCAAATCAATTCTTGAAAGTAGAAATTGATATTCAAAACAATGACGATTTTAAAATAATGAGCATTCAGCAATTTATGGCTGTGCCTTATGCATTTTACGCCCCTCATTCTGATACAGCTAAATACGCACTAAATGCCGCTGTCGCAGGCATTACTGGTTCAACAGGATCTACAGGAAGCACCGGCTCTACAGGAAGTACCGGAGCTACTGGCATCACTGGAGTTACAGGAGCTACAGGTACAACAGGTGCCGGATATACGGGAAGCACAGGACGAACAGGTTCTACAGGAAGAACTGGTGTAACTGGTCCGACTGGACCTACAGGAACTACGGGTACAACTGGTGATATTGGCCATACCGGTTATACAGGAGATACAGGTGCGACTGGTGCGACCGGGGCGACCGGAACCACGGGGGAAATTGGTATTACCGGAACTACAGGGGATACAGGAAGTACGGGTGACACCGGAGCCACAGGTGCTACAGGAGCTACTGGCGCCATTGGTATCACTGGTACTACTGGTGCTACCGGAACAACAGGTGAAAAAGGTGCTACAGGGGCTACTGGCGCCACAGGAGCAACAGGAAGCACAGGTGCAGTTGGAACTACCGGTATAACCGGGGTTACTGGAACAACGGGGAGAACAGGAGCTACCGGAGTAACAGGAAATACAGGCATCACCGGTACAACAGGAAGCACAGGATTTACAGGAGCTACAGGCGGTACAGGCTCTACAGGGGCTACCGGTTCTACAGGTTATACAGGAAATACAGGAGTTACCGGGGCTACAGGATTCACTGGAATCACAGGGGCAACTGGGGTTACTGGGATTACCGGTGTTACTGGCACTACAGGAAGTACTGGAGCTACAGGAGCTACCGGTACTACCGGTACTACCGGAACTACCGGAACTACAGGTAATACAGGAGCTACAGGAAGAACCGGGACTACAGGAACTACGGGAACTACTGGAGCGACCGGCTCTACCGGGATTACAGGGACTACTGGTTTCACAGGAAGTACTGGTGTAACAGGAACAACAGGCAATACGGGTACAACGGGTGCAAGTGGTAACACAGGTATTACAGGAACTACCGGTGACACTGGTGCCACCGGAGTAACAGGAAGTACTGGATCGACAGGTGCAACGGGTGCCAGTGGAAATACCGGAGTAACGGGGGCGACTGGCGACACGGGGTACACTGGCAGTACTGGGACTACAGGAGCTTCCGGAGCAACAGGAAGCACTGGCGTTAGCGGATCATCGGGAACAACCGGAGCTACGGGAGATACAGGTGATACAGGAAGCACTGGTGCTACCGGGGATACAGGAGCTACCGGGACTACAGGAACAACTGGTGCAACTGGAGATACGGGAAGTACTGGAACAACTGGAGACACGGGAAGTACAGGAGATACCGGAACTACTGGAACGACTGGTGATACTGGAAGTACAGGAGCAACCGGTGATACGGGAAGCACCGGAGCGACTGGTGATACGGGAAGTACAGGTTCGAGCGGCTCTACAGGAACTACTGGCGCTACTGGTGATACAGGTAGCACTGGTACTACGGGAGATACAGGAAGTACGGGTTCAACTGGAAACACGGGAAGTACAGGAGCAACCGGAACTACTGGAGCTACTGGTGATACAGGAAGCACAGGAGCAACCGGTGATACTGGAAGTACTGGAGCAACTGGTGATACCGGAAGTACAGGTGCAAGTGGTTCTACCGGAACTACAGGAGCGACTGGTGATACAGGAAGCACAGGAGCAACCGGTGATACAGGAAGTACTGGAGCAACTGGTGATACCGGAAGTACAGGTGCAAGTGGTTCTACCGGAACTACAGGAGCGACT
>JAGVJJ010000065.1 GCA_020051175.1 Bacteroidia bacterium | reverse complement strand
TTGGTTATTGGTTATTGGTTATTGGTTATTGGTTATTGGTTATTGGTTATTGGTTATTGGTTATTGGTTATTGGTTATTGGTTATTGGTTATTGGTTATACGTGTTACCAGATTTGAGATATTTGCCAACTGCATATTGCCTATTGCCAACTGTAACCCCATCTCACATCTCACATCTCACATCCCTACCCTCCCAGCAACTTTAAACACTTCTGCAAATCCAGGCCCTTGCCCAGCACACCTTTAAAAATATCGCCTTTCTTTTCGATTCGTTTCAATGCATTAAAGATATTAAAATCCTGCGGACTCAATCCGGGCTTTACCTCTTTCCAGTCGAGCGGCATGGATACAGTAGCCCCCTCTTTTGGACGCAGGCTGTAAACCGATGAAATGGTTTGTCCCCTGCGGTTCTGAAGATAATCCATATATATCATGTCTTTGCCGCGTTTCCGAAGGTTGCGCTCAAGGCTGGTAAAATCAGGCAGTTGCTCGGCTGCAATCATGCATACCAGGTGAGAAAAGTCTCTCAGCTGATCGTACGTATATCTCTTTTGTGCTGGTACATACACGTGCAAGCCAGTAGCACCGGATGTTTTACAATAGCTGTTCACACCGGCTTTTTTAAATATCTCCTTCACAACGTTTGCGGCTTCTATTACCTGCTCAAACGTATTTTCATCCGAAGGATCGATATCAATGATCAGGTAATCGGGCTTATCCAGCGCCTGTACGGTGGAGTGCCAGGGGTTAATCTCTATGCACCCCAGGTTATTCAGGTAGGCCAGGGTTGCAGCATTGTTGCAAAGTATATAATCTATGTCCTTATTGGTCGATTCCGAAAAAATCAGTTTACTCTGAACCCATTCAGGAGCCTCATCACCGGCATCTTTATGAAAAAATCCGCTGTCCTTTATTCCATTGGGGTTGCGCTTTAACGATTGCGGCCTGTCTTTCAGGTAAGGCAATATGTATTTTGAAACACTTTGGTAATAGTCCACCACCTGCCCCTTTGTAATTTCTTCATCCGGCCAGAAAACCTTATCGGGATTGGAGATTTTAACTTTTATTTTCCCGAATGCAACTAATTTTTCGTTGGGCTTTTTCTTTTCTTCTGCTGATTTTTTGATGGTTTTCTTTGAAGGAGCAGCCTTTTTAGAAACAGCTTTTTCAGTCGTTCTCATAGCTTTTTTTGCAGGTTTTTGCACCGTTTTTTTAGCTTCAGTTGTCACCTCATCTGCAGTTTTATCATTTCTTAAGCCAAGGAAAATAGGGTGCCTCATGCGCCCATCCTTTGTCCATTCCGAGTATTTTATTTCACACACCAGGTCGGGTTTTACCCAGGTTACAGGCATATTGGTTTTTATTTTTTCCTCAAAGGGCGATTGTTTGATGATACGGGGCTTCAGCAGTTCACTCATTTCTTTTAAGCTGCGTGTGCTAAAGCCCGAACCGGTATGGCCCACGTATGTTAGCTTGCCTTTATTCATAACCCCTAAAACCAATGCACCAAAGTGTTTTCTACCGCCAGTAGGTGCTGTAAAGCCTGCAATAATTGCCTCCTGCGATTTATGGTGCTTTATCTTAAGCCATTCGCTCGTACGCACTCCGGGAGTATACAGGGAATCGGCCTTTTTGGCCATTATACCCTCCAACTCCTGTTCACGTGCAACATCAAAAAATTCAAGTCCCCGCTCTTCAATATGCTCTGAATAGTGGATTACCTCATCATTGCCCGACAACAGCTCTTTCAGAAGGCTTTTACGGTCGGTAAGTGGTAAATCGCAGGTATTTTGGCCATTTAACGACAGCAAATCAAATACATAATAACGAATAGGATAAGTACTATCGCTGCCATAGTATTGCAACAGCTGAAAGCTGGGTTTGCCTTCCTCATCCAGCACCGTGATTTCACCATCCAGTACAGCCCGGATACCCAGCTTTTTTAGCGCCTGTACAACAATCGGGTATGATGCATTGAATGAGTTTCCATTGCGGGAATAGAGCCTCACCTCCTCTTCGTCCACCTCAGCAATGGCCCTGTAACCGTCCCATTTTATTTCATATACCCAGTCCTTATCACTGAATGGGCTTTCTGTTTCCCTGGCCAGCATGGGGCTTATATAGTCACTAAGCTTTCTTGTTTCAGCGGGTAAATATTTTCTGGACTTTTTTTTTGTGGGTTCAGCTGCAACAGCTGCAACGGACGGCTTATTGAGCACCTTTCGCCTGCTTTGTTTGCCTGCCTTATGCTCTTTCAGCCACTTGTTGATTGGCGAATTCGCAGGTGTCTGATCTTCACTGTTGTACGGCTCATGTACAGCATATTCATCGTTGTGCTTTATCAGCAGCCATGAATTTTCACCTCTGCCTTTTACTTTTACAAGCACAAATTCGCCTTTCAGCTTTTTGCCATACATCCTGAACTTGAGGTTACCCGCATGAAGCCCGGCCCTGAGCTTCTTTTCAGCCACTGCCCTTTCTGAATTATCCAGATCCGAGAAGTAACCCTCGTCCCATATTTCCACAATACCGGCTCCATAGTTGCCTTCCGGGATAATGCCTGCAAAGTCCTTATAATCGTAAGGGTGATCCTCCACCATCATTGCCAGCCGCTTGTCGGCAGGGTTCAGCGAAGGACCTTTAGGCACCGCCCAGCTTTTCAGCACACCGTCCAGCTCCAGGCGGAAATCATAATGCAGATGGGAAGCCTTATGGCGCTGTATAACAAAAGATAATTTCGATTTGGACCTGGCCGTTTTTCCTTTGGGTTCGGGTGTTTCCTTAAAATTACGTTTTTTGTTATACAGCTGTAATCCCATAAATTTTTTTACGATGCTTTTTTACGTTTGGTATTCAGGCTGGCTTTCAGCTGCTCCATAAGGTCCTTGGACTTGCTGTGAATGATTTTCAATTCCGGCTCTTTGAGCTTCACTCCTTTCGCTTTCGCTTTAATGAGCTTTAAAAGGCCCTCTGAATAGGTATCTTTATAGCGGCTGATATCAAATTTTCCTGAAAGCTGCTCTATGAGCGAAACAGCCATTTTGAGCTCATTGGCTTTTATTTCGGCTTTGGCAGGCAGATCAAGCTCAGCGGGATCACGTATTTCCTGGTGGAACCGTATGCGGTTAAGCACAATTACTTTTTCACTGGCCCTGAGCACTGCAAGTGTTTCCTTACTGCGCATCACAAAAGTGGCAATACCCACCCTTCCGGTCTTCCGCAATGCTTCCCGCAGCAAGGCATAGGCACGGGCACCTGACTTGTCAGGCTCGAGGTAATAAGGAGTTTCATAATACATGCTCTCTATTTCCTGCTCCTTCACAAAATCGGTTATTTCAATGATTTTGCTCTTTTTGGCGCTCACCTGCTCAAAATCCTTTGGGCTTAGCACTACATATTCATCATTCGGCATTTTATAGCCTTTTACAATGTTTTCCCAGGGCACTTCCTTACCGGTTTCTGCATTCACACGCATGAACCGGATGTTGGAATGATCCTTTTTATCCAGCATATCCAGGTCCAGACTGCTGCTTTCTGTAGCGCTGTACATTTTAACCGGTATGTTTACCAGCCCAAAACCTATTGCACCTGTCCATAGTGATCTCATAGCCCTTCTCCTTTCGCAAAAGTATTACATTTTATTACTCTATGGCACGGATTGAGTCTGTACCCGTACCCATGTTGTCAGTATTGTTACCACGGTTATTATCCATATTCATGGAACCTGTTGTATCGGTATTCATTATCGGGGTTTCAGTATTTTCATATTCTGCTGTTTCCTCTGTTTGACGGCTTGTATTGCAGCTGCTCAAAATACTACCTGATATAATTGCGATGGCTCCGAAAGCCATGTAGAATGTTCTTTTCATTTCTTTGTTTTGGTTTTATTTAGTTTAATTATTGTTTTTAATAGACCTTTTCATGCTCCAGTTCGTAAGCATCATCGTTTATGTCCTGGGCAATAAGGCTAAGGTTTTTATCTATTGTTTCTTCTTCTTCCAGGGTACGGTCCAGGAGCTCGGCAATCTTTGCATACCCAAGTACATCTGCCAGTTCACGCAGCGAACCATACGATGCAATCTCATAATGTTCAATCTTTTGTGCACCAATAATAAGTGCCGAATCGCGCACAGGGCTTTCTTCAAACCTTTCAATGACTTGCACACATTCGGCAATAAGCCACTGCATGGCTTTGCAGGTGCTTTCCTCCATTTTACTCATGCGAAGGCGATCCGCTATTTTTTCAATCCGCTCCACCTGCCTTTTTGTTTGCTGGTGATGAAATTCAAAGGCATCCTGCAAATCCTCACTGTATGCAGCCTTTGCCATTTCGGGCAGGGCTTCAAGCAATTGCAGCTCAGCACTGTAAATGTTTCTCAGCTCTTCAACAAAAAGCTCGTTCAGCGTTTTACTTACTTTTTCCTTTCCTCCAACCGGCTTCCTTCCATTAGTATTTTGGACTTGTGCAGCACCTTGCTTCTTAGCAGGACTGGATGCTTCCGTAGACATCGGCTTCATGGTTTTATATTTTTTGTGTGTTTCAATAAAAAATTAGCGGGACGATCCCCGCTAATCCTTTACCTGTATAATTCTTTAATAGTTGCTTCGGCTGCGGGAAGAACCGGTGCGTGAACGCGATCCGGAACTACGGCCTCTGCCAGAGCTTCTTCCGTTGGAAGAACCACCATGGGAAGCGTTACCACCTTTGCGCGCTATTTCGCGCACCCTGCCGCGGCTCATGGAGCCAAAACCCTGGCTATGACCATTGCCATTAGATGATGAACGCGTTCTGCGGCCATTGCTCCGACCATTGGACGAACCACCATTGGATGAATTATCGTGAGAGTGACGGCCCCCCCTGCGGGCTATCTTTCTCACTTCTTCCCTGTCCATGGATGCAAAACCTCTGCCTCCGCGACCTCTGCGGCCTTCATTCCAGTTGCCGCCCAGAGAGCCGCTGCTGCCAGTGCCCCATCCGGCTTCATACTCGTTCTGGTTGTAGGAAGAACCTCCCTGAGATGCCCTGCCACCTTTACGGGCTATTTCGCGCACCTGCCTTCTGTCCATAGAGGCAAAACCCTGGCGGCCACGGCCCCTGCGTTCTGTTCTATAACCTTCATCCTCATAATCGTCTACATAATCATCGCCATATTCTTCCTCATCTTCATAACGTCCATAAGATGAATAACGGTGATCGTCCTCGTCTTCAAATTCATCGTCATAATCATTTTCATATTCTCCGCGTGCACCCCATTGATCCTGGTACTCATCTTCGTTTTCATATCTGTCATCATCGGCTACTGAATAGCCTGTACCATAATTTCTGGAATAGCGTTGTTGCTGACGGCCATTGTTTTCGTTTGTATAACGGCCATTGGAATTCCTGCCCGCAGGACCTGAACCCCATTGTTGTGTTCTTTGTTTTGCCATTTTAATAGTGAATTTTTTATATGTTTTTACAGGCATTACCTTAAAAAAAATATACCAGCATCTCAATTCCCCTTTGAGTACAATTTTGCTCAGCCTTCCTGCTTCTCAAAAGAATAATCAGAAGCAATGATTGCTTTTTAAAGTACTTATCTAAAAATTAATATATTTGTAGCATTGCCATAAATAATGGCAAAAACGTAAACCATTTACTTCAGATAATTATGGAACCTGTAAAAACCGATTCAACACTCCCAGCAAAAAGACCCACATTTCTAACTGTTCTCTGTATACTGTCATTTGTAGGAATTGGATTAAGTATCGTCTTGCTTCTAATTGCCTATTTAGGCTTTTTAGCTGCAGCCAGCCTGGCAGATACACTGAACGCTGCAGCTACCGCAAACGGGTTAAAAAACGCAGTGGATGCTACCGCAGATGCTGTAGGAGTAAGTCCTGGTACAATGGCCTGGGTTACACTTATCCAGCTGTTGCTTAACCTGCCTATTCTTGCGGGAGTAATCCTGATGTGGAAGCGCAAAAAATTAGGATACTTCATTTATGCGCCACTTGAAATCATTCAGGCTGTATTGCCAATAATAATGGGATTTGGATTTGTTGGTGGTATGGGTATGACCATTATTGGTTTGCTGTTCCCAGTTGCTTTTGTGGTGATGTACGGCCTTAACCTAAAGCACATGCAGGGCACGAAAGCTTCCGAAAAACCTGCTGATGCCAAAGGCCCTGTTCCTCCCGCTGCTCAGAAACAAGCTGCTGCGGTTTCCACACCGGCATTAAAAGGTGGTCCTTTTTATGAAGTTCGCCTGAGCAATGTTTCGTGTACCCCTGTAGGAGCTACCTTTAAAGTAGGCATGACCGTAACAGCTAAAAAGTTTGTTATAGACAGCAAAACAGGTAAAGAAAAGGAAGAAACCATCAACGATGAAATACAGATAGGTATGGTTAAAAACGGCAAGGAAATTTATCTGAAAGCATACAGGTTTACAAAAACTGTTACTGCCCTTAGCCTTACATTGGACCAAAAACCAGATAAAATTGGTGTGGATCCTTATAATAAATTAGCTGAAAAAGTTTAGATTTTGACAACACCCGCCAATAAAATAACGGCTGTTCCCAGCAACAGCTATCCAGCGCACAAAACAATAAGTTTTGTGGAGGAGAAAGCTATTGTCAATAAGGATGTTGCACAAACGGTAGTAAAAGAAGCTGTAAAGGATGCTGCAAAAGAACTTGTTAAAGACAATAAAATAGTCGCAGAAATAAAAAAAGTGGTTGTGCCGGAAAATAGCAAACCGAGCTATCCGGCACATAAAACCATTGATCTTGGTGGTGCTTCTTTGAACAATGACACAAAGAAGGAAGAGCCTGTAAAACAAACAATTACAAATACTTTTAATAAGCTGGATTCAATCGCTCCGGGCTTAAGCACAAACGATGCAGTTAAAAATGTTGCTGATAAACTGACAGAGCAGCCAGTTGTTAAAAAGCTGGATGATGCCATACAACAAGGCAGCAACCTGCTCAAAGACAAACCGGCTGATCAGCTGAATTCTTTTATACAAAAAACAACTGACCAGGTTAAGGAACAGACTGGAATTAGCAAGGTTGACGATATACTAAAACAAGGCACCGACCTGGTAAATGAAAAACCAGGCAATAAACTGGATTCCTTTATTCAAAAAACGACCGAACAGGTTAAGGAACAGTCTGGTATACAAAAAGTTGAGGACAAAATTCAGAATACTAAAAATACTGTAAACGACAAAATAAACCAGGCGGAAACATCCTTTACCTCTGCACTTCATAAAGTTACAGGAAACAATTCCTATCCTGATCACAAAACTATTACCTTACAACAACCGGCTGATATACAAACAGATACAACCCCTGTAAATACTTTAAGGAATGTGGTTGTCCCTCCGGTTACCGGTCGCGAGCCGGTAAATGTTATTGAAAACAAGCCTGAAAATAAGGTTGAAAGTAAAACTGAAAATACGGTAGAAAATAAACAGGAAGTAACAGCTCCTGTAAAAACTACTCTTCCGGTGGGAAGCTACCCGGCACACAAAACGCATTATTTTGTAAAAGAAGAAGCTTCAGAACAGCTTCAGAACCCGGCACCTGCCGTTACCCTGCCGGATAGCAATGAGCGCGTAAGCCCAGAACCACAGCAGGCTACCCTGAAAACTGTTCCTGTACAGGAGCACCAAGCTGCTGCCAAAGGCAAAAAACCAATGGTATGGATTGCTGCCAGCGCTGTATTGTTGCTTTCTTCAGCCGGAACAGCATGGTATGCTTACCAGCAGAAAAAAACCATGCAGGAAGAAATTTTTGCCCTGAAACAGAACAATGAAGCACTTGCCGAAAACGTAAAAAAGCTGCAGAAAGAACTCCATATTGACGACATTATTGCGCGTGCCGGAAAACTGGATACTAAAAACAATATTGTGGTGGCTGCTGATGTGAACGGCTCTGAAATAGTGCGCTCCTGCTTCTCCATCACCCCAAACACAACGGCAAAAATGGGCAAAAAAACAGTGTATGTCCGTTTGCTGGATAATGCCGGCAATGTGCTGGTAAATGGCAAAGACAATGTATTTGAATACAAAGGCGAAAAAATACCTTATTCCGCAAAATCAGAAGTAAATTTTATCGGCCGTGAAATGATGCTCTGCATTGATTATAAGCCAGCAGAAAAGCTTCAAAAAGGCAGCTATAAAGCAGAGATATACAACGATGGTGTGCTGGACGGAACATCTACATTTGAGCTGAAGTAACGAGTAAAGAAAAGTGCAATGGAAGAGAACAAAGAAAAAGAGGATTTAAAAAAATATTTCGACCCCAAAGAATATATTACAAAAATTGTCGGGAAAGAGGATGTGGATGATGCCCCTGCCGTAGATGAGGATAAGGTGAACAGCCTTATTACTCTCATTACAGACACAGCAAACAGGGATATAAAAGAGCAGGCACTTTTAACCCTGAAAAAAGAAAAAGGCGAAGAGCTGCTGCTGCTTGCCATTGCCAGTCCTAAAGCCAAAGAAAACCGTCACAAACTGGTAGCTGCCTGCTGGGAGTCCGAAATCAATTTCAGCAAATACCTTCCTTTCTTTATACTTCTTGCCATTGATGACGATTACCTGGTTTCTTTGGAAGCCATTACCGTAATATCTACCATGGAAGGCCCTTTTGACAAAAAACAGGTGGAGGACGGGATCAAAAAAGTAAAAGAGGCCAAAAAGAAAATTGCTTCAGAAAGGGTTGTTTTGTTGAATGACCTGGCAATTACACTGGAAGATTTTATAAGGGAGTAAATCTTGAAGGCACTTTACAATTTATTTTCATTTCTGAGATGGCTTGCCCCAAACAAGGGGTTTTAAAATGTTCCGGTGCGCTGCACCTTTTCTGAATTTAATTATACTTATCTACAAAGATTACGCGGCCCTGCCGCTTTTTTGGTTTGAAGATAAGCCAGCATTGCTTTTTAGTAAAGAATTATATCGCATTTGTAGGCAGAGCCGCGAAACATTTGTAGCGCGAAATGAGAGGTGTTTTTTAGGTGCAGCGCACCGAAACCTATAGTAAGGTCAAAACCCGCAAAAATTTGATTTCTTTGGTAAATGCAACAAGTCTGCAGTTATTCCGTATGTAATTTATCCATGAACCCCATTATTACCCAGCGTACCCAATTAATCAAATCGGCAGCAAAAAGGCTGGGATTTGAGTATTGTGGTGTTTCCAAGGCTGAATTCCTGGCAGAAGAAGCTCCCAGGCTGGAAAAGTGGCTGAATAACAACATGCATGGGCAAATGAGCTATATGCAGAACCACTTCGACAAGCGGCTGGACCCACGACTGCTTGTTCCGGGTGCTAAATCAATAGTATCTCTCCTGCTCAATTACTACCCAACCGAAACGCAAACCGACAGCGAAGCTCCTAAAATCAGCAAATATGCCTATGGCAAGGACTATCACTTTGTGATCAAGGAAAAGCTGAATGAACTGCTGGAGTATATCCGCGAAAATATTGGTGATGTGGATGGACGTGTGTTTGTTGACTCTGCACCGGTAATGGACAAAGTATGGGCGAAAAAAAGCGGTTTGGGCTGGATTGGCAAAAACAGCAACCTTATCAATAAAAGCAGCGGCTCTTTCTTTTTTATTGCCGAGCTGATCATTGACCTGGAGCTGGAATACGATGGCGCCATAAAAGATTATTGCGGCAGCTGCACCCGCTGCATAGATGCCTGCCCTACAGATGCCATTATTGCACCTTACGTAGTGGATGGCAGCAAATGCATTTCCTACTTTACCATAGAACTAAAAGAAAATATTCCCAACGATGTAAAAGGCAGGTTCGACAACTGGATGTTTGGCTGCGATGTGTGCCAGGATGTATGTCCCTGGAACCGCTTCTCAAAACCACACAAAGAGCCTCATTTTCAGCCCGATAAGGAACTACTGGACATGACCGCCAGCGACTGGCAGGAACTGACCGAAGACACCTTTAAACGCGTGTTTAAGGACTCGGCAGTGAAACGCACAAAGTTCAGTGGTTTGAAGCGGAATATTGATTTTATCAGGAACGCGTAACGTTCTTGGAAACTTCCGAA
Organism: Bacteroidia bacterium; assembly: GCA_020051175.1. GTDB lineage: Bacteria > Bacteroidota > Bacteroidia > 2-12-FULL-35-15 > 2-12-FULL-35-15 > 2-12-FULL-35-15. The sequence goes on along the minus strand of JAGVJJ010000065.1, from coordinate 64,444 downwards.
ATCACATCGCTGTATTTATTGCCGAAGGTGCTGATGCACCATACTATCAATAACATTTTTTCTTCCGGCTTGAGCCACTGCATGGCTTTTGTAAGTTCTTTGCGGAAAAGCGCTTTATCAAAGCTCACTTTTTCCAGAATATTTTTACTTAATTCAAACATGGGGGTGTTGTATTAAAGTTAAAATATTAAAAACATCTGTGTGGTTCTAAAACGTTAACCTTGACGCGAAGTTACTTTTTGAGGTTCCCGAAACAAATACAAAATTTGTTAAAATGACAATTTAAGCAACAACTAACTGATTTTCAACAATTTAAATCATATAAAAATTACTAACATTTGATTGTCAGTTATTAACAGCATAACGTTGCAAGCGAAGCAATCTCACTCCCGATAACGCCTGTTTATTTAGTTTGTATGTAAGCCTGCCCATGTCTTCGAAAGGCTCAGACTGACAGCCCACATTAAACAATAACGAATGGATAAAAGATTACACCCTCTCCACTGCCTTTCTTTCCTTGTATTTATCGTACAGCTGGTGCACAATACCATCGGAAAGACCAATCTGCGGAACAAGCAATTTTTCTATTTCGGCATTTTTGAGGACGGACAATAGAATTTTAGAGGCTGGGATAATCACATCAGCCCGGTCCGGGTTAAGACCCAGCACACGGATTCGCTCCTCATAGGTATACGAGTCGATAAGCTCATATAAATCCTTTAATTTGGAAGTGGGGATTGGCTTGTTGTTCTTACGCCCCGACATCCTGAAAAGTTTATTGATATTACCACCGGAACCAATGGCAATGAGTGGTTTATAGCCCTTGGTAATTTCACGTACCCAGTTTTTAAAATAGTTCCAGTATTCTTTGTCTACTTTTTCATGAAGCAAACGAATGGTACCGATATTGAACGATTGCGATACAACAGCCTTATTCTTTGAAAACAAGGTGATTTCCGTGCTGCCACCGCCAATATCTATGTATAGGTAGGAATGGCTTTTATCCAGGTGTTCGGCAATATGGTTGGCGTAGATAATATCCGCTTCTGTTTTGCCATCAATGATTTCGATTCTGATGCCTGCCTCCTTCTTCACTTTTTCAATCACATCCCAGCGGTTGTCTGCATCACGCATGGCAGAAGTGGCACAAGCCCTGTAATCAATAGCATCGTAAACCTCAATGAGGTTTTTAAACGCTTTCATGGCCGATACGAGCTTTTCGGTTTTTTCCTCAGAAATCTTACCGTGGAGGAAGGAATCTTCCCCTAAACGGATGGGAATACGTATCAGCTCTGCTTTTTTAAAATGGGTTACATGACCATCGTCATAAACATTGCTCAGCAGCAGTCTTACTGCATTTGAACCTATATCAATCGCTGCAAATTTCAATCTTTTACTTAATCTTTTTAGAGTTTAACAGGTTGTAAATCAGCTCCTGTGCACGTACTTTACGCTTATGGTCCTTTTTCCGGTACTCATTTTTCTGCTCACTGCCCAGCACCCTTGCTTTTACATTGTCCGCCCACAGGAGGTCAATCATTGCCTGTATCTGCTGTTTAATTTCGGCACTATAGATAGGGACTGCCACTTCTGAACGAAAATCGAAGTTGCGGCCCATCCAGTCAGCCGAAGATATAAAATATTTTTCATCGCCACCGTTACAAAATATGAACACACGGCTATGTTCTAAAAACTTATCAACAATACTAATGGCCTCTATATTATCGCTCAAACCCTTTACTCCGGCCACAAGGGAGCATATCCCCCTAACAATCAGTTTTATCTTCACGCCTTCCGAACTTGCTTCATACAGCTTTTTAATCATTTCAGGATCCACAAGGTTGTTCAGCTTCAATATGATGGAAGCAGGCTTGCCTTTGCGCGCATACTGTATTTCCTTGTTGATGAGCTGTGTGATGTGCTTTCTCATAAAAAACGGGGCCACCAGCAGGTGCTTATACTCCCCTATTTTTAAATTATCGGCATAGAATGAAAAAACACGTGCCACTTCCTCGGTAATACGGGTATCCAGGGTAAGCAGGCTGTAATCGGTATATATTCCGGCTGTATCGCGGTTAAAGTTACCGGTACCTATGTGTGCATATTCCACCACTTTGCTGCCTTCCTTACGTGTTATTAAAAACATTTTGGAATGCACCTTTAAGCCCGGAACACCGTAAATCACTTTTGCACCTTCTTCGTGCAGCTTGTTGGCCCAATACAGGTTGGCCTCTTCATCAAACCGCGCCTGGAGCTCCACCACTGCTGTTACATCTTTACCGTTTTTTACAGCATTGATAAGCGCTTTTACAATGTTTGAATTTTTAGCTACACGGTACAATGTAATTTTAATAGACTGCACCTTGGGATCGATGGATGCTTCACGAAGGAGATCAATGATATGGTCGAAAGTCTGATAAGGGTATGTAAGCAGGACATCCTTCTTTTTTAATACATCAAAAAAGCTGGGCTGATCCTTTAATGACTGGCCATTGGGCAGATCCGGGTGTTTTAAAGGAATTATTTTTTTATACACAAGGTTAGCACCACCAACATTTGGAAAAGAAATAAAATCTTTAAAGTTGTGATAGCGCCCGCCCGGAATGGGGTTATCCTCCTTGCCCAGCTTTATCTTTTTCATTACCAGGGCAAGCATGTCCGGTGCAATCTGGCTATCGTAAACAAGACGTACCGGCTGCCCTTTTTTACGGGCCTTCAGCCCTTTCGATATTTTCTCAACAAAGCTTTTAGTAAGATCACTGTCAATGTCGAGCTCTGCATCACGCGTCAGTTTTATGTTGTAAGCCTCAATATAATCGTGGGCAAAGTTGTTGAATACATCTTCCAGACAATAACGTATTACATCGTCCAGAAGGATAATGTATGTTTTATCCCTTTCTTTTGGCAAAACCACAAAGCGGGAAATGGTATCCGTAGGGATTTCTATAAGAGCGTATTTGTTTTTCTTAATTGCCTGTCTCCGTCCCAGCTTTATAATCAGGTAGCCTGATTTATCTTTAAGGAAAGGAAAAGAAGAGGTTTTATCCACCATGATTGGAAAAATGGCAGGCAAAACCGTTTCGTGAAAATACTTTTTGATGTATGCCCCCTGCTCTTTGTTTACCTGCTTTTCATCAATAATAAAAATATTATGCTGGCCCAGTTCCCTGATAATACGCTGGTATACCTGCTCAAATTTTATCTGCTGTTCAATAACCAGCTTTTGAATTTTGGTAAGCAATCGCTCAGGATTTTCTCCTGTAAAACGCTCTGTTTTTTTGGGAAATTTTACAATACGTTTGAGAGTTGCTACACGCACCCTGAAAAACTCATCGCGGTTGTTGGAGAAAATACCCAGGAATTTTACACGCTCAATTAATGGTACGGTTTTGTCTTCGGCTTCCTGCAACACACGCTCGTTAAACGCAAGCCAGCTTAATTCACGATTGATTAAAACAATATTCCCTTTCATATATATTCAGCACGCATTAAATTACCATCTGAAAAATTTCCCAAAAGTAAATTCTTCAGATAAAGAAAAGAAAAAGCGAATGTGAATTATTTCTTAACTTTTGATTTTAAAGGTACGACCTTTTTTTTAGCCACCGGAACAGCGGCTCTATTTTGGAGAACAGATTCTGGCTTTGATACCTCTGCTGATTTTTTTGCAACCTTTATCACTGATACAGAGTTACTTACAGGAAATCTTTTTAAAGCCTTCACGAATTTTTTTGCGACTGTTTTAGATGCTTCACGGGCCACTTTTCTAATACTGCGCGATGCTTTGAAATTGTGTTTACCTAAAATCCCTTCAATTTCTTTTAAAATACTCAAAGTAAGTTCTTTACGTAGCTCTTTTTTGTTCATTTGGTTGGCTGAATTTATATTGGTTATTAATGCCAAACGTAAAATTAGTGCCAATGCCGGCACCAATCACTTTGTTAAGTGAATTTCAACAAAAGCTTAACAATTAATTAACCTTTAGAGCCTGTTAAAATTTATGCAGGCTCCTAGTCGTTTAAATGGTTGTTTTTAGGAAAGTCGTACAGTATAAGTTCGCCCCGAGCACTATTGAAATCGGCCCAGTTTTTATTCTCATGAAAATGGATACCGGCAATGGCACAGGTTGGCATCCCCTCGGTAAATGAGGTGGTAAGGCTGTTGGCAAAATTGGAAATAACCGGGTTGTGCCCGAAAAGCATCACGTGCTTGTACTTATTATCAATACGGGAAACACTTTGAGTATATTGTTTAACCGTAGACTCGTATAAATCTGGAATAATTAAAATATCAGCCGGGTTCATGTGAAAATTACGGCAAAAAATAAGTGCCGTTGTAATGGCCCTCACGGCAGGACTGGTAACAATGAGATCCGGAACAATCTTTTTTTCCTTCAGCAGCTTGCTCATAGCATCCGCATCGCGGTATCCACGGGCATTAAGGGGCCTGTCGATATCCGGGATATGGCCATGTTCCCACTCCGATTTTGCGTGCCGAACAAGATATAAAGTTTTCATACTTTGGTTACTAATAAACGAATGGTTACGAATCTACTAAATACTAATCCAATTACTCCTAAACCTACAATCCAGCCCACCCACAGTCTTCGACCAGGCTCAGACAGACAACGCACTTGACCTAACAAAAAAATTGCTAACTGCAAACTGTCTATTGCTAACTCTTTTATTGCCTAATGCAAACCAAGTATTGCCAACTGCAATGCAGAACTAATATGGAACAAAAACCGTAGTATCTTTTCTCTTAATAGGGCGGATGCTGTATACAGGAATGGGCGAATGATTGATAATTTCCTGTGCGGCAGAACCAATAAAAAGCTCGGTAAAGTCGACCTCCTGCTGTGTCATGATCATGATCAAATCACCTTCTGCCTGTTTTGCATACTCAATCACATTTTCGGCCAGGGTTTCTTTGCCTTTCATGCCTTTTATGATTTCGGCACTGCATTCAACACCTTCTTTTTCAAGAAATGCTTTTACCTGTCCCAGCTGGCGGGTAAGGCGGTTAACAAGAAACTCATCTGTGGTAAACAGTACCGATACCACTCTTACCGCAGCACCGTGGAACAATTTGGATAGTTCCACAGCTTTGGTCACTTTTTCGCGTGTTTCTTTGGTAAGATCCAAGGGAAGAATAATATTTTTGCAGCCGTTGCGGTGGTGCTTGCCTTTGATGGTAATCACCGGTATTTTTGATTCGCGGGTTACACGAAGTGCGTTGGAACCAATAAAGCGCTTTTTCAAATTTCCATCGCTGCCATTGGTACCCATTATGATCATTGTAGCGTTGATTAGCTCTGCTACTTCTGCAATCTTTTCATAAATAGTGCCCCTTGCAATCAGGGTATTTACTGTAATCTGGCGTTTTTTTTCTACATCGGCCGCCAGTGTGTCGAGCTGATCCTGTATATTCTTACGGATGTCTTCGTGCTGCTCATTTGAAAACAGCTTTGCAAATACACCATTATCTTCAATTACATATAACAACGTGATTTCGGCATGGTATTCTTTTGCCAGGTTATAGGATTGGTCCAATGCAATCAGTGACTGCTCAGAGAAATCAACCGGAACTAAAATTTTATTGGTATGTTGAATCATAAATTTTGAATACTTTTGGGCTAAATTATATGTGAATTTTTGAATATTAAGAGCAAATTTACGAAATCCTTTAAAAGAAAAGCAATATGAGTACTATCATTCCTGAAACCGAGCTTATTTTAAATCCTAACGGAAGTATTTATCATCTGAAACTCCTTCCCGAAGTTATTGCCGACAATATTATTATTGTAGGCGATCAGGGCCGTGTAGAGCTGGTTTCCAGGAATTTTGACACCATTGATTTTAAAGTACAGAACCGTGAATTTATTACCCATGCCGGGACTTACAAAGGACAGCGCATCATGGCGCTTTCTTCAGGCATTGGTACCGACAATATAGACATCCTGGTAAATGAGGTAGATGCGGCCGTAAACGTGGATTTGAAAACCCGTACCATAAAGGAAAAAAAGAGAAGCCTGAATATTGTGAGGATTGGTACTTCCGGAGCCTTGCAAAAAGATATCCCGGTAGATAATTATGTGGTATCAACGCATGGTTTGGGATTTGACGGGCTTATGAACTATTACCTGGACCTGCAATCCATCAACGACAATGAAATTTCAGAGGCCTTTATACAACAAACCAACTGGAGCAAAAACCTTCCTTACCCTTATGCTGTAAAGGGTTCTGAAACCTTAATCAATAAAATCGGCTTTGACTTCATTAAAGGTATTACCGCTACAGCTCCCGGCTTTTATGGTCCACAAGGGCGTAAGTTGCGCCTTACACCATGGGTGGAAGATTTTAACCAGCAGCTTACAGATTTCCGTTACAAAGAGCACCGCATCACCAATTTTGAGATGGAAACATCGGCTCTATACGGTTTAGGCAAACTATTAGGACACAATACCTGCACTGTATGCGCAATTATTGCAAACAGGGTAGCAAAGCAGTACAGCAAGGATTACCACCCGGCAGTGGAAAGATTAATACAAACTGTGCTGGACAGGTTGACAGATACCGGAACGAAATAAGGGATAATTGCCGATTGCGGAGAATAAACGCCTTATTTGCCGCAGAAAATGCGGAGAATATTTGATTTTGCGGAGAATAAGCCATACATTTGCCGCATATTATGCGGAGAATAAACTCTTATATCTATCAACTCAAAGACTGGCCTCGTTTCACTTGGGACGATGCAAAACTTCTGTTTTTACTTGGTAACGTAAGGAATAACCAGGGAAAATTAACAGGTAGAATGGAAGCACTCGGCTTCCAGTTAAGGGAAGAAGCTGTTCTGGAAACACTGACTTCAGATGTTTTAAAATCTACAGAAATTGAAGGAGAAATTCTTAATACGGACCAGGTACGTTCTTCAGTAGCCCGCCATTTGGGAATAGCTATTCCAGGGCTTATTCAATCGGATAGAAACGTTGATGGTGTTGTTGAGATGATGCTTGATGCAACACAGCAGCACAACCTGCCTTTAAGCGCAGAACGCCTGTTTGGCTGGCATTCCGCTCTGTTCCCAGGCGGCAGAAGTGGGATGTATAAAATTACAGTTGGTGAATGGAGAAAAGACGAAACAGGCCCCATACAGGTTGTATCCGGTGCTCTCGGTAAAGAAAGAGTGCATTACCTGGCACCACCTGCTGAAATTATAAACAGTGAAATGGATGTTTTTATTCATTGGTTTAACAGTGAAAATGAACTGGATTCTGTACTTAAAGCTGCAATTGCTCACCTATGGTTTATAACTATGCACCCTTTTGACGATGGGAACGGCAGGATAGCCCGTGCAATTGCTGATATGCAACTCGCAAGAGCCGATGGCAGCTCCCAGCGTTTTTACAGTATGTCTTCTCAAATAAGAAAAGAAAGAAACCAGTATTATGACATACTTGAAAAAACCCAGCAAGGCAATCTGGATATTACAGAATGGATGCTTTGGTTTTTAAACTGTCTGTCCGGTGCACTGGAAGCCACAAACAATACATTGTCAAGAGTACTGTTTAAAGCAAAGTTCTGGGAGACACATAACGCAACTCCCCTTAATGACAGGCAGCGGTTGATTATCAATAAGCTTCTTGACGGATTCGAGGGCAAACTCACTTCTTCCAAATGGGCTAAAATAAACAAGTGTTCTGCCGACACGGCATTACGTGATATACAGGATTTGATAAGCAAAAATGTATTACGTAAAGAACAGGGCGGTGGAAGAAGTACAAATTATGAGTTGGTGGGTGTTGGGGAATAGTTCTGATGGTTCCATGTAAGGGATTTTTGATAGTATCATTTGATAGTATAAAATAAATTTAACTTTTCGGAATATAGCTTTACACCCATTCAATTCAAGCTGTTCCTCCTGAGTTAATTTCTCTTACGATACATTGTTTTTGTTTTATCTCCTTCTTTCTCAAAAAAACCTAATTCAATCCCTTTCTTTAAATCCCTGCTAGCTGTGGCGGTCGAAATCTCTTTAAATAAACTCATATAATCTTTTCTTGAGAATTCATTTTCTCCTCCAGCCATAAAATATTCGATTCGGTCAATATCCTTGAGAATCCGGCCCTTGTAATTCAAAAGTTCTTCAAGAGATTGGTCGATAATTTGAAGCATAAATTCAATAAATAAAGTGGATTTCCCTTGTTTATCGCATAAGGAAAGTACTTTATAATATTTTGATTGATTTTTACTGATTAACGTTTCGAATGGGAGAAATTCAAAAACCGGGTACTTCTCAAGTAGAATAACACTTTGCCATAATCTTCCCATTCTTCCGTTACCATCTATAAAAGGATGAATAAATTCCATTTCATAGTGAAAAACACAGCTTTTTATTAGGGCGATCTCATCCTTACTTTTTAAATACGCAAATAAATCCCTCATTAAGAAAGGAACATTTTCATGAGGAGGAACGATATGCTCAATGACACTTCCTTTTACTATTCCTACCCCTTTTCTTCTGTAGCTCCCAGCATTCTGAACTAAACCACTTAATAAGATTTTGTGAGCAGAAAGAAAACTTTTTTCCGAAACTGATTTAAAATCGGACACGTTTTCATAAACTTCAATCGCATTTTTAACTTCGAGAATATCCTTTTGAGGTCCAATAACACGTTTGTTTTCTATCAACGCAGTGATCTGCTCCTGGCTAAGTGTGTTCCCCTCTATTTGCAGTGAAGAATGAATAGTCTTTATTTTATTCTGTTTTCTTAATTGGGGGTTTTGCTTGTTTAAATATTTTGCGTTTACTTCACCTATCTTTTCGGAAATAGAGGCAATAAATTTCAAAATATCTGGTGTTATTTCATAGGGTGGCCTCATTTAATATAGTATCATTTGATAGTATCAAAGATACATTTTTTTATTATCTGACAAAAAAAAACTGCTTGGATGCTCCAAGCAGTTTAAACTACATTTAAAAGAAGTTTTTACTCCGATTTTATAATCCTCCTTGTTTCAACAATATTGCCTTCCTGTAAAAAACGGAAGAAATAAATTCCCGAAGGAAGTCCGTCAAAATACACATCGGTTTTGTTTTCCGTTGCTGAAAGCGCAACGGTTTTAACCTTTTCACCCAGTACGTTTACAACTTGTATCGACTCTACACCCGTGTATTTTACAGTTACTTTTTCTTTGAAAGGATTTGGGAAAATACCCAGGCTTACCGATACATTTGGTTTTGAAATACCATTAGCAGCATCAACCTGGAAGCCGGCAGCCATACCGCTCAATGTGTGCAGTGTGCAGGCATAACCATAGTTTCCTTCTACAGTAATATTGTAAATATAAGTACCACTGGTAAGATTTCCCGAAGCCAGTGGTGCTGCACCGTTTGGTATTGTCTGGCTGGCGCTGGTAACATTGTGTGCCATTCCGTTTGAATCCCACACCCATTTAACAACATCCCCTACTTCAGCTGAAAAGGTAGTTGGTGAAAAGGCATTGTTGGTAACCATTACCGTAATGGTATCGGCTTTGATTTGCTTTGAAACCAAAGCAGCAAGAGAGGTACAAAGGATAAATAAGTATATTTTTTTCATATTTTTTGAATTTAGATATTACCGTTTACTCAAAAATACAGCACAAAAAATAAAATTGCAAATCTTTTAAGAAAATTTAACAGCGCGGAAATTAAACCATCAGCAGCTTAAATTTTCAGGAAATGACCTGCTCCAGCACATCCAATGAGTTGATTTCGCCAAGGGTGGAAATGTGCAACTGGTAAAAAAGGATAAGGGACTTTAGCAGCTCTTTTCTCTGGGTTTTATCCAGCTGCAGCTGCTGGATAGTACTGTAGTCCGCACTGATAAATTCACTGAGTAATTTGCTCAGGCTACCTTCCAGGTAATAGCTGTGAATGGGCAATTTACCTGTAAACCGGCCTTCCTGCAAATCGAATATAGGACTGCCGGAAGAATATTCACCTTCGGGGAAAAAGCCCAGGTAGCGGCTCAGCTGAATCATAAAAAACACATGAAAGTTGGAACAGCTGTCGAACTTGAGATCGAGCAGCTGCAATGAATTTTTTATAAACTCAAACATATTTTCGTCCGGGTGGTGCTCTTCTTTTATAGCCTTGTAAATGATTTCATTCAGGAACAGAACAATAGAGCTTTTTATAATGTTGTAAGGGATATCGGTATACGGATAAAGTACCGTGATTTCAGAAATGCGCTGCAACCCGGCTTTTTCATTGTTGGAAACCACCATATCGACCAGGGCAAGGTGCTGGAACATATTGGCCTTGAACTTTGCCTTTTTACTACGTACCCCATTCACAATATAGGATTTCAGTCCAAAATCAGGGCTGATGATTTTAACAATGAGGCTGCTTTCGGAGTATTTGGTAGTGTGAAGTACGATACCACTTGTTTTGTGGAGCATTAGGGGCAATAATTAAAATTCACAAAACTGTGTGTTGCTCTTTTTTCTTGAAAAAAAAGAACCAAAATCCCGATAGCTATCGGGACAAGAACAAACGACTCCTTCCCACAACCGCAACGGCATCGCGTTTGTTCAAACCTTACGCGCTCTTTCACAAATAGTTTTCGTATAACCTGGTAGTTGGAATTCATTATCTGAAACCAATTGAAGTCTCTCAAATGTACATATTGCAAATTGTCAAAGACTTACTGTGAACACAAATCTTCAAACTCAATTAATAAACAAAATTTTGCTGACCATTTTTTGTGTGCCGTCCTGGCTGGCGCAAAACACCATGTATACACCGGAGCTAACGCGCTGCCCGTTGAAGTTTTTACCGTTCCAGATGGCTTGTCCGCCTTCAGATAATGTTTCGTATACCAGTGAACCGCTGATATCGGTGATTTTCACAATGGTATTGTTTACCAGGCCTTTTATGGCAATAGGGCCATCGTAGGTAGGTTTTACAGGATTAGGAAATGAGTATACATCTGTAAAAAACTCACCACCCCCGGTAGCTGTACCCCTGTAGGCTATAATTCCTTTTGTTGTACCGAAGTACACTACACCTGTCTGATGGTTGATCGCAATGGATTTTACGTCATTGCTGAACAGAGGGCTGTTGCTGATATCAAAATGGTGGATTTCCTGTGTTCCATCTGCAGACATCAGGAAAACACCTGAATTCTGGGTTGCAATCCATTTACGGTTGGCACCATCCACTGCTATTGACTGAATAAGCTCGGTTTCCAGCAAAATCTGCACATAGCCATCCTGCTCAATCAGGATCTGCTGTGAATCAAAATTGTCGCCACTAAAGACGCTTTCAGGAGAATAGAATACAGTAATCCCTTTATCAGTACCTACCCATATTTCACCGTCCAGGTCTTCGGCCATTGACACCACATAGTTGCTTGGCAGAGCACCATTACCTGCTGCTGTGGTCAGCTTTTTAGCATTTGAACTGTTGGGGCTTGCAGAGGCAGTGCCATTGTATACCAATAGTCCACCACCACGGGCCAGTACAATCCACTTCTGATCATTACGATCAACAAGGATATGGCCTATTTCGGGCGTATTGCCGATAATGGGTGAAAAATCAAGTGCCTGCCAGGTGCCATCGTTCTTTTTAACAGAAACAGAAAGAGGAACACCGGAATTACCAACCCATAAATTGGATATTCCATCAAATGCGAGCCCTGATGTCCAAATTGGGGTATAACCAGGCATAGTCAACCGCTGCAGCGAGCTGTTGGTGTGGTTGTACAACGTGGTTGGAACACCGTCATTAAATTCAATAATCCCAACCAGTCCGGTTGCAGCATATATCTTTTTGGGGTTGTTTGGGTCAACCAGCACGTTATTGATATTGGTAACAGTATCTAAATTCACAACAGAAGGATAATTACCATCTGCATTCATCCAGGACGTACCATTATATGAATACATCCCATCAGAGAAATAACCGTTCCCTCCTCCACCCGGAGCTACAGCAAGTGTATTTTCCCTAATGTTTATTACCGCAGCATTAGGACTGGTAGGCCCATCCGGAAGATAGGAGAATATTCCCATACCCGGCCTCCACCCTACCATGCCAAAATTATTGTCGGCAATCCAGATGTTTCCTGAATTGTCCATTACAGCAAATTCGCAGGTAGCAGTGCTGTTGAAATAATCGCTGATGTACTCCTTCAATGTCAGATTGGTATCGTAGGTAAGCACTGCGCTGGACTGTGTCATCACCAGTGTATTGCCGTTGCATTTTCTCAATGACTTGATAGTAAATCCATTTGGAGGCATAAAATATGTCCACGAAGTACCATCGTACACATAGGCAGTATCCTGGTACATGGCACCGGTAGTCATTAACTTAGAAAAGTTTGTATAAATTTTTCCGTTAAACTCGGTAACGGTATTGTAAACCCCGCCCGGTAAACCGCTCATGAGCGACCATGCCGAATAATTGGCTAAATTGGGATTCGTTACCGAAGCCCGGTAAATTCCGGCATCGGTTGCAGCATACAGGTAATCAGCATCCGAAGTAAAGTCGCGTACATTGATTGGACTGCCATTAGGGCCAATATAATAGGTATCACTTACCTCCACCTTGTTCATGTCGATTACCACAATGCCAAAACCACAGGCCAGGTAGGCGTACTGGTTTATAAAATAAACGTTGTTGATGGATTTATTGCCCAGTATAGGTTTGCGTTTTATGTCGGACAGGTTTGTAATCAAACCATTGTCAATCACATCAATATTGGAGTTTTTGTAGGCAATAATAAGCTTGTTGCTATAGTGGTTATAGCCAAGTACTGTTGCTTCCACATCGGCCAGACCGTTGATCTTAGAAAGGCGTTCGATGGAATTATCGGATTTATCCAGGGAAAAAATACCGCTTTTAGTGGCACAATACGCTTTTCCACCACCTTCAGCAACCGAAATACCACTTTTATAAGATAAAAAATCTTCCCATTGCCCTATGCCGACACCCTGTGCGGAGATAGTGCGGGAGGCTATGATTGTGATAATGAACAGTACTACTTGTTTCATACAAAAATTAAAATTCGCTGCAAATTAAGAAACCGGAACGTTCCGGAGTTAAACAGTTTCTAAACATAAAAATACTGTTTTTATTGTATGGATGAAAAAATAATACCGGGATGTACCTGTGCGAATAAACAAAGCACAAACTATGATTACAGGAAACCGGATAAATTCATTAATCTCGATAAAAAGCGTTTTTCTGACCGGTATTTGCATTATCTTTGCACACCATTTAATGACTCCGTAGTTCAACTGGATAGAATGACAGATTCCGGTTCTGTTGGTTGGAGGTTCGACTCCTCTCGGGGTCACTGAAAAAGGTTAGGGCCATTGTAAACTTTGTGTTTGCAATGGTCTTTTTATTTTAAGCAGAAAACAAGCCGTTATTTACAGTAAGGCCGCTGGGGGGAACAGATTTTAATAATCGAGGAAAGTGCGTATGTTTTTATTCTTCAGCGAGTGCTTTAGTTTTGTAACGGCTTTGTCTTTGATTTGCCGTACCCGTTCACGGGTCAATTCATATTTTTCACCTATCTGATTCAGTGACAGGCCGGTAGTATTACCAATACCGTAATAAAGCACAACCACATCCCTTTCCCTTTCGGACAGCTTCGACAGAAAACGCTGAACTTCAGCCTGTAAGGAAGAAAGCATCAATGCGTCATCGGGTTTATCGTTATCAGGATCAGAAACAATTTCGAGTATAGTAGAATCTTCGCTGCCTGGCAGCATGGCATCGGTTGAAATATGCCAGCCCGAAGCGTTTTCAGCTACATTTACCTCACTTTCAGTCATTTCCAGCATTTCTGCTATTTCAAAATTGCTTGGTCTGCGTTCCAGCTGCTGTTCCAGGCTGCCTTGCGCTTTCCTGATTTTATTCAGGGCACCTATTTTATTCAAAGGCAGTCGTATGATGCGTGATTGATCGGAAATAGCCTGAATGATAGCCTGACGGATCCACCACACAGCATAGGAAATGAATTTAAATCCCCTTGTTTCATCAAAGCGGGAAGCGGCTTTAATAAGGCCTAAATTTCCTTCATTGATTAAATCGGATAAGCTGATACCCTGGTTCTGGTATTGTTTGGCAACAGAAACTACAAAGCGGAGATTGGCAGAAGCCAGCTTTTCCAAAGCCATCTGATCACCCGTTCTGATTTTTTGAGTAAGGATTATTTCCTCATCAGCCGATATCATTGGTATTTTGGAAATATCCTGCAAATACTTATCAAGGGAAGCTGCATTCCTGTTGGTAATCGATTTGCTTATCTTTAATTGCCTCATGTGTGTGCCCTAAAAATTAAAAAAGTGGCAGTTTCAACGTTTTGAAACCGCCACTTTTATTACATTAAATTTAGCTTAGTTTAAGCTTACGTTAACTGCGTTAAGGCCTTTCTGACCTTGCTGCACTTCAAAAACAACTGTGTCGTTTTCGCGGATATCTTCATTCAAGCCTGTAACGTGTACAAATACTTCTTCGCCAGTTGATTCTGTGATAAATCCGAAACCTTTAGCTTCATTAAAAAATTTTACTTTTCCTGTTCTCATTGTGTTTTTTTGTTTGTTGCTCCTTTTGCGGAGCGGTTAATTATATGTTTAATTTAGTTTGGTTGAAGGTTATTTATTTTTTGTCCGGCACCACAACCTGTTGGCCGGAAAAGTTCAATCTGTAAATGTCATTAATAAAAAAATTAGAATAAACCGGACTGAGCGCTTTGCCAGCCATCGCTAAATGAGAAAAGAGTAAAAGTTACCGGGTTGTACTAAAAAGGCAGGCTACAAACTGATGTATACAATATTCTTATGAAGGTCACAAAGATACGTCAAATAATCCACCCTACCAAACAATAAATATAAACATCTAATTATCAAATATTTATACATAAAGTTTTTTTCAAATGGTCATTAAACTGCCTTCATCCATTCACCGAATAGGTTTCCATTCACCATCGCGAACTTGCGTATACAGGCTTATTTGTTTGCCTGCTTCTGTACAGTAAAAACCCTAAAATGTTATGAAATAAACACGTTTAGGGACATAAGCTTCACAAAAAAGCTTTATCTTTGGTAGAACAACCTTTATAATTTTTTGGATGGAATTTACAGCACAGCAAATAGCAAACTTATTGAACGGAACGATTGAAGGAAATGGAAATGTAACAGTTTCCGGCTTGTCAAAAATTGAAGAAGGTAAAACCGGCACATTATCGTTTTTGGCAAATGCTTTATATACCCCAATGATTTATGAAACCGATGCCTCCATTGTTATTTTAAACCATACAATGACATTGGAAAAACCGGTAAAACCTACCTGTACCCTTATTCGCGTGGACGATGCTTATGGCAGCTTTGCAAAGCTCCTGGAAATGTACCACCACACCAAACAGAACAAAAAAGGCATTGAACAGCCTTCTTTTATATCGGCAAGCGCCAAATATGGTACGGATTGCTACATCGGTGCTTTTGCCTATATAGGCGAAAATGTGAAAATCGGCAATAATGTGAAGGTTTACCCGCATTGCTATATTGGGGACAATACGGTTGTAGGGGACAACTGCACCTTTTTTGCGGGAGTTAAGATTTACCACGAATCGGTAATAGGCAATAACTGTATCATTCATGCCAGTACCGTTATTGGCAGCGATGGCTTTGGATTTGCCCCGAATTCCGACAATAAAAAAGTGCCGCAGATTGGCAATGTGGTGATTGAAGATAATGTTGAAATTGGCTCCAACACATCTATTGACAGGGCCACTATGGGCTCCACCACCATACGCAAAGGTGCAAAGCTTGATAACCTGGTACAGATAGCCCACAACGTGGAAATTGGCGAAAACACCTTTCTTGCAGGAGGCTCTTTTGTGGCAGGGTCAAGCAAAATAGGTAAAAATGTAATGATGGGCGGACAAGCCGGTGTGGTGGGCCATGTGAAAGTTGCTGACGGAGTTAAAATTGCCGGCCAGTCGGGCGTAGGCTCTACTATTGATAAAGAAGGACTGGTGGTGCAGGGTTCCCCTGCCTTTGCCATTGGCGATTACCAGAGAAGTTATGTGCTGTTCCGCGGGCTGAAAAAACTCAACGACCGGGTAAACAGCCTTGAAAAAGAACTAAAAAAGAACGATGCTGCTGTAAAATAGCCCTCCCCCGCTGTTTTGATGCTTTTAAATGGCTTTTTGTGTTGCAGAAAGCCATTTTTTGTGTGGCTCCAGGGACAAAAAACCTATTTATAATTTTTTTCCTGTTGATTCCCATAGGTGTACACCCGCTTAACTTCTCTTTTTTATATTTTTACCGAAAAACTTATATTTGCAACGATTTTAACAAAAACCGGCATATTGGGATAATGTTATCTTTACAAATCTGATTTTATGAAAGAGAAGAAGTTTATAGATGTAAGTAAAGTAATAGCAGAGAAAGCTCCTAAATTAAAAAAATGGATGCCGAAATTTGTGCTGGTATGGCTGAAAAAAAAGCTGCACGAGGATGAAATCAACCAGCTGATGCACGAGCTGAAAGATGAGTACGGGCTTGAATTCAACAAAAAGGGCCTCGAAAAGTTCGGTGCCAAAATAGAAACGATCAATTCTCATCATGTTCCTAAAACTGGCGGCATTATTGTAGCTGCCAATCACCCGCTGGGCGGACTCGATGGAATGGCACTCATCAAAGCTGTGGGCGATGTGCGCAAAGATGTGCGTTTTGTAGTGAACGATGTACTTGACAACCTTAAAAATTACGGTGATGTTTTTGTTGGGGTAAACAAAATCACTTCAACCTCTGCCCGCTCCCTGCGTGTAATGGAGAACATACTGATTTCGCAGGATGCTGTTATCTTTTTCCCGGCCGGACTGGTATCGCGCAAGCAAAAAGGACAAATAAAAGACCTTACCTGGAAAAAAAGTTTTGTAACACAAGCCATTGATCACAAGCGCCAGATTGTACCGGTATACATTGAAGGCGAAAACTCCAAATTCTTTTACCGTTTTGCCAATATCCGCAAAAACATTGGCATTAAAGCGAATATAGAAATGCTGTTCCTGCCGGATGAAATGTTCAAACAAAAAGGACAGACCATCAAAATCCATTTTGGCAAACCATTTGATTCCGCACTGCTCGACAATAAAAAATCCCACCGCGCCTGGGCTGCGCACATTAAGCAATATGTATATTCTGAGGAGTTCAAAAAGGGGATTCCGTATGAAGAGTATATGAAGCTGAAGCCTTAGTTTTTCTGCGAATTACTCCTGAATAGTTATCGGGATTACAAAGCCGGACGTTTTTAACCGCCTCTCTTCATTGTTAGGATATTTAAAGCAATAAAATTACCTTTGGCTAAGAGATGGATTTTCAGTCTTATCTGGTTAAAATAGCTGGATAAGGGTGAGAAAGTCAGTTCTATATGTAAGTTATACACAAGGCGAACGAACATCATTTCAAGACAATTTATAGTAAAAACAACATTTCGTTCCAAAATAAATCGGACGACTTAATAACACTTAGGGGCGAACACTCACCGACCGCTAAAAAGAAAATTGTGTTTTTTTGCCAGCGCACTTAAAAAAAAAGAAAAAATGCTAACCGCACATTTTAGCACATTTGGTTGCCCCATCGCACAGGCAACCGCTCCGCAACCAAAAGAGCTAAAATCACCCTACCCCTCTTCGTTATTATCATTGGGACTTTCGTTAAAAAAAATGAAAAAAAAAGTAATTTTTATTTTTATCTTAAAAAAAACTCCACACTTGAAAACCCTTTAAACATGAGCAATTCATTTTCGCAAAACACTACAGCTCACTAAAATCACAGAGTTAGGAAGTTGACTAATTTCCTATTATTTTTGATTTGACAGAAAAATTAATGATTTATAAACTAAAACCCAATATTATGGCAACAGTAAAAAAATGGAAAATCGGAATTTCTACACAAAGTAGTCAAACAACATATGTGTATATTGACGCAATAACTTCTACCGAAGCTTTAAAAATTGCTAAAATGCAATATCCAAAAGCTCACGGTTATTCATCTCCATCGGAAGTAAAATAAACTAACCATTTACTTTAAGTATAATTTCTATGTCGAAACCCAATTGGATTTCATGCCAAAATTGTGGAAAAGAATATGCCAACACTTCATGGTTCGTATGCAATCGATGCAATTACAGGGTTTGTCCTTCCTGCATCTCAAAGCATAAAGGAAAGTACGGTTCTGGCGGATTTAAATGCAGCCAATGCGCCTTTGGGCACATGGAGCGTCCCAAAAACAAATGATACATTAAATAAACTTAAATTGTGTATGACTTATAATTCCATTAATTCACTTATAAGTAAAATCCCTTCTTTTTATAAGAATGGAAGATTTATGCAACCCTATCAATTATTTTTTCATTTAAATAAATCAATCTCATCAGTTAAGATGTACAGAAACATTGATGTTGATATGTTATTTGCCAATTTGGAATCTGCCGGAGTCTTTAAAAATAAAAAAGTTATAAAATCGGAATTTATAAAAAAAACAACTAAAAGTATGTTAAGCAGTTATTTAATATTACTTGATAAAAATTTATTTCTGTTTTGTGACAATGGTATGGATGAAGGCTCTGTAGGAATTAAAATATTATATGACTCAACCACATCAGTCGAAGAAATTAAAAAAATTGAAAAATTTATTTTTGATTGTGAAATACTTGACTCGTCAAATAACGTCTATTTATTGACCCAAGAGCAGTTTGGTTTGGACGTAAAGAGTTTTTCAATAAAAAAAACAGATATTGATATAAAACAAAATTACAATGACGATTTTGCTCCAATTAATGATTTTATTTTATCGAAATTGAAAAACACAAGTAAGGGAATTGTATTACTGCATGGTATTCCAGGCACAGGAAAAACTTCATACATCCGTTACTTAATTGGCAACATTTCAAAAAAGATGCTTTTCATCCCAACAAACTATGCACATCATATCGCTACTGCGGAATTTACAACCATTCTTTCTCAATCACCGAACTCTATTATAATTATTGAAGATGCTGAAAGTGTTTTGAGTGATAGAGGAGATGGCATCAATGGAAAAGCTGTTTCTAATCTGTTAAACATTTCAGATGGAATTTTGTCTGACTGTTTAAATATTCAAATTATTTGCTCATTTAATACTGACTTAAAGAAAATTGACCCTGCTCTATTAAGGAAAGGCAGACTAATTGCCAAGTATGAATTTAAAGCATTAGAGATTGAGAAAGCAAAAAAACTTTCCAAAAAGTTAGGATTCAAAGCAAAAATAAATGCTGCTACAACATTAGCGGATATATACAATCCTAATGATATGGAAGTAAGCAACAATACAACAGAAATTGGATTTAGTTTTAAAAACAAAAAAAACAATTAGCTTATCATATTTATAAAAGGATGAAAAATAAATTAAATAATTTATTTCCCAATAGGGTACTTAATCCTCATAGTATAAATGAAATACCCCAAAAGGGTTATATGGTTTACATTTTGACATTCAATGAAATGCCAATTGTTTTAGGACATGGTAGAAGAAACAGAGCAAAAGTTATTTTTGACAATACTAATCTGATAACTACAAACCATTTAAAAGCAATATTTGTGCGACTTTACAATCTTTTTGGTAATGGTAGTTTTAGCCGATATATTATAACTTGCAAGAGTAAGGAAAATGCGAAAGAAGTGGAAAAATATTTGCATAATACAATTGGTGGAGATAACAGAAATGTTCCAATTGAAATTCGCAAGCAACTTTTTGAGAATATTCAAGAAAATTCAACCACATATTTGATTTTAGAAATTGCATTACGGTCCTCGTTTGATGGCTTATCTGACATTAGAAAATGGCGTAAAGATGGACTTATAGATGATATAGTTTGGGGCGAAATTTCAAATAAACTAAAACTTAATCAGCAGAACAATGGAAAATAATAAACCTAAAAAGGACGAATACGCTATTCTTGGACAGTGCCAACGTTCTCTTACGCAGGAGCATTTTTTTGAAATAACTCCAGATAATTCAACAATAGTTGTCCTAAGTAACGGTTTGCATTTTCTTGACCAAAATTTTAACCTCTTGAAAAGTATTGATAAGAATTATTTAGCAAACCCAACCTTAATTGCGATAAGCCCTAGTCAAAAAAACATAGCACTTCCTTTTGAATATTATGACTGGCGTACCGAAAAGAAAAAAACAGATGTCTTTGTATTTGACATCCAACTTCTCAATGAAAACGCGATAGGAAACAGACAAAGGAATCAAATTTCCTCATATGATTCTACGGAGGATATAACCTGTATGAAATTTATTTCTGGTAATATTCTGCTTACTGGATATTCTAAAGGTTCTTTATTTATTACTGACATACAACAGATTAAAATATTACACAAGAAAAATTTCCATTCAAAAATTAAAAATATTGAATATTCGACCCAATCGGGGTTATTGGTGATTTGTTTGGAGAAAAGCGTTACGGTGTTTTCAGTTAATGACAATTGGAAAGAGCTGATTAAATATAGTGAATATAATGACGATACTTATCCAGACGAAGATAAAACACGACACCTGAGAGCTGCAAAGTTCAATGAGAACGGCAATTTGTTAGCAGTTTCTTTTTCAGCTTATAAGTCATTAATAGGTCATTCTGAAATTACAATTTTAGACTGTTTAAATAATTTTGGAGTGTACAAAAAAATTATACCAGATGGAAAAAAAATAATACAAGAATTTTACCCGAATGAAGACTTTGAATTTCGTTCTAAAGAGAATCCTGCTAACATTGATTTCTTGAATTTTACAAATGATACCAATTTGCTTTATGGTGTCCGCTTTAAAATTGAAAATCATAAAAAATTAAACTATGGAGAGCCTGAGGAATTAAAAAACTACTTATTTGTTGTAGAAATGAATCTTAGCAACAATCTTAGCAAAATTATTTTTTCACAAAGAGACCACGCATTAACTGACACTAACGATGACCGAACCAAATTGGTTGGAACAAATCCTTTCTTTTTTAATTGCAACTCAAGATTGGTAAAAATCGGATTTGCTGAAAAAAACGAAGACGTAATTAGCGAATCTTTAGCATCAGTGCTTGAATCACAATATAATTCAGACAAAATTAAACGTTACTTAAATGAGCAAAGGTTTTCGGGATACAAACAGGAATTTGATGAATTAAAACGAAAAATTGTTGATAAAGATAAAATTGAATTTGTTTCTAAATCTGGGAAAGCCTTAGTCGCTATTTTGGAAAATCATTTAATTATAATACAAAAGTCAAATTCAAGTATCGTTTCATACATTTTTGATTACAAAAAAATTAAATCTGTAGTTATAGCAACAGGATTTATACCAAGCATATTTAATTCAAAAATATCATTCTATCACGATGGAAACACGAATGATAATTTGGTAGAATTGCGGATAAATCAAACTGATGCAGAATATATTTTTAATTATATAAAAAGTAAAACCGCATAAATCGGACACGGGAGGTATAAAAAACTAAAGCCAGTTTCATCACCAATACGAGTTTGGGAGAGGAGGAACTGGCATAACAGGACAAAGATAAATAGATTTTCAATTTTGCTGAAGAAAATTTCGCATTTTTGCTTTATAAGTAACTGTAATGAAGCCATCCAAGAATAAATACAACGACCTGCTTAACAGCATTGGTCAAACTATTGAAACAGCCAGACAGAACGCTGTAAAAGCAGTGAACACTGAATTGGTTAAAGCCAATTGGGAAATTGGCAGGCACATTGTTGAGTTTGAGCAACATGGACAAGAACGTGCGGAATACGGAAGTGAGCTATTAGCAAAGCTTGCAAAGGATTTAAAGCTTAGACATGGTAAAGGATTCGGCAGGCGAAATGTGCTGGATATGCGTAGGTTTTACCTTGCCTATCAAAAATGGCAGGCAGTGCCTGCCAAATTAAGTTGGACACATTTTGTTGCTCTACTTGCAGTTTCGGATGAATCCGCAAGAAAGTTTTATGAGAAGCAGGCTACACATGAAAATTGGAGTTACAGAGAATTGGAAAGGCAAATTGATTCATCTTTGTTTGAACGATTGGCACTAAGTCGAGATAAAAAAGGTGTTATTCAACTTTCTGAAAAAGGGCACATTGCCACGCACCCCACCGAAGCTGTAAAAGACCCTTATGTGCTGGACTTTTTAAAGATTCCTCAAAGTAACAAAGTTACAGAAAAACACCTTGAACAAAAGATTATTGACAACCTCCAACTCTTCCTTTTGGAATTAGGTAAAGGTTTTACATTTGTTAGCAGGCAGTATAAAATTTCGTTACGAAACAAACATTTTTATATTGACCTGGTATTTTATCACCGTATTTTAAAATGCTTTGTGATTATCGACCTTAAAACAAGACCGGTAAAGCACACCGACATTGGGCAAATGAATCTTTATCTCAATTATTTCAAAACCGAAGAAAGTGTGGAAAACGATAATGAACCAATAGGTATTATTCTTTCGGCAGACAAAGACGAAGTATTAGTTGAATATGCAACAGGTGGAATTTCAAATAAAATATTCGTTTCAAAATATCAGCTTTATTTGCCGGACAAAAAATTATTGCAGAAGCAAGTAAAAGCAATAATGGAAAATGAGTAGCTCAACTAAATTTCCTTGCCCTCCTACGACCTGCGTATTAAAACAATGTGTTGCGACCTATATGTTATGTCCATTGTGTTACGACCTATGTGTTATAACCATTGCGTTACGACCTGCGTGTTATAACCGATACGTTACGACCTATGGTGTTATGACTTTTTGCAGTAATTAAAATTCAGTTCCATATACGCCCCACCATGGCAAGCACATTTAAAAACCGCACCAGCTAACACTTCTCCAAAGTTTTTAAATAAGCTTGCCATCCCTACCAGAAAAAAAGGAAAAATTCCTCCCTAAAAAAACAAAATTTTCTTCCTCCCCGCACCGACACTCGTTCCTGCTAAATTGCAACAGACGTATTCCATAGCAGAGAGCGGAGTATCGCCCTGTGTATAACAGCAGCTACCCGAAAATGGCGGGTGTGTGCATATAAGACAGTTTTGTGGTATCTTTACAGTGCAGCTTTTCAAAAGAAGTTCAATGGTAAACTCGCCACCATCGGGTAGCTGCCAACCGTTACCAGCAATTATGACGACAGACCGTAAACTAAAAATAATATTCGGAATTTTATCTCTGGTGCTCCTGACAACTTTAATAATTAAGTTGACTAATGTTCCAGGTGGAATGATTTTATCTGGACTGTTTTTAGGCGGAATGATGATAGTTGGCATTATTCTCGGCTGTTTAATCTTGACAGGTGTTTTAAGACTGTTTTTTAAGCGGACATCTTTTTTGACAATATTTTCTATCACGACAGCGATTTCATTTTTAGCCTTCCATTACCAATTGTATTCACCGACATTGACAATTATTGTTCCCAACGGATATAGAGGTGAAATCAATTTAGTGTTATCGAATGTGGACGATAATATTTTGACAGTTGACAGTAATGGAATTGGGTATTTAAACAAGTGGACATTTAACAAGACATATTCAAGACCAACAGTTAAACAATTGGACGGGAAAAATCTTGACAATAATCTTGTTGGTTTTAATCCTTCGACCTTTTGGGCGAAAGGGCAAACATCATCATCTGAAAACAATATTAAAATTGAGACTTTATCATTTGAAATTGTATCTGACGACAAACTTGGACAAAAACAATATAACAGCACAGACTTGTCGAACTTAGTTGACAAAACGAAACTGACAAAATAATGTCGAGTAGGCAAGGGGGAATTGCACCCCCAAGCCTCTCACAGAACCGTGCTTGATACTCTCGCATCACACGGCTCTTCTTAACCAAGACACTACGGACGAAAACTCTCGTATTGCCAATGCTCAAATAAATTAGGATAGCTTTTGGCTATGCCTTGCAGATATTTGTAAGCAAAGAATCAGTGTTTCCGTCTGAACCTTTTGTATTTGTTGCGCACCCATTTGGCTATTCGCAAGTGAAGTAACCGAAACAGTTTTCGCAATTCCGACATACGGAATTTGCCATAGTAGTTTATCCAGCCCCGTATTTTGAGTTTGAGCAGTTGCGCTATTCTGCTGATGGGAAAGTAAACCCAGCGATGCAGTTGCATCTTGAATACATCCTTCCCTATCCTGCTGATATTCTTTGAACCGATGGCAGGGGTAAATCCTAATTTGATTTTGCCCCGCTCTTTCACTACTCTTGGCTTGAATGTGAAGCCCAGAAAATCAAACTTCTGATAGTAAACTTTAAACGGTGGATGATACTTCTGATTTCTGCGACAGTAAACAATTTTGGTTTTCTCGCTGTTTAATTCCAGCTTACATTCCTTAAACCGTTTCTTTATCGCTTCTAACAGTCGTAGCGCATGCTTGATAGTGTAGCAATGCACCACTATATCATCTGCATACCGTTCAAAACTAATTTCAGGTGTTCGCTTCTCCATCCATTTGTCAAACACAATATCCAGAAAAATATTGGCAAGCACAGGGCTGATTACTCCGCCCTGCGGTGTGCCTTTTCCTTCGGTGTGCTTGAGTGTTCCGTCTGTTAACCGAACAGGGGCTTGCAGCCATCGCTCTACATACAACAAAATGTGTTTCTTGTCGGTGTAATGCTTTACTGCTTTGAGCAGCAACTCATGGTCTATGTTATCAAAGAACCCTTTTATGTCCAGGTCTATCACCCAACTGTATTGCATACAATTGATGCGACAGTTTTCTATGGCTTCATGTGCCGATTTGTTCGGACGATAACCATAACTGCTTGGACTGAATTGTTCATCTACTACACCTTCCAGTTCTGTTGCTATTACCTGTTGGGCTATCCTATCTATGACGGTGGGGATGCCTAAAGGGCGCATCTTACCATCTCCTTTGGGTATCAGAACTTACCGGACTGCTTGAGGAAAGTAGCTGCCGCTTGCCATCCTGTTCCACAACGGATACAGGTATTTGCGCTTGTTGGCTTCTACTTCTTCAATGGTTTTACCATCTACTCCCCCACTGCCTCCGTTGGCTTTTACTCGCTTAAAAGCCTCCATGATTTGCAACTTACTTATCGGTTGCGTCTTGTGTTCATCTTCAAAAATCATCCTCAATTTTCATTAAGTTGTTATACAATAAATGAACTTGTTAAGTGAAGTCCTTCGCTTTGATTATCTTTCAATAATCATCTCTCGGGTATGTTCGCTACTACGACTTCATCCGTCCCACTACTGCACTTTGCTACTTTCTGCATTTCCTTACAAGTTCTCTGCATTTTCGCTTTGCATTGCAATAGGGGTTCTCCTGTTCCCTGACTGAGCCTGAATAGTGGTCTTGCCTTCTCTATGCCGTGTGTCGGGTATGCACTTCTCAGGTTGCGCCATACTCTTGGTCTCGCAGGGTCGCTCCCCCTTTGATTTTGACACAGTAAAAGTTATTTTCGACACTTCTATGAAGGTTCACTTGCATTCAACTCCACTATCCGCACCATACACCAACTAATCTTACAACTGATTGTTGGGGCGTTGACCTTGTCGCTCAATACCTGCTCTGCTAAGGCAAGCACCACAAGGCGGTTTGACTAATTTGCCTGAACACCTTAGCCGATAGTTCTGCTCTTTGCCTTTACTTCTTGCGTGAGACCTTCCAACTTTTCCCTTTCTTTTCGAGGGTTGACTCGTTTCCGTTTCTTGACATTGTCTATCATCTCTGTCAGAGTTTTGTTACCATCTCAAAGAACTTTATCTTTATACCCTGTGGTAACGCAGGACACACCACTACTGGTGCTAACATTGGCTAAAAAATGCGGAGATCTTGCAAGTTGCAAATGCTTTTCAAAGATGCGCTCCGCGCAATATTTTTGCATTTGCCATTTAGTTCAGTACATTTAATAAAGTTTATCGGTTAAAACAATTTTGTGCAAGTAAATTCCGCACTTCTTTTAGCCAAAAACCGTTACCAGCAACTCTAAAAAGACAGAGTAACATAACAACAATATGATAAAACAACTGACGACAATATTTCTCATGGGATTACTTTCATTCTTGTACGGCTGCAATACTAAGACACAGCAGACAAACAGTCTATCTGACATTACTTCACGAATTGACCCAACAGAAGGTTGGAGCGACATTTTCTTAACCATGACTGCTGACACGAAAACCGACACTTCACATATTTATATCGCCAAAGGACTCTACAAAGGCAAAACCGTTGGATTACAAATTGAAGTAAGTTCAAAAATCGGAGCAGGTATCATTGACGGCAAACCGGACCCAAAATTTGGATTTATTGCAAATGCCATTCGACTTACAACACTTGGACAAGAGAGTGATGAATTAGTAAAAGCTTTAGCGGAGTTGTATAAGCAACCGATTGACAAAGGCTTTGCAAAACAAACTATTTCTGCGATCGCATTTTCACTCAATGACAAAGCTGTTGACCTTGACAAAAGTGACTATTACAAGCTGAAACTTTTCTTTGAGGAGGAAAACTTATATTCTGAAGTCTTTCTCAATATTAACACTAATAAAAGAGAAATTGAAATACATGAAAAAGACGAAGGTTATAGAGAGCCACTTATAAAAGTATGGACAAAGTAACTTGACAAACATAAGAGTATGCTGGTAACAGCAAGCAAACATAAGAAACACTTCAAGATAATATTGACCAATTCTTCTGACAAAATTTTTTGCTTGTTCAGAATCTCAGTTTTCTGATAAGCATACAAGAATGCCCAAAAACGCTCTACTCAATTATCTTATACTTCTGATAGGCCGTTTCCCTTGAACAGGAATTAAAATGCCACCATTCCGTTCCAATACCGCCAAAACCGGCTTTTTGCATGGCGCTGCGCAGTATTTCGCGGTTGAATAATTGCCTGTGGGTAAGTTTACCTTGCATCAGCATACGGGACTCAGCCTGTGGGTAAGCCAATTCACCAAAATAATCGTATGGGGTGCCCATATCCAGCTCAAAACCGCTGTCGTCAATAATGCTGATATCCACAGCAGCACCAAAGTTGTGGAGTGAACCACCGCCCGGACTGGAAAGAAATTTCCCACGGTGTGCGTATGGTATTTCAACAGTATCCCACATGATGCGCTGCACGCTTCGTGGCCGGGCTGCATCATAAACAACCAGGTTATAATAGGGAAACTCCGTTTTCAGGTATTGCTGGGCAAGCTTTAGCTTTTGTGCCACATCGGGCTGAAGGTAACATTTGTCAAAATCGCCATACACATCCATGCATAAAAAATTATCCGGGGTGGAGTATTTTAAATCCACCACAATGGTGCTGTCTACGGCTTTTATATCTACCAGCCCGGCATTGAGGATGGATTGCTCCATTTGACTAACTGTTAGAGGGATTACTTCCAGGGACTGCTTAAACTCTGAAGGGGTGGCTATTGCAGGCTTTGTATCTTCTTTTGGGGCCTCAAAAGATTTATTAACAGCAGCATCGGCATGTGCAAAATAATTGCACGCAGCAAAACCGCAGCATGCAATCAAAACAACACATATCACAATCACAGGCCGTTTCATACTATAAAGGTACAATTTTTTTAATAGATTTGTACTCAGTAAAAATCTGAAAAACACATACCATGCCTTCATTTGATATCGTAAACAAAGTAGATGCCCAGCTGCTGGACAATGCCATAAATGTGGCACGTAAAGAAATTGTGAACCGGTTTGATTTCAACGGTTCCAAGAGTGAAATTACTCTTGATAAAAAGGGGATGGTTGTTAACATTTTGACAGAAAATGAAATGCGGATGGAATCCATTATTGATGTTATCCGCAACCGCATGATCAAACAAAAGCTGGACCCTTTATGTCTTGATTTCGGGAAAGAACAATATGCATCGGGCTTTATGGTGAAAAAAGACATTAAAGTTCGCGAAGGCATTGACAAGGATGTTGCCCGTAAAATTATCAAAGACATTAAAGATTCCAAGCTGAAAGTACAGGCCCAGATGATGGATGACCAGGTACGCGTAACCGGTAAAAAGATTGATGACTTACAGGCGGTGATTGCCTTATTGAGAAGAGGCGAATACGAGTTGCCTTTGCAGTTTACAAATATGAAATCGTAATGGCTTAGCTGGCTCTTAGAAACGTACGCTGGTTAAAATTCTTTTTTTGCGGAAAATAATGTAAAAATTGTTTTACACACTAATTTACTGAATGAAATCTACCCTTTCAACGCTTTTATGTTTGCCTCTATTTTTTGTGCTTGCCTCCTGCTCTGATTCGATGAAAGATGCACAAACAGCGGATACTGAAACGCAAACGGACAGCACTACCAGAATACTATTAACAGAGGTACCCGTAGGCAAGAGCAATTACCTCATTTCCATTCCCGAAAATTACGTACTTACTGAAAATGAAGGGCCGGATTTTTATGTTTATTATATTAATCCTAGCGACAGCACAGACACGTTGTCATTCACGGCCGGGATGTATTTTGGAAATCATCCCAGTAAATTTAAACCTTTGAATGACAGCTGTATTACGGATGTAATGAATGGTATAATCCTCGAAAGCAATACCGACTGGACGGTATACAACTGCAAAGGTTCATACTCTGCTCAAACCATTGCTGACAGCAAAAGTGATGAAGGCTGGAATGCACTTGTACATGCATTTGGAAATGGTCGTTCTGAAGCGGATGTTCACCAGGTAATTGATATTTTTGCCACTCTGAGAAAGAAGAAATAATGTCATAATAATGAATACAGTACTATTTAAGAGTTTTCAGTCTATTCAACTTTTTTTTCAGAAAAAAAACGTTCACTAACAAAACAAACGTAAGAATAGGCCATATAACACAAAAAATAAACGCATTTACTTCTACATAAGATAAACCTGTCAGGTTTGCCATATTTATAACAAAATCGGTACAATAAATATATATGTAGTTTATAATATTTTCAAAAACGCCTGCCATTGTTTTTTTCTTTTAATAACTTGATTTCTAATCTTAACTCTATCGATTTGAGTAACAAGAAGTACATAAACAAAGGCCATAGTACAACCAGGAAAACAATATTAGCCAAAGCATAATTACCAGTAGCCTTGAGAAGAAAAATTATTCCCATATAAACCGGAGAAATAATATTCAAATACGGTTTAAGGAGCTTAATGCGGTGATTGCTCAAACAGTGCATTATATTGTTATGACAATTCCACGTGCATTTTAAAGGATTTGCTTCATCTGAATTAATAGCCATAATTCCTTTTGTTTTATATCCTCGCTGTTCTTTCAAACTTCGACAAGTTTCATTAACAGTGATCATTATCAAAAAAGGAATAAACAAAATAAGCAGATATATAATTAATTTTTTCAAAGTAATATCATTACATGTGGCACAAAAACAAGAATTCCTATAATAACAGCTGCAAAGGCCGCAAACAAAACAGCCCCGGCCGCCACATCTTTTACTTTTTTTGCCAAAGGATGAAATTCAGGTGATGCAAGATCGGTCAAAAATTCAATGGCTGTGTTCAGCATTTCGGCAAGCATAACCAGGGCAATAGCAAGGATTAAAAAGCACCACTCTGTTGTATTTACATTAAAGTAAAATCCCAGGGCAATCACCGTCATGGCCGCAACAGTATGGATCCAGGCATTATGCTGCGTTTTGAAAAACGTTGCTATACCTTCAAAGGCAAAGCCAAAACTTTTGATCCTGCTGTGAATTTTGAAAGGTTTATTGCTGCTCATGTTGTTTGTGGTTTATCAATGCATTCAGTGTCCAGTAACTCACCATCAAAAATACGGAAAAGAAGAATGTAACGCCCACCATGCGCGTATGATGTAAAGGATGTACAAGAGTATTAAAGATATCGCTCATCAGCGCAACAGGATTGGTAACTATGTCCCAGCTGTTCCATCGCGGGTAACGGCCAAGGTAGATGCCAAAGCTGCACAATACCATCAAACCTGCAACTGCATAGTTAACCCATTTGGCTGTCAAAATTGATTTCAGAAAGGACTGAATTTCAAACAGCGACACAAAGCCCAGCAGCAAACCGTTCCAGGCAAAGGTAAATACCAGTGTAAGGTCGAACCACAGTGGGATAGGGGCACGCAAACGCAGGTGGAATAAGTCAGTAATGATGTACGGTGAATTAGGGAAAAACAAGAGCCACAAACAAAAGCACAATGCCAATTGCCAGCCCGGAGCATTTTGTGCCCGCTTCTTTGTAAGCAACAATGCAAACAGATAAGGAATCCAGGCCAGAAAAAGGTTCCAGACCAAAAAGGCATAATAAATACTTCCACTCCATTGAATGCGGCAACATATCAATAATACACTGAGTGCAGAAGATATCGCCATTACTTTTGTTAGTTTGTTTGTCATTTTTTTAGTTATTTAGTTATGGGTTACTGGGTTATTGGGTTATTGGTTATTGGTTATTGGTTATTGGTTATTGGTTATTCGTTATTGGTTATTCGTTATTGGTTATTGGTTATTCGTTATTGGTTATTCGTTATTGGTTATTCGTTATTGGTTATTCGTTATCCGTTATTGGTTATTCGTTATTGGTTATTCATTACTCGTTATTGGGTGGGAGCGGGAATTGCTTTTTTTGATAAGAAGAAAAATCTGTGACAATAAAATTGCTTCTCCCAGGGCAAAAAGCCACCAGTTAAAGGATACCGGCACATAAGCGCTTATTTCATTAAACATATCGGAATTGCTGGAAAGAGTCCATGCAGCTTTGTTGGCACCATTCACAGACAGGTATGTGATGTAATCCCATACGAAAGAAACGATTACAACTATACTTCCTGTAACCAGCAGCATTTTATCCAGGAAGCTGAAATATACATGCTTTCCGCTCTCCTGGTAACAGACAATGAGCAGAGTAAGCGCTATCATAGTTAATGAAACAATACAAGGAGCTATTACAGGACCAACCCATGGAATAGGTATAAGAAAGAGTATGTCCCAGGTAAACAATGACTCTGGCCAGTCCAGAAGCACTTTTAAAAATACATAATAAAAAATGTCCCAGATAGCAAAACTGTAAATAAAGAAAGCAAAGCGCTGCAAGCTGTTCTTTCCTGCCAGAACCCCGATACCAACAAGCATTACAACCGTTGCTGCTTCGCGCCAGAATTCAGCTATTGCAATATCAGCCGTAATTGGAGTTAACGGGAACTGAAAACCCTCCGGGTAATATATTTTACGTAAATAAACTACAACTGCGGTTTCCAGGTACCCCATGGCTATACTAAAAGCAGTAAGCCAGAGGATTGTTTTTGTGATTGGTTTCATAAGCACTTATATTTTGAATTTATTTTTAACGAGTTTCAACAGCGGGCAGCATCACTTTTATACGAGTACCGGGCAATGCTTTCTGCAATAACTCAAGAGTATGTTTGGTTGCACTCTCAATAGTGAGTTCCTTCAATTTTTTTAATTTGTACAGAGGTGTAAAGTCACGGATAAGATTGTCCGAAATATCCAGCATTTCAAGATTTTCCAGTCCTTGCAACATTTCCAGGGTTCTGAGATCGCACTTGCGGACTGTTAATACTTTTAATTGCTTAAGGTATTGCAAAGGACTTAAATCTTTTATTGGATTGTTACTTAAGTTAAGTTCCTGCAACAATGGAAATGCGATAAGCGAGGATATAGAATTCAGACTGTTATTTGAAAGATCGAGCACATTCAACTTGCCGCAAATTGGCAATAGCCAGGATTCACGTTGCTTGTCCGGCTCAACGTATGTTAAAATTCCCTCCAGGCAACTGATGGAATTATACGAAAGATTCAGTTTCTCCAGATTATCAACATTTTCAAGGCTTTGAAAAAAATGTATATCATTTTGCGTAAGTTGTTTACCATGCAGATTTAAAACTTTCAAATTGGGCAGGTTCGGCAACTCCGTTGACCTACTTATATTAATCCCACCGATACTCAACTCCTGCAATTCGGGATACTGCTGCAAAGGACTATAATCGTTGCAATTTACACCATTGATATTTAGTACAGTCATTTTTTTCAATACAGGAAGTGTTCTCAGATCAAGCCATTGGTTTCCAGACAGATCTAGTATTTCGATATTCGGAACATTTTTCAGGGGTGATGCGTCAACAAAATTGTTTCCTGCAAGCGAGAGTTCAGTTAGGCTTTCAATAAAAGGAAATGTATAAATAGTATCCAATGAATTTGAGCCCAGGTGAAGCTTCTCTAATTTGGGGAATAATTTCAGTTCCTCCAGTTTTTCAATACGGTTGTTTCCAAATTCAATAGCTTTCAAAGCTGATAATGGCTCCAAGGGTTTTATGGTATTTAGATAGTGATTTGAAACATTTATTTGCTTTATATCCTCTTTCATAGCCATAATACGGTCGTATGTATTTTCTTTCTGGAAACAAAACGATTGCCATTGTTGTTCCTGCATATTGCTTAAAAAACAATAGAGTTTATAGTCCAGGGCCCCTGGAAAATCGCTCGGATAGTAATCCTGAAATTCGGTCCCCCACTCTTCGCCATATCCAATACGGGTTTTTACAGAATCGTTTAATGTGAGCAATTGTGGAATATTTCTATCCGAAAGCGAAATCAGGTAATGGATATCAAGGCGCTTATGATTATTTTCTGCCCTTTTTATATTGAAATCAGTAACGATTGAGCTCCAGCCTACAAATGCACTTACAACCAACACACCATAAAACAGCCAGCCATTTACACGAAACAGGAACCAATTGCTTTTTGCTTTTTGCACTTTAATAAAAGTGGTTATCAAACCGATAAGTACAAGTAATAGCCATATATACACCCCTATGCGTTTGAAGGTAAGGCCATATTCGTTAATGTATAAATTATTCCGGTAGGCCGTGGAAATAATCATAAACGCATTCTGAATAATCCATAATGCAGCGAGTAATTTTAAGGTTTTATTCCCCTCATTAAAATTTAATGCTCCCCTGAAATAAAATAAAATGATTAGTATGGCAATAATGATAGATGTGATAAGCGCGCCAGTTCCCTGATGTACAAAATCTGAATAGCTCAAGTCCTTGGGTAACGCCCCATCAAACCACAAAAAATTTAAATCGAGCAGGTTAACTGCAAGCAATAAAGTATTAAGCAAAACAAATAGAATAATACCAGATAATTTTTCGTTGTTGATAGTCGAAAAACCCGTGAAAGGTCTCTGAGAAATTTCCGCAGGTAAAAGTGAGCCCGATGCAGCCTGATCAATAATTGCAAGTGCGCGTATAGATTTGTGATAGAAAAATGCATACATCAGGAAAAAGCCACCAAGCGTAAAAAAGAACCAACCGATTGTAATAAAATCCAAACTTATTTTTTTCGTAAAATTGTCAAACACCGGGTTGGAAGCCTTATACATAAAAAAGAAAACAACTGCGATAAGTATTGGTACCAGGTAAAGCATAAGTTTTACAGTGCCGGATGTGGTACCGTTATCATTCTCCTTTTTCCTATAACGTTCTATTGCATCCAGAATCATATACACAGCGGATGCAGCGAGTGAATACACTGAAAAAAAGAAAGAAAGAATCACAGATGTCCGAGGTTCAATACTAAAAGCGGAGAGAATACACAATGAAATAATATTAGATATTATCGATAGAGAATCACCGTAATAGGCAACACAACAGGCGCTTAAAACACTACCTGTTGCCGCAAACAGCCAGGAGGTATTCTTATAAACATCCCTGTTCCTGATAAGGAGTAAAGAAATTAAAAGAATTGTAAAAATTAGCCAGTTAATGCCGGCAGTTTGCTGGTAGAATAGATAGCTGTATGTAGCTACTGAACCAAGTAATATCCAATCGTTCTTTTTCATGGTGGTTATTTTTTTTGTGTTTGTAATTGTTCCAATTGTTTTATAAGTCTGTAAACGAGGTAAAGCGGAATAAGTCCAAATACTCCAAATGAGCAGTCAATCAGCTGCCAAAACCAAGGGATATGGCGGATTGGTCCGGCAATAAAGGCAAGCGGGAAAACCATTATACAAGCTATCATTCCAAACTGAATCACCCAAATGTTGCGCACGGGATCTCTCAATGGTCCAATAAATACGACAGCAATTACGAGGTGTGCAAATGCAAGCCAGTCGGTACCGTAAGCTAAATAGGGATAAGCAGCATTGGTGCTCTTTACTGCATCAGCAATGGTGGCAAGCCAGAATTGCATCCATTGGGGGTAAGCGGAGCTGTAGCTCATTAATATGTCCAGCTCTGTTTCTATTGGAAATGCAGTAATACCACTAATAAGCAAAAGAACAATAAATAGCGTTAGCCACCGGTGAATCTTGTTTTTTAGTTGTTGTTCAGTTCTCATAATTTCTTCTTTATTAAATTTTAATCTATCGTCCATCTGTCGCAACCAATTATAAACAACAGTAAAGGCCCAATCAGCATCCAGGCAATTATGGAAAAAAGGTTGATTGTCCCCATTACCATAAGCAGTACTTTTAAGAAGCTCCATTTCGTAATTTCTGCATAATACTTATAAGACAAAAAGTTCAAAACAAGAGGCACTGTGTATAAATAGCATGCAATAAAACATTCGCAGAATTTGTTAGCCGGTAACAGACCACAATCACTTGCCATTAAAATGATGTAAGCCGATAACATTGGATTTGCTGCAGCTGCTACCAATATGTATAGCATTACCTTTCTTAGGTCCGTTATTAAGCTCGCATTTAACATTTTTACAAAAACAAAAGTACTTTGAATTTCAAAGTTTATATGCAAAAAAATATCAATCCCTGTTTTTCAACAATAATTCCAATGCATTCAGGTGATCGTTGAATGCTTTTTTCCCAGCCTTTGTAACAGCATAAGTTGTATTCGGTTTTTTCCCAACAAACTGTTTCTTCACTTCTATGTATTCAGCTTTTTCCAATGCAGCAATGTGTGAGGCCAGATTACCATCCGTTATATCAAGCATCTCCTTCATGGTACTGAATTCCACCCAGTCGTTCACCATAAGGATGGACATAATACCCAAACGTATCCGGTTTTCAAAGGCTTTATTTAATTGATGTATATAATTTTTCAAAGTTTACGAATCTATCAAAATACTAATCTGCAATGCTTACAACAAAGCTTCAGCCTAAGCGCTACTAATTTACTAATCCCCTACTCACAAATTACAGCTACAAACTGCAAACTACCAACCACAAACTGTTAACTACTCTCTCTCGTACTTAAAATACATCACTGCTCCATAAATAATGTGAAGCGCACCAAAACCAAGCGCCCAGAAATACAAGCCATATCCAATATACAAGGAAGCTGCCAGCCCTAGTACAATTTCACAAAAGCCAAGGTAACGGATATCATCCAAAGTGTATTTGCTGGCATTTATTAAAGCAAGGCCATAAAATATAAGTGTTGCAGGAGCAACAAAACCAACCAGTCCCTGGTACAGCATAATAAGGCAAAACAAACCACCGGTAACCAACGGTATTAGTAAGTTTATCAGCAAACGCCTTGACGTGGTATCCCATATTTTAACACCTTTCTTTTTTGAATTACGCACAGTAAGCACCACACCACAGGTAACGGAAGCGGCAAGCACAATTGCGGCATCAGCCATCAGATAAATGACCACATCCATAAATGCATCCCTGTTCAGCAGCCTGTATATTCCGTCAACCGAATGTATTTTTATGTACGCCAAATATGCTCCAATAAGTGCAAAAACGCCCGCTATAATTCCAGATAATCCGCTAAGGGAAATAAAGCGGGAAGAACGCTCCATCATGGAACGTATATCAGTGATTGCTTTT
The DNA here is from genome assembly GCA_020051175.1 of Bacteroidia bacterium. Lineage (GTDB taxonomy): Bacteria > Bacteroidota > Bacteroidia > 2-12-FULL-35-15 > 2-12-FULL-35-15 > 2-12-FULL-35-15. Next base: position 28,576 of record JAGVJJ010000065.1, on the reverse strand, counting down.
AAGTGTTCGTTTGAATCCATTCAGGAAATAATTTTAAATTATCAAAAGTACTTTGCAATACAAAGTTAATGCTAATTTAATTACTGCGCAAATTTATTTTTCAAAAAAATTGTTAATCGAAAAAAAAGAAAAAGACAAACTATTTAAGTCGATAGGTTATATACGGGAATATAAATATCAAATTTTGCACCTTTTCCAGGCTTTGAACTGGCAAAGATAAGTCCATTATGATTTTCTACAATTCGTTTGCATATCGCCAGGCCGATACCTGTACCTTCATAGTATTCACTGGTATAAAGCCTTTGAAATACTTCAAAAATCCGTTCACGATACCGGGGATCAAAACCAATGCCATTGTCGGCAACGCTGATATGTGTATACGTTAAAGCGGTTTGCACCTTTGGTATTTTCAGTTTGCTCCCTTTTACAACAGAGCATGTAATAGTAATATGTGGTACTACTCCGGGCTTTATAAACTTAAGTGCATTGCCGATAAGGTTATGCAATACCTGGCGGAATTGAAATGGTATAACATTTATTTTACACGCTGCGTCCAGGTTCAATGTGGCTTTCGTTTGTTTTATCTCTTGTTTCAATTCCTTTATCACCTGTTTCACGAGTTCCTGAAATTCAATTTTTTCAAAGCCCTGGGAAGGATTTTTAACTTTTGAGTACATCAGCAAATCATTGAGCAGGTTACGCATCCTGTTGGATGTTTCATAGCATGATTTCAAATATTCTTTTCCCTGCTTCGATAAATATGCTTTTTCGTCAACTAACATTACGCTGATAAAGTTCTGGATTTTACGAAGCGGCTCCTGCAAATCATGCGTAGATATGTAATTGAACACCTCAAGCTCCTTATTCTTGCTTTCCAGTTCCTTCACCTTCATATCTACCTCGGCTTTCAGCTGCATTTGCTTTGTAATGTCTATCAGAAAAGTATACATCAGATTTTTCTCGGAATTGAGTTTTACATTGGCACTCACCCAAAAACGCTCCCCGTTAAGCCTTTTCATTTCCTGCACCTCGTTGGTAAGCTCACCGGTCTGTTGCAGCAGCTCAATGTTTTTCTGAATTTCAAGCGGGTTCATATAATGCTGCTCACCGTTAAAGTTTTCTATAAACTCTCTTTTTGTTTTATACCCGAATGTTTTTGCACCAACTGAATTTACTGCCAGCGGCTTGGTTCCGCTTGCATCATTTATAAAAATAGATACTGCTGAATTTTCAAACAAATCTTTATAATTGGCTTCGCTAGTCTTGATCTTGTCAAAAGCCTGTTTTCTTTTGGTAATGTCCTTATGTATAGACAAAAACTTATACGGTTCACCTTCGGCATTTAAAAACGGAACAATGGTAGTATCCAGCCAGTAAAGGCTCCCGTCTTTTGCCCTGTTTTTTATTTCACCTTTCCACACCTCACCACTCTTTATTGTAACCCACAGCTTACGAAAAAATTCTTTTGAGTGATAACCCGAATTAACAATGCGGTGATCTTTATGTTTCAGCTCATCTAATGAGTATTGTGATACATCACAAAAAAATTGGTTCACATATTCAATTTTTCCTTCACTGTCAGTAACCGATATAATTGATGAAACTTCCAATGCATGTTTATAATCCAACACATCTTTACTTATACGGTTTATCTGTGCAACACCCTCATCAATCCTTTTTGCGAGATCTTCATTTCTTTGCTGTACTTCCATAGAGCGCCTCATGATTTCTATCTCCATCTCCATGTATTCCCTGTCAACATCTGATTGCGGTAATTTTTGCTTTTTCTGCAGGTTGGCAAAATCTGTTACATCCTCCAGTTTAACCAGCAGATAAAGTACTTCATTCGTTTCATTCAAAATGGGGCTGCTGGTCAGGTTCCAGTATTTTTCTTCTGCTGTCCCGTCTTTTTTCAAAATATCAATCCGTTGCAACGAGAGCAGGTGCGTTACTTTATTTTTCAGAATATAGCTCAAAGCACCCTGTATGTTGTAAAGAACATCCGCCTGTTTATTGTTGTCATCAAAGGGCAATGTATCCAGCCAGTACTTCCCAATGAGTTCATTGCTGCTTACTTGCATTGCAGCCATATAGGCACCACTTGCCTCTATAACCGTCAAATCGGGCCAAAGCGCAATATATGCACAAGGCAGGGAATTGAAAAGCATTCTGAAATCTGCTTTCTGCTGGCCGGACATAAAAACCGTTCGCGATACGATCGGGGCTTTTTTTTCTTTTTTATATACCGACATTTGTTGCGTAAGATGAAGAATCATGTAATTTTATAAATTGAATCATTTCCCCACCTGAAGGCGAAAGAAAAAATTGCTGGCTGACGGCCTTTCCGGTTTTTTTTTTAGTGCCGTCAGAATTTCTTCCAAACTAGTAACAAGTTCAAAATAATCGCATTTCTGAAAATAATAATGTGCCCCTTGCTCGTATAGGGCTTTTGCAGTGCTATTAAAACCAGAAGTGGAATAAATAACCACAGGTACGTTGCATAACCTCTCATCTTGTTTTATTTCTTCAAGGCACTCAATACCATTTTTGCGTGGCATATTGATGTCCAGGAAAATAACATCTGGCAAATGATGGCAATTCTTATTCAGGTAATCCATCAACTCTTCACCGTCCGCAACCATTTCCAATGAATAGCTACCTGGTAAACTGTTCAATGCTTTTTTAAAGAAAAAACGATCATCCTTATCGTCATCGGCAAGGAGAATCCTAAAATGAGTTACTGATAATTGACTATCCATAATTTAGATTAATTACACTTTTCAAAAGATTAACTATATTATTTCAACGCTTAATTTGGGAGCAAACTTATTCAAATTGTTTGACTGCACAAATTATTTTTTTTCAAATTACCGTTTTTTTTTGACTAATTATCGACATTTTTTTGCGCACTAACCTATAAAATATTGAGCCAAGCGAAAATAAAAAGACTTAAAATGACTTTCTGACGCAGGACTTCCCATTTTTTACGCCCTTTTTGGCCATTTTTGACCACTATTCCATAGTTTTATAAGTAAATTAACAGGGTTATAATTTCCCCAACCCAAAATTTTTATAATTTTACCCTGAATCACAGGTTTTATCGGTAATAGCCGTAAAATCATAAAAAAATAAATTTATGGATACTGCAATTTTTGGCGCAGGGTGTTTTTGGTGTGTTGAAGCTCAGTTTCAGCTTTTAGATGGGGTTGAATCGGTTACTTCGGGGTTTTCAGGCGGCCATGTAAAAAATCCGTCCTACAAGGAGGTATGTAATGGTACTACCGGCCATGCCGAAGTATGTAAAATTGTTTTTGATCCAGCAAAAATCAGCTTTGAAGAACTTCTGGCTGCTTTCTGGAAATCGCACGATCCCACACAGCTCAACAGGCAGGGCAACGATATTGGCACCCAGTACCGTTCTGTTATATTTTATATGGATGAAAAGCAAAAACAGCTGGCTGAAAAGTATAAAAAAGAGCTGGATGCTTCTGGTGCCTGGGACAAACCCATTGTTACAGAAATAAGTCCGTTTACAGCCTTTTACAAGGCCGAAGATTACCACGACAACTATTTCAACCTGCATGGTGAAGAATCCTATTGCCAGTTTGTGGTAGGGCCCAAAGTGGAAAAGTTCAAAAAAGTATTTAAAGAAAAGCTAAAAGCACATTAAGTTCAGCTATAACCAGCTGTTTAATTTTCAGTAATTTATGATAAAAAATAAAAAAGTTGTTGTAGTACTGCCTGCATATAATGCTGCTTTAACACTTGAAAAAACCTATAACGAAATTCCGTTCGATATTGTGGATGAAGTAGTACTTGTGGACGATATGAGCAAAGACAATACCGTGGAAGTCGCCAACCGGATCGGGATCAAACACATTATAAGGCACGAAAAAAACAAAGGCTATGGCGGTAACCAGAAATCCTGTTACAATAAGGCTTTGGAGTTAAAAGGCGATATTGTTATCATGCTCCACCCTGATTACCAATACACTCCCCTGCTTATTTCTTCGATGGCCCATATCATTGCCAATGATTTGTACCCGGTAGTATTTGGTTCCCGTATTTTGGGCAAGGGTGCGCTTAAAGGCGGAATGCCTATTTATAAATACATATTCAACCGCTGCTTAACGCTTACACAAAATATACTGCTCAATCAAAAACTTTCTGAATACCATACAGGTTACAGGGCCTTTTCAAGAGAAGTGCTGGAAACTGTTGATTATGAAGCCAATGATGATGACTTTATTTTTGACAATGAAATGATCTCCCAGATTTTTATGGCTGGTTTTGATATTGCAGAAATTACCTGTCCGACCAAGTATTTCCCCGAGGCATCGTCCATCAATTTCAGCCGCAGCAGCAAATATGGATTAGGCGTGTTAAGGGTTTCATTCACTCACTTTTTTTATAAACTCGGATTGAATAAATCAAGGATATACCAGGTTAAAAAGAAGTAAATAATATTTAAGCCCATACAGTTTACTGATTTATTCTTGACAAGACACGTGAGCTTATCATTGAACAATTTCAGAAGAGCGATGAAGACGTAAAGGATGGCATGGATATTTCGTTATGTGCCCTAAATACAAAATCGGATAGTATGCAATGGGCTGGTGCCAATAATCCTTTGTGGATTATAAGTAAAGGAGAATTTAAAGAAATCAGGGCTGACAAGCAACCTGTGGGCAAATACCCCGAAAGCAAACCTTTCACCAATCACAGCGTATCGCTTCAGAAAGGTGACAGGATATATATTTTTACCGATGGTTTTGCCGACCAGTTTGGCGGTGCTGAAGGAAAAAAATTTAAAATTGCTGCCATGCGCTCCCTTCTGATGAGTATACAGCATGAAAACCTGTCCGTACAGCATTCTCTTATTTCAAAAGCATTTGAAGTATGGAAAGGCAGCCTTCAGCAGGTGGACGATGTATGTTTAATAGGAGTTCAGTATTAAGTAAAAAGCATGAAAAAAAGATTTTTAATTTTAGCTGTTACAGTATTTTCTTTAACGATAAAGGGCCAGACAACAGAAGCCGAGAATAAGCTCAGGACAGCTGTAAACGATACCCTCCTCGGATGGAAAAAAGGTGGACTTGTTACGCTTAACTTTTCACAGGCCTCCTTCAGCAACTGGGCTGCGGGCGGACAAAATTCCATTTCCCTGAATGGATTAATCAGCACCTTTATAAATTATAAAGACTCGGTGTCCAACTGGGAAAATATGCTCGACATGGGTTATGGCATTTTAAAGCAGGGCAAACAAGGTAATTTTATCAAAACAGACGATAAAATTGACCTTTCTTCCAAATATGGCAGAAATGCGAGTAAAACTTGGTACTATGCTGCTTTGCTGAATTTTAAAACCCAGATGACACCCGGTTATGATTACCCGAACGATTCAGTGAAAATCTCTGATTTCCTTGCTCCTGCTTACATTCTTGGTGCATTGGGTATGGATTACAAGCCCAACAGCTCACTCACCTGCTTTATTGCTCCTATTACACTTAAAACCACTATTGTAAACAATACCGGTCTGGCCGATGCCGGTGCATTTGGCGTAGAACCTGCTGTTTACGATAGCAGCCATGTGTTGATCAAACACGGCCAGGGAATCCGGAATGAGTTTGGAGGTTACGTAAGAGTAATATATAAAACTACTTTTTTTGCTGACAAAAGCGTTTCCCTGCTTACGAAGTTCGATTTGTTCTCCAACTACCTGCACAATCCCCAAAACATTGATGTGAGCTGGGAAACAATTATAGGCTTCAAAGTAAATAAGTTTATTGCCGCCACCATTACCACTCATCTTTTATACGATGATGATGTAGGTATACTTATTGATAAAAACAAAGACGGTATTACGGATGCTATAGGACCACGCACACAAGTGAAAGAAGTGCTGGGTATAGGGTTTTCGTATAAATTTTAGAGTTCGTCCTGCTGACCATTATGCACCACAGATTACACGGATTAACACGGAAAAATCTGTGAAAGCCTGTTTAATCTGTGGTGAAAAACAACACATTATTTAATAATGAATTTTATGAAAGCGTTGTTTACCTTTTTCTGTTTAATTCCTTTTGTACTTTCTGCCCAGCAGATATTGGAAACCGGCACCATACAGCCTAAAGAATCGTATGATAATATTTCCGTAAAGCCCTTGTTCAGCGATTCGCTGGTAAGCAGTTTCATGATCTTCATAAAGAAGGAAGTAAAGCCTCACAAACACCTTTTACACAGTGAATATGTATATATCCTCGAAGGAACAGGGATTATTACTCTTGGGAGCCAGCAGCAGCAGGTAAAACCGGGAGACCTTATTTTTATTCCCAAAAATACAGTTCATGCTGTACAGGTTACTTCCGCTGTTCCTATGAAGGTGATTTCTACGCAGGCTCCGCATTTTGATGGAAGTGACAGGGTAATGGTAGAGTGAGTCTGAAATATTCAGTATGCTTATTATTCACCGGACGACCATCATTTACTTCTTGTTTCCGTTTCTCTCTTTAAAGTAAGGATACAACTCATAAAAGTCCGAGCTGTCATTACAATTTCGGTCCGTTGCAGGCCAGTAGTCGTTTTCTAAACAAAGTTTCTGAGGGTTAATTAAAAAAAATAAGCGTAGCAAGGCCACGCTCATTCATTTAAGGTATCTGGAAAAATAATCTTATTTGCACTTCTCAGGTGTTGAAGTAGGAAAAAAAGCACTAGTATTTATCATTGGTATTAAAGCACCATCAATTAAAGTCCCCTGAGATTTAATCAATAACATACCTCTGGTCGTTGAAAGGAGAATACCAATAAACATCGCAATAACTGCATTTGGCATCCCGTGGTGTTTTTCAGTAATTTCATCTAAATTTTGTAATTCAAATACTCCAGTAGTTTCAATTTCTCCAAGATAAAGCGTTTTGGAGTCATTAGAAAAAATACTAATTGTGCTATACACAGTAAACTCTTTCGTTGTAAGCTCAGACTTAGCACGAATATTAAACTCAAAGGCAAATTTCTCATTATTTAAAAATTGCCTCTGCTCTTTTGTAATATTCGCAACTTTAAAGTTGTTTAAACTGATACTTTGGATTTTGGTTGTTACCTCCGTATTCTTATCTATTTTCATAAAATTTTAGTTCAATTGGGCAAAACACTCTTCAGTCACAACTTCATCTTGTGATGGTACAAATAGAGACAAACTCTGCTCAACCTCGGTATTTGAAATTCCATTTTTAGAATTTTGACTTTTTGCAATTACGTACTGATTATTGGAAAAGACCAAAATATTGTACTCAGACGGTTTAACATCCTTAGGACAAATAGTTATAACTTCATTAAGTACCGCTTCTATTTTAGCCAAAGTTTTTTGGGTGAAATTATGAGTACCTCTCATCCATTTGCTTATTTCAGACTCCCGCTTTCCAAGCAAATCGGCTAAATCCTTTTGTGTTTTCCCTTGTCTGGTCAATATTAAATCTATTTGCTCAACTATTGCAAATGATTTGTCCATAAAGATTTTTACGTCTTTGGGGATTTTGTTTCTCCTGGCTTCTAGTGATTTATTTTTTTTCATGCAAAATTTCTATAGAAAAGATTAAATTTTGGTATAAAGTATTATTATGCACACTTACTTTATTTGTATTAATTCTTGATACTAAAAATGTTCCAATTGTTTTTAGCACTGATGCAAATGAATTCAGTAGAGGATCTTCATTATATGTTCGTGTTTTTTTTACACCTCCATTGCCAATTATTACAATTCCTTCAGTTAATTTATAACAATAAAGACGGAGCTTAGATGTATCAATAGGAAGTGCTTTAAGTTTTCCACCCTCAGGCCTAAAGTAACGGTCGAGAGCCCCAATTTCTCCAATTTTGTCAATCCAATAAACGATAGTATCAATATCTGTTTCAAATTCTTCAATATCGAATTTGTCATAAAACTTTTCGAATTCAGAGATTTTTTCATCAACGAAACGGATTGTGTAGAAATTTACTTTCTCATGATTCTCTAAAAGTTCTACTACAATTTTACGCTTCACTTATAAGTTAAGTTCCAAAATTAATACTTTTTTTTAACAAATCGAAATTATTGTAGTATACGCCAATTCCATTTTAATCACGTCTCTAATTTCCACAGATACTCAATCCTTAATAAATCGCAGGAAAATCATCCGGCCTGCACTCTCCCATTATTTCATATACAGCATCAAAAATGTCGTCTGCACTTGGTTTAGAGTTATAGTCACCATCCGTGCCGTAAGCCGGGCGATGGTCTTTTGCCGTTAATGTTTTTGGCTCTGCGTCCAGGTATTGAAATGCCCCCTGCTCCACCAGCACTTTCTGAAGTATATAAGCGCTTGCGCCACCCGGTACATCTTCATCCACAATCAGCAAACGGTTTGTTTTTTTAACCGATTCAAGGATAGATTGGTTGATATCAAAAGGCAATAATGTTTGTACGTCCACAATCTCAACAGAAATACCCGCTTCAGCAAGCTGTTTGGCCGCATCCTGCGCAATGCGGCAGCAGGAACCATAAGTCACAAGCGTTACATCTTCCCCTTCCAAAATGGTTTCTGTTACTCCTAATGGCACTTTGTATTCACCAATATTAGAAGGCAATTGCTCTTTCAAACGGTAGCCGTTTAAAGGTTCAATCACCAGTGCCGGTTCATCACCACAAAGTAAAGTATTATAAAAACCAGCAGCCTGCGTCATATTACGCGGTACGCATACGTGAATACCTCTTATAGAATTGATGATCATACCCATTGGAGAACCGCTGTGCCAGATACCTTCCAGCCTGTGCCCGCGGGTACGCACAATTACAGGCGATTTTTGTCCGCCTTTGGTACGATATTGCAAAGTAGCCAAATCATCACTCATGATTTGTATGGCATACAAGAGGTAATCTAAATATTGTATTTCGGCAATTGGTCGCAGACCACGCAGTGCAAGGCCTATCGCCTGCCCCATGATGGTAGCTTCACGTATGCCTGTATCAAACACGCGTACTTCACCGTATTTAGCTTGTAAGCCTTCTAAACCCTGGTTTACACCGCCAATCTTGCCCGAATCTTCACCAAAAATGAGCACTTCAGGATATTTGCCAAGTATCGCATCAAAATTATCACGAAGCAGCTCACGGCCGTCCACCATTTTGGCTTCACCTTCGTATGCTGCTTTTACAGGCTTCACTGCAGCCACTTTTTGCTGAGATTCGCTGAAAAGGTAAGAGCTGTAACGATCATAGTTCGCCAGCTTTGATTCGTTCAACCAGTCAACAAGCTGTGTCCTGTAGCTGCTGCTTTCATTGCGTGTAATACGCAATACCTGTTTTACAGCCACTATCACATCCTTGCGGATAGGCTCTTTAATGGAATTTATCTCATTTCTTATTTTTGCAATAAAAGCTGCATTGGACGATTCCGCTTCTATTTTTTGCATCAGCGCAACAGCTTCCTGCAATTCATTTTTTATTGGGTTCAGATAAGCAGTCCATGCAGCAGCTTTAGCTTCACGCACTGCTTTTTTTGCATCTTCTTCAATTGCTCCCAATTCTTCCTCAGTGGCCAGCTTATTATCCAGTATCCACTCTTTCATTTTTTTCAGTCCGTCAAAATCAAGCTCCCACTGCAGGCGCTCTTTCGACTTATAGCGTTCGTGAGAACCTGAAGTACTATGGCCCTGGGGCTGTGTTACCTCCTCCACATGCACCAACACAGGAACATGCTCTTCGCGGCATACTTTAGCGGCTTTTTCATAGGTTTCGCACAAATGTGCATAGTCCCAGCCTTTGGTTTTGAAAATTTCATAGCCGGGGCCATCCTTTTCCCGCTGAAACCCTTTCAAAATCTCAGAAATACTTTCTTTTGTGGTCTGGTATTTTTTGGGAACCGAAATACCATGCCCGTCATCCCAAACAGAAACCAGCATTGGCACCTTCATCACCCCGGCAGCATTGATGGTTTCCCAAAATAAGCCTTCAGAAGTACTGGCATCACCAATGGTACCAAAAGCTATTTCATTTCCTTTGGAAGAAAATCCGGCAAATGCTTCCGTCTGCAGCCCGGTATTTTCCTTATAATATTTAGAAGCCATTGCAAGACCAAGCAAGCGTGGCATCTGCCCTGCAGTAGGTGATATATCGGCAGATGAATTTTTAATTTTTGTAAGATCTTTCCAGCTGCCATCAGCATTCAGGCTGCGTGTGCCAAAATGCCCACCCATTTGCCTGCCACCACTCATAGGCTCTGCATCAATATCCGTATGGCCATAAAGGCCGGCAAACCACTCCTGCAAAGTAAGGTTACCACTGGCAAACATAAATGTCTGGTCGCGATAGTAACCTGCACGGAAGTCACCTTCCCTGAAAACTTTAGCCATTGCAAGCTGTGCAATCTCTTTTCCATCACCAAAAATCCCAAATTTGGCTTTTCCGGTCAGTACTTCACGTCTGCCCATAAGGCTGGCTTCGCGGCTTTCATTCGCCAGACGGTAGTCGTTTAATACTATTTTAATAAATTCTTCCCTCGAAAAAACTGCTTTTTTCCCTGTCTGTACTGTCTGTTCTGCGTTTGCCATGCAATTAACTTTTTAGATGTATCAAGTGTGCAAATTTAACCATTTCCCCTGCCTGATTTTTCAAAATGCAAAGGCTGTGGAGAATTAATTCTTTCAAATATACATTTTTTTTAGTTTTTATCAGAACCTGACTTACAAGTTACACGTATAAAAATGCAAACAAAAGCCTATTTTTTACAAATTAAAGACATTTAATAACATTTGTTTACCAAATATTTTTTATGTTTGTCTATACATATAATGTTTGGTTCATTATTTTTTTAACATTTACAATCCCATTGGAGAATACAACATTATTATTGGTTTCGTTGGATCCCCGTACGATTATGGTGATGAACATCATTGGCACGTTGCTGATGGGTTTGTCATTATTTGTTGTTACACGCGGTTACCTTGGCCAAATTAAGGGTATCCACAAATGGGGAATTGCTACACTCATACAATCTTTAGGATGGTTGGTTGCAGGAGGTTTAAGAGGTTTGATACCGGATATTATTTCTATAGTAGCTGGCAATTCATTTGTTCTTATCAGCCTTGGAATGTATTATGTTATCATTAGCAGCATAAACAACAAGCCTTCCAAACCTTTATGGGTATGTACCGTAATTGGCATAAATGCGCTTGCGCTTGCATATTACACTTCCGTTAAACCGGATTTGGCAATGCGCATCACCTTTGTATCTGCTTCCAGCGCCATTCTTATGTTGGGGAGCAGCTTTGTATTATTTATCAGCAAAAGTTATCGGCCTTACAGTCACATCCTTACCGGGATTTTATTTGCTGTCTGTGGAGGAATTCTTGCGTCACGCAGTATATATACGTTTGTAGTTCCGGACTATCCCATCCAGAATCCGTTCGACCCTCATCCACTGCAAGACATATCCTATCTAACCTTCTTCATCACTTCAGTGATGCTTACCTTTGCGTTTATACTGATGTGTAATGACCGTTACATTCATGAGCGAAGCAAAGCTGAACAGGAACTAATCAAGTCGAAAAAGCTGGCTGAGGAACTTGCCGGTGCGAAAGATCAGTTTTTATCCAACATGAGCCATGAAATACGTACTCCTTTAAACGGTATCATTGGCTTTACCAAAGTGCTGCTGCAGGAAAAACAGGACAAGCTCACTGCTACGCAAAGACAACAAATAGGGCTTATTAAATCCTCCAGTGATATCCTGCTGGTACTTATTAATGACATCCTCGACCTTGCAAAAATTAATGAAGGCAAAATGACTTTGGTGGAAGAAGAGTTTTCACCACGGGACTTGATGCAGGATATACTGGCCTCCTTTCAGCTTCGCATGGAAGAGAAAAATTTAAAAGTAATCAGTCGGTTTGATAAGAATATTCCACAGGTACTGATTGGTGACTCTGTGCGCATTTCGCAGATACTGATTAACCTGATAAACAATTCCAAGAAGTTTACACCTGATGGTGGCAGCATTACACTTGCGGTATCTATGGAAAAGGACACAGATACCACCACCACCCTTCATTTTTCTGTTACCGATACAGGTATTGGAATAGATAAGAAAAAGCTGGATGCCGTTTTCGAACCATTTGTACAGGATGGTGATTCACAAAAATACGAGGGCACAGGGCTAGGACTTAGCATTGTTAAACGCCTTGTTAACCTGATGAATGGAACCATAGCAATTGAAAGTGAAATAAACCAGGGTACCAAGGTTACGCTGGTGCTTTCATTTAAGAAAAAAGCAGTATTGAACCCGGTTGCAAAACCAGAAGAGCTATGGCCTGAATCAAGCAATTTAACACATATTGGAGAGCTGAGAATATTGCTGGCAGAAGATAATACCATTAACCAGCTGCTTGCTCAAACAATTTTAAACCAGTTTGGGTTTCATGTGGATACGGCAGAAAACGGAAAAATTGCAATTGATTATGTGTCCAAAAACACATACGATATTGTGCTGATGGATTTGAAAATGCCGGAAATGGATGGTTATGAAACAAGCAGATATATACGTACAAAATTTACCTCTCCCAAATCAGATGTGCCAATTATAGCCATTACTGCCGATGTAACAAAAGCCGATATTGAAAGCTATCAAGCCTCCGGGATGAACGATTATATTATTAAGCCTTTTAACCAGGCCGAATTGCTGAATAAAATTGTATCTTTTACCAGTGCTGCAAAAAAGCAGAAAACCGTAAATACATAAAAGCATGGAAGTTTGTAATTTAAGTTATCTGAAAAGTGTTTCGCCCAATAACCCAAAGTTTATGACCGAAATGATCCAGATATTCCTGAAAAATGTTCCTGTGGCTATAGAGTCAATGAAAGCCAGCGTTCCTTCACAGGATTGGGAAATGCTTCAACATCATGCACATAAACTTCGCTCGCATATTGATTGTGTAGGCATTTCAAAACAATATGCAGACATGGCAAAGCAGATTGAAGAAAACTCCAAGCAGAAGAAGAACATGGTGGAAATAAACCAAATGGTAATGCAGCTGGATGCAGTTTTTGAAAAAGCTTATAATGAATTAAAAAGTGAATTGGATAAATTTTAAATTTACATTTTAAAGCTTTTTTATTACAGAATACGGTTGCGGATTGTAGTATTTTTCTATTTTTGTGATTAGACCCTCTTCATCATTTCAACATAAAAAGAGCGGGAAGTATTAACCTTATATTTTATAATTTTATTTTATGAATTGTATTATTGTTGATGATGATGAGCAAATAAGACTATTGGTTGAAACACTGGTTAAGGAAACAGATTTTTTACGTTTGGTAAAGAACTGCAGCACTGCCATTGAAGCCTCCAATGTTCTTTTAAAAGAAAAAGTAGATCTTATTTTTCTGGATGTAATGATGCCGGGAATGTCAGGCCTGGAATTTCTGAAAACGCTGGAAGGTAACAAGCCACAGGTAATAATGATTACTGCCAATAAAGAGTTTGCCGCAGAAGCATTCGACTTTGATGTACGTGACTTTATTGTAAAGCCCATCACCCACCCCCGCTTTCTGAAAGCAGTATCAAAAGCAAAGAAAATTTACGATGCCAGCCAGGCACCAGTTCATAAAAGCACCACCACAAGTGATGCTATATTTGTAAAATTCAACTCATCACTGGTAAAAATAAGCGCGCAGGATATTTTCCTGATCGAAGCCCTGGTTGACTATATTGCAATACATACATACAATCAGAAATATATCCTTCACTCCACCATGAAGGAGATAAAAAACAAGCTTCCTGATACTGATTTTATACGTGTTCACAACTCCTATATTGTAAGAGTAGATAAAATCACTTCCATTGAAGGCAGCAATCTTATTGTGAATCAAAAGGTTATACCTATCAGCCGCAGTAAGCAGAAAGATTTAATGAACAGGTTGAAATTGCTTTAATTGTCAACCTTTAAAAGCAAAAGGCCTTATCAGTTAACTTGATAAGGCCTTTTGCTTTTGTAAACAGTGCTTTATTTAAAGCACAGCCCTCCAGGGATAATGCCAACAGTAAAACTGTCAACAACCATACCTGTTGCATTGTAGCGCAGCACTTTTCCATTTGAAGAAAAATTGCCAGCGTCTGTACAATAAAAATAATCATTGGTAGGATCAACACCCACAGCATAAAAATTACGGTTAATAACAGCAGCAGTACTCAATGCCGTTGCCGATTGAGCGTGAGAATAAACTTTGCCATCATAAGTATAGTACAATGTTGTTTTGGCACTATTGGTTACCAGATTAAAAGGCTGAGAATACATGGATGCAAAAGACAATGTAAGCTCTATGACATCAGAAGTAGTATTAATACATACAAGGCTGCCTGGCTGCTCAAGCATTGTATAGCTCATGTTCCACTGTCCGCTGCACAATACCCATACTTTTCCATTTGCATCCACCTGGATGCTCTTTGGATTAGGACCAACATCAATGCTGCTCAATACAGTATTTGTTGTTGCATCAATCACTGTTACAACACTGTCGTTTTCAAACCCGCCACTGCAGGCAACGTATACTTTATTTCCAACCTTTACCATTCCTTCGGCACCTTTGCCGGTGGCAATTGTAGCTGTAACGGTTTTTGAATTTAAATCCACCACCTTTACAGACCCTGCCCCAGACAATCCCCATTCAGAGATGTAGCCTTTGTTGTTATCAATACCTAAAAAATAACGCGGGCTATTCAGACCACTGATTACACCACCACTGGCGAAAGTTCCGGCATCCACCACTTCTACCTTTCCAGCATTATTAACTACAATGTACCCCTTTCCATTATGCACCGACATTGATTGCACCACATTGCCCAAGGGGTAACTGTTTTTGGCCTCAAAAATATCATTTGTTAATGCACCATTGCTTCTGCTATAAAAGCTGATGGTTCCGGTCCCACTTCCAAATGGTCCTTCGTTGGTAATAAATACGCCATTATCATACGCAGACGCAGAAGGTGTTGCCGGTTGCTCTGGCTCCGGATTATCCTTGTTACAGGAAGTAAATGCCACTGTTAGTGCAAGGGCGGTGATTACGAGTTGTTTTGTTTTCATTTTTTTTATTTGGGTTATTAGTTTATTGGTTATTAGTTATTGGTTATTGGTTATTGGTTATTGGTTATTGGTTATTGGTTATTGGTTATTGGTTATTGGTTATTGGTTATTGGTTAATGGTTAATGGTTAATGGTTAATGGATACTGGTTATTTGACGATTGTTTACTGCTGCTTAATTGTTCAATTATTTACGGCTTAATTTCCAACTATTATTCATCTATCGAAAATAAATACAGATCCCAAACTGGTAATTAAATAAGGGCATTGCCCTGTATGCTATCACCTGGTAAGTTTCTTTCCATATATTGTTGAACTGTGCATAAGCTTTCAGCCTTAATTTATTTAGGGTTATCATTTGCGCCAAATGTACATTTCCAAGTGTATAAGGTTCCAGGTAATATTTGTTATCAGAAGTTGTATAGCGGTATCCTATGTATTGCTGAGTGTATGTCAATGAAGTTCCTTTATAATAAACAGAAAGGCTGCCTTGTGCATTTTCTACGGGAACATATATAAGCTGCTTATGCACAGTAACATCATTCGGTACAATACTTTTTTCATTGGTTGACAACACATAATTATAGAGCCCTGACAACTGCACTTTGAAATTGCCTTGCTTATAAGTCACAGCTGCTTTGTATTCCAGCCCGCGCGACCACACCTCCTGCACATTCTTCGGGCTCCAGATGTTTGATGTTTCCGGCAACCAGATAATCCAATTGTCAATATTCCTGTTGAAGCCCGTAGCAGCAAATTCGCATTCAAGGTTTTTATAATTGTATTTGTACACGATACTCAACTCCTCGCTCCAACCACTTTCCGGCTTCAGGTCAGGGTTTCCTTTTGCTCCTACCCCGGCCCAGTACAAATCGTTAAATGAGGGCAAGCGGTAATGCCTGGCGGCATTTGCTTTTAACTTGAATCCTTTGAACAACTCTGCCTCAACACCTATTGAAGTAGTAAACGGAATAGCTTTGCCATCAACTACTTCCTGACGGACACTGATAACCGCATTAAACCTGTTTTCTGCGGTTTGAATTTTATAGTTTGCAAATAAGGCAGTGCGGTTCTGGTTTACTTTTCTTGAATAGTCTGCAGTTTTGGCATCGTTGTAAGTAGCATTAATTCCTACATTTACACGATCAAATTTTAAAACACTGAAGCGTGCTTCCGCTTCACCTATTATAGCTTTAGAGCGACTTTTTGAATTTTCGGTGGTGGCATCATCAATAAAATAAATGTACTCATCAAAATATGCCATGCGTGCCAGCAGCTCTATTTCCTGCCCTGAATGCTGCCACTCACTCGTAATGCGGTACAGTTCATCTTTCTGGTTGGCATTACTGGTATTCTGGGTCATGGAAGGTGGAATATTCCTGTCGTTGAACTGATACCAGAAACGGGTATTTATTTTCTGGCGTTTACCGATTAAAAAATAATTCTCCTGAAGCAAGCCATATTGTTCAAGTTCTGCATTGCTCTGTTGCTGCTCCGGTTTACCATATTGAGCAGTATTAATGAAAGGGAAATCATTTTTTGCATTGTGCCTGAACAGCTTCAATGAACTTATCCAGCGTTTTTCGCTAATGCTTACATTCAGCTGTTGTTGCCTGTCGGCAAAGCTTCCAAAAGCAACATTGCAAGATGCCTGCACACCTTTATTAAAAAGTGCCTTGTTATTGATATGAATAGTTCCACCAACCGCACCACTACCCCACAAGGCACCGGCACCACCATATTGAAGCTTTATATCGTCAAGAAAATTTACAGGAACAAGAGAAAGATCCAATTGCGATAACATGGGACCTTGTATATTAAAACCATTCCAAAGCACTGCAGTGTGGCTGGCACCAGCACCCCTGAAAGAAGTGGTGGCTGAACTACCCAAACCGTATGACTTAATAAATACCTGGCTTTCCGCTGCCAGCAAATCAGCAAGGTTGCTGTTGGAATAACGTTTTAATGAGGCACTGTCAAGCGTTTCATTTTTATTACCCGAAGAAAAAGCTGTTAAACGTGTTTCAGAAACTTCCACCACCTGCAATTCCCTTATTTCACCGGCTGATGCAGAATCATGCACCTGGGCGTAAGCTGCAAAAGCAACTATCACAAAAAAGGCAAACAGGCTTGTTTTTAACACATTCATTACGCACAATTTTTTAATTCTTCATCAGAAGAAACAATGCAGGTAACAAAACGGACAGAGGAATAGAGGGATAGTAAAAAGATATGCTCAATTTATCTATTCTTCGCCTTTTCTCCGAAAGCTACAAACATATTAATACGGCTGGCAGGTCTTCTGACTTGTTCGGTTCTTAACAGCCTTCCCGTGCGCCTTAAACGCACAGTGGCAATTGGAATGTTAAAAACGGTAAATGAACTTACAGCATCGGGAAATGTCCTGGATTTACACCAGGTTCCCTTTTAATCCCGCATTATGCGGAAACCAAAACGTGCTGCAAATGTATGTTTTTTTTTAATACGCCACAGGTTCAATAACGATTCTCTTTTTTAATCTGTAAACACCGTCTTCAAACACAATTAAATAGTTCTTAAATTAGCCATCAGATCACACCAACCGATGAGCCAGGAAAACCAGTATATATACATTGTTTACAATAAACCAGTTGGAATTGTCTGCACCACCGAGAAAGTAGAAGGCAACATTATAGATGCTATCAAACATCCTGTAAATGTTCTGCCGGTAGGCAGATTGGATAAAGATTCAGAAGGCTTGATTTTGCTTACCAACAATAAAGGCATTATCAATAAAATCATTCACCCGGACTTTGAACATGAGAAAGAATATATTGTAACGCTAAACCTTCCCCTGCGCAACCAGTTTTTAAAAGCTGCATCTACAGGCATAAACATTGGCGATGCAGTGACAAAACCCTGCATTATAAAGGCTGAGCCCAATTCGAAACGTATTTTCAGGATAATATTAAAACAAGGCCTGAACAGGCAAATACGCAGGATGTGCAATGCATTCGGTTACCAGGTATTAAAACTTCAACGGGTGCGTATCATGCACATACGCCTGGGAAACTTAAAAGGTGGTGAGTGGAGAAACTTAACGGATGGCGAGCTGGAGCAATTATTTACTGATGTTTCGTAAAGTCTGCTTCTATTGATTTGGCCGCTAACGGGGTGAACAACCCTGCTTCTGCCGAAACGATCCTACAAGAGAACCCAACATTTTGCGGGAAATATTACAGTACCGTTCTCCTGTTGAGCGACAAACTGAACGCGCTTTCCCTGAGTACCCTGATTTTTCCTGCTGCTAAGCCTACATTGGAATCCTCTTTAAGTGTTACCCCCATCAATGAATAGGGAAACGACATTCCAATACCAAACTTATCTTTATAGCCGAGTACCATTTGTTCAAAATCGGAAGAACCGAGTATAATGATATCACCTTCAGAAATACTGTTATCAATAATACAATCCCGAATTGCATTAAGATCAGTGCCCTTTAAAGTATAAACATTTGTTCTCATATCTCAAATTTAGAGAATACACTGTTTAAGCCACACTCAGTCGCCCTGTTAATTATTAACATTTATTCCACGATACGTTATTTGTATTCTTTTGCCAAATTATTAGTTTTCCTTATAAAAATAATGTATTTTAGTTTTCACTTACCAATACCTGCCCACCATGCAGAAACACTTACAAGTACTTCTGATAGCCATTCTTGCACTTTGTTATACAAAGGCAATTAGTCAGAACAATCTTCCCGTAGGCTTTTCAGTGCAGGAGCTCATAGATATGCAGCGTGCAGATTACCATGAACCAAGTTACCCCGCAAAAGGTATTACCACGCCTCCGTCCGGACCTGTGAGGAACATGGCACAATGGGAAGAAGTTCAGGCCCTTACCATTACCTGGACAAGTTATGAATCAGTATTGCGGGAAGTAGTAAGGGCAGCAAGAAAAGAAACGCAGGTGTATATTGTGTGCGGCTTCGATTGCAGCGGAAGCTCCGATTCCACAACCATAAAAAATTACCTGACCAGTGGCGGAGTACCATTGAGCAATGTAAATTTCATATATGCACCCTGCAACAGTGTTTGGGCAAGGGATTATTCGGCCAACTCCGTTTATCTGAATGATGTGGATTCATTGATCCTTGTAGACTGGAAATACAATCGCCCAACACGTATTGATGATGACACCGTTTGCCGCTCCGTAGCAAGAAAGCTTGATTTACAACTTTATGAAACCACACAAACACCAAACAAACTTATTCATACCGGTGGTAATTACATGACGGATGGGATGGGCACCGGCTTTTCATCGGAACTTATAGAAGATGAAAACCCAACGCTTACCGAAACCCAGATTGGCAATATCATGAACAACTTTATGGGTATTGACCGATATATTAAAATGCCAACGCTGCCCTACGATGGTATTCACCACATTGACATGCACATGAAACTGCTGAATGAAGAAACCCTGCTGATGGGAGAATATCCGGCAGGTATAGCCGATGGCCCTCAGATAGAAGCCAACCTTCAATATGTGCTTTCTACTTTTAATTCATCCTTTGGAACACCTTATAAAGTGATACGTATACCTATGCCACCAGACCAGTATTACAATTATTATTATCCTGATAATGATGGCAACTATCTGACCTATACCAATTCTGTAATTGTAAACAAAACCGTTATTGTACCCCAGTTTTATACTCAATATGATACAACTGCTTTGCGCATCTGGAAAGAAGCCATGCCGGGATATACCATTGCCGGGGTTAATTCCAACAACACTATTTCCGCAAGCGGTTCTATTCACTGCATTACACATTCAGTTGGTGTAAGGGAGCCTCTAAGGATTGTTCATCAAAACCTGCCAAATACTGCAAATACAACAACACCCTACCAGGTAGATGCCATCATACAACATAAGTCAGGAATACAGTCTGCCACACTTTATTATACCACCGACACAACACAGCCTTTTGCAAGTGCAGTAATGACACTAACAGGTATTCCTACAGAAACCTGGACAGGTTACATTCCGGCCCAGCCAGCAGGTTCAAGAATATTTTATTACATAAAGGCCGTTGCTAATAGCGGTAAACAGCAGGTACGCCCTATGCCAGCGCCCCTGGGAACATTTAAATTTGATGTGCTGCTCAGCACTTCACTGGCATACAGCAATACTAATCAGCTTTTTGCCAAACCAGCATTTCCTAATCCTTCGCATGGTATTACCTGCATTCCGGTAATGAGCGAAAAAAATGCAAAGGGCACTATTAAACTAGTGGATATGCTTGGCAACACAGTGATTACCATTCATGATGGTAACATGCAGGCAGGCGAAAAAAATTACTTTGTAAATACTGCCGGAATCAGCAAGGGGGCCTACCTTCTGGTTATTGAAACCGAAGATAAACGCTCCACCCAGAAGTTAATGATAAAATAGCATACCTTTTTATTTTTTATGAAATTTATAATACCTGTTCTATTAGCCTTTTCACTGGCCTCCTGTACCATCATCCCATCCGCTCAAGAACGAAACAGTGTACGAATCCCTGTTGGCCCTGGCCCCGAAGATATTGTACTGGACACTACAAGTACCAGTTACCCACGGTTGCTGGCATCCTGCCTTCAAAGACGAAAAGGATTGCCGGAATTCAATGAAATATGCGAGGTTAACCTGAACGATGACACCTATAAAATTATGAAACGCAGCAATGAGCCTGCAGGCATGGTATTCAGGCCACACGGCATTGACCTGGTGAAAAATACGAAAGGTGAACTTTTGCTGTATTGCGTGTCGCATAACGAATTACAAAATGAACATTCTATTATTGTTTATACTGTATTGGCAGATCGCCTTGTATTTAAAGAAAAAATGGATAGCCCCTTATTGGTTTCTCCAAATGATGTAACAGCAAGCTGCACAGGAGAATTATTTGTGACAAATGATGCCGGTAAACGCGGAAATGCAACCGAGCAGCTCCTGAAACTAAAACGTTCCAACGTTATCCATTATAATCCGGACTCAAAACAATGGGACATTGCAGCTAAAAAAGTTTCCTACGCTAATGGTGTTGCCGTAAATAAATGCCCTGCAGAATATGCTGTATTCTCAACCGTACGCAGCAACAGGGTGTATATCATAGAACCTTCCAAAACTGATAAAAATAAGTTTACAAAAAGAACTATTGCACGGCTGAAAGGACTGGATAATATTACTTTTGTTAACAGCAATGAAATACTTGTTACTGCTCACCTTCGTCAGCTGGCATACATAAAACATTATAAGGATGCCAAAAACATTTCGCCAACCGTTGTTTATAAGGTAAACCTCTTATCAGGCAAAAGCAGTGCTGTATATACAAACGATGGTTCTGCCATTTGCGGTGGTTCCACGGCATTGATGTATAAAGGCAAAATGTACATTTCGCAGGTCTTTGAACCATTTTTGCTAAAGTGTGATGCGGAAGATGTAAAGTAAAGATTATAAAAGCTTAGACCTCTTATCGGCTTCGGCATTGGTTCATGAGTTAAAAGGGGAAATTTAAACATTAAAAAAATTATGAAAAAATTACCATTGTTACTTTTATTAATGCTGGCCAATTATCAATATGCCCAACAAAATTACAGCTACAAAATTAATCTTGAACAATGCAAAAAGGATAAAATTGCCATTGAACTGGCTTGTCCGGCAACAGAAAAAGATACAGCCTATTTCAACTTTCCGATGACTGTTCCGGGCACATACGCAATCCTCAACTATGGCACCTACATTTCTGACTTCCAAGCGTTGGATGCAAATCAGAAACAACTGAATGTAAAGAAATCCGGTGCAAACACATTCAAAATATTCCCCGCCAAAGGTTTAAGAACAATTACCTATAAAGTAAGGGACTCCTGGGATTCAAAAGAAAAGAAAAACAAAATATTCGAACCTGCAGGCACGGGCTTTGAAAAGGGAGAATATTTTTTTATTAATAATGGCGGGCTGTTCGGATTCTTTGATAACAAATTGCAGCTCCCTCTTTCCCTAGAGTTTATTAAACCTGCGGGATTAAATGGGTTCACATCGCTTCCCTGTACAAGCAAAAAGAATGATTCACAAATTTTTTCCGCGGAGAATTATCATACATTGATTGACAACCCAATATTATTCACAACGCAAAAAGAAAACGTTATAAAAGTGGCAAATGCGGAGGTTACAGTAGCCACTTACTACAAAGAAGACGCTTCTGCAGGCTCCTATATTACCTCAGAGCTTGACTCCAGTATGCATGCGATAGAAAGCTTTGTAGGTGGTACACTTCCCATTTCGAACTATACCTTTTTAAATTATATTGTTGATTTAAAAGATGTAGGAAAAATAATTCTAAGTGGCAACATACGTCTCTATCAATACCCCAAACTAATAAGAAAGATGGGCAACAGGGGATTTGGTGCCCTCGAGCATGGGAACTCATCTTCATATTATCTGCCTGACTTTGGATTCAACTCCTACCGTGGAATGGTATCCAGTACCGCAATTCATGAATTTATGCACATTTATGCACCATTAAGTCTGCACAGTGTGCTTATTGGAAATTTTGATTATGTAAATCCAAAGATGTCGAAACACCTGTGGCTGTACGAAGGCGTTACGGAATACTTTTCAACTTTAATTGCCATGCAGGGAAAGCTTTCTACCATTGATAATACCATCAGTGAATTGAAAACCAAAATAGTGAATTCATATACCTATCCTGACTCCATTCCTTTTACCTTAATGAGTGAAAAGGTTTTTACCAAACCTTATTCAGACCTATACAACCAAGTGTATCAGCGCGGGGCAATAATGGCAATGCTGCTTGATTTTGAAATAATGAAACTTACTAACGGTCAGAAAAATTTAAAGAGTGTTATTTTTGAACTTACGGCCCTATATGGAAAAAACAAATCATTTGAAGAAAATGAGATAATACCGGTGTTTGTAAAGCTTGTACATCCCGACCTTCAATTGTTTTTTGACAAATATGTTACCGGAAAAACACCCCTGGATATTGAAGGTGGTTTCAAAACCGTAGGGATTACTTATCAAAAAGAAAAAAAGGGAATTGTACCCATCGATCTCCTATCGAAACAGAATGGTGTAGTGGCAAATACTGGTATTGTTATAAATAACAGAATAACAATTAAAAAAGCTGAAAAAAATAACCCTGCGGGTTTTATGGCAGGAGATAAGGTAGAGCAGGATGCCGTTTTGAAGTGTTTCAAAAATGCGGACGGAGATTATGTAAAAGATGGTGAAACTGTAACACTTACTGTTATACGCAAAGGAAAAGAAACAACACTTACTTTCCCTGCAAAGTTTGAAAATGGTACAATTAAAAATTTTCTTGAAATAGCAAGGGACAAAACCGTTGAACAGGAAAAGCTGTTCAACCTTTGGACCACAGGAAAAAGCTAAACCATTTACAATTTCCAAGAGCTCGAATTTTAAAAGTGAGATAAATTTTTTTGATGCCATGCAATTGAAGCGGGAACCCACCTCTCACCCAATATTTTATATGTCTCAACATATAATTTACAAAATACTGGCCAATTGTTACAAAATTCGGGGATTGTAGCCATTAACAGGTAGCATTATTTTTTTTCGTGCCTACCTTTGTCCAGCAAAATTAATTTTCAATTATGATAAACACATGGCAAAAATGCAAGACAAACGTTTTTTGGGGAGAAATAGCTCCATGTGATCATCTGGTCCAGATTTATGAATCGGACGATATTGTTATTGACTCACTAGAAGGTTTTGTTAGCAGCGGCTTTCAGGCTGGTGATAGCGTTATACTTATTGCCACAGATGCGCATTTATTTTCATTAAACAAACGGCTGCGAATGCTGGGGTACAATATTGATTATTTGCAAGCTACATCGTTTTTTTTTCCATTAAGCGCAGAAGATACTCTTGCAAAGTTCATGGTGAACGGATGGCCAGATGAGGTACTGTTTCAAAAAGTAGTAAAAGACCTTATTAATAAAGCCAGAGGTGATAACCGAAAAGTAAGAGCTTACGGTGAAATGGTATCCATACTCTGGAATCAGGGCCATACAAAGGCAACAGTGCAATTAGAGCACCTATGGAACAAATTCTGTGAAACCGAAGCATTTTGTCTTTTTTGTGCATACCCAAGAAGCGGTTTTACAGAAGATGCAGCTGATTCTATTAACCACATCTGCTGCGCTCATACGAAAGTAATAGCCGGCAATAACCGTTCTACCACTGAAGTATTTTATCGCAGGGCCTGAAACCTCAATTCATTTCTTCAAACAAGCTTTCCCTTCTGGCATTGAATTTTCAAGCTTTTATTCTCGTATTTTTGTTGCTGAATTATGCTTTCAATTATAAAGGAATATACAAAACTGGAGCGTTCGATGCTCAATGTGACTATTGTTGAGTTTTTCATACAGCTCATCAATGTATCTTTCATCGCAATCCTGCCTTTATATATGAAGGCTGAACAATATACGGATGCAGAATATGCCCACTTTACATCCTACAGATATATGGGCATGCTGGCACTTGCTTTATTTTTAGGTATTTATATAAAGGGAAGAAAAATCCTGCCAATGTTTTACATTTCAGCTATTGGTGTGCCTCTGTTTGCACTGCTTATTCTTATTAGTGTAAATTATCACATTACCTCTCTTCTGGTAATTTCCCATTTACTATGGGGCACCTGTTACACTTTTGTACAGATACCAATTCTACCTTATATCATGCGCAATGCGCGTAGCGGTCAGCTTACACTTGCCATTTCACTAAACTTTGCTACCTGGAGCATTGCAAGCATTGCAGGCGGTTTACTGATTGCTATTTTCAACAGCATTGACCCGGTTATTTTCAGTGAACGCAACCTATTATTTATCATTACCATTCTGAGCTTTTCGGCTATTTATTTTGTATTTAAAGTAAACAGAAACGAATATATACCAGTTATTACTGAAAAAAGAAGCAACTTAAGAGAGTATGACTGGGCCATTATCCTGCGGGCACTCATTCCAACAACCATTATTGCGATTGGAGCGGGCTTTACTATTCCCTTCATGAGCCTTTTCTTTAACAGTGTGCACCACATGAGCACGGCTATGTTCTCCTTTCTTAATTTCCTTACAGCTGTGCTTGTAACCGTAAGTGCCATATATGTACCGAAAATAAAGGAAAATTATGGCTACCAAAAAGCTGTTCCCACTACACAAATGATAGCCATAGTGGCCTTGCTGATTATGGCTACTACTCAATATTACAGCTTTGTTTACGTTTCGGTAATTATTGCAGCCGCATTTTACATTTTACGTCAGCCCCTGATGAGCATGGCAGTGCCAATGACATCAGAAATTACAATGAAATATGTAGGTGAGCGCAACCGTGAGATGGCAAGCGGCCTGACGTCTGCAATATGGTCCGGGTCTTACTATTTCAGTGCCATTGGGTTCGGCATCCTAAGGCACCTGGAAGTGGAATATGTAAACATTTTCTGGATAACAGCCGGAATGTATGTTATTGGTGTATTGATGTACATTTTGCTGCTAAAAGATTATAGCAGAAGAGAAAAGGCCGGATTGATTGCACATTCGTAACCCACCACACCGTTTGCTATTCCTGCCTGAAATAGCTCAAAGCAGATACATCCACCAGGCTCACGTCTTTGTAATAGTAGTGCAATATATACTCATAAGAATATTTTTGTCGCGCCATTTCCATAGCACCTTCCTGGCAAAGTCCTACGCCATGGCCGTAACCACGTCCTTTGAATTTAATGGAATCACCAATTTGTTCTATGGAGAAAAAAGTAGATTTTAATTTAAAATCATTCCGTATGTTTTTCAAAGGAATTTTAAGCCCTTTGTCTTCCAAATAAACTGCCCTGCCATAGGCTTGGTTAAATGAAGTAATCATAGGCGGAGTTTTACCTTTTGAATTATTTTGTTTCAGCTGCAAATAGGATTTCCAGTCCTCCAAAGAAATATCGCGCTGCCAGTGTGCCTGCGATTGTGAAGTACAAAATGTATCCTTTACAGATTTCAGATAACTTTTGGAAATAGCCCATACATCCTCCGAATTACAAGTTTCGCCACCACAATTAGAATGGAAGGCAGCAGTAATCAGGTTCAGGTTGTTATCAACTACCACCTGTCCTTTTGTTGCAAGTACCGCTTGTATAATATCATCTTCAGAAGCTTTGCTGGCATAGGCCTGGCAATGTACATCATCACATATTTCAAAACCCTCCTGTATATGGCGGTTGAGATGAGCCAGCAAATAGGTTCTGCAAAGAATAGCTTGTATCTTATAATATTCAAGGTTGCTTCCTCTCCCACCCTCTGATTCAACCACACCGGCAATGTAGTCTTCAAGATCAACGGAATTGACCAGAAGCAATTGCAGGTTATCGGTATGCAGTTTCACTTCCACGTTACCATCATAAGTACGTACTTTACTTTGAGGATTGATGGATTTAATTTTAAAAGAAGCTTCGGGCTCCCTTGAAATCATTTTAATATTATAAAACCGGCCCAGGTCTTTTTCAAACGTTTTCAGGCGTATGGCATTACCCTCCAGGGTCATCTGGAAGATACCGGTTGGATCAAAGTCGGAAAGCAGTACTCCGTCTCCATAGATAGCGTAATTACCTCCCAAAGGAGAAAATATAAATGAACGAATCACTTTTGTCGTGAGTATACGCACATTTACAATATTGGCATTTGAATGAATTGCAAATAAAATAACAAAACCAAACAGTAAGCTAAACTTCTTCATTTCAAATAGTCAATCATTAAAGTTGCAGCTTTTGCGGAGGCTCCTGCACCTCCTAGCTTTTGCTTCAACTCCGTATAATCCTGCATTATTTTATTTCGTGTAACAGGGTTCAATAATTTATCCAACTCTGCTTTCAGGTTACTTTCATTCAACTCATGCTGTATCAGCTCCTTCACTATTTCCTTATCCATAATCAGGTTCACGAGTGAAATGTATTTTACTTTTATCAGCTGCTTTGCAATGGTATAGGATATTCCACCTGCTTTATAACACACCACTTCCGGAACACCAAACAAAGCTGTTTCCAGGGTAGCTGTACCGGAAGTAACTAAGGCGGCTTCCGCTTTTTGTAATAACTGGTATGTTTGCCCGAACACAATCTTTATGTTTTGTCCTTTAATAAAGGACTGATAATATTCAGGAGTTTGTGAAGGAGCCCCGGCAATTACAAACTCGTAAGCAGGATACTGATCCTGCAAAGCAAGCATTAAAGGCAATACAGTAGCAATCTCCTGTTTGCGGCTGCCAGGCAATAAAGCGATAATTGGCTTAGTAGTAGCAACATCCAGCTTAGCCGAATATTCGGGCGAATTGGCAATGGCATCCAGCAAAGGATGCCCGACAAAATCGACCTTATAATCAAAGCGCTGGTAAAATTCTTTTTCAAAAGGAAGTATTACAAACATTCTATCCACCACACGTTTGATCTTATGTACCCGCGATTGTTTCCAGGCCCATATTTGCGGAGAAATGTAATAGAATACTTTGATTCCTGCAGCCTTCGCAAACTCCGCAATACGCAGGTTAAAACCCGGATAATCCACTAATATCAATACATCGGGTTGGTATCCGGTTATATCTTTTTTACAAAAATCAATGTTTTTTAAAATAGTGCGGATGTTCATCAACACCTCCGTAAAGCCCATAAAGGCAAGATCGCGGTAATGCTTTACCAGCTCTGCGCCCTGGGCCTTCATCAAATCACCGCCCCAACAGCGGAACTGTGCCTTGGTATCCAGCACTTTTAGTTCCTTCATTAAATTGGATGCATGTAAATCACCCGAAGCTTCGCCTGCTATGATGTAATACTTCATTCCTGGGTGAAAAATTTTAAGTACATGATAAATCCCGCCCAAATAAAAGTAACCCCAAGCACTCCACGTGCGCCCTGGTATTTCTTTCTCCAGATAAACAGGTAAAACATCGCCAGGTTCGACAACAAACAAAGCGTAACGATAGATGTATATGTATCGGCCAAACGAAGATGCGCAATAAAACGCCACCATGGCATACCCCGGTAGTTGATCAGATAATACATTGAAAATGAAAACAAAGGTGCCACAAGCCCCGCAAGGGTACCTATCCAGAATTTATCAAAATCAAAATCTTTTATCATTGCTACGAATGCGAATCTAACGAATAACAAAATTTCTTTAAACTGTTACTTAAATATAACACCTACCCCATGTCTTCGACAAGCTGCGAATGACACATTTTTAATTTGCTTATTTCCAATTATTTGTCAGTACAAAAAATGTAAAAATATACTCATTAATATTTCGGTGCTCTGCACCTATAGAATTTATATGCTCATACCTGTTCTACAAAGATTACGCGGCTCTGCCGCTTTTTAAGTAGCAAAGTAGCGGCAGAGCCGCGTAATCTTTGTAGATAAAC
>JAGVJJ010000010.1 GCA_020051175.1 Bacteroidia bacterium | reverse complement strand
CACGCTGTTACATTGAACGGATTCTTGATTAAGCTGATTTTATTCGTGTTTGGATTACAAATTAATAAGATAACTAACTAGCAACTTGAATTATTTATATATTTGCAGGGTAAAATCAAAAGAAACCAACAACTATGAACTCTTTTTACCGGATATTTCTTATTTCAGCTTTTTTAATTTCTTTTTCGGCCCAGGCTCAAAAAACGGCTGAAAATTACATGAAAAAAGGGATTGCAAAGTCTATGGAAGGTCTTTATAAGGAAGCTTTGGAAGATTATAATAAAGCCATTGAACTCAATTCGGAAGACCCTACTTATTTTTACACCCGTGCTGCTGCCAAAAGCGAGCTGGAAGACTTTGCCGGTGCGATAAAAGATTATTCATCGGCCATAGAGCTGAAGCCAGACTATTTCGAGGCATTCTTCCAGAGAGGTTATGTACGTGATTTGCAAGGCGATTACGAAGGTGCTATCAAGGACTATGATCGTGCATTAAAAATTAACCCGGATTACCTGCAGGCATACCACAACCGTGCAACTGCAAAAGATAAAATTGGTGATTTTTCAGGAGCTGTTGAGGATTACAGCAAGGCCATTCTTTCCAAACCGGATTACTATACTTACCTCAACAGGGGCAAATCCCAGCACGAATTGAAAAACTATACCGGTGCTTTGCAGGATTATGATAAGGCCATTGACGTGAACCCTAATGATTTTGAGGCTTACTACCTGCGCGGGTATTCAAAAGTTGGGATCAAAGATTATACTGGCGGAATCAAAGATTTTGAAAAAGCACTGGAGCTGAAACCGGAAGATCCAAAAATTTATGCCGGAAAAGCATGGGCTGAAATAGCCATGAACGATTTAAAATCTGCATTCCGTACATTGAACTATACAGTAGAGTTGAAATGGGATTTTGCTGATCCCTACTACTACAGGGCCATTGCCAGAAATGAGATTGAAGATTACGCTCTTGCCCTTGCTGATTTAAACCGTGCTATTGAGCTTAACCCGAACTATTACGAAGCCTATAACCTGCGTGGCGAAATGAAAGGCAAGCTCAACGATGTTAAAGGCGAACTTGCTGACTACAACAAAGCAATTGAGCTGAAGCCGGATTACGCTGTGGCGTACTACAACCGTGGTATATCCAAAACCCGCACTGCCGACAAAGCCGGTGCCTGCGCTGATTTCGAAAAAGCAAAACAACTGGGTAACAATAAGGCCGAACAGATCATCACCCAGTATTGTAAATAGGATTTAAGGAGTTAGGATTTTGCGATGCTCCGGAATCCATTAAATCTAACTTGAATTATTCTTGAAACCCCTTTTTAGGGGTTTTCTTTTTACTATGGTTATCTTGAAGATGAAGAGAAAGTCTTTTGTGTTCTTTATTTTAGGCTTGCTGTTATTGGGATGCAAAGACCATGCGAACAATAAATTAAATGACGGAAACCCAACAGGTAAAAACATTTGTGGCGCATTTAATATAAATGATTCCTTTTCTGAGATTATTATTCAGCATTTTGAAAGTACGGAAACCCTGGGTGCTACTGTCGATAGTGGTTCGGTTAATATCAGCCCAGAAATTGTGGTTCAGACAGACACAATGCGAAGGATTGCCTGCATTTCGGCCAACGAATTAGAGCTTGTCGGACAACCTCAGATTAAAGAAATTTTATTTGGTGATTCATCAAACTACGGTGAACTCAGGAATAACAGATATTTGATAAAAGGAAAAATAATTGGTATTTATAAATACGGCTTTAAGTTTGAAGTCGATAGTTATAAAAATGTAGGAAATAATGAATAGTTGAATTCTAATTCCAAAATCTCACATCTCACATCTCAAATCTCCCTCTACTCCAACAAATCCGGCCTTCTCTTTTTCGTACGTTCAATACTCTGCTCGTGCCTCCATTCCTCAATATTTTTAGAATGTCCTGAAAGGAGTATGTCCGGCACTTTCCAGCCATTGTATTCTGCTGGTCGGGTATAAACGGGCGGTGCAAGCAGGTTGTCCTGGAAAGAATCGGTCAGTGCTGAAGTTTCATCAGAAATAGCACCCGGGATAATACGGATAATGCTGTCGCAGATAACTGCTGCCGCCAGTTCTCCTCCCGAAAGTACATAGTCGCCAATTGATATTTCCTTGGTGATAAAATGCTCCCGCACACGTTCGTCAACACCCTTATAATGCCCGCAAAGAATAATGATATTGGTGTAAGTAGAAAGCCGGTTGGCCATTTGCTGGTTCAGTGTTTCACCATCCGGACTGGTATAAATAACTTCATCGTAAGTGCGCTGCGCTTTCAAAGCATTGATGCAATTGGCAATTGGCTCAATGCCCATCACCATGCCTGCACCGCCTCCAAAGGCATAATCATCCACGCTTTTTTGTTTGTGTGTAGAATAGTCGCGAAGGTTAATTAAATTAACCTCTACAAGCCCTTTGTCTATTGCACGTTTCAGGATGCTGTGCTGGAAAGGGCTTTCCAAAAGCTGGGGTAAAACGGTGATTATATCGATGCGCATGGCACAAAGATAAGCAATGTGTACGTTCGGTTAATTGTAATTAAGATCCTGTTCAAAATTTATTCAAATTATTTACATACCCCTTATATACGTTTCCCGGCCAGCTCGAAACGGCTTGCGCGCTGTTCATTTCGAACTGGTCGGGAAACGCGGGATGGCCAAATTTCATTCTTCTGCGAAATTCTAAACAGGATCTGAGTCTGGCAGAAAAAAGTTATGAGCAGAAAAGCAGGACAGCTGCTATCGCTTTTTTAATCTCAGGTTTTGTTTGGCGTAATCGATTACAGCCTTGTGCTTAAGCAGGATGTCACTCCCTAAAACACCATCAATAGGAGTAAGGCCCACCTGGTGGTACGATTTATTCACATGCGACAAGTCCAGTAGAACGGCTTTATAGTCTTCTATCCTAAGCTCTCCAATTTTTATTTTTTTTAAAGTGGTAAACTGGCTTTTCATGGTGTTGGTACCAAGACCACTCGAAAGGTTATCATGTTCCACTACCATACTGCTGTCCGTAACATATTTCAGTATTCGTGTTTTGTCAAAAACAGTTGCAGAAGCCCCGGTATCTATAATAACATTGGCCACCTTACGATTGATGTATAATTTGATCATCAGGTGGTAACCTTCTTCTCCGATAGAAAGAATCTTAAAAGGGACTGTTGTTATCATATTTCGGTTATTGGTATGTCTTGCAATAAACACAAGGCAAAGAAACGAGTTATATCAACGCAAAAAAATATTTTTTCTGGAAATTTATTTGAACATTGTTTATGTAACAGCTGTCAATAGTCAATTCCCAAAGCTACCAGCTTCTTGAAGGTACTGTACGGATAATTCGTCAGCCATTAAAATCCTGTAGCCGAAACGGGCCGATTGATCAGCAGCCCACGATAGCAGCAGTCGCTTTGTACTGCCAATTATAAGGAAACGCATCAGGGATTTTTTCTCTGAATTGAACGATTAAAATGGGGGTGTCAACGAATAATAAAAATGCACATTTCGCTGAAAAAATATATTTGTCTTAAGTTGTTGATTGCTTAAACACAGTGAGGATGTATGATTTTTATAAGCTGCTCCTATGAAAAAAATTGTGGTTCTGTTAGTGTTTGCTTTTATAAGCATCTCTAAAATAGTTGGACAGGATGAAAAATTCAGAGCAGCAGAAAATCTATTTTCTCACGGCTATTATTCTCTGGCTGCCCCATTGTATTCCGATTTGCTTAAAAAAGACAGTACGGATGTGTACCTGCATCTAAAGGCTGGATTATGTTTCCTTGATTCCAGGTCGCAAAAGTTTAAGGCTGCGTTTTATCTTCAGCACTCCGTAATGAGCAACGGAACTCTTAATCCAAACCTTCCTGACTCTCTTATTAAAGGTTTTGTTCACTTGTTTGGACTCAACACTCCGAATAGGCAGGTAACACCTGAAGACCTGAAAACAATAGCTTACCGCTTTTTAGGAGATGCGTATTACTATATTAACCAGTTCGACCGTGCCATTGCATGCTACGATAAGGTAAAATCTGCGTTTCCGGACAAACAGGGGCACAGTCTTCTATTGGCTGACTTAAATGAAAATATAGAGCTGTGCCTTTTCGGAAAACAGCTTACAGCAATGAATGGAGCGGCTTTGAAATTGAAAGCCGCAAAGTTGCCGCCCGACAGGAATAAAAACAATGTGACTGAACTGGCTTTTAACAATACCCTGAACCGAACGATTGCCCAAGACTTAAAGAACAAAAGTTTTAATCTTGAGCTAAAATCCATTTATCCTGATTACTCCATTCAGCAGGTAAGCAATAAAAGCTGCAGCAGTAAAAATACGGGTAGCATGTATGTAAAGGGCAATGAAACCACTGTTGGCACATCTACAGACGGCCAGCTGGTGCTGGTTTACAGGGTAAATCCCGAAGGGCAGGGAAACCTGTATACAACCCGCCTTATTGATAATGAATGGACCAACCCTGAACGACTGGATAAGATAGTTAATAACAAGGGGTGGGAAACGGGGGAGTTTGTTTCTGTGGATGGGTCAGTGATGTATTTTACCAGTGATAAACCCGGTGGTTTTGGCGGTAAAGACATTTATTGCAGCAAAAGGCAAAAGGATGGAAGCTGGGGCAAGGAAGAAAACCTCGGCCCGGAAATAAATACACGGTTTGACGAGGATGCACCTTTTATTTATCCGAATGGCACCACACTTTATTTCCGCTCAAACGGGCACCTGGCATCAGGCTGCTTCGATATTTTTATAAGCTCCCTTACCGATACAGGTTGGTCACAAGCCATAAATGTAGGGTATCCGGTTGATATGCTCCCGAATGAAAAAGTGGGAGCAGATTACCTGAGCCCTTCATCACAGGTGGTTGATCAGCAAAACACCAATTACCTGGCTACTTTTTATAACCTGGATAAAATCCCGCTAACCCTTGTTAAACGGCAAATCCTGGATCCGAAGAATAAGCCGGTGGAGAATGTAAAGATTACCATTACCTCCAGGGATGGCAACGCAGCTGCCGTATACAACTCTAACAGGAGTACAGGCAATTATTTATTTGTTCTGCCTGCAAATGTTGAAACGTATGTTCATTATGAAGCCGATGGCTATTTTTTTCAGTCGGAGCTGATAGACTTCTCCAGGATACAGAGCCAGTACCAGACATTTAAACCGGTTCAGCTAAAGCCTTTTTCTGGCGAGTCCACATTGGAGCTGAATGCATTGAGCTTTGATAATACAAGGCTGGTATCAACTCCTGTAACAATGGCCGAGCTGGATCATCTTGCCGATTTCCTGAAAGAAAATTCTGCTTTTAATGCAAATGTGATAAGTTATGTTGCGTCTGGAAATAAGGGGGGGCTGAATAAAAAGCTGGCACGCGAGCATTCGCAAGCTATTGCGGATTACCTGGTGAGCAAGGGGATTGCCAAAGAAAGACTGAATTGCAAAGGATATGGCAAAATCAAACAAAAGCAAGGTTCGAAAAACACAACAGTCAGCCAGCGTTACGAAATAAAGTTGTTAAAGGACAGCTCAAAAAAAGTATAGTGTAAAGCACGGGGATTCTTTTTCATTCAGCAGCATAAAAGGCGCTATCAACGAATAATTGCAGCACACAGGAGCAGATGAAAGTAAATTTGAATAAGAAAGAAGCCTGTTGTGGAAGAACCAATAATACACTCAAAAATGAAAACGATCATTGTACCTACGGATTTTTCAGAGACCGCAGAAAACGCGCTGAACTATTCCATTGAGCTTGCTCAAACAATGGGAGCAACCATTACGTTAATTCATGTGTGCCAGTCAATGCATTCCGAACACTACCTGAACGATGCACAGCTCGAAGAAAAAAAATTAAAGGCAATTACCTTGCTTGAAAAACACATAAAGTCAAATGAAAATGTAAAGTTCGAAATTTGTGTCCAGCCTGATAATGTGGTTGGCAAAATTGTTGAAACGGCCCGGGAAAAGGATGCCGAACTTATTGTATTTGGTATTTCTGCCGGCATTTACGATGAATCTATTGTTGGTAATAATACGTCTGATGCAATAAGCAACCTGTCTATTCCGGTGTTAATGATACCTTCCGGGGCTAAGTTTACAATGCCCAATAAGGTTGTGTTTGCAGCCGATTACCTGGAGCTCGAAAACGATAAGCCATTAACGGCCCTGTTAAACTTTATTACATTTTTTAATTCCAAATTATACATTGTCAATGTAAAGGCCGAAGATGAAAAAACATCCTCAAAAAATATAGCCGTGTTTTTGAATGTACGCAGGATGCTTAAAAAGGTTGAACACTCTGTACATTACATAATTAATGACAGTGTAGTGGACGGCATCAACGATTTTGTTGAAGCCCGGGATGCAGATATTGTTGCCATCATACCTCATAAGCACAACCTGTTGTACCGGTTGTTCCGTTTCAGCACAACCAAAAAAATGGCGTACAATACCAATGTGCCATTGCTGGCTTTGCCTGAAGGAATTAAGTTGCCTGTGTTTTCTGGCAAAAGAACTGTTGTTACTGAACAAGTGCTTGAAAAAGAATTTCAGTTTCTGAATGAACAGTTTGTTTAGCTAACATTGCTATAGCGCCAGTCGCTAAATAGAGAAAATTTCGTACCGAAATCTATTAACTTAAAAAATCAATAAACCCTATGACAAAAATTAAATTTGGAACAGACGGCTGGCGGGCCATAATCGCTGAAGACTTTACTGTGGATAACCTTTCAAGAGTGGCTGAGGCAACGGCTCTCTGGCTGCTGCAGAATTATGAGGAACCTTCAGTTGTGATTGGCCACGACTGCCGCTTTGGTGGCGAACTGTTTGCTGAAACTACAACCAAAATCCTGTGCAGTTACGGAATACAGGTCCACCTTGCAAAAGATTTTGTATCTACTCCTATGGTTTCACTGGGAACATTGAGACAGAATGCAAGCCTTGGTATTGTTATCACTGCCAGCCATAACCCGGCATCGTATAATGGTTATAAGCTCAAAGGCGCTTACGGTGGGCCTTTGTTGCCTGAAAAAATTGAAGAGATTGAAAGCCTTATTCCGGAACAGTCTTCCATAAAAGCGGATACATTGGAGCTGAGCACCTTTATTACAAAAGGTCTGTTACAGTTCATTGATCTGGAAACAATGTATTGCCAGCATGTGGAAGCCAACTTCGACCTGAAAGCTATCCGTAAAAGTGGGTTGCGCTTTGCTTACGATGCCATGTACGGTGCCGGACAGAATGTAATTAAAAGGTTATTGCCGGATGCGGAGTTGCTGCACTGTGAATACAATCCATCGTTCAACGGCCAGGCACCAGAACCAATCCATAAAAACCTGAGAGAATTATCCAACCTTATTGAGTTTTCCGGCAACATTGATTGTGGCCTTGCTACTGATGGGGATGCCGACAGGATTGGCTTGTACGATAGCGATGGTAAATTCATCGATTCGCATCACATCATTTTGCTGCTGATAAAATATTTATGTGAGCAAAAAGGGATGAAAGGGAAGGTGGTTACTGCATTTTCAGTAAGCAAAAAAGTTGGAAAAATGTGCGAGCACTTTGGATTGGAACAACAGATTACCAAAATCGGCTTCAAGCACATTGTAGGTACCATGATCCAGGAAGATGTACTGCTTGGTGGCGAAGAATCAGGCGGAATTGCTATAAAGGGACATATCCCGGAGCGAGACGGTATCTGGATGGGACTTACCATCTGGGAATACATGGCAAAATCTGGTAAAACATTGCAGGAGCTTATAGGCGAGGTATATGCAATTGTTGGTACGTTTGCTTTTGAACGTGCTGATTTGCACCTGCAGGAAGAACTTAAGAATAGAATAGTTTCCAACTGCCAAAATAACTTGTACACCAAGTTTGGCCCCTTTGAAATTACAAAAACGGAAACCACTGATGGCTATAAATATTACTTCAATGATGAGGAATGGCTGATGATCAGGGCATCAGGAACTGAGCCTGTGCTTAGGAATTATGCCGAGTCAAATTCCCTTCAGAATGTAAACCTTATTTTAAAGGCCGTTGAAGAAACGCTGTTAAGTTCAGCGCCACAGCAGCTTGTGGCTGAAGACATGAGGTAACAGAAAGATATACATAAAGCGGTGGTCCCGGTTGCAGTATTTTGTAACCGGGATTTTTTTGTCATTTCAGAGCAACTGCAACTCGCTTTTTTACAAAAAAATTTGGCAAACGAAGAAATGTCTCCCAAAAAGGGAAGGTTGTCCTCATAAAATAGCTTTTAAAATAAAAATAACCTTTACACATTGCTTTTCGTTAAAAATAATATATCTTTAACCAGTTCGATTTTTTGTGTAGTGTGGATGTCTTTTTTGTAAAAATTGAAGATTAAAATTAGACTATGAAAAAACTATACTCCCTAAGGTTAGCAAGTCTTGGCGTTATAACTGGTTTGTTGATAACAGCTTCGGCTTCTGCGCAGGATATCCACTTTTCACAATATCTGCACACTCCTACATTGGTGAATCCTGCTTTAACAGGGGCTTCACACACATTAAGGGCTTCTGTTATCTATAAAGACCAATGGAGGGGCGTTACCGTTCCTTACAAAACGTATGGTGCATCCTTTGAAATGAAGCTGAAAGCAAGCAACTGGGAAAAGGCCGGAGATAACAAAACCAAAGCCTATAAAAAATCAGTAAGCAGGCTTGCGGCCGGGTTGTCTTTTTTCAGCGATAAAGCAGGGGATGGCAATATGGGTACTTCCCAGGTATTGGCATCTTTGGCCAGCTTTGTTCCCGTAAATGACAAAAATATGCTTTCACTGGGTTTACAAGCGGGTGTTGTACAGCGCAAAATCGATTTTTCCAAGCTTGTATTTCCTGATCAGTACAATGGTACCACTTATGATCCAAACCTTGCACATGGTGAAAACCAGGCATCACAGAACTATATTTATCCGGATGTTTCTGCCGGTGTGAACTGGAGCTATGGAGTGAGCGAAAAATCTGTGGGTGCCAACAACGGTGTAAAAATCAAAATCGGTTTTTCTGCATTCCACCTGAACCGTCCGAAACAAAAGTTTGTTGACAGCTCCAACGACAGGCTTTACCGCAAATACGTAGCGCATGGCGATGCTTCTTTTGGTGTTGCCAACACAAACGTGGTGCTTGTACCAAGCTATTTGTTCCAGTTCCAGGGGCCGAGCAAAGAGCTTCTTTTTGGTTTAATGACAAAATATTATTTCAAAGAAGATTCAAAATATACAGGTTTCATTAAACAATCTGCTTTTGGGCTTGGTATAGCGTACAGGAATATTGATGCGCTTATTCTTCAGGCACAGGTTGAATTCGGGCAGTATGCCATAGGGTTCAGCTACGACCTTAATACTTCCAAGCTTACCAAAGCCAGCCTTGGACGTGGCGGCCCGGAGATTTTCCTGCGTTTTGTTACTCCAAACCCTTTCCTGTACCAGATGGGTACCAAAGCAAGGTACAACCTGAAATAAAAACCGTATTGACCTAATTAGAAACAGGTGCCTGCAGATTTTTGCGGCACCTGTTTTTATTTATAAAGTAAAGTCTGTTTGTGGAATGATTCGGGTTTCATTTCAAACCACGCTCCAATTCATTACCTTTGTAAAATGAAATTGTACCGTTTTATACTATTTGCGTTCATCTTTTTTTCGCTCTCTCTTAGTGCCCAGCAACGGTTTGTTGCCGGGCTTAAAGCGGGTGTAAGTACCAGCCAGGTGGCAGGGGATACCTACAGTGGGTACAATAAAGCCGGATTTGCAGGTGGCGCTTCGGTTACCGGTAATTTCAGCGAAAAATGGACAGGGCAGTTTGAAATCATGTATATCCAGAAAGGCAGCCAGCACAATGGAAATCCCGATAAAGGCGATTATAACTATTATTTCCTGAAGCTGAATTATATAGAAGTGCCTTTGCTGCTTCAATACCACCAGGGGAAATTTACCTATGAGGCTGGACCGGGGATCGGTTTTCTGATAGGAGAACAGGAATTCTTTAATTTCCAGGATCTCACAGGGCTTAACCCGTTCAATAAAACGGAACTGGCAGTGAACCTAGGTATCAACTATACGATTTATAAAAACCTGGGCATTAGCTGGCGTTTTAGCCATTCGCTGACAGCCATTCGTCCGCATGCTTCTGGCGCAAGCCGCTGGTACAATCCCGGACAAATGAACAATTTGCTTGCATTTACATTAACATACAGGTTTGGAGGAAGTAATGCAGAATAAACACAAAATAGTAATTGCCATTACTGGTGCCAGTGGTTCCATTTATGCCAAAGTGTTGTTGCAAAAATTGCAAAATATGCAGCAACAGATTGAAGATGTGGGAGTTGTAATGTCTGACAATGCCAAACAGGTATGGCAGTTTGAGCTGGGAAACAGTGATTACGATAAATTTCCTTTTAAGCTGTATAGTAAATCCGATTTTTTTGCTCCATTTGCCTCAGGTTCAGCCAAATATACAAGTATGATTATTTGTCCCTGCTCCATGGGGACCATGGCAAGGATTGCTTCCGGTATTTCCAATGATTTAACCACCCGTGCTGCCGATGTAATGCTGAAAGAAAGACGAAAGCTTGTGTTGATTACCCGCGATACCCCTCTGAGCCTGATTCATATCAACAACATGAAAACCATTACAGAAGCTGGTGGGATTATCTGCCCTGCCAGTCCTTCGTTTTATAGCAAACCTTCTGATTTTGAATCGCTTGCAGCTACGGTGA
Source organism: Bacteroidia bacterium (assembly GCA_020051175.1). GTDB lineage: Bacteria > Bacteroidota > Bacteroidia > 2-12-FULL-35-15 > 2-12-FULL-35-15 > 2-12-FULL-35-15. The sequence goes on along the minus strand of JAGVJJ010000010.1, from coordinate 111,312 downwards.
TTGACCGTGCGCTGGATTTATGCGGCCTGGAACAAACCACGTATAGGTGGGGGGAAAAGGGGTAATTCGAGAGTAGTGGTTGAAAAAAACGCTGCTTTTTAAAGTATTGCTTATTCCTCTATATCGAATTTTTTTGCTGTTTTTGTCAACTTACTATTCCTACAAAGGCCATAAAGTATATTTATAAGTTTATCAGCTTTTTGTGGAGGGAACATTGATTGTAGAAACTTTCTCTTACCGTCATAGTATACAATAATTGTTGTTATTGTTCCATCACAACACTTTGCCCCATCGAATTCCAGTTTAGCTAGTTCAATAGTTTCAATCTCTTTAATCAGATCTTCAAATATTGAATCATTAGCGCTTCCGCTGAAATAACCCATCTGTGAAGTATCACTCTTGAAATTATTCTCTCTATTTAATCGCCCGGCATCTGATACGTATAATTCCATGTTTTTATTGGCATTAATTTGAAGATGATAGCTAAGGCAGCTTTCAAAGCATCCGATTGAATGAAAAACTATCTTGTTAAACGGAAGGGCTGCATCCGTCTTTTTAGGGGAACTATATCCCAAACAGAACAAACCAATTAAAAGTAGTATTAACCCTTTTGCCATGAATTCATGGCGCTTAGCATCAGTAAGCCCATCTTCTGCTTTTGATTTCATAGGCGCATGGTTCTTAATTCATTATTCATGTTTTTAAGGTAACTACAGTTCATCTTAACGCTTACTCGTGGGAAGCATGCCATAAACGTATTTTGTTATTTTTAATGGGGCCTGGTTATTCTCTTTATTTATAATTGTTAACTCGTATGAGCTTTCAAAGGGCTTCATGGGCGCGTACTGAATAAAAAATTTGTTGTCTTTCCTTTCCAATGGCACATCGTAAAACAGGACAGTTATGTTACTGAGATCTTCCACTTTTGATTTGTCAATTTCAACAACTGCCTTATAATCAGTGCCAACATATACAGAATCTCGGTCTACGCGAATTTCATAAAAGCTTCCTTTGTCATGTGCATGATTATTGGCAAAATGTTCTTTTATTTTTTGTTTGTCGATTGGACGACTATCATGATCTGTTCGACTTATCTTCAGGTTTGTACCCTCCGTGAATGGAATAGTACTTAAATAAAACCTGTTGCCGGCTGGTTCAATTTGCTTGCCATTGTATTCAACTTTTACGGTTTTCGGATCCTTTATTTGAGCAGTATCAATTTCGATATAACATGGAAATTGTTTGAACTTTCCTGTTTTGTCATCGTTGTGTTCGATTTTGTAAAATGTCTGGGATAACAAATTAGTTGCTGCAAAAATGAATATGAAAAAGAAGATATGTTTCATAATAGTACTTGGTAACAAAATTGACCGGGGCTTATTTTTTAACGTATATCGTGAACCTTATCCACTTCTCTGGTTTGTTTTTTATTGTTCATGGTTTCTGTCTGTTCCCTGCCATTAATACACTACCTGCACTTATACATTGTTCACACGTTATTATAATGCCGGGATTGTTACAGATTATTTTGCCTGATTGTTGCCGCAACTGTAAGTTCAATGTAAACAAGTATACAGATAATTGCTATTTCCATCCAAAAATAAATTATTCCAAGAGTAGTAAGAACAGAATGGTAGGCTATTAACAGTCCAAAGGTTCCAGCGCAGTAAAGTAAATTAACATAACTTATTGCTTTTATAAATGGTACCCAATTCCGTTTCAAAAAAAGGAAACAGGTTATTGAATAAATACAGAAAGAGACCGCTATTAAGGAGAGGTAAACTAGTATTGTTTCAGGCATACCGATGTGCTTGTTAAAGTTTCTCAATACTGCAAACAATAAAAACGCGGTAACCATGGCTCCCAGGCTATCGGTTAAGAACAACACTTTAGGCTTATTTACCATATAATTTATGGCTTTCCTTAATGGGTTCAATTTGGGCGATAATTGAGGTTTATAAGCTTGTTTATTATAAGCTTATGTGTTGTTTGTAAAACATGCGTTAAAATAGGCTTCCAGGATGCCTTCATTCAATGTGTCTGATATGAGAGCTATATAATTATCGGGTCTTACCAAAATAAAAAGTTCCGATTTAACTCCAAAACGTTCCCAGTCATTTATGCTGTTCTTAATCATTTTTATTGGGAAGGGAAGCATTCCATTGTTTTCCAAAACTTTATCGTTCTGGTTGGTAATGTGTATTAGATGAAAAACTGGCTCAGTAAATTGCGTATAATAATTTTCAGAAACATAGGGCAGCCTGTCGCCTGTTCTGAATTTCAGTTTTTGTTTGGACCTATAGGGAGCTGAAAGGCTTTTGCCGCGATAAGTATATGTAATTTGAGATACAGTTCGGAATACAATTGGTTTTATTGCTTCTTTCGACATAATAATTTCAACCAAACGTAATGCAAAGAATTTACGGAACCTTGCAATGAACCAATTATCGCTGCTCATAATTGAGAACATCCTGTCGGTAAATTTCATCAACCATTGCGCGAAAGGAAGCCGTTCTTCGTTATAGGTGTCCAATAAACGTTTATGAGCATGTCCTTTCAGCACAAATGCCATTTTCCAGGCAATGTTATATGCATCCTGCAAACCTGTATTCATTCCTTGTCCCCCTGCCGGACTGTGAATATGGGCACTGTCGCCTGCGAGATAAACATTGCCTTTGTTGAAGCTGTTTACACAGCGGTGGTGCAATTTGTAAACCGAAAACCAATGCACTTTTTCAAAATCAATATTCAGCCTGGTGGCATTCAAAATTTCTTTCCCAATATCCTGAAAAGAAACATCTTCTTTTGTATCATATCCTTTGGGCAAAGTGCCTAAAACTCTGTAACGCTTGTTCCCCTTCAGAGGAAAGAACGCACAAAAATTTTTGTCGGAAGGACTAACAATCAGTTTATCATATTCTAGATTCCAGTTCATTATTACATCAGCCACAAAGAATTTGTTCTCATATGTTCCACCCTCAAATTTGAAGTTAAGCTGATGCCTGATTGGGCTTTTCGCTCCATCACAGGCTATGAGGTACTTTGCGGATATAGAGGTAGGTTTGTTTTCGTACCTGGCAAGAATTTCGATGTTGTCCGTCCATTCTTTCAGTTCAAGGAATTCAGTGTTCCACAAAACATTTTTATGGATTGACTTTAAGTTTTGATACAGCAGTTCTTCATTCTTACTTTGCTCAAAGGCAAGTAAAAAATGGAAGTCGGATAACCCAACTCCAATTTCGCCAATCTTTACTTCCGCTTTTCTTTCTCCTTCAGAGTAAACGTTAAATGAGTTTATTTTTGTCCCTTGTTCCAAAACAGTATCCGAAAGCCCCATTTGCTGGTAAATTTCCAGACTACGGGCTGTAACAGCAATGGCCCTCGATTCAGCAGTGGGTGCACTTTTTAAATCAATAACTATAAAATCAATTCCAAACCGGGCTAGCTGATTGGCAGCCATAAGTCCTGTCGGACCTGCCCCCACGATAATTACATCTGTTTTCATTGGGTTTGTTTTCTGCTGTTATTTATGTCACTGAGCCCATGCACACAATGCAGCGCGATAGTCTAGTGCCTAAGGGAGCTGTTACCGATCGTTGCTTCCTGTCCACCAAATAAAATTGTCGGAAATAATGATTTCATTCTTTTTTAAATGATGAGTTGTCTTCATTGGAATTGTTCTGTATTGCAAGTCATACTTATCAGCAAGTTGCCTAATTTCTCTTGTATCGTCATAGGTTAACATAAACTTCCCTTTAAGCTTGGCGGTCAACTGGAATAGCTTTTCGTGGTCTATGTCGAAGTATGTATATAAACGTTTACCTGCAATAGTATAGGGAGGATCTATAAAAAAAAATGCTTGGTTGTTATTTTTGTTTTGTTCTAAAATTTCGAATGCGTCTCCGGAAATAAAGTCAATTTTATTTTTGACGTATTCAATAGCGCGAATCCTGTCGTGTAATGTTTTAGGATACCAACGAGAAGAAAGGCCCTTGCCATTCTCTCCATTTTTGATCATCCCTGATCCTTTCGCTAATATTCCACCGTGAAAAACTCTATTTTTTAAAATAGTACAGAATGCAATGTCTTGGAGCAATTTGTTTGGTTTGTCCAATTCTGCTTTAACATTCTCATGGGTAAGGTCAAAAGAAAATATTTTATCAGCAAGCCATTTGTTCTTGCCGTTTAAAATTATTTCCCAAACTGCAGCTATTTCTTCATCCATTTCAACCATTGTAATATGGTCTGCCAGTTTTTCAAAAGCAGCAGTCAGACTAACAATGCCCCCGCCTGCAAAAGGTTCAATTAGCAAAGGGGGAGGCGCACCTTGTTTCAACCATTGACGAATGGTTGGAATAAGCCAGGTCTTGCCGCCAGGATAACGGAATGGACTACGTTGGGGTACGGACGCAATATTTACAACACGTTCATTTTTGTGTTCTGAAATCTCAAACATTGTCATTTGTTGGTTTATCATTCTACGACAATATTTTCGAGGTTAGTAGCGTCAGAATTACCAGAAAGTTTTGTGTCGAGTTTTTTCTGTAAAAGATCAGTGAATTCGGTTATTGACCCTGCTTCAAACTTTGCAATCTGTTCTAACGCGTCTATAAACTTGGTATAAACAATTCGCTGTAATCTAAGCAACAAGGTTTTTGTTTTCTTGTCCGGAACAAGGTCATATAAAAAGAAAGCGAAATCGGCCTTTGATTTATCGCATTCTGGCAGCGGAGGTAATGTGTTGTAAAATGTGGTCTGTAATGCAACCGCTTGTTTTTTATTCCACTGTTTTAAAATCGATCCTTTGGCAATGATTTGTGGGATAAGTCTTTTCCTTGAAGAAGATAAATAGTCGGGTTTGGGATATTTAAAAGCTTGCGTCCAAGTGAAAGATGGTTTTGGTTTTTCAAGATATGCCGTAAATGGGCCTGTTAAATTACCCGAAATATAAACCGACTGGACTTCAAGTGATCCAAAGTCAAGTACACGACCTGTACTGTCATAAGAAACCAAAACATAGTCAATGTTTCCGGCTGATTTACCGTGTTTATCTTTGAGTCTGACTTCGCCAACGTGTGTCCAAGTGGTTTTATCTTTAAAAATGAAGCTCGCAACATCACTGATAATTGTCCAATCTTCTCGAAATCTTATAGGGCATATGACTACTGGTTTTCCTTTGTGGTTAAGACTACAAACCCCCAAAGGAAACTCAATACTGTTTTTGGTACAATTTGAGACTATATTGTTATACGGACAGAGCTTATTTTTTCTGTATCGTTTTGCTCTATCAGTTTCATTATCAATGGGAAATCCAAAAACTTCTGCTAGAGGTTGATTATTATTTTTGTCCATGTTTACTGCCAAATTTAGCAATTTTTTAGGTCATTTTATTTTTTATCGTCAGGAGAAATTGTCTAGCTAAACCACTATGGTCTTTTTACAATGACGGCTAACTCACATATTAACCTTATCAAACAAAAAGGATAAGTTAGATATTAAACTAATGATTTTTATAATTACGCAATTTTTTGATTAGTACAATTTTTTAAAATATTTACCTAATCTCCGCCCCAGCCTTTTCCTGGTACGCCTTCACCAGCTTCTCCATAATTTTCTCAATCTGCTTATCCGTCAGCGTAGCATTTTCATCCTGCAAAGTAAAACTTAGGGCATAGGATTTTTTACCTGCTGGCAGCTTATCGCCCTCGTACACGTCAAACAGGTTTACAGCCTTCAGGAGACTCTTTTCCGATTGGTAAGCCAGTTGCTCCAGCTGCTCAAATTTCACCGCCTTATCGATTAAAAGAGCCAAATCCCGCCTTACTTCCGGGAACTTAGGTACTTCCTGGTACATAACCGTTATTTTTTTCAGGCTTTCAATAACATTATCCCATTTAAAATCGGCATAAAACACTTCCTGTTTTATATCCATCACCTTCAACAGCGCTTTTGAAACCGCCCCGAATTCTACCAGCACTTTTTTATTCCGGCTGAAGCTTAAACCCTGGGAAAAAATATCGCCTTTGCATTCTGCCAGGGAGCAATTATCCAGTCCCAAACGATCCAGGATGGCTTTTACATAACCTTTTATGCTGTAAAAGGTTACTGCATCATTTTTAGCGTTCCAGCCTTCGTCCTGTTTGCGGCCGGTAACGAACAACGACAAATGTTTGGTTTCGGTGTATTTTTTTGTGTCGCCATTCGGGATGGACATATACGTTTTCCCAAATTCGTACAACCTTAAATCCGCATTTCTACGATTGATGTTGTAGGCAATGGTTTCCAATCCGCTGAAAAGCAAAGTCTGGCGCAGCACATTCAAGTCGCTGCTCAGGGGGTTCATCATGGCCACATTATGGGCAGCATTTAATGACGGAAGCTTTTCGGAATATTCACCTTTGGTAAGCGACAGGCACATGGTTTCAGAAAATCCATTATTGCTAAGTAGTTCAGAAACAACATTTTGCAGTTTTTCTTTGTCTGGTTTCTCAGCATACTGTATGGAAGAGTTAAGGCTGGTTGGGATTTCAATTTTATTGTAACCGTATATCCTCAGCACTTCTTCCACCACATCCTGCTCGCGCTGCACATCCACTTTAAAGGGCGGTATGGAAAGCAGCAGGGCATCTGTGCCTTCATGTTCAATTACAATGTCAAGAGAGAGCAGGATGCTTTTAACTATCTTTAAATCAATGCGTTTTCCTATCAGGTTGTTGCAATTCTCAAATGAAAACGGCACTTTGAAATGGCTTATTTTTTTAGGATAAACATCTACAACTTCCGATGAAATAGTGCCACCGGCAATCTCCTTTATAAGGAGAGCAGCACGCTTCAGTGCATAAACGGTAATGTTAGGATCGGTTCCTCTCTCAAAACGGAAAGACGCGTCTGTTTTAAGACTGTGGCGCTTGGAAGATTTACGAATGGAGGTAGAGCTGAAATAAGCACTTTCCAGGAATACGGAAGTGGTTTTTTCCGTAATGCCCGACTCACTGCCGCCAAACACACCCGCAATGCACATAGGAATGGCTTCGCCCGGTTTGTCCCCGGCAGAGCATATCATCAAATCTTCGCCCGACAGTTCACGCTCCACATCATCCAGGGTTTTAAACTTTGTTTTATCGGCCAGCTTTTTAACTATTACTTTGCCGCCTTTTATTTTATCAGCATCAAAAGCGTGCATCGGCTGACCGAGCTCGTGCAATACGTAATTCGTAATGTCAACAATATTGTTGATTGGTCGCACGCCAATGGACTTCAGCCTGTTTTTCAGCCATTCAGGGGAATCTGTAACTTTTACCCCGGTAATGGTAAGTCCGGAATAGCGCGGACAAGCCTCTGCATCCTCCACTACAACTTTTATCGGCAAATCGTTATTGTCGGCTTTAAAAGTGTTTACCTGCGGCAGTTGTAACGACAAAGCCAGTTCTGCCTGTGTGGCCGCTGTTTTTTGATCTATTGCTGCCTGGCAATTTAAAACGGCTACCAGGTCGCGGGCCACGCCCACATGCGAAGCTGCATCAGCACGGTTAGGGGTAAGCCCTATTTCAAAAATAAAATCTTCTTCCGCTTTTGGATAGCCATCTTTACTTGCAAAATAATCTTTAACGGGTATACCAATAGTGGCATCTGCATCCAGCACCATAATCCCTTCATGTGATGTACCGGTTCCAATCTCGTCCTCGGCACAAATCATCCCTTCCGATAACTGTCCGCGTATTTTTGATTTTTTTATCTCAAAAGGTTCACCTGCTGTTGGGTACAGCTTAGCCCCAATGGTGGCAACAATCACTTTTTGTCCTGCTGCTACATTGGCCGCCCCGCACACAATGTTCAGTAATGTTCCTGTGCCAACGTCTACCGTTGTTACGCTCAAACGGTCGGCATCAGGATGCTTTTCCCTGGTTTTTACTTCACCTACCACAAGCCCGTTAAGGCTGCCCTTCAGCGTTTCAAACTTATCAATGCTTTCAACCTCTAGTCCGCAGCCTGTTAACAGTTCACCAATGGCGGTGGCAGGCAGGTCGGTTTTTATATAATTCTTTAACCAGTTATACGATATTTTCATTTTGAATTTTTGCTCTATTTATTACTTCTGCAAACATACTAAAATAATCATGAACAGCAGGTATGGCCGGATAAAACCGGGCTTTATTTGTGAGACTCAATTTTTGCAATCCGCCAGAGGCGGAGCAGTGAAAATTGCAAGTCGAACAATCCCGCCAGGGGCGGAAGGTATAATACCCCCCCTCCTTGGGGCGGAATAAGGGTTCGGAGCTTGCCCCGAGGTACATACCTGTGATTTTTCTGATTCAGCTACCGGAAATATGTAATGAACGAAAATTACAACAGGTCCTGTACGGCTGTTATAGCTTTGTTATAGAAAAAGCAATAAGCATTAAACAAACTATGGAAACGATCACAGATGCAACACTGGAAACCAGCGATACACATCCAGATGTTATTCCGGTAATTAATGTTTCGATGGAAACAAACCAAAACAGCCAGGTGCTGGACGATACAATCAACAGTGCAAAAAAAAATGCCACAGCCAAGGATACTTCAACAGGCCATGAGGGAGTTAAGCCAGAGGAAATTTTTCAGCTGAGGGGGCATTATGTTACCAGTGCGCTTTCGGGTATGTATGTTCAGGGGGTGCAGTACTTTGATTTCAAGAATGTAAGTTTTATAAATAATACAGGCATTGCAAACCTGATCGATATACTAAAAGACCTGTTGAAAGAAGGCATTGAGGTAAAATTTGTGAATGTGAAAGAAAACATCAAGAACAAGTTTATCTCCATGGGCCTGGATTCGGTTTTTCATTTTTCATAAAATTCATTAGTGGGTGGCGAATCAATTTTATTTTGAAAAATTTGAGGATAGAAAGCCGTATCCGGCTATATCCGATAATAAATACAGAACAATTTTGTTCCAGTTTTTTGGTATTGTTACCATTGTGCTGGGTATTGCCTATCTCAACTGGAGGTGGCGATATTCGCTTAACCCTGATGCGCTTTGGTTTGCCATACCGCTGGTGGTGGCAGAAACATTGAGCTTTGTAAGCACCATTCTGGTGGTGGTCAATTTCTGGTCGTATAAAGATCCTCCTAAAACCCCACCTGTCCGTTACCTTTCGGAGATTGAAGATTTACAAGGCCGGCCGGACAGGCCGGTAAAAATCGATGTTTTTATTGCTACCTACAATGAAGATGTGGAGCTGGTGCGGCTGAGCATAATTGATGCAAAAAAAATGATATATCCTTATCCCGATGTGGAGATAAAAATCCATGTTCTTGACGATGGCAGGAGGGATGGCCGTGACCCGGCAAAAGAAAACATGAAGGTGGTAGCCGAACAGGAAGGAGTAGAGTATAAAATAAGGGAACACAACAAAGGCTACAAAGCCGGAAACCTCAAAAATGCATTGGATCACACAACGGGTGATCTTTTTGCCATTTTAGATGCCGACACCCGTCCGTTCCCGAATTTCTTGGTAAATACAACCGGCTACTTCCGCAGGGAACGTGTGGCCTGGGTGCAAACTCCACAATGGTTTTACGATACCAGCGAGCCCGAAAAACTAAGCGTTCATTTCATTGCCCGTTTCAACATCAGGAACAAAACGCTGAGAAAAGGGCTGGATGCGGTTTTTGGAAAAATAAAAATCAACGAAGACATTTTTGGGAATGATCCCCGCCTGTTTTATGATGTTATCCTTCGTAAAAGGAATTATTACAATGCCGCCTTCTGCTGCGGTGCAGGCTCTATCCACCGCAGGGAAGCTATCATGAACCTTGCTGTAAAAGATTTTGCCCACGAAATAAAAAGGGTGGAGGATGAGCTCATCACCAAACATGCCGATAACCGTACCATTGAAGCTCAGAAAAAAAAGCTGGTGCTGGAGCAGGAAATTATTCCTTTTAAATTCCATGCTTCTGAAGATATCTATACTTCCATCGTACTTCATGCCGATAAGGAAAACCGTTGGGAAAGCGTGCAGCACCCGGATATAGAATGCAAAATGCTGTCAACCCAGGATTTGGACAGCTGGATAAAGCAGCACCAGCGCTATGCAGCCGGCTCGCTCGACATTGCTTTCCGCGACAACCCGGTTTTCAAAAAAGGGCTTTCCACCTGGCAGAAAATATCGTATTTCACTACCATCTGGTCGTATTTTGCCCCGCTCTGGATCCTTGTATTCCTGCTTAGTCCTGTTGTATTCTTCTTTACACTGTCCCTGCCGGTTACAGCTTATAGTTTTGATTTTTTTAAATATTTTCTTCCATTCCAGATCATGAATACACTCACCATAATGCTGGGGTGCTGGGGGATCTCCACCAAACGCGGGGACCAATATTACATCTCCAGCTTCTGGTTCATGCTAATGGCCCTTCTATCGGTTATACGGGGTAAAGAAGTAAAGTTCAATGTAACTCCAAAGGGAAAAGCATTCGGAAAAAACATGCAGCATATTATGCCGCACCTTATCATTATTGCAATAACGCTTATAGGCATAATTTATAATGCCATACTTGTAGTGAGAGGGATACATCCTACCGCTTCAGGTTTTGCAGCAAATACATTCTGGTGCATCTTCAATATCATTTCATTGAGTATTATGGTTCGTGCAGCCTACTGGAAACCACTTGAATTAACTAACATAAATCAGCAATAAAATGAAAGACTATACATTTATTTTAAAGCCTTTGTTTTTTGTTTTCAGCCTCATTTTTTCCACATGGATGGTGCTGGCAATAGAGAAAGTAAGCCCTTCCGATTTTGGTGAATACAAAACACTGTTTGAAAGTCAGCCCGCACCCATGGTCAAATTCAGTACCCATTATATTCAGCAGTTGTTCGGGCAATACAAAACCGGTACTATAGATAGTGTTCAACTGCAACGAAAGCTTGAAACCTTTTTAACCGGCATACAAAAGATATCTGACAAATCAAGGGAAACCAAGGTTGCGGATAGCCACTAAATAGAGTATTTAAGCGATTTGAAAAGAGTGACTGACGAAATTAAAATAAATAATACGGTTGCAGGATTAGTTTTGCATAGAGTGCTTATAAACTATGGGTATTCAATACAAAGTGGTTCTTCAAAAACGGATGTTTAGCACATTTTTAACACAATCATATAACTGTTAACCCCGACTAAAAAGTAATTTTCTAATTAAACATATAGGAGGAAATAAAATGGATATCTTGATAATAGAAGACGATGAAATTACATTAACGGCCCTGGCATTTAAATTAACTGCCAAAGGCCACAATGTAAAAACCGCAGGCAATGGGAGCAAAGCTGTGGACATGGTTATGGACAATCATTTTGACCTGCTCATCTGCGATCTGATGATGCCCATAATTTCCGGTGTTACTTTTTTAAGTATCCGGGAAAATTTCATGTCGCTTGACACTCCCGTAATTGTTATGTCCTCTCTGGGTGAAGCAGATGAAATGTTAAAAAAGCTGAACATCAACTTTGGCTTTTTTGTTAAAAAGCCAATCCAGTTTGATACGCTGCTCAGCCTGATCCAGCAAATTGAGTTACAGCAGCATAAAGCCGTTAGTTAACGTGTTAATAAACCCTGAAAGAACTATTTATTGGCTTTAATCATGAAAGTCGTAGCCGGCATTGATATAGGTGGTACAAACACAAAGTTCGGACTTGTGGATGAACAAGGTGTTTGCAGCGAGGTAGGCTGCCTTCCTACAAAGGGTTTTACCGATCCTGTTTATTTTGTAGAAGAATTATCCAAAAGGATTCTGAGGTTACTGCAGCCTAATCATCAATTGATTGGTATTGGAATTGGTGTGGCCAATGGTAATTTTTACAAAGGTACTATTGAATATGCGCCCAACCTGCCCTGGCAGGGCATAGTGCCTTTGGCCAGTATGTTTGAACAGAAAACTGGTGTGCCTTGCATTCTTACAAACGATGCCAATGCAGCAGCCATAGGCGAAATGCTTTTTGGAGGTGCAAAAAAAATACGTGATTTTATTTTTGTAACACTTGGCACCGGCCTTGGAAGCGGCATTGTTTCCAATGGCCAGCTGATATATGGCCACGATGGGCTGGCTGCAGAGCTGGGGCACGTAATGGTGATACGTAATGGCAGGACCTGCGGCTGCGGCCGTAAGGGCTGCCTTGAAACATACGTGTCTGCAACTGGTATTAAACGAACAGTTTATAACTGGATAAGCAGGGGGGAGAAGAGTGTGCTCGAAAAAGATAAGGACAAATTGCAGTCGGCTGATATTTGCAAAGCTGCAAGTGAAGGGGATGCCCTGGCTTTAAGGGCTTTTGAATTTACAGGCGAAATACTGGGCCACGCGCTGGCAAACAGTGTTGCATACACCAGTCCTAAAGCCATATTCCTGTTTGGTGGCCTTGCAAATGCCAAAAATCTTTTATTTGAGCCTACCATACGCCATTTTGAGAAAAACCTGCTGACCATTTATAAAAATAAAATTCAAATCCTGCCTTCGCACCTGGAAGAAAATAAAGTGGCTATCCTGGGTGCTGCCTCACTGGTGTGGAACCAGGATGTATCAACTATTTTAATTGAAAGCTAAAATGGAAACCTACAGCAACACAATAAATTCAACCCTTGCAACATTTGAGCCCATCAGCCTGAATGAGATGGAAAATGTTTCGCTGATGAACAGGACGGATACAAAGTTTGTATTCCGTTATGACCAGTTACAGGGCTTTTTAAACCAGATTCGTGACGATTACAGGATATTGGAAATAAACGGCATACGTGCCAGCAGGTACGAAACCCTTTACTTTGATACGCCTGATTTTAAGATGTACATGGAGCACCACCGCGGCCGCCCGAGCCGCTATAAAATACGTCACCGCATTTATGTAGATTCCAACCTGCATTATTTCGAGATAAAATTCAAGAACAATAAGGGCCGGACCATTAAAAACCGCATCAAACGTAAAGAAACCGACTTTGTGATAAAAGACAAGGCAGAGCAGTTTTTGAATGAAAATACGCATTATCCTGCAGGCAACCTGTACCCTAAATTATGGTCCAACTGTTCCCGGATTACCCTGGTGAACAAACGTTCCAAAGAAAGGCTTACACTGGATATCAATCTGCAGTTTAAAAACGATGCTGCCGAAAAGAACCTTCCTAACGTGGTTATAGCGGAAGTAAAGCAGGAAAAGCTTTCGCCTTCGCCATTCATTAAGCTTATGAAAGATAACCATGTTCGTCCGGGCTCTATCAGTAAATATTGCTTTGGAGTTATTTTTCTTTATGATGTCAAGCAAAATAATTTCAAGCCGAACCTGAGGTATATCAATAGGATTAATGATTACAGCGGTAAAAATCAGGTTACGATAGCCTGATTTGAGTGTGATTCTTTTAAGCCACAGATTCACAGATTTTGCGCGGGCTTTTATCTGCGAATCTGTGGCTGCTTATTTTAGGAATGTTAATTGTTTTTCTGATACACCCTTTAGGCGGGAGGGATTTTTTAGCCGTTTGAAGCAGATTATTTGTAAAAAAATATATTTGCTACCCGCTTTCCCGACCATTTCGAAAGGACAGCGCGTGGTCATTTCGAGTGGTCGGGAAATATACGATGGAAATATTTTGTTGTTTAGACAAACTACCAAATATTTGTAATAAAGGCAGCGCTAAATAAGTAGCCACAGGTTCTCAGATAATAGCTAAAGGCTAGTCTGTGAATCTGTGGCTATATTTAAATTCTTCTATTTAATAAAACGTATGCTTATAGTTCAACCCAATCACATAGTTTGTTAATGGGTCTTTCTGGTTAAAGCGCCTGTCAAAAAGGTAATATACTTCTATGTCATTTGTTTTATTAATAGAATAATTTAAACCTCCAAACAGCCTGTACCTGTTGGGCAGTGGCTGATCGCCCGGAACCAGCTTAATATAAAGCTCAGAGGCAATGCAGGGGGTAAACCTTTTCAAATCATACTTTATGGCCAGCTTGCTACGTGTGTAATATTGTGGCACAAGCCCATCTTCACTTGTAAGCATATCTTCCAGCTGGTTCTGAAACCTTTGTCGCAACGAAAATTCAAACGGTTTGAGCTTTTGCTTCAGTACCAAGTCGCAATAAAAACGGTGGCGGTTTTCCACACCTTGTTCGGGATTAAACTTATTGATATACCTGTAGTTGGCCGAAGCGGAGATGTGTTTTCCAAACTTATATGATAGCCCTATATCAGAATACGCAAGGTCCCAGCGTGTGATATTCTGTGCTATCCTTTCCGTATGGCTGAATTCAAGCGACAGCCTTTTTGTCAGCAACTTCTCTAATTCGAGCGACAGCCATAAGCCGGCATCATTCCGCTGGCAAAAGCAGCTATTTGCAATGCAAATGGCGGCAATCAGAAATGTATATAACAGCTTCTTTTTCACGGTATAGGCAGATTATTTATTTAGTAACAATAGCCGTCTTTTCTACAAGGATAGGGGCTTCTGCTACGTGGTGATGATGGTATTCTTTTGGTCTGTCCTCATAATAATACAGTTTCACCATGGCTGTATCTTTCAGGAAATTCACTTTTCCAATAGCAATGCGGTGAATGTTTAGTCCTGTTCTTTCTTTTAAATCGGTAATAAGTGCAGGGTGCATTTCCGGCTTTATCATTTCAATGTTTTCATATTCAATGGACTGTGAATACTCCCTTCTCAGGAACAGGCTGCCTTCCAGCAGGTAAGTGGCGAGCAATATCATGCCGTTCAGGATGCCAAGCTCAAACGCGGATGCTTTGCTGATAGCTGTGATCAGTCCGATAGCTATAGCTAAAAACAGGTAGGTCATGTCCTTTGCGGATATGTTCTCGGTTCGGTACCTAAGCATGGAGAAAACTGCAAAGAGACCAAAAGCCGCTCCCATACCCATATCTACCTTATTTAAAAAGTAGGTTATCATAAAAATGATGAGATTGAAAGCGAAAAAAGTAAAAAACAGCTCCCGCTTTTTATAGTTTGGGAAATAAATTAAACGTATCAGTATCAGTACTGCTGCAAAATTGATAAGCAAACGCACAAAAAATTTGCCTGAAAGCCGCTCCACCTGAATGTTGTAAAATGTTTCCTCCACATCCTTTTTCTTTTTCTTGAAGTTATCCATTAACGAAGATTCTTCCTGGTATTGGGAGGAGCTCTCTTCTTGTGCAAAACTACTTACTGCTGGCAACAGCATCATACCCATTAATAAAATTCCTATCAGTGTTTTCATACTTTCAATTTTAAAATTCATAAACATATTTTTTTGTCATTTCTAAAACATTATTTGCATTATAAACTTTCTTTTCTGTCTTTAACCCCTTGCTATCGTAAGTAAACAGAGCTTTCTTTATCAGTTTTTTGTTTGCGTCATACGTTTCTTCAATATTTCTTTCTCCTTTGCTGTTGTAAAGGAAAAGTTGCATTTTAATTATTTTACCGGTGCTTGCGTCTATTTCGTCCTCTTCAACTTTGTCGTTGTGCACATTGTATTTATAAACAATTTTCTGGTTTATGAGCGCTTCGGATTCATCGTCTGATTTAGGGTTTTTCTTCTGGTAAAAAGTTTCTTCCACCTTGTTATCGTTTGCATCGTACTTTGTGGTTTCTTTCTTTTTAATGGTCCCGTTGCTGTAATACTCTGTTTCCTCCGTTACTTCGCCATCTTTATTGAAGGCAATGTAATAGGCTTTATATGTAATTTCTTTACCGTTTTCTGTTGTGGTAACAATCTCTGTAATAGATTTAATCTTATTTTTCTTCACATCTTTTTTACCTTGGGCATTGGCACCAAGGGATAAAACACATGTCAAAAACAGGATATAAACACATTTACTTTTCATAACAAATAATTTATAGCGTTTGATTACTGAACAATCTGTATATCTTCCAACTCTATGGTTTGCTTGTTCTTTGTGATTTCCACTTCTTTTAAAATTGCAATGTCTGGAGCATATTGGTTTACATGATTAGTGTAAGCTCCTGTTGAATCTTTGGAATAAGCGAAAACTTTGTATTTGCCTTTTTGCAGGTATTTAAACTCAAAAGCACCATCGTAGGAAGTGCGAACACGCTCACCGTAGCTGTGCTCATCACCGTAAATGATATATACATCTATATCCGGTGCATAGCCTGCAGCAGACATAGTGGAAAAATTCTTATTGTAATATTTTGCGTACACTCTTCCCTGGATATGGGATGTACCGCCTTCACCTGCTTCTTTTTTACAGGAATTGAGCACCAGCAGGGAGCTTATTAAAAAAAGAAATAAGGAATTTGATTTCATAGCAATATATTTTTGTTCTTGGTTAGTTGTTCCAGTGATAATGCTTTTGATTCATGTAATAATTCTGAGCCTTATCGTTTAAGTTTTTCTTTGTGTTTATTCCGGTTAAACCGTACAGCAGGCAATTGCCAAGTGCACTTGAAACTAAAAGGTAAACAGCTGTTAAGCTTGCTGCTACAGCCAAAGTGAGGGTAAGCGTAGTTGTAGCAAGCAGCAACATAAGTCCCAGTGAAATTATTATTCTCAAAGTTTTGTCTATCTGTCCCAGGTTAGCTTTCATTGTACTTTACTCTACAGGTATTATTTAAACGTTATGTATTTCTTTGCTTCCCGACTTCTCTCTTTCAAGCCATTCTTCTTTCACCGGTTTTATTTTCTCGTTCAAACCAGCAAGAAAGGTGTCAAACTTCTCTTTCCACTCATCCGTAAGATCCGCTCCTGATTCAACAATTTTTTTGCGTGTTTCAGTTCCTTTGTCCGGTGCCATCAACACACCAATTATTGCTCCTGCAGCAGCTCCTGCCAGGAATCCCAATATCATTTTACTTTTCGTGTCCATGTTTTTATTTATTAACAGTTAAATGATGTCTATTACCTTTTCATTCCGTGCAAAGCTATGTCCGCACTGCCGCATACTCCCTTATTTTTCGGTGACACCCGTTTTTTGATAGGTGAAAAACCAACGCCCTTGTTTGGGTAAATGGAAGAGTTTTATGACATATAAAGCTCCTTTTCAGGTATTCAAAAAGCGCTCCGGGTCAACAATATTTTTTATATTTGCAGTTCAATCCAAAAACAGAACGTTTATGACAGCAGTACGCCACAATTGGACACAGGAAGAAATTCTTGATATATACAATACCCCTTTGTTTGACCTTGTTTACCGCGCTCAGCAGGTACACCGTGAATTCAACGATGCCAATGAGGTGCAGGTAAGCTCACTTTTATCCATTAAAACAGGTGGTTGTGTTGAAGATTGCAGCTACTGTCCTCAGGCAGCACGCTATAATACTGGTATTGAGGTTCATAAACTGATGACCGTAAACCAGGTAATGGAAGCGGCCGACAAAGCAAAAGCAGGCGGGGCATCCCGTTTGTGCATGGGTGCTGCATGGCGCGAGGTAAGGGACAACCGCGATTTTGACCGCGTTCTGGAAATGGTGAAAGGTGTGAATGAAAAAGGAATGGAAGTGTGCTGTACCCTTGGGATGCTTACCGAAGAACAGGCCCAGAAGCTTGCTGATGCTGGCCTGTACGCATACAATCACAACCTGGATACTTCAGAGGAAAGTTATAAAAAGATCATTACTACCCGTACGTATGACGACCGTTTAAACACTATAAAAAATGTGCGTAAAGCCAAAGTATCAGTATGTTCCGGTGGCATTATCGGCCTTGGGGAAACGGTTGAAGACAGGGTAAAAATGCTGCAAACGCTTTCTTCTATGGAGGTTCATCCGGAATCTGTGCCAATCAATGCACTGGTACCGGTTGCAGGCACTCCGCTTGAAGAGCAGCCCCTTGTACCTATCTGGGACATGGTGCGCATGATTGCAACTACACGTATTGTTATACCTCAGACAGTAGTGCGGCTTTCTGCCGGCCGTACTCAAATGAGCCTCGAAGGACAGGCATTGTGCTTCCTTGCAGGCGCTAACTCCATATTTGCAGGCGATAAGCTGTTAACAACTCCTAACCCTGATTTTAATGAGGATATGGAAATGTTTAAACTGTTTGGCTTAAAACCGCGCGAAGCATTTAAAAATGGGAAACCGGCAAATGCTGCTAAAAAAGAGGTAGCAGCACAAACCAATCTTGCATAATTTTATAACAGCTATTCTTTTCATTTTGGGAACGGAATAGCCGGGCTGCCATGTCGTTCTCTGCTGATCAGTTTCTATCCGGTTCATTACGCAAACGCGAGGAACAAAATGCATTGCGTAAACTAGTTATAAATAACGAGCTGGTTGACTTCTGCAGCAACGATTACTTAGGGTTCGCACGTAACAAAGCATTGCTCAATGCTACTGAGACGGAAATTGCATCCATTTCAGAAAAAAATGAGGTTTTGAACCTTGCCGGCTCTACTGGTTCGCGCCTGCTGGCAGGAAATTCTGCTTATGCCGAGGAGCTGGAGAAAAAAATAGCTGCTTTCCACCATGCAGATGCCGGATTGATATACAATTCCGGATACGATGCCAATGTGGGGCTTTTTTCCGCAATCGGGCAAAAAGATACCACCATTATTTACGATGAGCTCATCCATGCATCGGTTCACGATGGAATACGTATGTCGCATGCTACAGCCTTTATGTTCAGGCACAGTGATACCGTACACCTGGAAGAGCGCCTGAAGGTGGCCCAGGGGCTGGTTTATGTAGCAGTAGAGAGCATTTACTCCATGGATGGCGATACAGCGCCTTTGAAGCAGATAGCGGCTCTGTGCCGCAAATACAATGCAAATTTAATAGTTGACGAGGCACATGCCACCGGTGTTAGCACAAACCAGGGCAGAGGAGTGGTGCAGCAGCTGCAGATTGAAAAAGAGGTGTTTGCCAGAATTCATACCTTTGGAAAAGCCCTTGGCTGTCATGGCGCTGCAGTGCTGGGAAGTGAATTGCTCCGCAGTTATTTGATCAACTTTTCACGTGCTTTTATTTATACAACTGCATTGCCTGTAAAAAGTCTTGTGGCTATAAATCAGGCATATCAATTTCTTGAAAACAGCCATAACACCCTTCTGGAACTGCACCGGGCAATTGGGCTCTTCAAAAGCCTTCTTTCCGAAACCGTAAAAGCACATCTGATTGACAGCAATAGCGCCATTCAATGTATTGTGGTTAGTGGAAACGAAAATGTTAAAAAGCTTGCCCTGGCATTGCGGCAGGCAGGTTTTGATGTAAGGCCCATCTTAAGTCCCACAGTGCCAAAAGGTAAAGAACGGTTGAGAATTTGTATTCATTCTTTCAATACTGATTTGGAAATCAGGCGCTTGTGTGAGTTATTGAATAAAAACTATATGCGGTAATTCTCTCTATATGTAACCGTTTCTTTAGACAACCTTTATCTTTTAGCGATTCAATACAACTTTTTGGTTATCAGTTAAATACAATGATAGAGCAAGTGATTCTAGAGGTACAAACTCCGGATGTGAATAAAAAACGCTTGCTTTTCGCTTTAAAATGATGTACTTTTGCAGCGCAATAAAAAAATTAGTGAACACCCTACAGGGATAATTTGCAAAACAAATTGTTCCGAAACCGCTAAAGAATGAAAGCAAACTTACACCAACTTAATAGCAATTCCTGCTATACTTCTTTCAACTCTTCTTTTGCTGTTCAATACATGATTTCTGAACCAATCGGAAATAATTCATGTATTTGTCCTGTTCACTCCTGATTTTAATCGCAACAGCGAAAGCCGAAAAGCTGCAAAAGAGTAGGCCCAAAACAATTTTGTTAACTAAATATGAATTTTAAAATCAAATTAAGCCTTGTTGCTGTTATTTGTGTGTCACTGCTTTGGAGTTGTAAAAAGGAATCTGCATTGGTTCCAAACACTGCTGACCAATCAGTAAGAAAAGAACTGGATAATTTTGTACAGGATTATTTTGAAAGTAAATACCAGCTGCTGGTTGAAACCAAACCATCTGTTTCACGGATAAATTCATTTTTCTCAACGCCATCGGCTGCTGAGCAATGCATCGCAGAAATCAATGATTTAAATACATTGCGCGCTACAACTGAGCTTAGGTTTACAGGTTTTTCTGTAAATGCAGATATTGATTACGCTACTTATAAAGCCGAAGGAGATGTTGTTTCTTTCCGTGCTGGTTTATTTTTTACTTATACTACCAATGGTACTGATGAGCATACAGGTGAGGCCATCAGTCCTGCCGGTTATGAGCTTTACAACTTTACTGTAACTAAAAAAGAGCAGGGATGGGTGATTGTAAACCAGGAGCAAACCTGGGATGAAAACTACAATCCCGGAATTGCGCCTTATCAAAACGATGAAACACCTAACTTTAATAAAGATGTAGCTGCTTATACCTATTCAGGACTTACAGCTGCTTCTTTTGCATCAGCTCACTGGAACGTGGTTTCAAACATCAGCAACTACACCGATTACACAAACTGGGGTGGCGATTGCACCAACTTTACTTCACGCTGCCTTCGCCAGGGTGGTTGGAAACACACCAACAACTGGTTTTTCCTTGCAAATGGCGCGTCCGGAAATAACATGTCGACCTACAAACGTAGTCCATCATGGGCAGGTGCCAACGCATTTTACCAGTTCATCAGCAATACTGGTCAGTATGCAGGTGTAAATGGGAACAACCGTGTTACGGTTAAATTTACGAACCTTCTTGTGCCGGCAGTTAATGCTACGGCAGCGCAATGGACAGCCTTTTACAACACAGTTAAGCAGGTTCAGAAAGGTGATATTGTTGAATTGGGCAATGGCTTAAGCCCGGCCACTATTTCTCATAACATGATTGTAACAAAAACTCAAAATACGCCACCATACGTTTTTGTGTCCTACAGAAATGCTACTGGTTACCTTCCTATGGGTGACCGTCCAATCAATGAAATGAACGGTAGAAGACTTTATGGTTTCTTTGTAAAAACATCCGGAAACTAAACGATAATTGCCCTGGTTTAAAACACAAAAGAGGAAAGAAATTTCCTCTTTTGTGTTTTATAAACATTGTGTAGTTACATCTCTGGTATCATTCCGCCCGGCCATAGTAGCTTTTAGCATTTTTAATTAGGTAATAGTTAAAAGTGTCAACCATAACAGGAATAATTCACGAAGCGGGGTAAACCCCATTGAAGGATTTTATTTTGGATTGGATGGGGCATCACCTAATATTTTAATATCCTCAGGAGCTTCTTTCAACATTTGTTTCTCAGATGTACCAATTTCCTCCTTTAGAAATTCAAACACACTGTTCCATTCTTTTAAGATTTTTCCATTTTTTCTTATAGATAAAATCTTATTCTCTTTAATAAAATAACCTATATTCTCAGAGTATGAATAGGAGCGACTGCCAATGTGGAATAAACCTGGTCCAGTGTTGTATTCTTTTACCCAATTCCTATTTGCAGTCCCCAAGTCATATTGCTGAATGCTTGAACGGTCCAAAACTCCATATATATAAAGAGAAGGAGGGAGACCGAAAAGTGACAATTCATAAATATGACAACCATTCATCTTTAATAACAAAGCTCTGTAAATTTCAGGTATTGGAACTGCAGTTTGCTCAACAAATTTGTAGATCAAAAATTCATTTGCAGGAGCAAATAACCAAAGACCATAATTTTGTGAAGCTACCCACGGGCGTCTGAATATTTCTGCCGTTCCATCTTCTCTGATTCTACTGTCTTTATCAGCATACTTTGTAGCTTGTTCAACAATGGGGGAGAAGTCGCTGGTTAATTTTTGGAGAAATATTTTTAGGTCTTCGGTCATTTTTTTATTTGTTTTAGGTCATCTTGCCCAATATACCCCATTCCAATTTTAAGTTCACGAACTTCTCCGGAACTCAATTGTAAATTGTTTTTTAACAATGGTCTGTAACCAACATAGTTAACAGTCAGTTCATAAATTCCTGGTGAAATATGATTGAATTTAAACTTCCCCTCAAAATCACTGACTATTTTATACTCATTCAAGAAGCTTTTAATTTGAATTGTAGCATAACCTAATGTATCATTTGTCAGACTTAAAATTTGTCCTTTGATAACGCAGGTGGTTGTGTCCATTATTGCTGTTTGTTTGTATTCGATAATTTTACCGTCTTGTCCGTGTTTTGGTATGGTTTTCGGATTAAGTCCACAACTCGCTTGTGCTTTTGTATAAGAACAGAAATAAAATATTAAAAGAGTCGTAATTAGTACAGAAAGTCTGATTTTTAAAATTAATTTATTCATTTAACGAACTAAATATCAATTGATAAACTTGATGTTGTAACCCTTACTTCCTCTTATTCAACAAATAAATCAACCCCGAAGCAATAACACACATTACGATAGAACTAATAATAAGTGCATTCTCCTTTTGCACAATTCCAATAACAAAATCGCCTACAAACATTACAAAAAAAAAGATATACGCAATGGTCAGCATCGTGACTGATTTCTTGAATGTGGCAAAAGCCAGTATAAATCCGAGTGCAAATTGCCGTGCAGCCCACATATAAACTATATAAATAACCCCTTTTGCGCTTAAATCAACATTTTCTAAAACAGATTCCGGTGCAATGCACAATTGAACACTCACCATAAGTTCCAGTAATGCAAAAATTCCTGATACGATGAGTATCCATTTGGGTAATATTTTTTGTTCTTGTGTCATAATTATTTATTGTTTTAATCGGAATAACGATATGACGGCACAAGCAAACTAGCGGAAAACATCTTTTTATAATTAAAATTTTCAGCGTGCAATTACTGAAAGTTTTAAAAGTTGGCTAACTTCACTATCAAGATTTAGAATTTCACGAAGTACTATCGCCCGTTGCGTGTTTGATATCTGCAATCCAAGAGGGAATTTTATGCTCCATATATAAGAATTTTGGACTGTCGTTCCATTCGGTTAAAATTCATACTTATTTCTCAAAATCAAGATTAGTCGGTTCGTTTTGTGTAGCGGAGCTTTTGCTATTTTGCGAATCTGTTGTTGGAATAGTTTGATCAACTATTTCGAATGTAATATTGTCGAACCAGATTTGACCTGTCCCATCTAACAATGCACCATATGCAATAAGTGAAGCATTTTCAGGTACATCGAGTACAATTTCATATTTTGTCCAGCCTGTTGTACCTTTAATGGGTCTGTTACCCATATTATCAAATGAAAGGGATTGGCGCGAGCCAGCTTGGTCAACGCGCAGCCAAAGCCCTGCCCAACTAGTTACATTTTCAGATTTTACATATCCTGTCATTCTAACTCGTTTGCCTAAATACTTGTCTGGCTTACTTTGTTGCATCAAGGTTCCAAAACCATCAATTGTTTTTTCAACGGATTTAATAGTTGCTGCGTTTTTTCCGTCCTTTCCAGCTCCTTTATCTATGCCCATTTCATAGCTTTTAGGTTTGCTACCCGCATTGAACCAGCCAGCAGGCAAGTCAAATGATAATAGCATTACTATTATTCCCAATAGTAGGGTACCTTTTAGAATTGATTTTGTCATTGTTGGCTTATTTTAGAGTAAATTATTTTGTTATAACGCAAAATATAGATTTAGTAACAATAATTTTGAAAGAGTATATATTTTATTTAAAAATTTTGCACCAAGTAAAATACCCACTATTCCAAAATTCCACCCATCCATTACCTGCCTCACCCCATCAACTCCTTCATCAATCTCTCCAGCTTATCCTTCACTTCTGCCAGTTCCTGCTCCAACGCCCACACACGGGCCTCCAGCTCGTTTACAGATTTACGTGCCGGCTCTTCGGGTAATACTTCCTCTTCTGTTTCAATGAGCTCACCCAGCAAATGTGCATACCGTGCTTCTTTTTGCCCATGGCGTCTTGCCAGCTGTTTCACCAATGCCGGTGAGGCTTGTGAAAGTTTGTCCATTACAGCATGAACTTCTTCCAGTGATTCAAATTCATACAGTCGTCCGGAATTGGAATTGATTTCACCCACGGTCAGGGGGCCGCGAAGGAACAGCAGGCAAAGCACGGCCACTTCTGCCGTTGTGAGCGGAAACACCAATGTGAAATTATGTTTATATTTCACGGAGCGGCTGGTCCCACCCGTGGCTACTGAAACAAAACCCGCTTTCTTCAGCGAGTTCAAAGCCATTACCACCGTTTCTTCATCGTATTGAACCACCGGGTTGCGGGATGTTTTCTGGTTGCATGCCGCAGTAAGGGCATTTAAGGTCATTGGGTAATAATCAGGAGTTGTCTTGTCCTTTTCTATCAGCGCACCTAAAACACGTATTTCAACAGGGGTTAAAATGGGCAGGGTGCTTGTATTTTCTTCTTCCATAGTTCAAAAATAAATCAATTTGAATATCAAAAATACGCAATACGCTTTGTTTAATAAAACTCGTAAGCGCCTATATCGGGTAATGAGGTAGTTGATGAGTTCGGACGGGGCTTAAAATCCAAATCAGTACCGATAAATATATCTGTGGTACCTTTATCAACGGCAAATGACGAGGCACTATATAATCGATAGTTATTGGTGCTTATATCTTTAAATCCGGGGTCTACATTCGGATACGCAAACTCGTAATGAAGTGCATCACTTGTATTCAGAGCAGTTTTAATTATACAATGATCAAACTTATACGAGAAAACCCCACCAAACGTGGAAGAATCCAAACCAATTTCCTCCTCCAGATCACCATACAAAATGCAATTGCCAAAATAAGCGCTGTCCAGGTCACGTATTTGTATCGTATTTGTTATGTCTACATAGTAATTATTAAGTGCCAGTAATGGAGTGGAGCGACTGCCATTGGTAAAATTCGCGAAAGTGCAGTGCTCAAACCGGTAACGGCCACCAATCGTAAATGCCCCCGCATACTGCCCGCAATTGGCAAAAACGCAGTTATAACCATATATATAGCTTCCCTGGCCGTATATGGCAGCTGCCGACATATTCTTTATTATTGTATTACTAATCACCAGGGTAGGGCTTGTGGAAGCACCTAAAGTATCTGCCTGAACTCCAATGCTTCCGTTTTTAATAATGGCCCAGTCAATTTTGTTGTTTAAGCTGCCTGCTGAAAGCCATATTTTCCCCCATTGTCCCGGAACGTCCTGGTAATCAGGTTCTAATCTCGAGCCCTGGAATACTACTTCATTGTCTTTCGCACCCTGGACCACCAGCGTACCACCATCATACACCCATAAAACACCTCTTACACCCAAATGAACCCGTGTTCCGGCAGTAATGGTTAGTGTACAGCCTTCATCCACTACCGCATAACCAAAAATCAGGTGTGGTTTGTCATTGCTCCAGATGGTGTTACAGTCAATAATAGAGTAGGGGGGAAGACCGTTGGTCGGGAAGTGGTCAGGCTTGTGTAAATGTACATCCTGCCCAATGGCTGTAAGCATTACGTGCTGACTGTTGCCATTGGTTTCAAACACTATGGAATCACGTATCAGCAAAGGTGCATTCTGGTTAGTGGGGTTCACGGTCACCTGTACAAATACAAAAAGACTATCGCCAGCCATTATCTCTATATCGGCAATGGAAGTGCCTGAAACACCATCAATATTCATCCTGAACTGGGATGTGCTGCCCGTAGCCAGGTAAGCACGGGAAATATTCAGCGCCTGGCTGTTTGTATTGTAAATCTTAAAAAGTCGTGTGGTAGAACCTACAGTTGTGAAAACCGTGTCGAAAAGAACGGAATCTGTCGAAAAGCCTGGTTTAGCTCCACGATCTGTTATAATCTCATCTTTCCTGCAGGCTGCAAAAACACTAAAAAAACAGAGGAATAGCAAAAAATGCTGTGTGGTAAATTTCATGGTTGCAAATATAGACAGATGTGCCCTAAAACGCTTTAATCGGTTAAATATTTTATGAGATTGACGAAATAAAAAAACAGTCCTTATTATTTAAGTAATAATGGCAGGGTCTCAATAAAAAAACTTAAATTTGTCAGTTATGGGATACCTGTAAAAAGGTGTACCAGATTTAATATTTACAGGATTTTAACAGATTGTTAAACTATAAAATCCGAAGGGAATAAAAAGACAATTGTCCGTCACCGTACGGAACTATCATATATGAACAAGTATTTAAGGTTAATTTACTTATTGCTGTTCTTGTTGAGCTTTAACACGCTTGTGGTTAAAGCGCAGACTCAGGCCGATTTTGGCTCGGAAGAAGAGTTTAAAAAACAGGCAGCAAAGTTGTTTGATGAAGAGGAGTTTGTAAAAGCATATCCTTTATATACACAGTTGGTGAGTCTTTACAAAAAAGATCCCGACTACAACTACCGCCTTGGGGTGTGTATGATCTATTCCATTCAGGATAAAGAAAAAGCCATTCCATATCTTGAATTTGCTTTAAGGACCCCGGATAAAGTCGATAAAGAAGCATACTTCTATCTTGCCAAAGCCTTTCACCTTACATACCGTTTTGACGATGCCATCAAAAGATACCAGGCATATAAGAAAATAGCTTCCGGTGCCAAAGCAGAGCGTTTGCAGGTCGACAGGCAGATAGAGATGTGTGGTAATGGTAAAAGGCTGTTGCAGAATATCTCGGACTTATTGGTTATTGAAAAAATTGAAATGAACCGTGAGGATTTTTTCAGGGCCTATGACATTTCCGGTATTGGCGGAAAGCTGCTTGTGAAGCCGGATGAAAAAGAGTTCCGGACTGCCCTGGATAAAAAGAAAAAAGAAAGCTCTATCATTTACCTGGCACAGAATGGCAGCCAGATATTCTTTTCCAGTTATGGTGATAATGAAAAAAATGGGAAAGATATTTACGTCATCAAAAAAACAGGGAGCGGGGAGTGGGGCAAGCCACAGGCGCTAGGAGCTGTAATCAATACAAAATACGATGAGGATTACCCCTTCCTTCATCCAAACGGAAAAGTATTGTACTTCTGCTCCAAAGGCCACAACTCAATGGGGGGATACGATATTTTTAAATCGACCCTGAACGAACAAAACAACGAGTGGAGTACTCCTGTGAACCTTGACTTTCCTGTTAATACCCCGGATGATGATATCCTTTACATTACGGATAAAGACGAAAAAAAGGCTTATTTCTCTTCGGCCCGTGCAAGTGAAGCTGGAAAAATTGCTGTATATAACATCAATGTAGAGCGCAGACCAATCGATTTTGCTGTAATAGGCGGTACTGTTATACGAAATACAAAGAATCAAGAAGTGGGTTCTAAAATTACTATCAAAAGCCTCAGCGATAACAACATGATTGTTGGGATGTTTAATGCCAATCCTGAAAATGGAGCATATTATATCAAACTTCCCAATGGGGGGCGCTTTTTATTTACTGTTGAAACGCCTAATTTTTTACCTCAATCGGAGGTTGTGGAAATTCCTGTACAGACTGAGTTTAAACCACTACGCCAGGAAATCAGCTATGAACTGTTATCTAATAAGCTGATAATTAAAAATTTCTTCAATGAACCTGTTGCCGATACCAATTACATGCTTGCCCTTAACGTAATCAAAGAAAAGGCAAAGCTGGAAGTTGTGGGAGCTACTGATTTTGCAGTTAACGATACCTCAAAAACAGAGACAGCAGCTACAACTCCTGTGGATACGGCAGCACTTGCAACCAACAGGACAACAACTGCCGGAGCTGAATTGAGCAACGAGGACATTGTGCGTATTGCATACAAAGATGCCAAAGACAGCGAAACAGAAGCAAAAGAATTGCGTGAACAGGCCGATATTTCACTTGGGCTTGCAAACAAAAAGAATGAGCTGGCACGCGTAAAACAACAGGAAGCTGCCGACTTTACTGCACAGGCATCCAAAGAAGACGATAGCGCTAAAAAACTGGCGCTTACTGAAAAGGCCAATGCTGCCAGCCAGGAAGCCGAAACCCTGAACCAGGAAACAGTGGTTGCTTTTAACCTTGCAAAGAAAATTGATGCTACTGCCACATCCAAACAGCAGGAGGCTGATTTATCCCTGCAGTATGCAAAGGGGCTGGAGGCTGCTGTTAAATCCGACAATTCCAGGGAAGCTATTGCAAAGCTGGATGAACTGGAAAAAAAGCTGGAATTGCTCAGCCAGAGCAATGCTGCCAGCCTGCCTATCATTAACAGTTTTAAAAAGGATGAAGAAAATAAAAAGCTTGAGCTCGATAAAGCAACACAGGAATCGGTTAACCTGAAACAGGATATGGCTGACAATGAAACGATTATTGCCGGTTTACAAGCGGAAGCAGAGAAGGAGAAGAACGACAAGATCAAGGAGAACATGAACATTCAGATAGCGGAACTGAAGCAGGAGAATATCGACAAACAAAAGCTGCTCGAGCAGAACGATATCCGGATTGCCAAGCTGCAAAAAGAATACATCAGTGTTAAAAATGAGGCAGCGCTTGTTAGCAGCGTGGTAGACCAGTCCAAAGTATCTGATGGTGAAACTGTTGCTGCACAGGTAGCTGCAGTTGACAAGGCCAAGCTTGAACAGCAGGTAAATACTATTCAAAGCTCGGGAACTGCAACTTCTACAGTGGCGGTAACCAGCACTCAAAAAACGGATACTGTGGCATCGGTGGCTGTTAAAACAACTCCTTCAAACCCGGCAGATACTTTGGCAACAAATAATACCGCTACTGAAACAGGTACGCAGTTCGTATACGCTGATGCTTCTGCTGGCGCACAGATTAACCAGGCCGACAACCTGGAAAAAGAAGCCAATGAACTGCTGGCTGAATCCATCAAGTACCGTGTGGAAAAAGACGATAACAAGAATGTTCAGAAAGAGAAACGTAAAAAGTCGGAAGAACTTGCTAAACAGGCTCAGGAAAAGAAGGAAGCCGCAGCCAACCTATATGCCGAAGCAAATAAAACAGAATATACCAACAATCAGAAACAGCTGGACGAAGCTGCAAAAGCCAATACTGGCAGCACTTCTCCGGATTTATTCAAAGCAGAGCTGTTGACAGACGAGTCAAAAAAATATTTTGACCTGGCGCAGGAAGAACGTAACCGGGCAAAAAACGCAAAATCATACTCTGAGAAAGAAGCGGCCCTGGATGCAGCCAGGAGCAATGAGCTCATAGCGCTTGAAAAACAAAGTGAAGCAGCAGGAATCTATAAAAACTTTACTCCAGCAGCTACCACCACTACCGTTGCCAGTGTAAATAATACAGATACAGCAAAAGTAAAGCCTGTAAATACGGTGGTTGCAACTGAAGCCACTACTACAGCTGCCCTTACTCCACAAACAACAGAAACAGCAATGGCCGACATCAATACCAGGTATCAGTCTGATTTAACTGCAACGCAATCCATTCAGGACGAGGCTGACCGTGAAAAGGCAAAAGCCGATGTATTAAAACGCTGGTCGGAAGCCATAGATGCGGACCTTGCAAAACAAAAGAAGGATTACGAAACAACCACCGATCCTCAGAAAAAAGAAGCGCTGGCAAAACGCATGACAGATGCTGAGAACAGCTCAAAAGAAAAACAAAACCTTGCTTTGGAAAGCCGTACAAAGGCAGAAACTATCCGTCAGAACCAGGTTGCTGCTGCAAACGTGACACCTCCGGTAAATACGGTTAAAATAGATACTCCAGCTACTAATGTGGTTATAAATACAAGCATTGATGATACCACTGCCGCTGTTGTATACAGTGATCCTGTAGCAAATGAACAGGCCGAAAAAGCGGTTATGCTGAACGATCAGGCGGATGCATTGCTTGCTGAATCCATTCTCCCGGAGCTGGAAACCACAGAGCCAATAAGCGAAGAGGAAAGACAAAAACGTAGGGAAGAAGCGAAAAAGAAGATTGCCGAGGCACAATCTAAAAAGCTTGAATCGGCCCAGCTGGTAGCTACAGCCAATACCTCAGAGTATTCCAGAAAACAAAAAGAAATCAGTGATGTTGCCAAAACAACTGCAGGCAACACGGCTCCTGATTTGCTGAAGGCGGAGATATTGAGTGATGAGGCACAAAATCATTTTAACCTGGCAGCCGAAGAACGTAAGAAAGCAGAAACTGTTACATCCTATTACGAGAAGGAGATGATGTTGCAGGATGCGAACGAAAATGAAATGCTGGCGCTTAAAAAACAAAATGAATCGCTTGCTTTGTACAAGAATTATAGTCCGGCTGTTGCAGCCACCAATACCACAGGAACACCTGATGTAAACCCTGCTGAACGGACTACTCCTGTTAATACAACAACTACAGCTGCCGAAACATCAAATACATCAACCACTGCCTCTGCCAATAAGCAGTTTGCTTATAGTACTCCATCGGCACTGGAACAAAGTGTAAAAGCTGCTTCGCTGAACAAACAGGCCGAAGACATCATGACTTTGTCGCTTGACCTTAAAACACAAGCCATTGCACAAAGCAATGCGGATGCAAAAAACACAATGTATGCGCAGTCCGAAGAGCTGATGAAAGAAGCGAGGGCTAAAAAGACGGAAGCAGCACAGCTTACCGCTGATGCAAACTCTTCAGAATATGCATCCAACGAAGGCCAGATAAATCAATATAAGAGTGCATCTTCCGGTAACAATGCTGCAGAGCTTTTAAAAGCGGAGCTTCTGAACGATGAGGCACAAGGCTTGTTTAATAAAGCCAAAGCACTGCGCCAGGAAGCTGCTGCAACAGATTCTTATTTTGCAAGGGAAGCTACTCTTGAAGATGCAGCTGCAAGTGAAAGACAGGCACTTGAAAAACAAAAGGAATCCATTGAGCTGTATAAAAAGCACACTCCCGCAATTGCAGCTGCTACTAACAAAACAGTTGAAAAAACAACTCCGGTTGCAACAGCTGTAAATCCACCGGTTACTGCAGCAAATACGGCCAAAACAACTGCTGAAATTACACTTGCTCCAAACGAATCGTTTGAGCAGAAAGAAACAGTTGCCTATTCTTCCAAAAACCCGATTCCTATTGACGCAAAGCTGCCAGAAGGTTTGATATTTAAAGTGCAGATAGGAGCATTCCGCAAACCTATTCCACAAAACCTGTTCAAAGGCATGGCGCCTATAACCGGTGAAACTACACCTAAAGGCTTTATCCGTTATACTGCGGGTGTATTTACCAAATTCAGCACTGCTGATAAAGTGAAGAAGAAAATCATTGATATGGGCTACAAAGATGCTTTTGTGGTTGCCTTTCTGAATGGCAAGCGTATCCCAATCAACGAGGCTTATGCTCTTTCTGAAGGTACACCTTCAACAGTGTTGCAAACCAATACCCAGGCTGCAGTAACAGCCACTACTACTACACCTGACGACCAGAATGAAGTTATCAAATCCAGCAGTGTAACGGATGTAGGCGGTTTGTTCTACACGGTGCAGGTAGGAGTGTTCTCGCAGGAGGTACTGGCTTCCAAATTGTACAGCATGAAGCCGTTGTATTCCGAAAAAGCGCCTAATGGTTCTATCCGTTATTATACGGGCACGTATACAAGCATTGAACGTGCAGGTGAAGCAAAAGGGATGGTAGTTGATATTGGTATCAAGGATGCGTTTGTAACTGCTTATTACAATGGAAAACGTGTTTCGATGGAAGAAGCTCAGAAATACGAGGCTCAGGGTGCTACATTCCCTAAAGGCCCGGAAGTAGACAAATTGCCATCGTTTAAAGCCGTGAATAAACCTGCTGTTCCACCAAGAAATCCAAATGTGGCTGCTCAGCAGCAACCTGCCGACAATGGAACAAAAGAGCAGCTCAATTCAGCTACATCACAAAACAATCCGTTGCCATCCGGTCCGGGCATCGTGTATAAAGTGCAGATAGGCGCATTCTACGAAGAAGTGCCGTTGGATATGGCCAATAAGTTTTTAAAGATTGCTAAAAAAGGAATAGCAAATTATAAAGACAATAGCGGGCTTACGATATATACCGTAGGCGACTCCAAAACATACGAAGAAGCCAATACACTAAAAGCGCAGGTTATAGCGGAAGCTGAACTGGCGGACGCATTTGTGGTGGCATACAAGGATGGTAAAAAAATATCAATAGAAGAAGCCAAAGAATCAAAAAACAAATAGTTGCATGAAAGGATACGATAAACAACATCAGGTAGAAACTCAAACGGAAGTATTGCTCGAACTGGAAGAGGAGATTGTTGCCGATAAACAGATTATACTTTACAACGATGATTTTAACACTTTCGATTTTGTTATCGAAGCGCTTATAAACGTTTGCAAACATGATCCCATCCAGGCGGAACAGTGTACCTTCCTGGTGCATTACAAAGGCAAATGCGCTGTAAAAAAAGGTTCTTATGAAGAATTAGAACCTATGTGCACCGCTCTGCTTGAAAGGAATTTAACTGCGGAGATTGAATAAGATTCATTCCTTAATTAAAGTAAAACGCCCCTTGCAGATGATGCAAGGGGCGTTTTATTACTCATTCAATTTATATTTAATTAGTGACCACTACCATGTTCGCCAGCTCCGTGCTCTGCACCGGCAGCAGCAGGTTGAGCTGGTACTGCAGCGGCTGTAGTATCAGCCCCACCGGTTGAAGCGCTGTCAACAGCTGGTTTAGCAGGTTCTTCTTTTGCTTTTTCGGCAGCACCATGAGCCGCCTTTTCATCATGCCCGGCAGCAGCATTGTGTTCAGTTCCATGCTCAGCTCCGTGGCCACCGCCAAACAGCTTGTCTTTAAACATAAATGCAGCAGCTCCACCACCACCAAGGACAACCACCAGTATCACGATAATGATGATCATTTTTTTCTTGGATTTAGGTTTCACTTCCCCACCTTCTATTTCATGGGAATGGGAATCGCTATGGGCATCATGTCCGTGGCCGCTACCATGGCCGGTTCCGGCAGCAAGTTTTTTCTTGCCACCTTTTTTCTTTCCTCCACCCTTTGATGATGGCATACCTAATACATATCTGTTGTGCAGGTGCTCAAGTACCTCTTCTGCGTTATCTCCAAACTGATTAACAATTCTTGGTACGAAGCGAAGTTTCGATTTTTGATGCTTGGTGAAAAATTCAGTAAGTTTTGCTTCAAATTCGCTCCTGCTCATTGAACCATACGTTCTTTTTGTTTGATGCTCATCATGGCTGTGTGTAGCTTCAACCTCTGTGATGTCCATTGCTTCATCATGGCCCAATGTTTCGTTTGTTTCTTCGCTCATATCAGAAAAATTTTATGTAATTAGAAAAATAAAAATTCAAACATTCAAATCCGGAAATAGCAATAATTTCCAATTCTTTGTGCTAAAGATATAAAAATACTTCAATTCAAAAAGTGGCTGTTTATATTTTGTTCAGAACTATTTATATCTTTTAAAATGCCCGTCAACAGGCCGTTTACAAATCAGAAATGAGTTTCTCGAATGAATCGGATGTTACTTAATCCATATCAAATAAACTGCCCCTGTTTGCCCTTGGGATTTTTCCAAGGTGGCGATAGGCCAGCTCTGTAGCCTCTCGTCCGCGTGGTGTACGTACAAGGTAACCTTCCTGTATAAGGAAGGGTTCATATACTTCTTCAATCGTTCCCGACTCTTCACCAACGGCCGTGGAAATAGTTGTAATTCCTACTGGTCCTCCCTTGAATTTTTCCACAAGTGCAGAAAGAATACGTATATCCATTTCATCGAGTCCGTTCTTGTCCACGTTCAGTGCAGCAAGGCCCATGTGGGCAATTTCCATATCAATCGAGCCATTGCCTTTTATCTGTGCAAAATCGCGGATGCGTCTAAGCAGGGCATTGGCAATACGTGGTGTGCCGCGGCTCCTGCGTGCAATCTCCTGTGCTGCTTCGTCTGAAATAGGGACATTCAGGATACCTGCAGCGCGGATAATAATTCTCTTTAGCAATGCCGCATTGTAATAATTCAGACGGGAGTTTATTCCAAATCGGGCGCGCAAGGGAGCTGTGAGCAAGCCGCTGCGGGTAGTGGCACCAATCAGTGTAAACGGATTTAACTTGATCTGAACGCTGCGCGCATTAGGGCCGCTATCGATCATAATGTCTATCTTATAATCTTCCATGGCTGAATACAGGTACTCTTCCACGATAGGGCTCAGGCGGTGTATTTCATCAATAAACAGTACATCGTATTCTTCAAGGTTGGTAAGTAAACCGGCCAGATCCCCCGGTTTATCGAGTACAGGGCCTGAAGTGATTTTTATATTTACTCCAAGTTCGGATGCAATGATATTGGCAAGAGTGGTTTTGCCCAGGCCTGGAGGGCCATGCAGCAACACATGATCCAATGCTTCACCACGCAGCTTTGCAGCTTGCACAAACACCTTCAGGTTATCCACCACCTCGTTCTGCCCGGTAAAGTCAGAGAACTCGGATGGACGTAACACTTTTTCAAATTCTTTCTCAGCCGAACTTAAATTCTCAGACTCAGGGTTTATATTGGGGTTCATGTATCGCTTTAATTTTTTAAGTTGTAAACTATATCTAAATGCGCTATTGCCCACACTCGTTTCGGAAAAGCGGGCATAAATCACATCTGGTATGTTGCACGTATTTTAGTAACCGTATCAATCCTAAATTTTATATCTCACATCTACTTCACCACAAGCTTCTTTGTAAACCTTTGTTTACCCACGGTTAATGTTGCAAAATAAACGCCTGCGGGAAGGGTTGTTTTTTCTGAAACTGCGTATTGGTATTCACCGGCATTCAATTCCTCAGTAAGTATTGTTTTTACATAGCGGCCAACAACATCGTACAATTGCAGCTCAACACGTTGTTTGTTTACCAGGTTAAAAGAAACCATCGTGTTTTCTTCCATTGGATTCGGGAACACATTGAAGCTTATGCTGTGTGCAAGCTCATCTTCTACTCCTGTTGTACCGCTTATGTTGATATCATCCAGGTACAGGTGGTTACCACCATTGCTCGTAAATTTGAACTTGATATACAGGCTGGTCTGTGAGGCATATCCTGTTAGGTTAACACTCTGTTGCGCCCACTGGTTGGCGTTGGGAGTAAAGGATGTACTGATAATGCCTGCTGTTGAAAGAGTTGGGCCTGTTAGCGTTTTGCGCAGGGCCCATGTTAACCCACAATTGGTGGAAACATATATCTGAAGCTTATCTTCTGAGTTGGCCGTTTCCTGGGCGTGTGCCACTTTAAACGTTAGGATAGGGGAACTTCCTGCAATTGCACTTATGTTGATGGACGGACTGATGAGCTCATCCACGTAACCATCGGATGAAGAAGCATTGGTAAGCTTCACACACATGTAGCCACTTGCAGCAGCTGTACTTACCTGTGACCAGGTGTTTCCTCCCGGGAAAAGGTTGCGGACCTGCCAGTCGTTATTTGGGATGGCGGCTCCTTCAAAGCCTTCTGAATAAAATGGCGCGGAATACATTGCCGTGGCTGAATTAACAGTTACATAGGATGTTTTTGAAACACTCGCTGTTTCTGTTCCTCTTGCAACGGTAAGACTTACCGTATAAATGCCCGGAGTATTGTACTGAATTACAGGAGCAGAGTCTGTTGAGCTTGATGGCGTACCACCCGGAAATGACCAGTTCCAGGATGTTGGGTCGCCATTCCATGATAAATCCGTAAAGGTAAGGCTACTGCCCTCACATACTGTATTGCTTGAATTGTTCGACTCAAAATCTGCTTTGCATAAAACTGCCGGAAGGCTCACTCCGGTAACAGAAAGGTTAGAAGATGTCCAAAGGCTGCTGCGCTGACCTGAAGTGCTGTTAAGGGCATTGCGCATACGTGTTTTTTGTCCGTCAGTAAACATGGTCGGACAGTATGAATATTCCATAAAATTCTGAACATTGTCCAAAGCGCTGCCACAGGTAGCGCCCGATAAATTACAGCTTGTCCAGCCTTCTGTTGGAGGAGTATCGCTTACATTATCCGAGCCACTGCAATCCACACCAGGATCATTGTTACCACCCCAGGTATGCATGAGGTTAAGGAAATGGCCTACTTCATGCGTTAATGCGTGGGAACGTGTAGGGTTACCGGTTCCAATGCTACCAATGTAATTTGACAAAATGAGGATGCCGTCAACGGTTGAAGGGAAAGCTGTGCCTGGCAAATAGGCATAACCAGCTACGCCTGTAGAGCCAATTGTTTTTACAACCCATATATTCAGGTATTTGCTTCGTGGCCAGGGATTCAGCTTGGAATCATCATCTGCATTGTTGGTAAGTGTTGAAACGATCCTATCGATGCCGTTGGTACATGCGCCAGTAGGGTCTTTCTGAGCAAGGCGGAATTCAATTTCACAATCTGCTGCAATGGACTGAAACTGACTTACCGTATTGGCTGCAGTTGAATTCAGCTTACGGAAATCTTCATTCATGATACGCACAGCATCAAATACCTGTTCATCCGAAATGTTTTCTACACCTCCCTGATGGATGATATGAAATACAACCGGTATTATATACACTGGCAAAAGCTCTTTGGCAGATTTGTTATAACCGGTCTGAAAAGCCTGTTGGTCCATCGCGGCAAGCTCAGCTTCGCGTTTCAGGTATTCTGCTTTAAGTTCAGGGTGGCTGTTCAATACGCGGTTTACGGCATGACTGCTTCCGCAATTGAACAGGTTTTCCTGTGCCTGTGCCTGCGTACTGAAAAGGCAGGTGCAACCAAGCAAAAGGACAAAATGTATAATGCTATGTTTCATACAATAGTGGTATTTAGTCATAATCCTTTATCGAAAAAACGACTTCTTTAATATTTCCTACATTCTCTAAAACCCTGAAATATTTCCTGGATACAGATACCGGGTCGGACAGTCCATTATTTACTTTGTAATCAATAAATTTTTCAAGCGTGCTAAAATCTTCCTTAGAGGCTTTGCGTATTTCATCCTGCATTTGGGTATCCACTACACCAGGAGCTATAGAGAATATTTTAAATCCTTTATGAATGGATGTGGAAGCATGTTCTGACCTAATACCTTGTTCCATGTCCACCACACGGCTGAACATATCCACTGCCGCTTTGGATGCGCAATAAACGGCCCAGCCATCTACTGGTGCTTTTCCTGCTCCTGAACTGATGTTCACGATTGCTTTTTCAGCATCTGCAGTATCATAGCAGCTGATAAAAGCATTTGTTAAAACGCTTGGGGCTATCAGGTTCAGTGTGTAATTTTTTACAATAATGTCAGCTTCCAGCTTTCCAACAGGCTTTATAAAACCCAGGGTGCCGGCATTGTTGATAAGGTATATTTTCTTTGCGTTGGCATGTGGCTCAAACTTAAAGCCGGTAAGAGCTACAGCATCAGAAAGATCAAGGAAGAAATGCCTGTAATTAAGGTGTTCTATGGTTTTTTCGCGCGAAATGCCTATTACATTATTGGATGGGTTTTCCAGCAAATGTTCAGCAAATGCTTTTCCAATACCTCTGCTTGTTCCGGTTATGTAATAATAATTCAACGTGATATGTTCTTTGTTAATATAGAAAATAAAGTTAATAATTATAAATCAGAAAAACAAACAGGCAATCACAGCATAAAAGAATAGGAAATCTAACAACATAATAGCCTCAGTGCATATAAAAGCCACAGATTCACAGATTAATTGGTAATTAAATCTGTGAATCTGTGGCTAAAATTAGTCTGTTAAATTGCAATAACGAATTTACAATATTATGCCAATGCCTGCTGTAAATCATGTATAAGGTCATCAATATCTTCGATACCGACACTTAACCTCAACAATGATTCTACAACACCAGCTTTATAACGTTCTTCTTTAGGAATGGAAGCGTGCGTCATGGTGGCAGGATGGTTGATTAGTGATTCCACACCACCCAATGATTCAGCAAGTGAGAAAACACGTGTGCGCCTTGCTATTTCAAAGGCTTCTTCCTGTTTATTCCCTTTCAATGAGAAAGAAATCATCCCT
Source organism: Bacteroidia bacterium (assembly GCA_020051175.1). GTDB lineage: Bacteria > Bacteroidota > Bacteroidia > 2-12-FULL-35-15 > 2-12-FULL-35-15 > 2-12-FULL-35-15. The sequence continues at coordinate 73,488 of JAGVJJ010000010.1, read as the reverse complement.
CCGAAATCCTTCATCTGTTTCTTGGCAATGTCGTGGTTTTGGCTGTCCGGAAAGCCCGGCCAGTATACTTTATCAATTTTAGGATGTGTTTTTAAAAACTCTGCGATTTTACGTCCGTTATAGCAATGGCGTTCCATGCGGATATGCAGGGTTTTAATACCCCTCAATACAAGAAAGCAATCCTGCGGGCCCGGAGTTGCACCGCAGCTGTTGTGTATAAATGCAAGCTGCTGATATAAGTTATCATCGTTCAAACACAATGCACCCATTACTACATCGCTGTGCCCGCCAAGGTATTTGGTTACGGAGTGCATTACGATATCAGCACCCAGTGCTAAAGGATTTTGTAAAAACGGAGATGCGAAGGTATTGTCAACCGCACAAATGATGTTGTTTTCTTTTGCAATTTTAGCACAGGCAGCAATATCGATGATTTGCATGGTTGGGTTAGTAGGGGTTTCCAGCCATATCATCTTGGTGTTTTTATTGATGTATTTGTGTAGGTTATTGGCATCCTTCATATCAATAAAATGGAACTTAATCCCGAAATGTCCAAAAACCTTGGTATACATACGGTATGTTCCACCGTATAAATCATCACCTGTAATTACTTCATCACCGGGACGAAGCAATTTTGTTACCGCGTCAATAGCTCCCATTCCGCTTGAAAAGCACAAGCCGTATTTCGCGCCTTCCAGTTCTGCAAGGCATTTTTCCAGTGCATTGCGTGTTGGATTTTTCCCACGCGCATAGGCATATCCTTTATGAATACCCGGACTTTCCTGGGTATAGGTAGATGTCTGGTAAATGGGAGTCATAATTGCTCCTGTGGTTGGATCCGGCTCTTGTCCGGCATGAATGGCTTTTGTGCCAAAACCTAAGTTGCTTGTATCTTTCATAATTAAAAGAAAAAATAAATATTTAAATAATTTTTAGTCGGCACCTTAATTATTGAATAACAAAAGTACTGATAATTTGCACTGACTATTTCTAACAATATTGCATTTATCTGATCGTAATTTTATCGCCCAGGAACTTCGGATCAACCCCAAAAAGCATATCCAGGAACACTTTGTCACGCGCAAAGTACTCTCTTAACTTTGTTTTAAGGCCTTTTGAGGCTGACACATCCTTCGCATTATAACCATAAGCTTCTATACCATTTTTCCGGGCAATGTAAACAGCACGCTCATTGTGGAATTTTTGCGAAATAACAATAAAGGTTGTCTGGCCAAAAATCTCTTTGGCACGTATCACTGAATCAAATGTCCTGAAACCAGCATAATCAAGGTAAATTTTATCTTGTGGAATACCTCTTTTTATGAGCTCATCCTTCATGTCCTGTGGCTCATTGTAGTCCTCGCGGCTATTGTCGCCACTTATAATGATGCATTTGATTTTACCTGCTTTGAATAGCTCTGCAGCGGCTTCAATGCGGTTAAAAAAGAAATCATTTTCTGAGCCACCCCTGCTATACTTGCTGGTACCCAATAACAGTCCAGCTTTGCTGCTGTCAACCTCCTGAAGATTACCTGTGATAAAAGCAGAGCTTTTTTTTATAATGGTATTGTTTGCCCATAGCGTAAAAATAAAAAGCGCTACAATAATAATAAGCAGGCTGATACCAATTTTTTTGTAGCGTTTCATATATACTTTATCAGATGATATCGAAAAGACTTGCTACACCAATTGTTCTTTCAACAGAAAAGCCTTCAGCATATTCAAAACCTGCATCACGACCAAATACTCGCATTTTACTTTCTATGTAATCCAGAAAATTTTTCATTGAAATGGGAGATTCCGGTTCCTTTGAATCGGGGTTGTAAAATTGTGAACGGAAGGCTTTAATGGCTTCCATTTTTTTATCAAAAAAAGGTGTGATATCCACGACAAAATCAGGCTTTAGCTGTCTGTCCTGAATATAATGATACACTGCTTTTGGACGCCAATGCTGCTGTCTTACTCCATCAAGCTCTGTTTCAATGCGCAATAGTCCGCTATAGAAGCAGGCTTCTGAAGCAAGAGCTGACGAACGTCCATGATCAGGATGGCGGTCGGTAATAGCATTACAAAGCACTATTTCCGGGCGGTACTGCCGGATTTTTTTTATAATTTCCAGCTGATGTGCTGAGTCGTTTTTAAAGAAACCATCAGCCATTTTTAAATTGTCGCGCACACTTACTCCCAGTATTTTGGCTGCATCAGCGGCCTCTATCAGACGCAGCTCTCCACTGCCTCTTGTGCCCAACTCACCACAGGTCAAATCCAGTATCCCGCACTTTTTATCCGAAGCAATATGCTTTAGTAAGGTTCCTGCACACGAAAGCTCCACATCATCCGGGTGAACTCCTATTGCCAATATATCTAACTTCATGATGTTACAAATAACGAATCTTTTACGAAATTTACGAAACACGATGTCTGATTGGCTATTGCTAAATGATCCAATTGCTCAACCGTTTCAGTTTAAATTAATTGCCAACTGCCTATTGCAAAATTGCCAATTTAATTCTCTGAACTACAAACTAATAACTATTTCCCAGTTATCCAGTTCACAATTTTATCGCTCATTGGTTTATCTCCTGAATAAGCAACGTCCACCAGGTTACCGTTTTCATCGATCATGTATTTCTGAAAATTCCATTTTACAGAAGAATCCATTTTGCCATTTTTAGCTTTTTGAGTCAGCCATTGATACACTGGGTGTATATCATCGCCTTTTACAGAAATTTTTTCCATCATCTGGAAATTAACACCATAATTCTTTTTGCAGAATTCCTGTATCTCAGAATTACTGCCGGGTTCCTGGTGACCAAAATTATCAGCCGGAAAGCCAATGATAACAAAGTTTTTATCTTTATATGCCTGGAACAGCTTTTCCAAATCTTCGTACTGGTATGTATAGCCACATTTGGAAGCAGTATTTACAATAAGGACCTTTTTACCCTCCAGCGAGAAAAAATTGAATTCTTTGCCTTCAATGGTTTTTGCTTTTAAATCGTAAAAAGAGGTTTGTGCCTGCAACTGGGCACAGGCAGAAATGAATGCAGTAAATAGAATTAAAATCTTTGTTTTCATCGTATTGGCTTAATAATCTGTTTAAATCGTACACGAGCTACAAATGTACGAAAAAGAACAGGCTTCAGCTACTTAACAAAATTTAAGCAGGAGTTACGGATACAATGTCAAATAGAGCATTACCTTTGCACCCGAAATGCTATTTCAACAAATAAAATACCTTATTGTTAAAGAGATAAAGCTGGAAATGCGTAATAAATACGCTCTGGGTGGTATCCTGATTTATGTTGTTTCCACGGTTTTTGTAAGCTATCTTTCATTCAAACAGGTGATTAACCCTGCTACCTGGAATGCACTTTTCTGGATTATCCTGTTGTTTGCTTCCATCAATGCTGTAGCAAAGAGTTTTTTGGGGGAAACGGGTGGCCGTTCACTGTATTTGTATACTTTAACCAACCCCCAGGCAGTTATTCTTTCTAAAATAATTTACAACTCGCTGATTCTCATTGTGTTGTCTGGCTTGTGTTTGGCTGCTTATTCTTTGCTAATTGGCAATCTTATCCAGGATACTGCATTGTTCTTATTGACCCTCCTGCTGGGAAGCCTTGGTTTTTCTTCTTTGCTTACGATGGTTTCGGCAATAGCTTCAAAAACAAGCAACAATTTCACCTTGATGGCAATTCTTAGTCTGCCTATAATGCTTCCATTGCTGATGGTTCTTATCAAGCTGTCGAGAAATGCAATTGATGGCCTGGAACTTTGGGACTGGAACAGCTTGCTGATTTTGTTTTTTTTAAACGTGATAATTGTCAGTTTATCGTATTTATTATTTCGTTACCTTTGGAGGGATTAACAAAACATATGAGTTTGTGTTTTTTATTGACTAATGTGTTAAAAATCAATGGGTTTGGAAAATAGTATGAGTGAGTCCGCAGGTTCTTCTCAAAAAAGAAAAGGGTTAAAAACATATTGGTGGAAAATTATAGCTGCTCTGTTTGTTCTTTACACTATTATAGCTGGTTTTATTATTCCAGTTCCTGCCCAAGCCATTCTTCATGAAACTATCCGCAATTTGTATTTTCATGTTCCTATGTGGTTTGCAATGATGACAATACTTTTTGTATCCCTTTGGTATAGTATCAAGAATCTGGCTAATCCAAATGCAGAAAACGATATGATAGCCTCCCAGGCAGCAAATGTGGGTTTAGTATTGGGTGCTTTAGGGTTAGCTACAGGCTCCGTATGGGCACGTTATACTTGGGGCGCATGGTGGGTTGCTGATACTAAACTGAATGGTGCAGCTATTACAATGCTGATTTATTTTGCTTACTTTATTTTGCGTGGTTCTATCAACGAAGAGCAAAAGCGGGGACGTATTTCGGCCGTTTACAATATATTCGCCTATATAATGCTTATTGTATTTCTGATGATTTTACCTCGAATGACAGACTCTTTGCATCCCGGAAATGGCGGTAATCCTGGTTTTAATCAATACGACCTGGACAGGAACATGCGTATGGTATTTTACCCTGCCGTAATTGGCTGGATTCTGCTGGCAACATGGATGCTTACGTTGAGTGTACGTCTTGAAAAAATAAAACGAAAATTATTGTTCAATGAATAAAATAGTAAAAAAGCTGTCCGTTTTTTTTAGCATGCTGCTATTGTCTGTATCAGCAGCATTTGCCCAATTGCCGGCTGAATGCACCAGACCTGAAATGGCTGACGGAATGTACCAGTCGGGAAAAATATATGTGGTGGTAACGGTACTGGCCATCATATTTGCAGGTATCATTGGCTACCTGGTGGTGCTGGACAGGAAGATTGGCAAGCTGGAGAAAGAAATTAAAAAGTAATAATCAAATGAAAAAAGTTCACATTATCGGAATCGTCATCATTGCATTGGCAATTGGTGCAATACTTACCACACTTGGCAACACAAGCTCTTATGCCAGCTTTTCTGAAGCAGCTCAAGCACCGGATAACGAATTTCATGTGGTTGGAAAATTCAATAAAGACAAAGGCAGCGTGTATGAACCTCAGGTCAATGCCAATCTTTTTACATTTTACATGATAGACAACAAAGGCCAGGAGAAAAAAGTAATCCTGAATAAAAATAAGCCACAGGATTTTGAGCGCTCCGAACAAATTGTTCTTATTGGCAAAATGCAGGGGGATGATTTTGTGGCATCTGAGATTCTGATGAAATGCCCTTCAAAATACAATGACGGCAAGCCACAGGAAACTGCTAATAAATAAGTTGGCAAAAATAAAGTTGGCAATTTGCAATAATTGCCAACTGCAAATTGCATAATTGCAAACTAATAAATATGGAATACATCGGTGAACATTTATGGATAGGCAAGATTGGTAATGTATTCGTTATTCTTTCCTTCACTTTCGCTCTTTTAGCCAGTATAGCTTATTTTTTTGCTTCCCGCGACAATGAGGAAACTCTTTCGTGGAAACGCCTGGCACGTATCGCGTTCCGCATACATAGCGTTGCCGTTATAGGAATTGTGTCCACCTTGTTCATCATGCTCGCCAACCATTATTTCGAATATGAGTATGTATGGCACCACAGCAATAAGGAAATGCCACTTCGTTATATCTTGTCGTGTTTCTGGGAAGGGCAGGAGGGCAGCTTCCTGTTATGGACTTTCTGGCACGTGTTGCTTGGACTGATTTTACAGCGTACAGCCAAAAACTTTGAAGCACCTGTAATGGCTACTATTTCATTTGTACAGGTGTTCCTTGCTTCCATGCTGCTGGGCGTATTTATTTTTGAGCACCGCATAGGCAGCAATCCATTTACGGTACTGCTGCGCGAGCACCCTGATTTTGCAAACACGCCCATTTTTTCAAAAGCTGATTACCTGCAAAAAATAGATGGCCGTGGATTAAATCCTTTGCTGCAAAATTACTGGATGACCATTCATCCTCCAACCTTGTTCCTTGGCTTTGCGCTTACTGTTGTACCTTTTGCTTATGCCATTGCCGGACTGTGGAAAAAGCAGTACACCGAGTGGATAAAACCTGCATTACCATGGGCTTTTTCAGGTATCATGATTTTAGGTACAGGAGTGTTAATGGGTGGCGCATGGGCCTATGAAGCATTGAGCTTTGGTGGTTTCTGGGCATGGGATCCTGTAGAGAATGCTTCGCTGGTGCCTTGGTTAACGCTTGTTGGAGCAGGCCACGTAATGCTTGTTAACCGCAAAAATGCGCAATCGCTTTTCATTACTTTTTTCCTTTCTATCATCACGTTTATTCTTATCCTGTATTCTACTTTCCTTACAAGGAGCGGTATTTTGGGAGAGTCATCTGTGCATGCTTTTACAGATTTAGGCATGTCAGGGCAGTTGCTTATCTATCTGCTGTTCTTCCTCTACCTGGGCATGATGTTGCTGATTATAGACAGAAAGCTCAAAATCTATTATTCTGTTATCACTCTTGTATGCGCTATAGCCTGGTTTTCGCTGATGGCAGCTGATTACACACAGTCACCGGTACTCATTGTATGGATACTTGCAAGCATTGTGTTCCTTGTTATTGGCCGCATATTCCATTTTCCTCAACAGCAGGAAGAAGAGAGCCTTTGGTCGCGTGAATTCTGGATTTTTATAGGGGCACTCGTACTGATAATTTCCTCTTTTCAAATCATTTTTTATACCTCACTGCCTGTATGGAACAAACTGTTCGACCTGAAAATGGCAGCAGCTAAAGATGTTATCTCTGTGTACCATCTATGGCAGATTCCCTTTGCAATTGTTATTCTGATACTGATTGCCATTAGCCAGTTTTTCAAATACAAGCAAACAGATATTAAAGTGTTTGGCAGGCAGCTCCTGCTTGCCCTCATTGCGGCTTTTGTGCTGAGTATTGCTGCCAGTATTGCTCTTCATTTTACCAAACCGCTTTATGGTGTGCTCTTGTTTTCGGGTCTGTTTGCATTTTTTGCAAATGCCGATTATGCATTACGAATAATAAAAGGGAATATTAAAAAGGCTGGTGCTTCCATTGCCCACATTGGCTTTGCACTGATACTAATTGGAGCGCTTATTTCTACTTCTAAAAAAGATATTATTTCCCAGAATACATCAGGCAAAAGTCTGGAAAGCCTTGGCGAAAAAATTTCGAACAGCGATAATATATTGCTTACCCAGGGCGATACACTGCCCATGGGCAGGTATTTTGTAACATACAATGGCAAACGGTTCGAAGGCATTAACATCTATTTTGATGTAGACTATTTTACGCGAAATGCCAATGGCACTTTCGATAAAGAATTCTCCCTGTCGCCACTGGTACAAACCAACCCCCGTATGGGCAACATTGCTGAGCCGGATACACGCCACTTCCTTACTTTTGATGTATACACACACGTAACGTATGCTGATTTGGCTTCACTAAAAGAAAGAGCATCGGAAACGATGGGTGAATACACAGAAGCGAAGAATTATTCAATGAAAAAAGGGGATACCATATTCTCGTCCAACGCCATCATTATTTTTGATTCCCTAAGCACAAATGTGGATAAAGCACAGCTGGGTATTTCTAAAGACGATATTGCTGTGGGGGCCAGTCTGCGTGTACTTGATATTACAAAAAAGTATGAGGCCACACCTATGTATGTCATACATGAAAATAAAATACAGCCTATTGCTTCTAAAGTAGATGAGCTGGGGCTTCAGTTCATGTTCTGGAAAATAAACCCATCTAACGGGACAATTGAAATATCTCTGCAGGAAAAGAAAGAAAATGTGCGTGATTTTATTGTGATGCAGGCAATGATATTTCCATATATCAATATTCTTTGGATTGGTTGCATTGTGATGGTGATAGGTACTGTGCTTGCCATTTTGGAAAGAATAAAAAGGAACAGAAACAAGACAACATAAATTTTTTGCCACAGATTTACAGATTTTTATTAATAAATAATACAAATCTTCGAATCTGTGGCTTTAAAATATTCTTAATAATCTGCCGTGAAATCCCCTCGCTATAAAATAGTTTTACTTGGTGCCGGCAATGTAGCTACACATCTTGGTTTGGCCTTGAAGAAGTCCGGACAACCCATTGTGCAGGTATACAGCAGGCAATTCGAAAATGCTGTTGGTTTGGCTAAAAAGTTAAACTGTGGTTACACTGATTCTATACAGACAATTGACAAAACCGCAGATGTATACATCATTGCTGTAAAGGATGATGTGGTAGGTGAAATTGCAAAACTGCTGAAACTAAAGAATAAAATCGTAGTTCATACATCGGGAAGCGTGGATATGAATGCACTTAAGACTGCATCTGCAAATTATGGTGTTTTTTATCCCTTGCAAACCTTCTCTAAAAGCAATAAAGTAAATATCAAAGCAGTTCCTTTTTGCCTGGAAGCAAGCAATTCTAAAACTTTAAAAAGTCTTACCTTCCTTGCAGAAAACATTAGCAACAATGTTCTGGAAATAAATTCCGAGCAACGCAAAACGATACATCTGGCGGCAGTTTTTGCTTGTAATTTTAGTAATCACATGTATGCTATAGCAGATGTTCTTTTAAAAGCGAATAATCTTTCATTGGATATTTTAAAGCCGCTGATCGAAGAAACTGCAAAAAAAATTCAACATGCTTCCCCTGTTGAGATGCAGACCGGTCCGGCAAAACGGAAGGACAAAAACACAATGAATAAACACCTTCAGCTGCTTGGTAATAGAAAAGAGTATAAAAAAATGTATCGATTGTTAAGCAAGAGCATTATGGATCTGGACAAACAGAAAAAGAACTAATTTCGTGGTGATGGAAAATTTTAAAACAAAACTTACACGTACCAAAGCCTTTATTTTTGATATTGATGGCGTACTTACAGATGGTTCGGTAATACTGATGCCAGACGGTGGACAGATGAGAGCAATGAATATAAAGGATGGATATGCCATGCAGCTGGCTGTAAAGAAGGGTTACAAAATTGCGATTATTTCAGGCGGGAAGAATGAAATGACCCGTAGTCGCTTAAATGGATTAGGCATATACGATTTGTATCTTGGTATAGACAATAAAGTAGATGCCTTTGATGAATTCATTCTCACCTACAATATTCAACCGGATGAAGTTTTGTACATGGGGGATGATATTCCTGATTATGATGTAATGAAAAGGGTAGGGGTACCAACCTGTCCCAATGATGCTGCCCAGGAGATAAAAGATATTTGTATTTATGTTTCTGATAGGGTAGGAGGAAAGGGTTGTGTACGCGATGTTATTGAGCAGGTGATGCGTGTGCAGGGGAATTGGTGAATAGTTCGGAGTTTTTAGTTCGTGGAGTAAACAGTTTAATTGGTAGTTTGTTCAATTTTTAAAATTCGTTAATTACTCCATATTAGTATTCGTAGATTCGTTACAATTTGTTTATTCGTAACCAGATATGTTATCATTCTTAAAATTAATTCGGGTTCAGAACCTTTTAATCATTGCCTTCACTCAGTATGTGGTGCGCTGGTGCCTTATATTCCCGATACTAAAAGCCCAAAGCAGCTATTTTGAACTTCAGTTGAGTGAACTTCAGTTCTTTTTATTGGTACTGTCAACTGTAATGATTGCTGCTGCTGGCTATATTATCAATGATTATTTCGATGTCCGTACCGATAAACTAAACCATCCTGAACGGTTGGTTATTGACAAGGGGATAAAGCGCAGGGTAGCCATGGGTGCCCACATGGTGATCAATATCCTGGCATTTATGATTGGCTTGTATGTATCTTATTCTGTTGGGGCTCCAAAGCTTGCTTTCGCACATTTTATGTGCATTTCCGGATTATGGTTTTACTCCACAACCTTTAAAAAGCAGTTTCTTCTTGGAAACCTTGTTATTGCTGCATTTACAGCCCTTGTACCATTTGTGGTTGCTGTTTATGAATCGCTGGCTTGTTATAAAGCCTATCTCCCGATAGACGAGAAGTTCAATTTAAACAGTTTGTGGATTTATTGTGCAGGGATTTGTTTTTTCACTTTTTTAATTACCCTTATCCGTGAAATAATTAAAGACATTGAAAAGCAGGAAGGCGATAGGGAGCATGGCTATAATACCATCCCTATTGCAATTGGAGTTAAGTTCAGCAAGCTCATCATATTTATTATTATTGCTGTACTCCTTCTGTTTCTAACCTATCACCAGGTAAAGCAGTTTGTTACCAAGGATTATCTTACAATTGGTTATTTCCTTATCGCATTGCAGCTGCCATTGCTTTATCTTGGATTCAAAGTGATGAAAGCTGGCACAAAAGCGGATTTTGAGAAAGCGGAAACCATCACCAAGGGCATTATGTTTGCTGGCATTTGCTACCTGTTTGTATTTGCCTACATTATACTGGACTTCATAAAAATGATATAAGGCATATTAATCCGGGAACTTTCGGTTTAATATGCCTTAATCTCACAACAAAAAGCAGGGCAAAATCAGCTTAATAGTTTACAACAATATCTTTTTCTTCAATCATTTTACGGAGGTTGATAAGGGCGTATCTCATGCGTCCCAACGCAGTATTGATACTTACATTGGTTTGTTCTGAAATCTCTTTAAAGCTCATATCATAATAGTGGCGCATCATAAGTACTTCACGCTGCTCCACGGGAAGGTTTTCAATCAGTTTGCGTATGTCTTTGCGTATCTGGCCCTGGATTATATCCTGTTCTGCATTGCTGTCGAACTCGCCCAACAGGCTGAATATATCAAACTCCTCACCATCATCGTTGGTACCACCGCTGATGGTAGGCATGCGCTTATCACGCCTGAAGCTGTCGATAATTAAATTATGGGAAATGCGGAGTACCCAGGGAAGGAATTTACCTTCCTCATTGTAATGTCCCTTTTTTAGGGTGCCGATTACTTTAATGAAGGTATCCTGGAAAATGTCTTCAGCCAATGCCTTATCCTTAACGGTATGCATTATGTAACTGAATATTCTGCGTTTATGACGTTGGATTAAAGTACAGAGAGCAGACTCTTCACCGCTGATGTATTGATTGACAAGTTCCTGGTCGTCAACAAGCTGTTTGATAAGCATAGGTACCTCCTTTTTTATTTGTGAATAAAAGATAAAAAAGTAGTTTTATGCTATATCAGAGTCTCCTTTTGTTTAGTGGCTAAAAATATTTTTAACCGGGTCAATACTAAATGAAAAAATTAGTTATCTAACGTTAAAAAAATATAAATGTTGCGTTTAGATAAAAAAAATTATTATCACCTGTGAAGCGAAGATAAGTATTAAATCAATTCAAAGCAAATATTTTTAAAAACGAAGTCTTTTGCAACATACAAAAGGCTTCGTTTTTAATAAAGATTACCAATGCAATATCCATGCGAAAATCAGCGGTGCCACAATGGTTGCGTCTGATTCTACAATATACTTGGGAGTATGAATGTCCAGTTTTCCCCAGGTTATTTTTTCATTTGGAACGGCACCTGAGTAGGAACCGTAGCTGGTGGTTGAATCAGAAATCTGGCAGAAATAGCTCCAGAAAGGAATGTTTTCCATTTCCATATCCTGGTAAAGCATTGGTACCACACAAATAGGGAAGTCACCGGCAATACCTCCGCCAATCTGGAAAAAGCCTACTCCTTTGCCTTCCGAGTTTCTTACGTACCAGTCCGCAAGCCAGGCCATGTACTCAATCCCCGACTTCATGGTAGAAGCCTTGATTTCTTTTTTAATTACATACGATGCAAAAATATTACCCATAGTGGAATCTTCCCAACCCGGTACTACCATCGGTAAATTACGCTCTGCAGCAGCCAGCATCCACGAATCTTTAGGGTCAATTTCATAATATTGCTTCAGTTCGCCACTCAACAGAATTTTGTACATAAACTCATGTGGAAAATAGCGCTCGCCTTTGTCATCCGCATCTTTCCATATTTTGTGGATATGCTTTTGTAGTCTTCTGAAAGCCTCTTCTTCAGGTATACAGGTATCTGTAACACGGTTGTAGTGATTCTCCAAAAGGTCCCATTCATCCTGAGGAGAAAGGTCACGGTAATTCGGAACACGCTTGTAGTGTGAATGCGCCACAAGATTCATAATATCTTCTTCAAGGTTAGCACCCGTGCAGGAAATAATGTCCACTTTTCCCTGGCGAATCATTTCCGCAAGTGATTTACCAAGCTCAGCAGTACTCATGGCACCAGCCAGCGTTAGCATCATTTTACCGCCTTCGCTCAGGTGTAGTTCGTATCCTTTAGCCGCATCCACAAGGGCTGCAGCATTAAAATGCTTATAGTGTGTTTCAATAAAATTTGAAATTGGTCCTTTGTGCATAATCAGATTTTTTTTTTAATTTTTAACGTGTGCAAAAGTACATTATTTATTCGTAAATCGTTCAATAGTTTATGGCATGAACTTTTAATTTCTGTCAAATAACTATTAAGACCGTAAGCAGTATGTTTTAAGGCGGGTTCAATTAAAAAATGATACCAGCTCAGAAAAAGAAATAACAGATGTTTGCCGGCAAAGTTATACCTTTACGTATTGCTCCTGCTCGAATGATTGCGCAATATGCAGGCGTATTAAGTATTTAACCTCAATTTAAGATATATGACCATACTAAATTCTATCGCCAGCTGGTGGATGAAAAAAAGGATGCATCAGATAGAACTTTTTATGAAATACCCACACGATGTTCAGCACGAATGCCTGCGCAAGCTGCTTACATCAGCTAAAGACACAGAGTGGGGAAAATTACACAATTTTAAAAACATTCAGAACCCTGCTCATTTCAGGGATACCGTTCCCTTGCAGGATTATGACAGTCTAAAACCTTTTATTGAACGCACCCGGAGGGGTGAACAGAATATATTGTGGAATACAGACATCAAATGGTTTGCAAAATCGTCAGGTACCACCAGCGACAAAAGTAAATACATCCCCGTAAGCAAGGAGTCGCTTGATGAATGCCATTATAATGGTGGCCGCGACATGATTGCCATCTATTGCTCATTGTATCCCGAAACCCAACTGTTTACCGGCAAGAACCTCGCCCTTGGCGGCAGCCTCAAAACGGATCATTATGGCGATTATGAGTCCCAGAACGGTGATTTGTCGGCAATTGTTATGAATAATTTACCAATGTGGGCCGAATTTTTCCGCGCTCCCGACATTTCAATAGCACTGATGGACAAGTGGGACGACAAGCTGGAAAAGCTTTCCCAGGCCATTGCCGATGAAAACATGGTAAGCCTTGCGGGTGTTCCTTCCTGGATGCTGTTGATAGTAAAAAGGGTTCTTGAAATTAAGGGTAAATCGTCTATAGCAGATGTGTGGCCTAACCTGGAGGTGTATTTTCACGGAGGGGTGAATTTTAATCCGTACCGTGAGCAGTTTAAAGCTGTATTCAAAAAGCCCGATGTTAATTTTCTCGAATTGTACAATGCTTCGGAAGGTTTTTTTGGGATACAGGATCAGAAAGATTCGGATGAACTGCTGCTTATGCTGGATTATGGCATCTATTACGAGTTTATCCCTATGAACGAAGCTGGCAGTGAAAGCAATAAAACACTTTCTCTGGAAGAGGTTGACCTGAATACAAATTACGCCCTTGTTATTTCTTCTACCGGAGGCCTGTGGCGGTATAAAATAGGGGATACCATTAAATTTACTTCATTGAACCCTTTCCGCTTCAAAATTACAGGCAGAACCAAGCATTTCATGAATGCTTTTGGAGAAGAAGTTGTGGTGCATAATGCTGATAAAGCTTTGAGCATTGCCTGTGAAAAAACGGGTGCGCAGATAAAAGAATACACCGCTGCACCTGTGTATATGGATGGTACAAGCAGTGGCGCTCATGAATGGCTTATTGAGTTTGATAAGCAACCAAGTACCATTGAATATTTTACTGAGATGCTCGACAACGCACTTAAATCCATCAATTCCGACTACGAAGCAAAACGATATAAAAACATGATACTCAAACAGCCCATTGTGCGCTCACTTCCTGAAAATACTTTTTACCGGTGGTTTGAATCGAAAAACAAGCTGGGCGGACAACACAAAGTGCCTCGCTTGTCGAATGAGAGGAAGCATGTGGAAGAAATAATGGCCTTGGTGAAGTAACGCGCGTGCGGTAGCTTGCTCATACAAATTTGCAATATCCTTCAAAACAAATTACCTTTGCATTCTACAATGCGTAAAGAATTACAAAAATATATTTCAATAGCTGTACTCTTGCTGTTCCTGTTCCCGATGGTGGAGAAACAGGTCCATGCCTTTGAACACCTGTCTGACAAGCATTGTACTGCCAATGAAAAGCACTTTCATGAGTTGGAGCATCATTGCGATGTTTGTGTTTTTACACTGGGGGATTCCAGCCCGGAAACGGGTGCAGATTACCACTTTATAAATTCTTCAGAACAGTTTACTTATTCAATATCGGTTGAACGTGTTTATATAAAACGCATACTGACCAACCTTCCTGCCCGGGCACCTCCAATAGCTTAATTTCACTTTGTTTTACATTGCCTTTAGAGGCGGTGTTGTTAAACCATTTCATGAACCTGCAACTATTGGTTAATTCCTATATTAACCAATAGGATGCTTTCTGAATGTTAATGAAAAAAGCTATTCTTTTATTTTTTATTGGTATTGTATCTGGTACTGTAATTCGTGCACAATGCACCTTTTCGCTTGTTGGAAAGGTCATTGACCATCATGACCGCGACCCGCTGGAGTTTGCTGAAATATATATTCCCGAGCTGAAAAGGGGGGCCCTTACCGACAGCCTTGGAAATTATATCATTGCCGGGCTTTGCAATGGCAATTATACCATCACCTGCAGGCACATGGGCTGTGAGGATATTTCCATGCCTATTACAATAAACGGGAATACGCTTCAGAACTTTTATCCTGAGCACCATTTGCAGGAGCTGGGACTGGTGAATGTTGTGCTTGACAAAGCGCCTGAAAAAACTACGCAAAGCAGCTATGTGATGAGAGGCCGTGAACTGGACGAAACCCGGGGCCGTACACTGGGCGATGCATTAAAGAATATAACCGGTGTATCTGCGATGCAAACTGGTTCCGGTATTTCAAAACCTGTTATTCATGGGCTTCATAGCAACAGGATATTAATACTGAACAATGGCATCCGTCAGGAAGGTCAGCAGTGGGGAAGTGAGCATGCGCCTGAAATAGATCCTTTTATTGCTACTAATTTAACTGTAGTAAAAGGTGCAAACAGTGTACGTTACGGGCCGGATGCCATGGCTGGAGTTATACTTGTAGAGCCTGCAAAGCTACGCGACTCTGCAGGCATTGACGGAGAGCTGAACCTGGTTGGTAACAGTAACGGAAGGGCTGGTAGCATTTCAGGGATACTGGAACAGAATTTGAAACGCATTTCTCCGCTCAGCTGGCGCTTACAGGGTACGATTAAGAAGTCCGGTACTGTTTCTGCTCCCCGCTACTTCTTAAAGAATACTTCATCCGAAGAGTATAATTTTTCGGGTACTTTGGGATGGACAAAAAAGAATTACGGTACGGAGATATTTTACAGTCAGTTCAACACCAGTATTGGTATTCTGTCGGCAGCACATATTGGCAATGTTTCCGATTTGCTGGATGCAATCGCCCGTACAGAGCCACTCGAAAAGGGTGAATTTACATACGATATTCAAAGGCCTAATCAGCACATTGAACACGAACTGTTCAAAATGAAATCGTACCTGTATACAGGGGATGCCGGTAAACTCAATATGGTGTATGCAAGGCAGTACAACATACGCAGCGAATACGATAAGGAGCAGCCTTTGAGCGATTCGCTGGCAGGACTGAACAGGCCTGAGCTTCAGTTGGAAATTACATCGCATTCTGCTGATGTTTTCTGGGAACATACTTCCATAAAGCGTTTTACGGGCACTTTTGGCGTGAGCGGACTTACACAAACCAATACATTTGAAGGCCGGTATTTTATTCCGAATTACAGGAATTATACGGGAGGTATTTATTGGATAGAACGCTGGACCTGGGAAAAATTGCAGCTGGAAGCTGGTATACGTTATGACTACAGGCATTTGCAGGTGTTTAAATTTGAGAACAATGTACTTGTTTCTCCTGTTTATGAATATCGTAATGTTTCGGGCACTTTTGGAGCAATCTACAGGTTAACTGATAACCTTAATGCGAATATCAATATAGGTACAGCCTGGAGGCCTCCGGCTGTAAATGAGCTTTACAGCGATGGAATACACCATGGAACGGCAACCTATGAAATAGGTAATAAATCCCTGAAGCCTGAACAAGCAGTAAATACGACCTTTTCATTGCAGTATAACAAAAAAGAGAAATGGAATGTTGAAGTAAGTCCGTATTACAACGCCATCTCCAACTTTATTTACCTTCAGCCTGAAATGCCACCTACGGTTACCATTCACGGGGCATTTCCCACATTCAGATATACGCAGGTAAATGCCGCTTTTACCGGTATTGATGCCCAGGTGAACTATTACATTGTGCCACAGCTGATGCTTACCGGGAAAGCCTCCATCTTAAGGGCCAGCAATAAAACTACCGGTGACTACCTGATCCAGATGCCTGCTGATAAGCTCCAGGGTGAACTTACCTATAATTTTAAATCTTTTGATAAGATTAAGGACAGCTATATCACTGTTTCCGGGATTTTTGTGAACAAGCAATTCAGGGTGCCGCCCAATGCAGATTATGCTTTGCCGCCATCAGCATATACACTCTTGAATTTTGAAATGGGAACAAAATTGTATTTGGGTAAACAACCTGTAACAATAGGGCTTGGAGGCACCAATCTTTTAAATACCAGTTACCGGGATTATATGAACCGTTTGCGTTATTATGCCGATGAAATGGGTCGCAATATTACATTACGTGTCAAAATTCCAATTAATGATTAAATAATTGGCCTGATGATTGATTTTAATGCTTAACAATAACCATAAAAAATACGACTAATCAATAATTAACTAACTTAGCACTATGAAAAATTCAATTAAAATACTTACCGCAGCTACTGTTGTTGCAATGAGTTTCTTTGCCGGATGTAAAAAGGACGAGGACGATGTGGCCGATCCAAGCACTACCAACACGGCTGAAGTAATGACAACTGTAAAGCTCACCTTTACCGATTCAGCTGGTGTAGCTCCAACTGTTACAGCTCAATACCGCGATCCTGATGGGGATGGAGGCAACTCTGCAGTTCAGTTTGATGTAATAAACCTGCTGGCAAATAAAACCTATTTTGCAACGGTTGTTATTAAAGATGAAACCAAAAACCCGGTTGTTACTATTTCTGATGAAATAGCTGATGAATCAAACGATCACCTGTTTTTCTATACACCTACAAACGTTAATGTTGCCGTTACTCTAACCGACCAGGATAGTAACACACCGCCTTTACCTTTGGGGTTAAACACAAAGTGGAAAACGCAATCAGCGAGCAGCGGTACTGTTCGTCTTGTTTTACGCCATCAGCCGGGTGTTAAGGATGGTACGTATGCTCCGGGTGAAACGGATATCGATTTAATTTTCAATACCACCATCAATTAAAAGATAAAATAAAAGAGCGGGGCTGTTTCAATATTGAAAACAGCCCCGCTCTTTTATTATACTTCCAGCTTCCTTTTACCTTTTGATATTATTTTCATACACCTCAATCCAATCTTTAACACTTACCTTTTTTGTAAGTTCACCAATAAGTTTGTAAGGTATTTTATCCATTTTTTTAAAGCGCATACAGCTTTTTCCCATATCCAGTTTTGCATCTGTATGTTTTGGATACTCGTTTACGAACCAATCCAGCCATTTTTTATTGCTGTATATTCCCATGTGGTACACTGCAACAAAGTTTTTCTGCGAAGCAATGCTTAAAAAGGGAAGGGGTAAATCGGGATCACAATGATAACCATCCGGGTAAATAGTATGTGGAACAACATAACCAATCATGCCATAGCTGATGGTTTCCATAAAACCTTTCGACAGGTTCTTTAAAATAACATTCCTTAATTCTGTAATTGCTGCTTTCCTGTCTTCAGGAAGTGTATCAATGTATTCTTCTACAGTTTCCGCTCTTGATTGCATGTTTTAATTATTTATTATTTAATCACCACTTTTCCTGTCCCTATATTTTCTTTTGATGTATATATTTTATAGAAATATATACCGGACTTAAGTGTACTACGCGGCACCTGGAACGTTTTGGAATTAATTCCATCCTGTTTATACACTTTTTTACCCAAAACATCCATCATCTCAAACGAATACAACTCATTTATTTTTTCGGACTGAATTACAAAAGTAGCATTATCAATAAATGGGTTCGGATAAACTTTTACACTATGTACCGATGCTTCCGGAAATACCGAAGTAGAAATCATAAACGTACTTTCTGCAGTATTGGTTACAATAGCCGGATTATAGTCGAAATAAATATGTGCAGTGTTGTGTATCTGACTACCAGCCAGCAAATTAGGCTTTGGTTTTATACGATATTGTACAAATCCTATAGAACCTTCCGGGTTAGAAAGACTATCTGGCAGGTTAATTCCCGGAAAACGAAACGTAAGCACATTGCCAACCAGTGTGGTCTGATTAAAATGACTGTAATTGATTAGCTGAAAAGTAGTTAAATCAAGGTTCGCATCTAAAGTATCTGCCAGGCGAATATTAATTGCCGGTGCGGAACCGGTATTCTGAAAATGAATGGAATACGTAAACCAACCATCATAACCGGGCTGTACACTCACCGGGTATACTTCTTTTATATTTGGGTCATAGGAGTTTATTACAGGGTAACAATATGAGTAATTGTTATTGCTCATATTATTGTCTAAAGTATCACTTGTAACTGCAACGTTTATACAAATAGTATCTCCCGCCTGTGCTGTGGTATCGGTTGTAAATAACAGGTTGAAATCAGTTGTGTTGTTAATACCCGCGAAGTCTGCTATAGTATATGTATATACATTTCCTGATACGGTAGGGCTGAGTGCTCCCATCCCTGGCCCCATATAACTAACGGGTCCGTTTACAGTTATCTGAACCGTCCCCCCGGTTCCTGAAGCACAGTTAAGATTGTACCACTTTGTCATATCACCCGCAACAACACATAGATGGTGCTGCTGACCAGGAAATACCAAACCTGTTGTTATTACCGATTGAACTCCGACATCAACTCCAGGTTTACAGATTAGGGAAAAATTAATAGTATCTAATCCTGTAAGAAAAAAACTAGAATCTATTCCAGGGGAATAACACTGAGGAACAAAGGGCATATTTGTAGAGTCTATCTCAATGGTATAAATTCCAGCGGTAGTATCAGGAAAATGATATATTCCATTAAGTGCTGTGAAGGTTTGTTGCAATAAATTGCCAAGGTTATTATAATATTTTAAAGAAATGTTTTTCAAATTCCGGTCTGAACTTTCTTTTATACAATTGCTGTTCAAATCCATGTAACTAAAGCCGGTAATCCCTCCAGTGTTGCCACATCCATTTGAATTACCGGGCTGACACAACGGATAGGACAATATATCTAATTTCATTGCCGGAATATAATTTGGCAAACAACCAAAAGGATTCGAATATATATTAAAACTTAAAGAATCGATTATGGAAAAAGGGAAGATAGGAAAACAGGAAATATTATTATCCTGACAGTACAATGTTGAAAGTGAACCTGGCAATGGAGGAAGAGAGTTTAACTGATTGGAATTACAATGTAACGATAACAGTGCTGCAGGCAGTATAGGAATACTACTTAATTGATTTGAATTGCACTCCAAAAAATAAAGTGACGATGGTAAAGATGGAAGACTGTCTAACTGATTAAAAGAACAGACCAAAATTGTAAGTGAATCAGGTAAGGCAGGGAGAGTATTTAATTGATTCAATCCACAATGCAAATACACAAGTGAATTTGGTAATACTGGAAGTATAGTTAGTTGATTTGTGGCACAATTTAGATTTTCAAGCGCGCTAGGTAATGAAGGTAGATTGCCTAGCGGATTATTGAAACAGGTTAAAGTTATAAGCGAAGACGGTAATATAGGAAGACTTGTTATTTGGTTAGAGGAACAATCTAAAAAAATAAGCGACCCAGGTAAGCTAGGTAGCCCACTTAATTGATTATACATACATGTTAAATATTTAAGATTAGATGGCAATGAAGGAAGATTTGTTATTTGATTTGCATTACATTCTAAATGAGTAATGCTATTGGGCAAAAAGGGTAAATTGTTAATAAGGTTATAATTGCAATCTATATAAGATAAGTAGCTGGGTAATATTGGTAAGCTACCTAATTGATTATTGTTACAGTTTAAATAAAAAAGAGAATCTGGTAGTGAAAGGATGGATATAAGTTGATTATTAGCACATTCGAGATGATTAACGGACGATGGTAGTAATGGAAGGCTGACTAATTGATTGTAATTACAATCCAAAAAAGTAAGAGAATCAGGCAATTCAGGAAAGTTGGTTATTTGATTATTATGGCAATCCAAAATTCTAAGTGAATTAAAATATTGTATACCATCTATATTGGAAATATATTGGCTTGAAATATTTATTGATATTCTTGAGGTAACATCCACATGCGTAGTATCCATTAAATATCCTCCACTCATGGCTGCAGGAATATTTGCATTCAGCCATGCTGCAAAGTTAGCATCAGGTATCACAACCGTGTTTTGAGCATTAGCAGTGTTAATACAGAGCAAAATACCGGTTATTAAAAGCAGCATTTTGTTGTATTCTTTTCTGAACTTTAAAGTAAATATTTCCATGTTTCCATTTGTTAAGTTTAACTAATTGAATTTCAAGCAAATATTAATTTTAAGTATTGATTCGTTCTGCAATCTGAGCTTTGTGGGTCTCTAAGATTATGAAGTGTGCTTTACAATAATTTGTGTGGGGTAATTCTCTAAATAGCAGGTAGACCGTTTGTTTAGATTTTGAAAATTAAGAAATTTAACTGAAATATACAAGAAGATGAAAAAAATAAGAAATGTCCAAGAGCTTAACACTCAACTATTTTTAAAGTTTAAGAAACTGTTTAAATTTCAATCAAGTAAAAAACAGACGAAACCATCGCCCATATTTCGACAAGCTCAATATGACCAGCGCGCAGTCAGTCTGAGCCTGTGGAAGACTGTTGGGTGCAATAATAAAATAAATGACTAAAATTTAAATAGTTTCTAAGAAATAAAAAAACGCATAAAAACTGTTAAAGTCTTTATGCGTTCCTGTTTTAAACGTTTTCCTTAGTGCCCGTGTCCTTCATGTTCTTCAGCTGCATGATGATCACAGGAACGTGGTTTTGAGCCTTTACCCGCGTGTTCAATACATATAGCTTTTTCTTCAGGGGAGCATTTCATGGAATCGCAATATGCTGCACATTCTTCTTTTGTCATGTTCATGCATTTGTTCATGTCGCACTTAGCACCAATAAATTTACCATCAGCGCCATACATGCTCATACAATAAGCTTTTTCTTCTGGAGTACAGCCTTTTTCATCGCACATTTTTGCACATTCTTCTTTGGTCATTGATGCGCATTTGCTCATATCGCATTTCATTTCCCCCATTGCTTCACCGCCATGACAGCAAGCACCTTGTCCGCCACCCATAGAGCACTCTTTTGCCATTCCATGGTCATCACCACAAGCTTTTCCACTTGCAGGTTCTGCAATATATGGTGCAATTACAAGGGATACGATAGACATCAGTTTAATAAGGATATTCATTGACGGTCCGGAAGTATCTTTGAACGGATCTCCAACAGTGTCACCGGTTACAGATGCTTTGTGAGGCTCAGACTTTTTGTAGAACATTTCACCATTGATCAATACTCCTTTTTCGAATGATTTTTTAGCGTTGTCCCAAGCACCACCGGCATTTGATTGGAAGATACCCATCAAAACACCAGACACTGTTACACCTGCCAGCAAACCACCCAGTACTTCAGGTCCTAGCGTGAAACCAACAATCAAAGGAGTAACTAAAGCAATAGCTCCTGGCATCATCATTTCGCGGATAGAAGCCTTTGTAGAGATAGCAACACATTTTTCGTATTCCGGTTTTGCTTTGTATTCCATAATTCCAGGAATTTCGCGAAACTGGCGTCTAACCTCCTGAACCATGTCCATTGCTGCTTTACCAACCGCCTGGATACACAATGCAGAGAATATGAACGGAATCATACCACCAACAAATAAACCTGCCAGCACCGGAGCTTTGTAGATATCAATTGCATCAATCCCGGCTATTCCAACAAAGGCTGCAAATAGTGCCAATGAAGTTAAAGCAGCAGAAGCAATCGCAAACCCTTTTCCTGTTGCTGCAGTGGTGTTACCAACAGCATCCAGATTATCTGTACGTTCACGCACTTCTGGAGGTAACTGGCTCATCTCAGCAATACCACCTGCGTTATCTGCAATTGGACCAAAAGCATCGATAGCTAACTGCATTGCTGTTGTAGCCATCATACCGGCTGCTGCAATTGCAACACCGTACAAACCTGCACAATAGTAGGAACCCATAATACCGCCTGCCAAAGTAAGGATTGGAATAACGGTAGATTTCATACCTACTGATAAACCACCAATGATATTGGTAGCGTGGCCTGTTGATGATTGCTGAATAATAGACAATACTGGTGCCTTACCCATTGCCGTGTAATACTCAGTAACAATACTCATGATGGCACCTACTATTGTACCAACAACGATTGCCATAAAAACCCCCAATTTTGTAAATTTGGTATCACGCAGGAAAATATCACCTTCAGGCAACATCCACATTACTACAAAATAAGATGCTATAACGGTCAATAACATGGAAGCCCAGTTTCCTAAGTTTAAGGCATTCTGCACATTGGATTTATCATCTTTG
Source organism: Bacteroidia bacterium (assembly GCA_020051175.1). Taxonomy (GTDB): domain Bacteria; phylum Bacteroidota; class Bacteroidia; order 2-12-FULL-35-15; family 2-12-FULL-35-15; genus 2-12-FULL-35-15. The sequence continues at coordinate 50,572 of JAGVJJ010000010.1, read as the reverse complement.
ATTGTTACAAACCATGTTCCTACAATAGAAAAAACGATACCCAAACCACAAATTACCATTGGCAATAAGATAGGTGACATACCTTTAAAATTATCAACCAGCACAATCTCTTGTCCCAATACCATTGTTGCAAGAATTGTTGCTACGTAGGAACCAAATAAATCAGCACCCATACCAGCAACGTCACCTACGTTATCACCAACGTTGTCAGCAATAGTTGCAGGGTTACGAACATCATCCTCCGGGATTCCTGCCTCAACTTTACCTACCAAATCCGCTCCAACGTCAGCCGCTTTTGTATAAATACCACCACCAACACGTGCAAATAACGCGATAGACTCAGCACCTAATGAAAAACCAGTTAATACTTCGATTGCAGTTTTAACGGTGTTTTCACCTAAATCGGCAAAAATATTCAGGAAAGCAATAAACAACCCGCCCAATCCCAGTACGGCCAAACCGGCAACACCAAGGCCCATTACAGTTCCACCTGTAAAAGAAACTTTCAATGCTTGTTTTAAGCTTGTGCGTGCAGCTTGGGTTGTACGAACATTTGCTTTAGTTGCTACCTTCATACCGATATATCCGGCAGTAGCTGAAAAAACAGCACCTATAATAAACGAAATAGAAATAATCCAGCTGGAATGGATTGGCTTGCCATTAATTTCATGAACAGTACCGGAATACGCCAACAGAGCGGCAGCAAATACAACGAAAATACTAAGTACCTTCCATTCTGCCTTTAAAAATGCCATAGCGCCATCAGCAATATAGCCAGCAAGCTCCTGCATGTTTTTTTCACCGGCATCTTGTTTACTCACCCAAGCCGATTTAATCGCCATTACTAATAATCCTAGAATCCCTAAGGCGGGAACCAAATAAATTACGCTTTCGTTCATATTCCTTATTTAATTTTAATTATTGATGTATATTGTTTAACTACGAATGTATATTTGTTAAATACTTCATTTTTAACAAGTTATATATGTTAAATTATGAAACGGGCTGCAAACTTAGATAAAATCTGTTGAATATTCAAAAAAACCGGTAAAATGGAAAAAATAAATGAAATCAACTTATTTAAGATATTGATAATCAGCCAAATAACCATTTTGGCCGATTGGTAAGCGGGCGTTTTTTGGTAATTAATTGATAAACAGGAATTTATTCCAAGGAACGCTTATTAAACATCACGTAACCAAAGTGGAAAAGAATAGAAAAAGGATTTTTTACCTGGTCATAATAGTTTACACTGAAACTCATAGGGCCTACGGGGGTATTCCATACAATTGCTCCCATACCTATATAGTGCTGGGTGAAAAGGGTAGGGCCATAAACAGCTTTTAAGTCATCAGTTTTATTAATTGCCTGAAAGGGCTGGAAGATGTAGCCTTCAGCGCGCAGCTCAATGTTTTTACGAAAATTCACGACAAATTTAATTCCGCCAGCCGCGTATTGATTGGCACGGTAATTCTCAAGGAAAATGGTTTTACTATCTGGTGTAGGCTGAAATGCTGGTGCTGATAATATACTGGCAGTATAGTTATTAAAAAAGTTCTGGGTAGAATAAACAGCCTCACCCGAAAAACCTATTTTTAAGGTACCCCTTCTGTTAAAATAACGCTCACCCATGATTTTGAATGTAAACCATTCATGGTTATTCTTAAATATAGTTGTATCGGCCGAAGTAGATCCAGGAATATTTGTTTCCAGCCCACTTACATACCTCAGGCCAATATTGTAATATTCTCCCTGGTTGGCGTACTGTTTACGGTTAAGAGAATTTACTTCATAATAAGCTTGTGAAGTATAAACATCAAAATCCGTTTCATCGGCAGTGTCTTTTTCCAGAAAATTGTTGGTCTGGTAATAAGTATCCGTAATACGTGCAGCGCCACCACCGGCAATAATACGGCCCTTTTTCCCTGTTGGAACCCCCATGTTTACATAACCGTATTGTTCATTTATTTTCAGGTAAGGCGGTTTTATATCTGCCAGGAAAGCATTGCTGCTGGAGTAATAGTCAAACTTATTCCATGTAAAGTTAGGTTCAATATAAAAAGGAGTACGGAAAGGGAAATCAAACCGTGTTTTTACCTGTACCGAACTGTATAGCTTGCCAAAGTGGGCATTGGCCATTATCTCCGTTGCAAAAAAACTCAGGTAATTGTATTGTATCCCAAAATAACCCTGTGTAATAGGACGGTTAGAGAAATTTCCCCCTATGTATGTTATGATATCTTTTTCTTTCTTGATTTTCAGGTACAAGTCATAAAATCCGGTTTCTTTATTAAATTTGGCCTTAGGATAGATATAGGTGATTTTATTATCGGACGCAAGTCTGAAATAACCTTCTTTGATTTCTTCCATGGTAAGTTGCTTGCTCTTGTGCCTTAGTATGCTTTGTGCATAGTCCGACTGGCTTTTGGTAAGCCCCTCAATATAAATTTTGTCAAAAACAATTGGCGGTATTTTGTTTCTGAATGCTTTGCGTTTTTTTGCTAATTCTTCAGGATTGCTTCTCCGCTCCGTATGCTGCTTTATAAATTCAATAACACGCATGGTAGCCACATAGCCACTATCTATAGTGGGTTGCGGATTGCTGAAATCAAACAGGCTCACATTGGTTTCGGGATGGATAACAATACCACCTTCGCAGGGTATATCGAAATTGGTTTTACTTACCAGCATGGAACGAAGCTGGGAAAAAACGTTCTCCTCATCGGGTAAACCGCTATTGGCCGCTACTGTACTGCCAATAATAAAATCAGGATAAAAATCATCGTACATTACGTTCGATGGAAAGTTATTGTACATGCCCCCATCAAAAAGCAATCTGCCATCTACAACTACAGGTGGGATATAAAAAGGGTATGAAATAGAAGCACGCACAGCTTCACCCAAATCACCGCTTTTAAATATTACAGGTTCTTTCTTGTCGATATCAGCTGCTACACAGCGGAAAGGGATAAATAAGCTGTCAAAATTATAGTTGGCTGCAGCCGATGGTCCGGCTGTGAATTCCATGGTCCCAAAGTCAAGTGCTATGGGTGACATAACATTGGTTGGGATTTTCACCTTTATCGTAGAATCAAGCGCCAATTTAAAAGCAAGCCACGAGGGATTAGCCTCGCGCTTTTTAAAATAATAAGCATATTTTTCTTCAATGACCGCTATGGCCATGTTTTTATAGGATTCTGTTTTAACAAATGCTTCTATTTCTGCAGGAGAAAAGCCAATAGCATACATGGAACCAATAATAGAGCCTTGCGATGTACCGGCAATATAATCTACGGGAATATTGTTTTCTTCCAGTGCCTTTAATACCCCGATATGTGCATAACCAGCTGCCCCACCACCACTGAATACAACTCCAACTTTTTGTGCTTTTAACTGAAATTGAAAGAATAGAAGAAGTGCTGAAAAAAAAAGGTGAAATTTAGAAAAACCTGAAAACATTATGAGGACTGAAATAGAGACTGCAAAGCTACATAAGAATAAACTGAAAAAAAAGGATTCCGGCTATTTATTTTTTAAGGATAACATACGTTTAACAAGTCTCCTAAATTCAGGACGTAAAACGCACAACCGTTTAATTTATTGTTACTTTTAAGCAAAAAAAGTAGGTATAAGCCTTGCTTCCTGTTTTTTTTATAATTGGTGATATTCTCTTATGGCAAAAATCAAAACTTCTGACTATACCATTGCTGTGTCTAAAGACATCGCTTCAGAAATCAATACTTTCATAGAAACCCGCAGGGAACGGTTTTCCAGGCTGTTTATCTTAGTTGATGAGAATTCATTAAAATGCTGTTACCCACAGTTAGTAGCGGAAATTCCGGCTTTTGAGGATGCTGAAATCATTGAAATTGAAAGCGGGGAAGAAAACAAAAATATTGAAGTCTGTGCCCAGCTATGGGTAACGCTGGATGAACTGGGTGCCGACAGGCAGGCCCTGTTTGTTAACCTCGGTGGCGGTGTGATTGGGGATATGGGTGGCTTTGTAGCTTCTACTTTTAAACGTGGCATTGCATTTATCAATATCCCTACTACCTTACTTGCACAGGTGGATGCTTCCGTTGGAGGCAAAGTGGGCATTGACCTGAACCATGTAAAGAACCTGGTAGGGGTATTTAACAATCCTAAAGCTGTTTTTGTAAACCCTGATTTTATTGCTACGCTGGATAACAGGCAACTTTTATCAGGATTTGCTGAAGTAATTAAACATGGCCTGATTGCCGATCCCGGCTACTGGCAAAAAATAAAAAAAACGAATACTTCTTCCCCGGAAAGTATCAGTAAACTGATAGAGACTTCCATTCGCATCAAAAACAAAATTGTAAGCGAGGATCCATTCGAAAAAAGCATACGGAAAGCCCTGAATTTTGGCCACACGGTTGGTCATGCCATTGAAAGTCATTTTCTTGAATCCGGCCAACCTTTACTGCATGGCGAAGCCATTGCAATGGGCATGGTTTGCGAAGCCTGGTTGTCGAATAAAATTACCGGCCTGCCAGATGAATCGTTAAGAGAAATAACTACTTATATTTCATCGCTTTATCCGTACCATGTTATTGAAAAGCCAGCCGTGGAACATATTACGGAACTGATGTTCCACGATAAGAAAAACACAAATGGAAAGCTAAACTTCTCTCTGCTTTCTGAAATCGGAAAATGTGAAATTAACCAAACTGCGTCTACTGATTTGGCACGTGAAGCCTTGAATTATTATATTAATACAGTTCGATAAGTCTCATGTTGCAACAACTTGAAACCTGGAACTTTAAACATGAAACCTTAAGATCGCGGATGAAACTGTATAATTGCCTGCCTTAAATATTCTCTATCAAGATGCGTATATATTTCAGTGGTAGTAATGGATTCATGACCCAGCATTTCCTGTACGGCACGCAAATCAGCTCCTCCTTCAATCAGGTGGGTTGCAAAAGAGTGCCGGAAGGTATGTGGGCTAATATGTTTCTTTAACCCGGTTTTTGCAGCCAGCTGTTTAATAATGGTAAATACCATTACTCTGGAAAGGGCTGTACCACGCCCATTTAAAAACAATACATCTTCCTGGTCCTTTTTAGGTGTTTCATGAACACGCACTTCATTTTTATAAATAGTGATGTATTTAATAGCTGTATGCCCAATAGGCACAAGCCTTTCCTTATCACCCTTCCCGATAACTTTTACAAAACCATCATTAAAATAGAGGCTGGATATCTTTAAGTTCACCAGTTCACTTACACGTAGCCCGCAGCTATACAGTGTTTCAAGCATTGCTTTATTTCGCGCACCACCGGGCTTGCTCAGGTCAACGGCATCAATTATTTTATTGATTTCTTCTACATTCAGCACATCCGGAAGCTTCCTGCCAAGTTTTGGTGCTTCCAATAAAGCGGTTGGGTCATGGTTCAATACATCTTCCAGCATCAGGTATTTGTAAAAGCCTTTGATTCCGCTAATAATTCTGGCCTGGCTGGTGGCACTCATGCCAAGCTCGTTTACCCATACCAAAAAGGCCTGTAAATGTTTTAAATCCACTTCTTTGGGGCCTATAGCACCCTGTTCCTGCTCAAGAAATTGAATGAGCTTTTCAACATCACGCATATATCCTTCGATCGAGTTGGCCGACAATGATTTCTCAAGCGTAAGAAACGACTTATAACCTTTTATATATACTTTCCAGCTCATTTATTCGTATTGCGAATTTACAAATACATATTTTGATATATCTTTACAATTGAAACAAAATTTAAACTCCCTTCACCGTCTGCCGGGGGGAAAGTATATTGCTCCCTCCCTTTGGGAGGGCTGGGGTGGGCTTTACTTATGAAACTACTCATCATCAACGGACCAAACCTCAATTTATTGGGCACCCGTGAAACATCTGTATATGGCTCCGAATCTTTTGATACATATTTCAAAGGACTACTGGAGAAATTCAAAGGCGTTGAATTGAGCTATTACCAAAGCAATGTAGAAGGGGAGCTCATCAATAAACTACAGGAAGCTGGTTTTAGTTATGATGGTATTATTTTAAATGCAGGAGGCTATACACATACTTCAGTTGCTATAAGAGATGCTATAGCAGCCATTACAACACCCGTTGTAGAAGTGCATATCTCCAACATCTTTGCGCGTGAAGAATTTCGCCATAATTCATTGATTGCCCCTAAATGCAAAGGTTCTATTTCCGGTTTTGGATTAGACTCATACAGACTGGCTATTGAGAGTTTTGAAGCCCCTCCCAACCTCCCCTAAGGGGAGGTGTAGCTCTACTCTTTCTATCTTAATTTATATTGATGAATTGGATTTTAGGCTACCATACACTATTCTCCTCCCCTTAAGGGGAGGCCGGGAGGGGCCGCTCTATTTGATACTATTCATATTCAAATTCTTCAGCTTAGGCACCAACCTTGCCGTTGCAGCTACCACTAAAATTGTCATAATTCCACCAAATACAACCGAAGGTTTCAACCCCAGCGCACGGGCCGCCACACCCGATTCAAAAGCACCAATTTCATTGGACGAACCGATAAATATATTGTTCACAGCCGATACACGCCCCCGCATTTCATCCGGTGTTGAAAGCTGCAGAATGGTATGGCGTATCACCACACTTACATTGTCAAATGCCCCGGTAAGGAACAAAAAGAAAAAGGATAGATAGAAATTGGTTGAGACCGCAAAACAAATAGTGGCAGCACCAAATGCAGCTACGGATAACAACAGGTTCCTGCCCGCATTTTTCGTAGGTGGCCGGTAAGCAATAATAAGAGCCATAATCACAGCCCCAACAGCCGGAGCAGCCCTTAACAAGCCTAGTTCAACAGAACCTACGTGCAATATCTTATCGGCATAAGCAGGCAGCATAGCTACCGCACCACCAAACAAAACAGCAAATAAATCAAGGGTTATAGCGCCAAGAATAATTTCATTCTTAAACACAAATTTTATCCCTGCTGATAAGCTTTCAGATAAGGACTCCTTCTTTTCCTTTGCTGGGATGGGTTTGGAGGCAATAAACAAAAAAGAAATAACTCCTATAATGATCAATACAATGTTTACCTGGTAAGCAACGGTAAAATTAATAGCGCATATTAAACCCGCTGCTGCCGGACCTACTACGGAGGCAATGTGCCAGAAAGTGCTGTTCCAGGTTGAAGAATTTGTATATAGCCCGCGTGGAACAATTTGCGACATAAAAGCCGGTGTTGAAGCCGACAAAAAGCCTCTCACTACTCCAATACCACCAATAACAAGAAAAATAGGAGTAGTGCCGTATGTTTGAATTACAGTGGAAGTATCCAGTGTAAAGTAGAGCAGGGTAGAGGTACAGAGTGTCAGTAACAACGCAAACATTACAATGATGTGCTTGCGGTTAAACGTATCCGCAACATGCCCTGAAAACAATGAAACAATAATAAACGGAATAGCCTCTGCAAGCCCAATCATACCCAGTGCAAGCTCATCCTTTGTGTATTGATAAATCTGCCACCCGATAATTACACTTTGCATCTGAATAGCCAATGTCATAAAAAAGCGGCCGGAAAGAAAAAACAGGAACTCTTTTATCCGTAAAGCTGCGTAGGGGTCGTGTTTTGGTAGTGATGTTTTTAACTCATTCATAAATATTGTAATATAAATTCGATGCTCACGCACACATTTCGACAGGCTCAATGTGACAACGCGCGGTCTTCCGATAGCTATCGGAACTGAGCTTGTCGAAGACCAGGGGATCGCTTATGCTATTTGAGAAAGAACAAATTATACTCAAAAAAAACGTCCCGCTTTTTCAGGCGGGACGTCTTCTCAACTATTCTTCTTTTTTACTTTTCTTAGATTTATTCTCTTTTGGCTTCGTGATTTTGATTTTTATTTCTTCTTTTTCTTTATCAAAATCAACATCAATAATATCACCTTCTGTTAAGTGAGATTTGATGATCTCTTCTGCCAATGGATCCTCAAGATACTTCTGGATAGCACGTTTCAACGGACGGGCACCAAACTGTACATCGTATCCTTTTTCAGATATAAAGTCTTTTGCTTCATCAGATATTTTGATGTTGTATCCAAGACCATTGATACGACCGTAAAGGTTCTCCAATTCAATATCAATGATATTGTGGATATGGTCACGTGTCAATGAATTAAAGATAACAACGTCATCAATACGGTTAAGGAACTCAGGAGCAAAGGCTTTTTTCAAAGCACCTTCAATTACGCTTCTTGAGTTTTCTTCTTCTGTTTCTTTTTTCGCAGTGGTAGCAAAACCAACACCTTGTCCGAAATCTTTCAACTGGCGAACACCGATGTTAGAAGTCATAATAATAATGGTGTTTTTGAAGTCAATTTTACGGCCAAGGCTATCAGTCATTTGTCCGTCATCCAAAGCTTGCAAAAGCAAGTTGAATACATCCGGATGCGCTTTTTCAATCTCATCCAATAAAACAACTGCGTACGGACGTCTGCGTACTTTTTCAGTCAGCTGACCACCTTCTTCATAACCAACATAACCCGGAGGCGCTCCAATCAAGCGGGATACAGCAAATTTTTCCATATACTCGCTCATGTCGATACGGATAAGCGCATCATCATTGTCGAACAAATATTTCGATAAAATTTTAGCAAGCTGTGTTTTACCAACACCAGTAGGGCCCAGGAAAATGAATGAACCAATTGGTTTGTTTGGGTCTTTTAAACCTGCACGGTTACGCTGAATGGCTTTAACCACTTTCTTCACAGCATCATCCTGACCGATAACTTTACCTTGCAGCAATTCCGCCATTTTAGCAAGCTTATCCCCTTCGTTCTGAGCAATACGTTGAACAGGTACACCTGTCATCATTGCTACTACTTCAGCAACATTGTCTTCTGTGACCATTTCGCGGTGATTCTTGCTGTCTTCTTCCCACTGTTTTTTAGCAACTTCCAATTGTTCCAGCAACTGGCGCTCAGTATCACGCAAACGCGCTGCTTCTTCATATTTCTGAGAACGAACAACTTTGTTTTTCTCTTCTTTGATCTCTTCTAATTTTTTCTCGATCTCAACAATGTTCTTCGGAACATTAATGTTCACAATGTGTACACGTGAACCTGCTTCATCCAAAGCATCAATTGCTTTATCCGGCAAGTGACGATCAGAAATGTAACGTGAGGTCAATGTAACACACGCTTTAATAGCTTCGTCTGTATATTTTACATTGTGGTGATCTTCATATTTCGCTTTAACATTGTTCAGGATTTCAACAGTTTCTTCCGGTGAAGTAGGTTCTACAATCACTTTCTGGAAACGTCTTTCCAAAGCTCCGTCTTTTTCGATGTACTGGCGGTACTCATCAAGGGTAGTAGCACCAATACATTGTATCTCTCCACGTGCCAAAGCCGGTTTAAACATATTGGAAGCATCCAAAGAGCCGGAAGCACCACCGGCACCAATAATCGTGTGAATCTCGTCAATGAAAAGGATTACATCCGGAGATTTTTCCAGTTCGTTCATTACCGCTTTCATACGCTCTTCAAACTGCCCACGGTATTTGGTACCAGCAACCAATGAAGCCAAATCCAAGGTAACTACACGTTTACCAAAAAGCACACGCGATACTTTACGTTGAACAATGCGCAATGCAAGACCTTCAGCAATGGCTGATTTACCTACACCCGGCTCACCAATCAATATTGGGTTGTTTTTCTTTCTGCGGGAAAGGATTTGCGATACACGCTCGATCTCTTTTTCACGGCCAACGATAGGGTCCAAACGGCCTTCTTCAGCTGCTTTTGTTAAATCGCGGCCAAAATTATCAAGCACCGGTGTTTTTGATTTGCTGTCCGTAGCTTTTTTAGAGCTGCCGGCACTAAAGGAATCATCATCTGCATCCTCATCCTGTGGCGTACCAGGGAACTCGGCTTTAGGCTCTGATTTGGATAGTTCTAGTTCAACTTTCATAACTTCATAATCGATTTTAAATTTATTTAATGCTTTGGTAGCCACATTGTCTTCATCTTTCAGAATAGACAGAATCAAATGCTCCGTTCCAATAACAGCGCTTTTAAATAGCTTTGCTTCAAGATAAGTTATTTTTAAGGCCCTCTCAGCCTGCTTCATCAAAGGGATATTCGCCAGGTTGCTCACCTTGTGGTTTCCGGTGCCAATTGCCTGCTCTACAGTTTTACGAAGCTCCATCAAATCTACACCCAGTGATTTGAGCAAACGTACAGCTGTGCCTTCTCCTTCGCGGATGATACCTAACAACAAGTGTTCAGTACCAATATAGTCGTGACCCAAACGTAAGGCTTCTTCTCGGCTGTACGTAATCACATCCTTTACTCGTGGTGAAAATTTCGCTTCCATGTCTTTACTATTGTTTAATTGTTATTAAAACGTAATACGCGTTTTAAGAGTTACATCAATACCCTAACAAATATAAGGTATTTAAGTCAGATTCAAAAGTACTTAGCGATTCAAAATCAGCGCTGCTCTTTGTTTTATATTTATCAACAATAAAAACCGAAGAAATGTTAATAATTGCCAAAACCAGGTTGCGAGTCAATTTGCTCTCAAAATACTTTCAAAGCATTAACAATTTTTGTGCTAAGTGTAATTCATGACAAATATTCTCAAATTTGAGTCGTCCGCTCTCAGAAACATAGCAATTGTGGCAGAAATGATGACAATACACTACATTTCTATAAGGATGTCGCAAATACTTGCTTGCTGTTTTTTCAACACAGGGCACACAAAGAAAAAAGAGTTTCACAGGGGGATAAAACTCCGGTATAACTCCTCAAACTCTGTGCCCTCTGTGTTAAAATATTTATGCCTTATTGAAAAGGATTTTTCAAGTTTAAAATCTACACCTTTTTCATTACAGACGTAATCAACATTCCTGTATGTCTCTTTTTAATGCAGAAGCAATACAATTTACTGTTTTTCATGGAGATACAGCTATTCACAATATACCAAAAATCGTTGATAACTTACTGAAAAACTTCTATTTCCAACTACAAAAATCACTACATTTACAACTCGTAAAAAAAACAACAATTTAATTTACTATGGCAGACGGAGAAAAAATTATCAGTATTGATATTGAAGAAGAAATGAAAACGGCCTACATCGATTACTCGATGTCGGTTATTGTTTCCCGTGCATTACCAGATGTACGTGACGGATTAAAGCCGGTTCACCGCAGGGTGTTATACGGTATGCTCGACTTGGGTGTTTTATCCAACAGGCCACACAAAAAATCTGCCCGTATTGTTGGGGAAGTATTGGGTAAATATCACCCACATGGCGATACCTCTGTATACGATGCAATGGTTCGTATGGCCCAGGACTGGAGTTTGCGTTATCCACTTGTGGATGGCCAGGGAAACTATGGTTCTGTGGATGGCGATAGTCCGGCAGCGATGCGTTATACTGAAGCTCGTTTGAAAAAAATTGCTGAGGAAATGTTGAACGATATCGAAAAAGATACGGTTGACTTCCGCCCGAATTTTGATGACAGTTTAACGGAACCTACCGTTCTTCCAACACGTATCCCTAATTTATTGGTAAACGGAGCATCAGGTATTGCTGTAGGTATGGCAACCAATATGCCACCTCATAACCTTACTGAAATTGTAAATGCAACTGTTGCTTATATCGACAATCGCGATATTGATGTTGCGGGCTTGATGCAGTATGTAAAAGCACCGGATTTCCCTACTGGTGGTATCATTTATGGCTATGAAGGTGTAAAAGAAGCATTTGAAACCGGTCGCGGACGTATCATCATGCGTGCGCAAACTGCTGTTGAAACTATGGATGGTGGCCGTGAGCGTATCATTGTCAATGCTATTCCTTACCAGATAAATAAAGCGGAAATGATCCGCAAAACAGCGGATTTGATCAATGAGAAAAAAATTGAAGGAATTTCTGATATCAGGGATGAATCGGACAGGGATGGGATGCGTATTGTATATGAATTGAAACGTGATGCCATTACCAATGTGGTTTTAAACAACCTGTTTAAATACACCGAGCTTCAGACATCTTTCAGTGTAAACAATATTGCACTGGTGGGCGGTCGCCCGATGATGCTGAATTTAAAAGATTTGATTCTTCATTTTGTGAACCACCGTCACGATGTGGTAATGCGCAGAACTCAGTTTGAATTGATCCAGGCTGAAAAGCGTGCACACATCCTTCAGGGGTATTTAATTGCTCTTGACCACCTGGATGAAGTGATCAGGATGATCCGCGAATCTGCCACCCCTCAGGAAGCTCAGGATGGCCTGATGAGCCGCTTCGGATTGAGTGAAATTCAATCTAAAGCAATACTTGAGATGAGGTTGCGTGTACTAACTGGTTTAGAGAGAGATAAGATTAAAGCTGAGTACGAAGAATTGATGAAATTAATCGATTATTTGAAATCAGTTTTGACAGATGAAAACCTGAGAATGCAAATCATAAAAGATGAGCTCGTAGAGATAAAAGACAAGTATGGCGATGAGCGTAAAACAGAAATTGTATATGCTGCCGGTGACTTCAGGATTGAGGATATGATTGCTGACGAGGAAGTGGTAATCACTATTTCTCACATGGGGTATATTAAACGTACTTTATTATCAGAATACCGTACCCAGGCAAGGGGAGGAAAAGGTTCTAAAGGAACTACCACCCGTGACGAGGATTTTGTAGAACACTTATTTACAGCTACAACGCATAATTACCTGTTATTATTTACCGAGCAGGGCCGTTGCTTCTGGATGCGTGCATTTGAAGTTCCGGAAGGTAACCGTACTTCTAAAGGCCGTGCTATCCAGAACCTGATCAACATACCACCAGACGATAAAGTAAAAGCATTTATCAATGTGAAAAACTTGGCGGATGAAGAGTACATCAATAATAACTTCATTATTATGTGTACTAAAAATGGTATCATCAAAAAAACTACATTAGAAGCATATTCCCGTCCTCGTCAGAATGGTATCAATGCGATAACCGTTCGTGATGGCGATACTTTACTGGAAGTATTATTGACCAATGGTAAAAACGAAATCATGCTTGCATCAAAAGCAGGTAAGGTGGTTCGTTTTAACGAAGAAAATGTTCGCCCGATGGGACGTAACGCTTCCGGAGTTAGAGGTATTAACCTTGGTGAGGAAAAAGACAATGAAGTAATTGGTATGATTGCCATTGCTGATCCAACCTCAAATGTAATGGTGGTTTCTGAAAAAGGATACGGCAAACGTTCTGATATTGAGGAATATAGGGTAACAAAGCGTGGTGGGAAAGGGGTGAAAACCATCAACATTACTGAAAAAACCGGTAACCTTATTGCTATTAAGGATGTAACGGATAAAGAAGGTTTGATGATTATCAACAAATCAGGTATTATTATCCGTTTGGCCGTTTCTGAATTACGTGTAATCGGGCGTGCAACACAAGGGGTACGTTTGATCAACCTGAAAGCGAACGATGAAATTGCAGCCGTAAGTAAAGTTGGAATTGAAGAAGTAATTGATGAGAATACAGTTGCTTCGGAAAGTGCTGAAAATGAAAACAATACAAATAACAATACACAAACAGACACAGAGCCTACAAATGATGTTCCAGGCGATGGTTCTGAAAACTAATAATTAAAAAATATAAAAGAGCTGTATCAATCGACTTTCCCAAAGCATTCGTATACAGCTCTTTTATTTTAATCAGCTGAATATAAAAACCTACATTAATCACATCCTCTAAAACATGAAAAAAAATCTTAAAAGTGTTTGCGGCCTTGTAGTGCTATTTACTATCGGGGTTGCAAATTATGTGAATGCCCAAACGCAGTTTATTGAAAAGGTGGAAGCGCGTCCGGACGGATTGAGCATCCCCTATGAAAAATATAAGCTTCAGAATGGCCTGACCATTATGATCCACGAAGATCATTCTGATCCAATTGTGAATGTACAGGTAATGTACAAAGTGGGTTCCAACAGGGAAAGTATTGGCAAATCAGGTTTTGCACACTTTTTTGAGCACATGATGTTCCAGGGCTCTAACCATGTTAAAGACGAAGAGCATTTTCAGCTTGTGAATATGGCAGGAGGGGATATGAATGGTTTTACCACCCGCGACAGAACAGTTTATTATGAAACACTTCCCAGCAACCAGCTTGAACTGGCGCTGTGGCTGGAAGCCGACAGGATGGGCTTTTTGCTTGATTCTTTGACGTCAAAAAAGTTTGAGAATCAGAGAGATGCAGTAAAAAATGAAAAAGGGCAGGGCGATAATCAACCGTATGGATTGTTGCAGGAGCTAAAGGACCAGACGCTTTATCCTTTAAAGCATCCTTACAACTGGCCTGTAATTGGTTTTACTGATGATTTGAACCGTGCGAGCCTGGAAGACGTAAAGAACTTTTTCCTTCGCTGGTATGGACCAAACAATGCTATTTTAAATGTTTCAGGCGATGTGAATCCCAAAGAAGTGGTGAAACTGGTAGAAAAGTATTTCGGCTCAATACAGGCAGGTCCGGAAGTAAAAAAAATGAAAGTAGCACCTGTGGTATTACCTGCGGATAAGTATACCAGCTATAAAGATAATATCTACCTTCCTTTGAATTACCGTGTATACCCAACTGTACCACAATATCACAGGGATGAAGCTGCACTGGAATTGCTGGCCGACATGATGGGTGACGGTAACAACTCACAATTCTATAAAAATTTCGTAAAGAGCAAGCTTGCAATACAGGCAGGAGTGGGTTATGAAAGCAGCGAACTGGGTGGGGAGATCTCCATCTTTATTTTAGCATATCCACCGGAAGATTTTAACTTCCCGAAAATGTTCAATGAAACCGATACTAAAGTAAAAGCTACAATCGATGAATTTGACAAAACCGGTATTACAGAAGAAGCGCTGCAAAGAGCAAAAGCGAAAAAAGAATCCAGCATTATAGACAAAACATCCAGCGTTTTTTCAAAAAGTTACGAGCTTGCTGAGTGGGAAAGATTGCTGGGCAAACCTTTTAACCTGTCGGATGAACTGGATCGTTACAATAAAGTAACTACTGCAGATATTTCCAGGGTTCTGAATAAATACATCAAAGGGGCAGGTGCTGCCGTTGTGGATGTTTACCCTAAAATGGGGTCAAAAGATACGGTGAAGAGTTTTAACCCTTATGCCACCATGCAACTGGGCCCGGACCCTGAATATGCAAATTTAAAATATAACAAACCGGTAGATAATTTCGACCGGAGCAAAAAACCGGGCGCTGGTCCGGCCACAACACCAAAAGTGCCGGAATTTTATACACGCAACCTGAAAAATGGTATACGTGTATTGGGAACTATGGAGGCTGAAACACCTAAGGTGGTGATTTACATGGAATTAGCGGGTGGCGACCTGGTATTAAAACCGGAAGAGTATAAGAAAATGGGTATCGCATCGCTCACAGCGGATATAATGAATGAGGGGACTCAAAATTATACTACCGAGCAGTTCAGTGCGGAACTTGAAAAACTTGGAAGCAACATTTCATTTTATGGTGGCAAAGAAAGCACTACCATAATAGTTGAAACCCAGAAAAAAAACCTGGATGCTACTTTGAAATTGTTCGAAGAAAAATTGTTGCGTCCGCGCTTTGATGCTGAAGACTTTAAACGTGTGAAGAAACAATACAAGGAGCAGCTGAAAGACGAAAAAACCAACCCTAACGTGTTGGCTTCCCATGCATATAACAGCATATTGTATGGTAA
Source organism: Bacteroidia bacterium (assembly GCA_020051175.1). GTDB lineage: Bacteria > Bacteroidota > Bacteroidia > 2-12-FULL-35-15 > 2-12-FULL-35-15 > 2-12-FULL-35-15. Next base: position 34,837 of record JAGVJJ010000010.1, on the reverse strand, counting down.
TTCTCCATTCGGCATTTTTCCAAATGTTAAAAATGTAGATAAGCTTGAACTGGAAGATGTGAAAAGCTATTATAATAATTACTATTCTCCTTCAGTGGCTACTTTGACCGTTGTAGGCAACATTTCAGAGAATGAAATAGCTCCAAAGCTTGAATTTCTTGAAAAATGGGCTGCTAAAGAAGTGGTTATAAAACCTGTAGTTCCAAATACCCCGGTTGAAGGCACACAGCTGTTTATTGTAAACAAGGATTTCGCACCACAGTCAATAATTATGATTGGACATCCTTCAATACCATTCGATGCTACCGGTGACTATTTCAAAAACACCATCGTAAACTATCCTTTTGGTGGTGCATTCAACAGTCGTATCAACCTGAACTTAAGGGAGGACAAAGGATATACCTATGGTATTAGCTCAAGATTTTCAGGTTCTCTTTACAATGGTACTTTTACCATCAACACATCTGTAAAAAGAGGCGCTACAGCTGTTTCTTTAAAAGAAATCCTGAAAGAAACCAAGAAATACATGGAAGGTGGGGTTACGGATGAGGAAATCAACTTCACCAAAAGCTCGATATTGAACAGCGAAGCACTTGATTACGAAACATCTTATCAGAAGGCATTGTTCTTAAACAAAATTGGCCGCTACAAGCTGGATAAGGATTTTACTGTACAGCAGGCTAACTTGTTGAAAAACATGACAAAAGAAGAGTTTAACCAGCAAATTAAAAAAGCATATAAAAGCAATCTTGCCGTAGTAGTTGTTGGTGATAAAGACATCATTAAAGGCCAGCTGGATAAATTGCTGAATTCAAAAGATCAGAACGAAGCATTAAAGTTCAGTAAAGTAAAAGACTTTACTTTCGACTAAAAAGATACTGTTTTTATACCAAAATGGTCACGGATTTACAAATCAGGTTCAAAATTTGTAAATTCGTGGCCATTTATATTTTGAAACCTATAACCTAATCCGATAAAATGAAAAAAAGCTTAATTTTTATTTCTCTTTCACTGCTTGTGATGAAAGGTGCTGCGCAAGAGAATAATCTGAACAACGCGAATAATTACCTGCGCTCAGGTGAGCTGGATAAAGCCAAAAATGCAATTGACCTGGCAGCCGAACACGAGAAAACCAAGACCCAGAATAAAATGTGGTACTATCGTGGTAAAACATACCTTGCAATATGCGAATCGAAAGATTTTAAAAACCTGGATCCGGATGCTCCGGTAAAGGCCTTTGTAAGCTTTATTAATTTACTAAAGGCTGATAAAAACAACATTTATACAAAAGAAGTTACCGGCTTTATGATTTCAAGCGCAATACGCACTTACAATCATGGCTTGGATGAATACCGTAATGGCAATTTTATAAAAGCTGCTGAAGAACTGAACCTTATATTTGAAGCTTTTCCGTTTGATAAAGACAAAGGACTGACAAGAAGCAACATCAGCCCTGAAGCCTTGAATTACGATTTGTATTCCATTTCTCTGGATGCAAAGGATATAGGAAAAGCAAAAGAATACCTTCAAAAGCTGATAGATGCCAAATACAAAAGCTCTAAAATTTATATTGACATGAGCAGGATTTACCTTTCTGAAAAAGATACTGCAAAAGCGCTTCAGTATATAGAAATGGGCCGTGGTATTTTTGACGATGATGTAAAGCTGATCAATGCTGAGCTTGCTATTTATATCCAGCAGCATAAAACCGATGTTCTTTTGGAGAAGATCAACAAAGCCATAGAAAGTACACCGGATAATGAACTGTTGTATTACACACAGGGACTTATTTACAACGAAAAAAAGCAACCCGAAAAAGCGGAAGAAGCCTATAAAAAAGTGGTGGAGCTGAAACCTGACCACTTTGATGCCAATTTTGAGCTAGCCGTAATGTATTTTAACAGGGCCGTGGAATGGAATAATAAAGCCAGCAACCTGCCTTTAAGCGAAACAAAAAAGCAGCAGGAATATGATCAAAAAGCAAAAGCTGATTTTGCAAGTGCTGCCGCTTCATTTGAAAAATGCCACGAGCTGAATTCAAACGACCTTACAACCGTTCAGTCTTTGATGAAAGTATACCGTATACTTGGAGATGAAGCAAAATCACTGGCAATGAAAGAAAAAGCGGATAAGATTAAAGCTGCAAAGAAGAAGTAACCTTCAGTTCAACCAAATTTATTGAGACATGAAAAAGAATTTATTAGTGCTGTTGTTTGCAATCCCTGCACTGGCAGTTTATTCACAACGTTCCAAGGAAACCAACGCAATAGCTTACCTGAGGGATTACAATGAAACAAAAGATTCTGTTTCGCTCCGAAAAGCCAAAGAGAATATTGACCTTGCTGCTGAACATGAAGATACCAAAGAAAAGGCATCTACACAGGTAACAAAAGGACAGATATACATGGCCATTTATGAGGCCAACAAAAGAGCGCAGGAAGAAAAGCTGATGAACATTGCAGACCCGAATAAACGCACCTTTGCTGCCCTGCAAAACACACCAACAGCCGAATTGTTAACAGCCTATAAAGCTTACGAAAAGGGTAAAGCGCTGGATACAAAAGGGAACTATACCAAAGAATTGAAAAACATGGCAAACGTTGCCATTTATTTTGATAACACCGGACGTTCGTTCTACAATGCAAAAAAGTATCCGGAGGCTTTAAATGCCTTTGAAAATGCTTATGCTATTAACGGGAACGATACAACACTTCTTTATTTCTGTGCCACTTCGGCTGCTCTGACCCCGGATTATCCGAAGGCAGTAAAATATTACCAGAAAATGATTGATGCCAAACAAGGCTTCGGTTCCAGCTATTCGGCACTGATGAATGTTTATTTATCAATGAAAGATACTACAGCCGGCATGGATATCCTGAAAAAAGGAAGACAAACATTTCCGAACGACATGAACCTGGTAATAAGCGAAACCAATTACTTTTTAAGGGTGAACAAAAGCCAGGAGGCATTGAATAACCTGAACATTGCTATACAGGCCAAACCGGCAGATCCTAACCTGTACCTTGTACGTGGAAACATTTACGACAACCTTGCGAACCCGAAAGATGCCAATGGTAAGGACCTGGATAAACCCAAAGACTATGAAAACCTGATTGGGCTTGCCGAAACAGATTATAAAAAAGCAATTGAGCTGAAGCCCGATTATTTTGATGCATTGTACAACCTGGGTGTGTTGTATAACAACAAAGGGGTGGAGCTGAACAGGCAAGCCGACAAATTTACCGATCAGAAAAAGTACGAAGCAGCAAGCGCAAAAGCCAACGAACAATTTGCCAATGCAATGCCGGTACTTGAAAAAGCGCTTGAAGTGAACCCAAAAGAAAGAAATACGATGATTGCTTTGCGTCAGATATATATGCGCATGCAACTGCAGGATAAGCTAAAGGCTATCAACGAAAAGTTAAAAGGTTAAATTTTCTGTTATTTATTTTTCGAAAAGCGGGAACAACTACTTTCCCGCTTTTTTTATATACTGCAATGCGCCCAAATTCATTCATAGCAACCTTGTTACTGGCCTTTTTTTTATTAGGTAAACAAAGCTTTTGCCAAACACTTTCCTTAACTGTAAAAGCCAGTCTGCCGCCAATACTTACAGAATCATCCGGCCTGGTTGCAACCAGTAAAAACAGCATCTGGTCGCACAATGATAATTCCGGGAATGCAGAACTGTACAACTTTGATTCAACAGGCACATTACAACGCACGTTGAAGATATTGAATGCTTCGAATACCGACTGGGAAGACCTGACAAAAGATACTGCCGGAAATTTTTACATCGGTGATTTTGGCAATAATGGGAACACACGCCAGGACCTCAAGATATACCGCATTCCTAACCCGGAAAATATAACCGCAGATAGTGTTGTGGCGGACACTATTGCATTTTCCTACCCGGATCAGTTTGCATTCCCACCACCGGACTCATTAAAAAATTTTGATTCGGAAGCTTTTCTGGCGTATAACGATTCACTGTATGTTTTTTCAAAAAGCTGGTCAACACCTTTTAGTGGCTATACAAAACTATACAGGTTACCTTCGGTACCGGGCAGCTACGTAGCGGAACTTATCGACAGTTTTTATACTGGTCCCGGACCTGCTATTATTTATTCAGTCACAGGCGCAGGTATTAACCCGGCACAAAACCGTGTACTACTGATTGGATACAAAAAATGCTGGCTTTTTACGGACTTTGCAGGAGCGAATTTTTTCTCGGGCAATTGCCATGTATTTGATATTGCAGATCTAACTCAAAAGGAAGCGGTTTGCTTTATTTCAAGTGCAGAAATTTACATTACGGATGAGGGGTCATCCGGCAACGGACAAAAGCTGTATTATCATAATTTTCAGCCATTTCTCTCAGCCGGTACCCCTGAAGCGGAAAACATGCATTTTTGCATCTTCCCAAATCCATTTGGCGAAACCATCACTATAAATCGGGGTCCTATAGAGTTAACTGATTTAAAGGCTGTTATATTTGATAACTCGGGCCGGTTACTGTATGAAAAATCAATACCGCACAATGAATGCCAAGTTGATATTAAAATCAGCGATTTTGACGATAACGTGCAAGCATACTATTTGATTGGTTTACAACAAAATAACAGCTTGATTTTTTTAAAAAAGATACTTAGAAAGCCTTAAATAAGCTCTTTTTTCTCATAAAATATCGGGTCGCCATGAAGGGGCTCGATATCCTTTTTGAATCTTTCCAGTATGTTACTTTCTTCAGGGGTAACAGGTGGATACGCTTCGGCAATTTTTTCCATAATTGTAATATAGCTCTGTTTCAGTTCAGGACTCAGGTAGTGACTGTTGAGCTTTATTTCTTTCATAGCCCATTCATAAGTGGTTTCAGCGCTCATTTTATCCTTTTCCATGATCTGAAAAATAATCTTGGAAATATCAAAATCGCCATGATGGGCATCCAGCTCGGCTTTAACTATGTCAAAAAATTTCTGCCGTTCTTCTTTTTGAACAACACCATCTATACGTGCCATGCAATAAGCTAATTCGCCCATTGCATAATGAAGACTTTCTAAAGAGGTCATGATTATAGGATTTGAGATTAGAAAACAATTTAATATCAGTAATCAGCTAAATATTTTCATTAAAATAATGTGCCACTGTAAAGTCAAATCGGCACTATTTTGATGCTGATAATCAGTCGCTTAAATAATGTTAACCCTTTATAAGAAAAAACTTTTCTCATTTTTTATTTTCATAACGCTTAATGGTAGATTTTAATACACATCAGTGCCTGGCAGCAAATTGGTATAGTATTAATGAAACAAAATTCTCTTAAAAAAGTTAAATCCACCTCATTTATTTCTATGGAAAAAATTCTTGTAGCAACCGATTTCTCTACTGCAGCCCAAAACGCGCTTGAATATGCTGTTGAAATGGCAAAAATCACAAAATCAAAAATTGTGTTATACAATGTTAATACTACGCCAACCTTGCCGGTTACCGATTTGGCTTGGAGCGTATTGCCGGAAACGATTGAAATAAAAGAAGACAGCATGATGAATCTAAAAAAGCAGCTAAATGAGGTTGTTGTACCCGAAGGCTTGTCTGTGGAATATTGTACCGAGGTGGGACTGCCAGTAGAAAAAATTATAGAATTTATAAAAAAGGAAAAATTCAACCTGGTAATTATGGGCATGAAGAGGGCTGGCAGCCTTACGGAATTCCTGATAGGCAGCGTGGCCACAAGTGTACTTAAAAAAAGTAGTGTACCTGTGCTGCTTGTACCGGAACTGTTCCGTTTCAAAAAGCCATCAAAAATTGTTTTTGCCTGTGACTACGATATAAAGCATACGGTGATTTTAAACCCATTAAAAAAGCTCGTAAATGCATTTGATGCGCAACTGATGGTTTTGCATATAAAAAACAGACTGGAGCTGGTGGATGCTCAAAACACAATTGCAGTGAACAAACTGGAAGTGGCATTGAAAAATACTGTGCGTTCATTTCATACTTTGGAAGATGGAAACCTGGTACACGGTTTAAAAAAGTTCGTGGAGCTGCACCAGGCGGATATGGTGGTTACAATTGCCCACAGGCATAACTTTATTGAATCAGTCTTTAGAAGAGACCATAACAAAAACATTGCGTTCCATAGTGCAGTTCCGCTATTTTGTATTCCGGACAATCATAAGGATGTGGCTGCGTATTTTGTGTAACAAAGGGGAGATAAGAAGCTGCCTTTGAATGCCAGAACCAGTATAAATATTTGATGTTCAGATTTTTATAATTTAACATAATATTTATTATAAGACAAAGTAGTGAGAAAATTGTAAATATGGATTAAGATTAAAATTATTGGTACTAAACACAAAACTAAAAACATATGGAACTTAAAACAAGCATTACTATGGAGCTTAAAAATGGCTCAGTAACACAAAACATCGATCATTCTTCTATTACTCCACAACTCAAAATCCAATATCCAAATTTTACAGATAATATTATAATTTGGACATTGGATGCAACAACTTTTGATGGTAAAAAAATTAAAGTTGAAATCAATAAATCTACAAATACGATAACTGTGGATATCAAAGAATCAATTTAGAATTGACCTACTTCGGCATCTTACTAAAATCCATATACAAAACATTCCAGCGATGACCGTCTAAATCAGAAAATCCGCAACCGTACATCCAGCCCTGGCTCTCTCCGGGTTTTCCAAATACAACCCCGCCTGCAGCTTCAGCTCTTTTAGCCAGATCGTCAACCACCTCACGGCTTTCCGCACCTATGGATAACAGCACTTCAGTTCCTTTACGAGTATCGGCAATTGCATTACCTGTAAAGTTCTTAAAAAGTGCTTCATCAAAAAGCATTACAACCACTTTTTTATCACCCATCAGCAAACTAACCGATTGTGGACCGTTACCATATTGTGTATTGAACGTAAATCCAAGTTGCTTAAAAAATTCAGCTGAATTAGCAACGCTTTTTACAGGAAGGTTTATCCAAATATCTTTTATCATAATTTGTTCAATTTATTAACAGCCGTTTAAAATTAAATAAATTATAAACAAGCTCCTAAGGGGAATATTTTTGCATTACATCTTTTAATCACAATCATTGAGGGGCTTAACGTAGCAATGTAATATTTCCCTTTCGGTTTATTTCCGTTCCGTCAACAAGCACCACCTCCACCACATAAACAAAAACTGCAGCGTTCATATCCATCACCGCACCTGCACCAAAAGCTGCTTTGTAAGTACCATCCCAGCAAAAGCCGGGATTATTGGATTCAAACACTTTTTCGCCCCAACGGTCAAAAATAAGTATGTTAAATTCACTCACACAGTTGTTCCAGCCCTGCAGGCAGAATTTATCGTTAAACCCATCGTTGTTCGGAGAAAACGCTGTAGGAACTATATAATCACCCGGACATGGTGTTGTTACCCGGATAGTGACACAGGCTGTATCTGAACATTCGTTTGTATCACTTACGGTTACACAATACATTGTTGTAATTTCAGGGCTCGCAGTTGTTACCTGGCATGTATCGCAGGTTAATGCAGTATCCGGTGCCCATAAAAAGCTGTTGGCTCCGGCAGCACTTAGCAGCGTATTTTCACCTGCAGTAATGGTATATGCAGAAGCTGAAACTGCTGCAACGGGATTATCTGCAACTGCTATTGTTACAGTTTGAATAGCCTGGCAATCGTTTGTATCCAAAACCGTTACGGTGTAGTTCCCGCTGGAAAGCCCTGTTGCAACCGAAGTTGTTTGCCCTCCCGGGCTCCACATATAAGTAAAAGGGCTTGCTGCACTGCCTGTTACATTTACTGAAGCTGTTCCTTTATCCGGGCCACAGCCTGTTGGTGTTGTAGTTAAAAGAAGCGTTATTGGCGCAGGTTCGGTAATAGCTGCGGAAGTACTACTCGTACAATTGTTGGCATCAGTAATGGTACAGGTATAAGTTCCGGCACATAAATCAGAGGCGGCAGCAGTGTTTTGCGCTGGTGTTGTGCTCCATGAATAGGTATAACCGCTGCCCGTTCCTCCAATAGCAATGGCTGTAGCGGTTCCATTGCAGCTATCGTTGCAAATGGCTGGTGAAAATGTTGTAATTGCGGCAATAAGTGTATCTGGTTCTGTTATTACTGTATCTGATGTAATGATGCACCCAAAGGCATCCGTAACAGATACGGTATAAGTTCCCGCACAGAGGTTGCTGCAGATGGCAGCTGTGCATCCACTGCTCCAGCTGTACTGATAAGGTGAAGTACCACCATTTATACCTACAGCCGCCTGCCCCAAACACTCCCCATAACATGAAACGTTGGTAACTGTATGAGCAATACTCATCTTCGGGTCAACAGTTATTGTAACGCTGTCAACTGCACTGCAGCCATTCTGATCTTCTACCTTAGCTACATAAGTAATCGTGGCGGCAGGTGATGCAACAGGATTAAAAGCAGCGGCATTGTTCAGGCCGCTGGCAGGCAGCCAGCCGTATGTATAGCCAACTCCATTGGGTGTAACAGAAAGCGAAACAGAATCACCAAAGCAAACAGAATCGTTTGCTCCGGCATTTACAACCATTGGTGGAGGTTCAGTTATCGTAAATACTGTGGTTGTTGTGCAGGGACCGCATGCCTGAAATGAAATGTCGTCCAAACCCGGATCATTGCCATTTGTATCGGTATTTTGATTGGTGATACAGATTGTTGCTGTAGTTGCAGGGCCTGAATTCCAGGATTCAAAAAACTGGTTCCATACACCTGTTGAAGCAGGGGCATTAAATACATTACCCACCGGGGTACCATTTATGGAAAATTGCAGAATTGCCGGGCTTACATTGGTCCACGATGTTACCCACGTAGAGAAAAGGTAAGTTGTTCCGGGTGTAACGTTAATGGTTTGACACCACAATGTAGCGTTGGGGGTTGAGTTTCCATTTACAACCAGGTAATTCCCCGTACCGGATGTATGATCACTTCCGGCAAAATTTCCAACCTGGCATGTTCCTGCAGCAGAAAGGCATCCGTCACCTACCACATAACAATGCGTGTAATCACTTGTAAATCCTACATCACCAGAGCTGAAGTCACCGTTTGTAACCAGCTCAGTCCCTGAAGGAGCACACGAAGCATCCGTAACAGTGACCGTATAAGTTGCTGCCGAAAGGTTTGTTATCCCTGAAGTTGTTGCACCGTTTGACCAGATGTAACTATAAGGTAAAGTACCACCGCTAACATTTGCCGTTGCCGTTCCATCACTTAATCCATTACAAGTTACATTTACCTGAGAGCCCGTGGTGCCCAATGTACACATTTGCGAAAACGAAAAAAGAGGCAGCAACAGGAATAACCTGATTAGTAAAAAGCTCTTTTTTTCGACTTTCATTTTAGTTGCCAAAGCATATCAACAATTAACGTATCAAGGTAATGTTCCCTTTCCTGCTTATTTTTGTTCCATCCGCAAGAACTGCATCCACAGTATATACAAATACAGCTGCATTCATATCCTGTTGTGAGCCTGTACCAAAAGTTTTATAAGTACCATCCCAGCAAAAGCCGGGATTATTGGATTCAAACACCTTTTCGCCCCAACGGTCAAAAATAAGTATGGTAAAATCACTTACACAATTGCTCCAGCCTTGCAAACAGAATTTATCATTAAAACCATCGTTGTTCGGTGAAAATGCCGTAGGCACTTTATAGTCGCCCGGACAAGGCTTTTCAACACTTATTGTGACACAAGCCGTATCAGTACAGGCATTTGTGTCTGCAACTGTTACACAGTACAATGTGTTTACCAGAGGGCTTGCGGTTGTGGCCGGACAAGTATCACAGCTCAATTCTACGTTTGGCGACCATTGAAAACTCACTCCACCTGTGGCATTCAGCTGTGTGCTTTGGCCCTCAAAAATAGTATATACCGAGGTTGTAGCTGTAGCAACCGGATCACCAGCAACGGTTATTGTTGCTGTTTGCGAAGCCTGACAGTTATTGGTATCGATAACAGTAACGGTATAACCTCCAATACCAAGAGCCGTTGCAACGGATGTTGTTTGTCCGCCCGGATTCCAGATATAATCGTAAGGCCCTGCACCTGTTCCGGAAACATCTACCGATGCCGTTCCGGTACTTGCATTGCAGGCTGTTTCAGATGTAATTACCAGCAATACCATATCGGCAGGTTCCGTAACAGATACCGTGGTGGAACTCGTGCAATTGTTTTCATCTGTAATGGTACAGGTATAAGTTCCTGCACATAAATTCACAGCAGTGGCACTGTTTTGAGCTGGCATTGAGTTCCATGAAAAAGCATAACCGGTTCCTGAAGTTCCACCTATGGCGATAGCTGTTGCTGAGCCATCACAGCTGTCGTTGCAGGTTGCAGCAACTGATGTTGTAATAGCTGCAACCAGTGTGTCCGGTTCTGTTATAGTTGTATCGGAAATACTGATGCACCCAAAAGCATCGGTTACAGTAAGGGTATACCCTGCTGCGCAAAGGCTGCTGCAGGACGCTGTTGTGCAGCCCCCGGTCCAGCTATATGTATATGGTGCTGTGCCGCCATTTACAATGGCTGTGGCGCTTCCATTGCAAGCACCAAAGCAGGTAACGGTTGTTATGGTTTGTGTGGCATTCATGGGTAAATCCACACTTATGGTAACACTATCGGTGCTGCTGCAGCTGTTCTGATCGGTAACAGTAACGGTGTATGTAGTAGTAGAAGCAGGTGTTGCTTCAGGATCAAAAACAGCCGGATTATTAAGGCTTGCAGCCGGAAGCCAGCTGAATGAGTATCCGGCATTGTTGGGTGTTACCAGTAAATTTGCCGTCATTCCCGGACAAACAGAATCATTCGCGCCAGCATCTGCAACAGGCGGAATAAATACTGTTACTGTACCAATGGCGGTATCTGTACAACCATTGGTTGTTCCAATAACTGTATATGGCTGTGTTGATGTCGGACTAATATTTATAGATGCATTTGTTGCACCTGTAGACCAGGAGTAGGTTGTTGCACCGCCTGCATTCAAAGTAGCTGTTTCGCCCGGGCAAATGCTATCGGAACTGGCAGCAACCTGTGGTTTTGGGTTTACATTAACAGTAACAGAATCTACACAACCGGTGGATGTTTCCGTAACGGTAAATGTGGCAATTGATGTAGGATTTACAGTTATTGAAGCAGATGTGGAGCTAGTATTCCAAATATACGCTGCGCCACCCGAAACGCTAAGTGTTGTAAAGGCTCCTTCGCAAATAAGTGTATCGTTTGAAGCGGTAATTGGATGTGAATAGAACTCAACTACCACTCTGCCATGACCAGATTTTTGATAGGCGTTATTAGTAGCAGTTCCGATACCAGGGTTTGTAACACTTACCCATGGCGTATAATCTGGGTCGGTTGTATTGGGAGGCTCATAATAAGAATGAGGGCTTGCATTCCAATTACCATAATCTGCCGAATGCAAAGAAACTGGATTTAAAACAGAAGTATGCACATAATTTGTTCCGCCTTCGCCCGCATACCAGGTTCCATTCCCTGACAAACGTAAAGACAATAAACCACCATTATATCCTCCCCCTGCTCCTGCGCCAATTCTACCACCTCCAGCACTTTCGCCTTGCATAGTAGGCATTCCGCCAGCAAATACAACATCCCCTCCTTGTCCGCCAGTGGTACATTCGGTTGCTGCAGTAGCTTTTTCACCACCGCCTCCGCCCCCAGCAATGAGCAATGCTCTTGCTTGATCGGTATGTAAAATAGTTGTATTCCCAGTAAAAATTCCGGATAAACCACCGCCAAAGCCACCAAAAGCAAGGGGGTCATAGGAGCCACCAAACCCGTATGATACATTATCTGCTGTACCATCGGTTGCTCCACCTTCGCCAACCATTATGGTATACGTATCACCATTTATTACATTTAATATACCTTCAACATAGCCGCCCGCCCCTGCACCACCGTAGTAACCTGCGTATTGAGAACCTCCACCACCAGCCCCCCAAATTTTTAACTTAATTTGAGTAATACATGGAGGTATTGTTAAAGTTTGATCGGAACCTGTATAATCGAAAACCTGCTTAGAAACCAGAGTTTGAGCCAAACCGCTTTTTACAACAACCAGCATACAAAAGAATGCAACCAGCACAAGCTGAAAACGACTCGTAGCAACCCTGACAGAATTTGAATTTTGATTTTTACTTTTAAGTGCCATTCTCGTGCCTGTGTACCGCATTATTAAACCTGGTTTAAAGGTAATAAATTGTACAGACACTATTCAACACAGGGAACATATTTAGCGAAGCAACATTACAGTACCTAAATACTTGTGCTTTTTATTCCGGTTATCAGTAATATGGATTTTATAAATATAAATATCCATTAGTGCGGGAGTATCTCCCGAAAGGCTTGTTCCATCCCAGGGCTTGGTAATATCATCCGTATAGTAATACAGATTGCCCCAGCGATCGTAAATCTGCATTTCAAAGGATTTGAAATTTTGTGCTATGCAATAAAATTTATCATTTACATCATTATCATCCGGAGTAAATGCGCCTGGTATATAACACGTGAAATCCGGCTCAATACTAATACATGAAACAGTGGTATCATAACATCCATAAGTATTTCCTGCTATAAGCTGAACACAGTATATACCTGTATCTGAGTATGCATGTGTAGGGTTTTGAAGGTCACTGATATTATCAGCGGCTAAAGCCATGGAATCATCAAACATCCAGTTCCAGGACGTTGTACCTGTGGAGTTATCGGTAAAGGTAACGACAGGGTCCAGTAGCCCGGTAACTGCAGGGGCAGAAAAGTTTGCAACCGGAAATGCTACTACAGTAATCATATTGCTGTTGGTATAGGATGATGTGCATCCCATGTTAGAAGTTGCAGTTAAAGTAACAGAATGTTGCCCGGGGTTGCTGAAACAGTTTTGAGCAGTTGGCTGATCGGCCCCAAAATCCCAGCTTTGAGTGGCAATTGTGCCACCCGGTACGGAGGAGGTGTTTGTAAAATTAACACACAATGGTGCGCAACCGGAATTAACATCGGCTGTAAACGAAACAACAGGGGAAGCTAAGATTGCTACCGTTAAGGTATCTGTTGCTGGGGGGGAGCAGCCGTCATTCACCGTTACTGTATAAGTTGTTGTTGCCGCTGGCGATACCGTTGCTGAAGAACCTGTATCTGTAAGCGAAGGCGCCCATGAATACGTGTAAGAACCGCTGCTTCCATATTGTGCAGCTGCAGTTAAGGTTGTTGAGCTTCCCGAACAGATGAATGTAGCCCCACTGAGGTCCACAACCAGGAATGGATTTACGGTGATTGTCCCGGATGCTGTATCGGAACATCCGTTGGCAGTGCCGGTAACGGTATACGTTGTAGTGTTTACAGGTGAATCGGTGAGCTGGCTGCCCGTTGCCCCGTTTGACCATACATAGCTTGCAGCCCCCGTGGCAGTTATTGTTCCTGTGCCACCATTGCAGATACTGGTGGTGCTGACCGAAATCTGTGGTAAAGGATTAACGGTGACAATAGCCACTGCAGTATCTGTACAACCGGACATCGTGCCTGTAACAGTGTATGTAACCGGTGATAAAGGGTTTACCTGTATAGAGGTTGTTGTAGCACCTGTAGACCATGCATAACCGGAACCTCCATTTGCAGTCAGAACAGCAGTATCACCCGGACAAGTAGTAGCGGAATTGACCGTAATTACAGGCGAAGGAGTTATTGCCACGGAAGCTATTGCTGTATCTGCACAACCGCCAGTTGTTCCTACAACCGTGTAAGTAACGGGTGATGCAGGGCTTTCATTTATAGCTGCTGTTGTAGCACCTGTTGACCATAAGTACGATGAGGCACCGCTTGCTGTAAGTGTTGCTGTTTGTCCCGAGCAGATGGTAACTGAGCCTACAGTAATAACCGGTGGATTGTTTACGGTAACCGTTGCAACAGCAGTCCCCGTGCATGTTCCGGCAGTTCCTGTAACTGTGTAGGAAGCCGTAGATGCAGGGCTTACAGACAGTGGATTTGTTGTGGCTCCCGTTGACCAGGAATAGCTGGTTGCTCCACCGGCAGTTAATGTAGCCGTTTGTCCGGAACAGATGGTTGGTGAATTTACTGTAAGAGCAAGGTTAGAACTTATCGTTACTGTTGCTACTGCTGTATCCGAACAGCTTCCTGTTGTTCCAGTAACCGTATATGACGTAGTAGCTAAAGGTGAAACCGACAGCGGGTTTGTGGTCGCTCTGGTTGACCATGCATAGGAAGTACCGCCATTAGCGGTAAGTGTGGCCGTTTGCCCACTGCAGACTGTTTGTGAATTTACGGTAACAGTAAGCTGCTGAGATGGATCATTAATTACAGTGACTGTTGCTGTGTTTGTACAGCCATTTACTGCATCAGTTGCAGTAACAGTATATGTTCCAGGGGTGCTTACAGTTGCGGGGTTGGCAGCATTGGTAAGTGATCCACCGTTCCAGGTCATTGTATTTCCCGAACTTGTACCTGTAAGCGTAACGGACGATGTGGAGCAGCCAAGGTTACCACTGCTTACGGCTGTAACAGCTGGTGGCGTGTTATTAACGGCCACGGTAACCACAGCAGTATCAATACATCCGTTTGCATCAACGGCAGTCACAAAATATGTTCCTGGAGCACTTACAGTAGCCGGATTGGGTGCATTTGAAAGTGAACCTCCGTTCCAAAGCATAGTGCCGGTGCTGCTTGCAGACAAGGATACACTGGAACTTGAACAGGTGATGCCAGCTATGGGAGCTACCGTAATTGTAGGAGGTGGTGCAGCTGTTGCATGGGTAACGTTGGTGATGTTATTCCAGGTTTGTGTTACATCGGATGCGGTTGCCACATTTGGGCTTACAGAAATGTATTTTACACACCCGGGTTGGTTTTCGCAGGTCACAACATTATCGTCACGGAAGAAAAGAATGGGTGTGGTTGAATTAGCGGGACAGTACAGGTTTCCGGAATCGTTATAAGTCCCGAATAGTGTACCGTCCACATACACGGAAATAATGCCCGAGCTCCCATCCCTTACAAAAGTAATGAGGTAATATGTATTGGTTGTAAAATAAGGGCATGTGCCTACGTTGCTATTGGGGTAAAGGTTAAGGCAGTTTCCCAGAAAGTAAATGCCTGCATCGGAAGCGCTGTTGGAAAAATCAATGATCCTTGCATAGCCCCCCAGGTTGCTGAAACGAAAAAGAACGTTGATGGTATAGCTGTTGGAAACAATACCAGGATTGGGATATTGCAGCCCTCCCCCATCAGTAAAACAAAATGAGCCCGAAGTAAGACAGGCCCCCGAAGTGGTGCCAGCTGTTTCAACACTAAATGCACCCGGAGAGGCACCACAGGCCAAAGCTTCGGTTAATGCAGGTCCGCCATTGTATTCATTCAGGTTGCCATTAAAGATATACTCATGAGGTTGTGCAAACAGGGACGAAGAAAAGCTTATCAGAATACAAACAGGCACTATGACGAAGGTATACCAAGTCTTGTGTTTACTGCTGAAATTCTGCAAGCAATTTTTCATATTTAAACGCATTTAAACAAGAAAAGATAAACACCAACAAAGCTCCAGGTACTTTTCTTATACTGAAATTACCTGACAAGTGTTACGTGGCCAACAACGCTTTTGCGTTTTCCGGTAGCCTCTTTATAGCTGATGCGGTATGCATAGGTATCGGGGGTTAAAATTGCTCCGGTATTGTTCACAGAGCCATTCCAGCCTTCTTTTATGTCGGTGGTTTTAAACACTTCTTTACCCCAGCGGTCAAATATGCGCATTTCATAACCTTCAGGCAAAATACCGTAGGAATACATGTGGAACATCTCGTTTATATCATTTTTATTGGGTGTGAATGCATTCGGAACATAAAAAGTAACAATGTCCTTAACAATAACAGTTGAAGTAACAGAATCAATACAGCCATCGGAATTGAATGCGTACAGCGTTACCGGATATGCGCCTACACTGTCATATGTATGCTCCGGGTGCTGTAATGTGGAAATTGCTGAATCTCCAAAGTTCCATATCCACAGTGTAGAACCTACAGATGTGTTTGAAAAGTATGCAGTGGAAGCAATGGCATCAATCTCATCAGGTGAAACACTAAAAGAAGCCTCTGGCGGAGGTAATACATCTACCATGCAGGCAATAGAATCCGTTGTTGCACAACCCGGTCCGAAAGAAGCCGTTAACTCAACAGTGTAACATCCAGGCTGAGGATAAAAGTGAGAAGAAGTCATGCCGGTAGCAGTAGCTCCACCTTCTCCAAATTTCCAGGAATAAGTAGCACCAGCATTGCCTGTTGTATCGGCAGTAAAATCAACCAAAAGCTGGTTGCAGCCTGTAAGTGTATCGCCAGTAAAGCTAACTGTTGGTGGAGGGAATGTGGTAACAACTGCTATTGCAGTATCCAGGCAGGTACCAGTAGTTCCTATAACTGTATAAGTAGCAGGAACACCACTGGCAAGAATAGAAGCTGTGGTAGCACCTGTGGACCACAAATAGCTGGTAGCACCGGTAGCGGTAAGTGTTGCAGGAACACCATCGCAGGTGTGAGCAGAATCAACTATAATAGGGCAATCTACAAAACAGGCTGGTGGCGCTGTAAAGGTTTTTGTCATGGTACATACAGGATCATTTGAAAACACGGCAGTAACTGTACAAGGACTTCCATCAGCAGGCATCCCGGTTAAAGTATATGTTACTGAATCCGGATCAAAAGGAGCATTAAATACCTGTGTAATGCTGTTGCAGCTGTTGCTGATGGTAAGTGTGCCTGTAGCAGGAGGTGAATTGTACTCTACCCTGCCCGATAAATCATAAAGGTTTGCCGGGCTGCTGCATAAGCCGGGAGTTGTTATCAATGAATCGATGGAGCAAACAATGTTGCAGTTTGTTGCACCCGTTCCACCGGTTTGAGCAAGAGAAATGTTTGTAGCCTGGTTGGAGTAATTGGTGATAAGCAATACATATACTTCACCTACCACTGCCGCATTGATATTGCCTGTTTCATTTGATGAAGCAGAATAACTGCAATCAACAGCAGCACCCGTAAGTCCGGATGAGCAAGCCGCAGAAGACGATGTAAAAGGCCCCCAGATGATAAAATCAATATCCACATTGGCAGAGTTGGTCATATCAAGAACGATATTCCCGGAAGTTGCCACCTGTAAGTAATACCAGGCGGGGTTAGGCTGAGTGCCCAAACAATCATAATTGGGGCCAACAGGAGCAGTGGTATTCTGGGACGCAGGAAATGTTGCCGTACCGGCAGCTGTACAAAAGGGGCTTGCTGTGGCACAATCACTACCCTGTGCAAAAATTGCAGCATGAGTTACACAGAACAGGATGGCAACGGTAAGGAATAATTTTTTCATTAACAGCAAGTGGTATTAATGGATTATAAAATTGTATAAACTTAAATCAGGATGAATTAAAAGAACGAATAGTTGCACCTATATTAAAAAACTATTAATTATTTATCCTGAATCGTTTTTCTTTTATAATTTAGTGCCCGTAAAATTTTTTCGTAAAAGTAGTAAAATAATATTAAATAATATAACATGAAAGTAACTGTAGTAGGAGCTGGAAATGTTGGTGCAACTTGTGCTGATGTTATTGCTCAAAGAGAATTAGCAAACGAAGTAGTATTGCTTGACATTAAGGAGAATTTTGCTGAAGGTAAGGCCCTGGATATATGGCAAACTGCTCCGGTGAACCTTTACGATACCCGTATTACCGGTTCAACAAACGATTATTCAAAAACAGCAAATTCAGATGTAGTGGTTATTACATCTGGTTTACCACGTAAACCGGGCATGAGCCGTGATGACCTTATTTCAACAAATGCAGGTATTGTAAAAGGCGTTACCGAGAATATTTTGAAGTACTCTCCTAAAGCGATTATCATAGTGGTTTCCAACCCATTAGATGTGATGACTTATTGTGCTTATTTAACTTCAAAAATTGACAGCAAACGTGTATTTGGTATGGCAGGTATCCTTGATACGGCACGTTACCGTGCATTCCTTGCTGAAGAGTTGAACTGCTCTCCTAAAGACATCCAGGCGGTGTTAATGGGTGGTCATGGAGATACCATGGTGCCGTTGCCACGCTATACAACTGTATCTGGTATTCCGGTTACTGAACTTATCGGAAAAGAGCGTTTGGAAGAAATTATCGAGCGTACGAAAAAGGGCGGTGGAGAAATTGTTAACCTGTTGGGTACTTCGGCATGGTATGCTCCAGGTGCTTCTGCAGCGCAGATGGTTGAGTCTATTGTTCGTGACCAGAAGAGGATTTTCCCGGTATGTGCCTGGTTACAAGGGGAATACGGATTAAAAGATATTTATCTTGGAGTTCCGGTAAAATTAGGTAAAAACGGAATAGAACAGATTATTGAATTGAAACTGAATGCTGAAGAAACAAAACTTTTAAATGAATCGGCAAAAGCTGTGAAAGAAGTGATGAACGTGCTGGATACAATGAATAGCGCAGTTTCCAAGTAAATAGAACGCTATTATAAAGAAATCGGGGCGAAACTGTACAGTTTCGCCCCGATTTTTTGTTTTTAATCTCGGAGGGTTAATTCCCCGCCCCTGAGGACGGGGGAAATTCATTTGTTAAAAATTTCAATCAATTCCTTGTTGTATTTTTTATCAAAATTTTCGAGGCACCAGGATTTAAACGTTTGCATTTCTGAAGGCTGTACCTGCTTTATGGCTTTGGCTAATTCTTTTTGAAAAAGTGCAGGGTCAAAGCTCACTTTATCAAGTATGTACATATACATTTCTGTCATTTTCTGTGTTTAAGTAATTTTTTTGGGTTTAATACTAAAAATATCTTCGGAATTTCCCGGCAATATGCTGGTGCTCTTCAATAATAGAGCTTACAAACTCAGCAGTTTCAAAATCGTGGAACCTATCCGATTGTTCCACGCGTTTTTTCAGTTGCATAATAATACGTTCGTGATCTTTCAGCAGTTCCTTTATCATTTCTTTTGTGCATGGAAACTTGCCTGTTTCATCCGTCAGGCAGGATAAGGAAACCAGTTCATTCAGATGTGCGCTGGAATGTTGTGTTTCGCTTTCCTCATCACCAGCTTTGGTCATAATCAAATAATCAATACTTGCTTCTATAAGCCTTAATGAATATTGCAGATTGAATTTGAGGCTGGATTCTGTTTCAATTTTTGAAAGCAACTGCATGTCTTTAGGATCTGAGCTATTGATCAGATGCACTGTTCTTTCTTTTTCGATGCTGTGGTTCATAAGGACATAACTTTAGGAGGATAGCAAACTAATGCAACAAATTTATTCTCCGAATAGCTATTCATCAGTGGTTTTCGGTAAAATGAAGTTTTGACTAGCTTAAACAAAAGAATATGCTGTGCGGAAGAGCTTTTTTATTTCGGTTCGTATACAATCCGGCCTGGAGAATAAACGGCCTCCCAGTTGTTTTCCACACCGCATATGCTATCAGTAATTATACGGCTGCCAATAGTGGCATAATTGATCCCACTTCCAGAGTCACCGGAAATAATATAATGGTTGTTATACCTGTACCGCCCTATAAAGGGCAACCCGTCATTTGAATAACTTATGGTACCTGACCATTGGTATTCCGGCTTGCCTTTAATTGCAAAACGCTGGCTTGCCCACTCCAGGAGTCTGCCAAATTTTAAATTTTCGTCCGGAGTTGTTCCCTCAATTTCGCGGTCTTCGCCCCCTACAATGAACAGATCATTCAAATCATCAAAATTTTCAAGTCTTGCATAATGATATGGGGCAAACTCCTTTTCATTTCCGCTATCCTCAACTTCCCACCAAAGGGAATAAGGCAATTGTCCTTTAGGGATTTTTATCCCAATTACATACGAACGGAATTTTGTTTGACTGATATTTAACTCAGGGGTGTTTAATGCAGTGTTTGCAGTAATAACTATGTATTCAGCAGTTATAGTATAACCGTTGGCTTTAGCTGTATTTTCTTGAATGCTGCCTGCAGCAGTATGGTTATAAATATGTACCCCCATATTGAGGGCAGCATTTGTAAGGCCCTTTAAATATTTAAGCGCATGGAACTGCGCCTGCTCAGGAAAGCAAATGCAGGCTTGCGATTGTTTTTCTTTTAATCCCGGGACATAATTTATCATTTCTGCAATAATACCCAGATCCTGCATTGCACGATATTCCTTCTGCACCATTTCTGCACTATGGATTGAAAATAAATACCCGCTTATTCGTTTAAAATTACAATTGATTCTTTCATGTCGGATAATGCGATCCATCCACTCTATTGAGGCCATGTGGCTGTTCGCAACAGTCCTAACATTTTGGACTCCTAATTGTTTTATGAGCTGAAAATAACGTATATCGAGGCAATAAGTAAGATGTGCCGTAGTGCGTGCCGTTTGTCCACTCCCAATAGTGGCTTGTTCAATTAAAGTTACTTTTTTACCAGCCTTTTGAAGGTTGTACGCAGTAGTAATACCGGAAATGCCACCACCAATAACGAGCACTTCAGTTTGGATATCTTTATCCAGCTTTTTATAATAACCTGGCTGTACACTTTCTTCCCAAAGTGTAGGATTTTCGTTTGTTTTCATCATCAGGACAATTGGATTATTAAGTATACGTGAGCTTTCCGGGGGCCTTTTTATATAAAAAAGCAACACAAGGAATAAATCCCGTGTTGCTCTTTTTTATAATTCACCTTTATTTTTAAGAATGGTGATGATTGTATTTACCATTCGCTCCATTTGAAGCGGTTTTTACTTCTTTTTTCACGTCTTCAAGTTGAGATTTACCTTTTTCAGCCATTTCAGTGGCGTTCTTTTTTACTGTCTCAAATTTTTCAGTAATACTTCCCAGAAAGTCGTCAAAAGCTTCTTTAAAATCATCGCTTAAGTCTGTACCTTTCTGAACTATTTTTTTACGAGTTTCTGTACCAGAATCTGGTGCAAACAACATCGATATTAAGGCACCTACGGCTGCTCCAGCCAATACGCCTGTTACTATTTTTCCTGTTGTGTTCATGACTTTTATTTTTTAAATTATTCAATCTGTTTATTAATAATATACTTCTTCGCCTTTATTGTTTTTCCATTCGTCCTGGAAAATTTTAGCGTCCTCTTCACTCTTAGGTTTTACACCCATAACAATTTTACCGCTTTTTACTCCTGATTCGTATACTTTAGCACGTTCTTCAGGAATACCGGCTCCCACAAGTGCTCCAATCAAACCACCTGTAATACCACCGGCACCTGCTCCGGCTAAACCGGCAGCTAACGGACCAGCAATAATAAGTCCCAAACCAGGGAACACAATATTACTACCAATAGCAGCGATGACACCGGCAATTGCACCTACCGTACCACCAATTGCAGTACCTTTTCCGGCACCTTCCAGTGCTTTGTTCCCTAATTCTGTTTTTTTATCATCGTTGATAAAATGTTTTTTACGGGTTTCGTCAGACATCAAAATATTAATATCGTCCTTCGTGTATCCCTTTTTACTTAGTGAGTTATATGCGCGTTCTGCACTATCCCTGTCAGCAAACATACCTGTTAACCATGTCTGGTTTTTGGTAGGAACGTTTGCTTTTTTTTCCAATACTGTTTCCATTTTTTTTATTCTTTTAATTTAAATTGATTTGAAGTCCTGCAATCTCTGCTAAAACTTTACATAACCAAAATTACTATCAAACCACAGGCTTTACCCCTATTTTTCGTTGGGGGGTACTATTCAATGGCTCAACAGATATTTCCAATGTTTGTAGCTGATTTAGTCCCTTGAAACACATAAAAAACCCTCTATAAAACAAGCATTTTTGTGTTAGCCTATGAAAGTGCCTGGATGGACGAAAAGCCGGTAAAAAGAGTAAAAATGGGAGTAATTTAGTACTGGGTATCAAAACTATAAAGCTATGAAAACCAACTTTTTTTTAACCGTTAGCAGCTGCTTAATTATGGCAGCTTCAACATTACCGGCACAACCAGCACAAACAGATTTTAAAACATCGCGTATCCGGGTATCGACTGAATCGGGAGCAGTTGTTTCAGAAAATACATTTGCCGTTATTAAGTTAAATACCAATAGCCAGGAAATGGATATTTCATCCTGCATATTGTTTGACATAAATGACTCTGCTACCGGCAAAAGTGAACAGGCAAGCATGACGATTAATTTTAAAGGACAGTTCCCTATTGAAAACCTGGACTTTTATGATGTTGCAAATGATAAAAACATCCATACTATGAGTGGGGAATTAACAGTTAATAATATAACCAGAGCTTATAAAATGAATTTTGGCCTGCATGGGCCATCTTCAATCAATGTATATACACAGGACAAGAGAAGTTATACTGCCCAAATAAGCTTTGCAATTGAAATTGATGTGGACGAATTTGATTTAGATGTTCCGCCCAGCTATGCTAAAACATTTATAATAGCTATTAAAGACGGGGTGATTAACAAAACAAATGAATATGATTTGGGGCCTGAGTGCATAGGGAGCGTGAATGAACGATAACAGGCATGTGAGGGTAAATAAAAAAAGCGGGTTTTACCCGCTTTTTTTATTTTATAAATTTATTGGATTAAAAAGTAGCTGATTGCCATAACAATAAGCAAAAGGATAACAAACCAATTGTTAAAGCCGTTTTTGGGCGACATAACAGGTTGAAATGGTTTATAAAGGTTTAATGTGTTTTTAGTTTCCATGGCACAAGCGGTATTAAGTTATTATATTTCGCACATGTACTCTAACATTTTCGAGTACTGTGCTTTTAGCTGTTCCTGGGCTTTCTTTTTATTGGCCCTGGCAGCACTGACTCTTTTTGGTTTATTGTTTCCAACTGGTAATGGTACTGTAAGTGCGGCATCCGTTTTGTCGGGTTGTAATGCCTTTTTTGTTTTTTTCTTTTTGCCTAGCCTGTTCTCAAGGTCGCTGAATACGTTCATAAAATACAGGTATGCATCGTACGGAGAATCAAAAGGGCTGAAATACTTATGTACATCCCCATCGTTCCAGAATTTGGTACACATGTAATAGTAATGGTCAGATGTTTGCAGCCTTTCCCACATACGGATTAGCGCAGGGTCTTCGCTTTGCTTAACCTGCTTTTCAACTGAATATACCTGTTTCATTGCTTCCTGCTGCATGGAATTGCTCAGCCAGGCAGAAAGATCCCTTTCTGTATCGGCCCAGGAGCTGAAGTTGTGCACATCATAGTTCCCTCTTACCGGATAACTATCTACAACCTCTGAAGGTGTTTTGAAGTCAAAATGCGGGTGCTTAAATATTTCAGCAGGCAGGCTGTCGAGGAAGTTAAATATACCGGTGGATTCCCACTGATGTTCACCAAATGTTTCATAATCCATAAACAGGTTTACTGTATCGCCATGTCCGGCAACAGAATGCACCCATGTAGTGAATTTATTTGCTGTTAGCGGAAACTCAGCCCAGCCTTTATCTGAGAAACGGAATGCGATATCGTCAGACAAGCGGTAGTTTTTCAACAGAGCTTTAATGCGTGTTGTATTTACCGGCTGATATAAAAAATTAGGTGTTCTTCCGTTCAATGCACGATCCAGCCCTTCGCAAACAATCCCTTTATAACCCATACCCTCAATATAGGCCGCCAGCTCATTATTATAAATAAGCTCCGTATTTCTGAACACTTTGGGTTCCTGGTTGAAATACTTTTTAATTACTGCAGCGTGCTTTTCTACCTGTCTTTTAAATTCATCCTTTGAATGAAGAAAACTAAGTGAATGGTAATAGGTTTCAGATAAAAACTCAACGCAGCCGGTCCTCGACAAATCAATAAACGATTGCAGCACGTCCGGGCGGTACTGTTCAAACTGCTCAATAGCGGTACCACTTATGGAGTAGCTTATTCTGAACCTGCCTTTATGCCTGTCGATAAGCTCCAGCATTTTTTTGTTTGTTTTCAGATAGCATTTTTCCGCTACTTTATTCATAATCTCACGGTTTTTTTGCTCATCCTCATAAGGCAGCCCGGAACCTATGTCAAAGAATGAATAGTTTTTAATACGGAATGGCTGGTGTACCTGGAAATAAAAGCAGATTGACGGCATAGTAGTTTATATTAGTTTGTTAGTTGAATAAGCATCTACAATTTTTTTTGCTGCAATTTCCCAGCTGATGTTGTGCAGGTTGCTGGAAGCATCTTCCACAACTTTTGTCCTAAGCACTTTATCATTCAGCAGATTCAAAACACATCCTGCGGCTTTATCTGTATCCCAGAAATCAAACTTTAAGGAACCATTTAAAACTTCTGCCACACCCGATTGTTTTGAGATAACGCATGGGATTTTGAACTGTGCGGCTTCAACAGCTGATAACCCGAAAGGTTCAGAAATGGATGGCATGCAGTATACATCACTTATAGAGAACAAATAGTTCAGTTTTTGCTGGTTAAGGAAACCCGCCATGTGAAAGCGGTTTCCGATGTTTTTATAAGAGCTGCTTTCCAAGAGTGATTTAAAATAATCACCTGAACCGGCCATTATGAATCTAACATTGCGATCTTTTTCAAGAACTTTCGAAGCTATATCCAGAAATTTTTCCGGTCCTTTCTGGCGTGTTAAGCGGCCTACAAACAGAACCGTTTTTTCTTTGAACTTTCTTTTGCTGCGAAAGGCCTCCACTGTTTTGCTGCCATTGTGGATTACAGCCATTTTGCTTTTGTCGATACCATAATGCTGCTGGATATTCCCTGCAGTAAAATGGCTCACCGGCATTAACAAATCGGCATATTCCATACCTTTCTTTTCCAGCTGGTACACCCATCCTTTGCTGTTCTCCCCGCCCCTGTCTACCTCCAGAGAGTGTATGTGCATTACCAAAGGTTTTCCGGTTTGCTGCTTTATTTTTATACCCGCAAGCATGGTCATCCAGTCGTGGGCATGAATAACATCAAAATCCATTTCCCGAGCCATCCCCGCAGTTATGGTAGCATATTCTTCTACCTTAGCAATGATATCATTACCATAAAGCTGATCCAGGGTAAATGCTCCAGGCTTTTCGTTTCCACGTGCCGACATGGAAGATGAGCTGCCTGTATAATCCCCAGCCTGATCTACATAATACGGATTAAGGTTGGCCGGTACAGAGTGAAGTTTAAAAGGCAACGGTTGATTGCTGTTGAAATAATTCTCAACGGAGTTTATATCCAGACTGTTTAAACCTATAAGGTTCATATTCTTCATTTTAAAACCCGGACTGGATTTTGGTATAACCATGGTTATATTGGCCAGGTCGGACATAGCAGCAGAAAGATCGTGACAAGCTACTCCCAATCCACCATTGATTATGGGTGGAAACTCCCAGCCAAGCATTAAAACTTTAGGTAGCTTATTTCTCATTGTTCACAAACGGATCGGATAGAATTACTAAATACCATGCAAACGTATAGCTTGTTTAATAAGTAAGCCTCCGGAAATCGTTCATCATGAATTTTCAATAGCCGAAATCCTGAAATGGATGTTTGGTGAGGTTTATAAAGTGAATGTGGCTCTTTGCGACATTTTAAGCTTCATGTGTTTTGTGCTCCGGCTTTTGCTTTGAGTGTTCAACCCTTAAAAAGAACGGTATCACCGAAATTTTAAGAGAATGGTAATCCTGTATTATATGTTTGTGTCAGTTAATTAAATACCAACCAACAAATAAACCTTTAACCAACAAAATGTTATGAAAAAACTATACTTTATTCTCATCACTTTTTTTGCAGTGAATTTTACAGTATCTGCACAACAGGAAAATTACTGTGACTTCGACAGCATCAAAATGCTGAATTTCGGTATGTACACCGGTACACTGGATTCAATGTTTGCAAATCCTTCAACAACCGGAATAAATACCAGTATGTATTGTGCCCGTTACGTGCGCGATACAATGATGTATGATTTTATTAAAATGCATCCTCAAATGCAGCTAGAGGATGTTACTCTCTACGCAGACAGTACAATGGGAGCTCCTAAAATGAGCCTGAAAGTGTATTCTACGGCCCCTGTAGGAACTGTGGTTCAACTGCAATTAGGTATTAAGAGTGTTGACAATTATCCAAATGGTATCCATAGTGAATATATGGCTTTTACCACAATGCAAAATACCTGGGAAACCTTAACATTTAACTATTATATGGGACATCCGGGAAGCTTTGCTACAGCTACCAATATTGATAAAATTGTGCTTTTGTTCGCACCGGGCACTTCATCACAGGATACTATGTACTTTGATGATTTGATGGGCCCTGCTTTGATTGAGCCTTCAGGGGTGAAAGAACTGATTGCCTCAGATTCAAAACTATTCCAGAATAGCCCTAACCCGGCAAAACAATCTACTGCCATCAATTTCCAGGTGAATACAAACGGACCGGTTTCTGTAGAACTGTTCGACATGGTGGGCAATTCAGTTGCCATGTTGCTACAGGATGATTTAAAAGCTGGAAATTACAACATTCCGGTAAGCACATCGGAACTGCCAAACGGTATTTATTTCTATGTACTGAAAAAAGATGGTGCTTCGCAAACAAAACGAATGATTGTATCTAAATAATTCTTATAACTAAAAAAATGAAAAAATTAACTCTCGCCATCACAGTATTTTCTCTGTCATCTGCCGCCTTTGCACAGGTTGATTCGAGCGATATCCACAATAACATCCGCTATTGTGCTCAAATGAAGGATGGAATGCTTGTTGTGGTTGACGAAAACAGCAACGAAATAAGTTCGAATATACTTACCGATAATGGAACTGTTATTCAGTCAAATGGCAATATTATTAAAAAGGACGGTGTAACAACCGTCCTGAAAGAAGGTGAGTGCATCAATACACAAGGCGTGGTTGTGAGGCTCACCAATAAAACAGAAAATAAAAAGATCGAAACAAAAGTTACGGCCAAGCAAAAGCCTTAAAATACAAAGCCCCATTCATTATAATGAATGGGGCTTTGTATTTTTAAAGATTTCTATTTTTCAAGGATAAGCTTTCTTATCATATAATTATCCTTATCCTGCTCTTTTACTCTTACAATGTACTGACCACTTGCCATTGACGGTGGAAGCTCAATTTGCTCTTTACCGCTTACGAACGACATGTTTTTGTCATACACCTGCTGGCCAATGATATTGAAGATCTGGATATTGAAATTTTTCTCTAATGCATTTCCTTTGTTCAACTCTATTGTAAACCTACCTACAGTTGGGTTAGGAAATACGTTTTTGATTTCGAACGGTCTGTTATCAATTGAGCCATTAGATGCTACACCAGTAGAAATATAGTTTGTAACAGTTGGCGGCTGATTGGATGCTGCATGCCCGGTAAGCGAATACTCTGTTTTTTTGATCAGCGTTCCTGCTGAATTAAACGTAAGCACCACTGTAGACTGACTTGCAATAGCATCGGTGTATTCAGCTGAAACACCAGCATCAATGTTTATTTTCAATGGAATATTACCTGCAATCGTATTCGAGCTTAAACTCACTTTATAATTGTAATTGACAGCTAAATCCTGGTTCATAATCAATACAGATATTTCCTGGCCGTTTTTGCTTCCAAAGGTTTTTACATTCGGCACATTAGAGATACCATCTGCGTATGTACCTTTAAAGTTTTCGGCAAGCATTTTAAAGTGGTGGTACAATGGTTTTTTGTTACCAGTACTTGGGTCAATATAACCAATGCTTGATGCTGTGTTATTACCCTCTACAACGCTCCAGATATTTACAAAATCCACATTGTTTTTCAGACCAATACACAACATTTCTGCCACAAACTGTCCACCAATAAAGCTGTTAGCTCCCAAACCGTACAAATTATCACCTGAATTGTTCTGCCAGTTTATGTTTGCTTCAGTAATAGCAGTTTTTATTTTGGCATTACCCGTTCTGTTATGGTGTGAGTTACAGGTTGCGATTCTTCCATTTAAGTAAATCAGATTATCCTGCAAACGGTTCGCGCTTGTTAAGTTTGAAATAACATCAGCACGGTTTTGTGAACCATTGAACGGATATGTATGGAATGAAAACACATCAATATAATATCTTCCTGATGCATCTTTACCGGTAATATCATTTGGACCACCCGGTGTTGTTAAACCATCAATAATAGATTTGTTAAAACTTGCCAATTCAGGCCCGATAATTAAAATATTAGGGTCAACATTCTTCATTGCAGATGCAAAAGGCTTCGTATAAGCAGCGATCTGCGATGCAGTGGTATAAGAGTAACCCAAATCCGGTTCGTTACCTATAATCCAGTATTTAATGTTTTTACCCATAGTAACATTCAGATAGGTTACAATATCAGCAGCCTGCTGAGCTGAATATCTCCAGTTTTTAAAAGGCACCTGGATAACGGGCTCCATACCATTTGAACGGACAGAGTCAATGATTCGGATATACTGTGCGTTAGTAGGTCGGTTATTATCTGCTGCAATACCACCGTAACGTATTAAAACTGCATTACTTTGTTTAATATTCTGCCATTGCTGGTGTAATTTACCATTAAACTGACATGGTGGCTCAACACAGTTATTTACATCACCAATTGCATCCGGCATCCATGCATTCTCTCCAAAATAATGTGCTGAAATTGTTTGTGAAAAACTCTGATCAACTGAGAATAATAAACCCAACGCTACTATTCCTGCCTGACAAATTCTCTTTAATTTCTTCATGTTTTATTTTTTTAATTTATACTAGTTTAAAAAGGGGAAATACTGGCTATCTTTTTTATCATCTCGGCTATTAAATATCCCCTTTCACCGATAGTGTATAGTCTAACGGGCACAATGCTGATTTGGTTATGCTTTTGGCCTCTATTTAACAGTTTTTGGCTACTAAAAAGGCGGTTTTACCGACAGTAAATGGGCATTGGGCCGCACCTTAAATAACAGCAAAACAAGGAGTTAAATAAGGTTACACACTTAATCAGGTAAGTTTTTAAGGATTCAGGCTATTTAAAGTAGGGATTGAACGAAAAGCCGGTTTCCACAGAAAAAGCAGGACATATCTTCGCATAAAAGGCCAGCTTTTTTGAATGCCTTCCCATTTTCAACCTATAATTATTGCTGATGAAAAAACATTTATTCTTATCCGGAGAGAAAAACAATAATTTCATTACAAAAGCCCCCGCACTTGCCCTCGCCTTCCTTTTGTTTTCTGTGATTACAAATGCGCAGGTATTTACGGGGCCAGGAGGAGCAATCCAAAACAACGGGATAGATACCTACTACAGTGTGGTGGTTTCAGGACTATCTGCCCCGCTTGACAGTACTTACGGTATGGAGGAAGTCTGCCTGAATATTAACCATACTGCAGTAGACGAACTCTATATTTATCTGCAATCCCCTTCAGGGCACATAGTACAGCTTACAGCCGGCAGCAGCAGCACCGGGGTAAATTATACCAATACGTGTTTCAACAGCCAGGCATCTACATCTGTTACACAGGTAACATCGCCTTATACCGGCAGTTATCGCCCAATAGGTAACCTGGGCCGCTTTAATGCAGGACAAAACGGGAACGGCACCTGGAAGCTTATCGTGCGGGATTACATTGCCTCGCCCAACTCCGGAACACTGATAAGCTGGAACTTAAAATTTGGGAACAACCCACCAAAACCTGTGACTTTCAGTTCATCTAACCTGCCGATTGTTATTATTAATACCAGTGGCCAGCCTATTACAGAAAATGAATCTGTTGTGGACATGGGCATTATATACAATGGTAATCAGCGCAACTATGTTACGGACAGCTGGAATGAATACAATGGAAAAACACGCATCAACATTCGTGGCAACACATCTAAAAATTTTGAGAAAAAATCATTTGCACTGGAACTCCAGGATGGCCTTGGTGAAGAACTAAGTGTCCCGCTGCTGGGAATGCCTACAGAAAGTGACTGGTTCCTGGTAGCTTCTTACCCGGACAAAACACTTTTGCGAAACCAGCTTACGTATGATTTGTACCGTGAAATGGGACATTATTCACCACGCACCAAAAACGTAGAGGTTATCATCAACAATGAGTACCAGGGCATTTATGCTTTACTGGAAAGACCTAAGAGGGATGATGACAGGATTAATATTTCCAAGGTAACTGCTACCGACAACTTTTTTCCTGCAATAACAGGAGGTTACATTTTTAAAATCGACAGAAGGGATGAAGATGGCTGGAGCTCCCTCATGGCAGGCAACTCCCCTACCAGCTCTCATTTTTACTACCAGTTTGTTTATCCGCAGGATACTGCAATAACACCGCCACAAAAAGCATACATAAAAGATTTTATGGATAGCATGGAAACTACCATGAACTCCAGCTATTTTGCAAACACCACAAACGGATATTCTAAATACATCAAAACATCATCATTTATTGATTATTTTATCATCAGCGAACTGAGCAAAAATATTGACGGGTACAGGTTAAGCACATACCTGTACAAAGAAAACATAAGCCATGGCGGCAAGCTGAATATCGGGCCAGTATGGGATTACGACCTTGCATGGCACAATTGCAATTATGGCAATGCTTATGATCCGGCCGGATGGGAATACCAGTTGCCGGATACAGCATATCCTGCTCCTACCTGGTGGAGCCGTTTCATGGAGGATCAGAATTTTAAAAACATGCTGGCCTGCCGCTGGAATGAACTAAGGCAAACACTGATCAATACCAGTTATTTAAACAATTACATTGATGCTGCCGCTGCTGTGCTTAATGAGGCCCAGAGCCGCAATTTCAGGCAATGGCCAATACTTGGCAGCTATATTGCTCCCAACCCACAGGTACAGCCAAACGCAAGTTACCAGGGCGAGGTTGACGATTTAAAAAACTGGATTGCAGCCCGCATTCCATGGCTTGATGCTGCTATTACCGGTGCATGCCCTTCGGTTGGTGTTGAAGAACAACTGGCTATGCAGCCCGACATGAATGGCTTTCCTAACCCTTTTACCGATAACCTCCGGGTGAGCTATAAAGTGCCACAGGAAATGATAAGTAATGAGGCGGCTCAAGTAAAAGTGGAATTGCTGAATGTGCTGGGGGAGCCCGTAAAACTTGTGTACAGTGGCAGCAAACAACCAGGCAGTTATGAAGAGCTTATCAATACACAACACCTGGCTGCAGGGGTTTATATTGTGAAGTTAAGTGTGAATGACAGGGTGGTGTATCAGAAAACTACAAAGGCGGGATAAAATTCAAATTACTGATTATGGGCCTGTTTAAAATTTGTTCAAACTATTTACGTATCCCTTACGCGCGTTTCTTGACCAGCTCGAAATAACCCGACCGCTGTCATTTCGAGCTGGTCAAGAAACGCGGTAGGCCTAAATTTCATTCTTCTATGAAATTTTAAACAGGATCTATAGTAAATTAAAAAAGCTCAACAGAGTGATATTCAACGGACGGGGAAGAAGAATTGTGCAGGCTTCCCCGATGCTTCGACAAGCTCAGCATGACTGCCCGCAATGTTAAATGCAAAGAAATTCCTGTGCTTTCTTAGTCTACATAATCGCAAACGACAACTTAAGCCCCCACATATTTTCGGTTCTGTATTTTGCAAGGAAAGAAGCCGGTAAAAAGCGTTTTAAGGCAATAGTGGTACCCTGTTCACCATCATAAAAATCAAGCCTGGAATTGTAGAAATCATGCGATTCGAGATAAACACTCAACATCCCCATATTGCTCTGAAGAGGATATTTTTCTTTCCCGGAAGAAGCACGCTGAAAACCCCTGAACAAGATTAATTCACACCCGTACATAGCTCGTTTAAGCTGTAGCACATTAAAATCCTTCCTCTTGGTAATCATATCACCAGGGCCTTGCAAAAAGCTGCTGGTAAAGCCCATATAGAGTTTTACTGCCGGTAAATACCGGTATGGCAGCCTAAGCAAAGCGCCATAATAAAACGACTGGTTATGAAATGATTTCATCTCACAGCCAGGAAGGATAACAGATGTGCCTTGTTTTGTTTCAAATGCATCTGCACTTCCATAAATAACGGATGAATCAAGAGATGAAAAATGGGATTCGACATCAATTGAGGAACGGTACTCTTTTACAAAATCACTGTTAAAGGAGGTTGCCCAAAGCCTGTCTTTCCAGGCCCAACCCGCAAAGAACCCAACCACGAGCTTTCTGGATACAAGGTATCCCGGATTAATACCGGCTTCAAGATAAATACCATGTCCTGAATTGAGTACAGATGCTTTATTTACCGGCATGCGGTACCCTGCCGTGAATAAAAAAAGCGAGGATTGTGCCGAAGGCTTAAAATTTGAACAAAAAGAAGAGTCTGGGTTGGCTGTAAGCTGAACTGTGGCTATCAGTAAAGTAATAAAGGGAACAATTTTTTTATAATTCATCATTTTGCGCGAGCTGAAATCGTGCCAATGATGTATTTTCCATATAAGTAACTGGCATTTAATTAAATACGAAATCACCCTGTTTTTTAGCTGGGTAATTTATTATACATTGTGTGTGTTTTATTCCCCATCCTGGTAATATGCTTCTACATCGCACAGCCACTTTTTTGCCTCAGTAAGGTTATCAAAAAAATTAATTGACAGTTTGCTTTTATCCGTTTTATATGAAATGCTTTCTACAGCAACTTTGGTGAAATATGAATCCGGTTTGGTTATTGCAACCTGCTTTAGTCCAAATTTAATGGCACGTGGCAAAAAGGTTGTATTCAGCCATTGCTGATCTTCAAGACCAATTAGAGTCATCCCTTTTATACTTGCAATTACTTTGGAAGCGTTGTGCCTGATCAGTGTATTCAGCATTAACTCCGTACCTTCCCTGAAATCTGCACTGGAAGAGTAACCGTCCCATTCCATGATGACACACTCAGATTCCGCTTCAAAATAAATTTTGTAGGTTTCTCTTGCTGATATCATAAACAAGTTTTATTAAGTTTTCGAAAATGTTAGCAGGAGCACCTATTCAAAGCTCCGGAAAGAAACATTTTACATCATTATTATTGTTCGTTCACTGAAACTGCATCCGGAGCCGTTGATGTAGCAAACGACATGTCTGCCGGAAGGCTTATAGTGAATGTGGTACCTTTATTCGGTACACTTTGCGCGCTGATGTATCCTTTGTGTTCTTCCACAATTTTCTTGCAAATGGATAAACCTACTCCTGTGCCGGTATATTCAGTATTGGCGTGCAATCTTTTGAATAAAGTAAATATCTGTTCGGCATATTGCTGTTCAAACCCAACACCATTGTCCTGGATATTTATCCTCCAGTACTGGTTCACTTTTATCTTGCCAGATGATTCAGGTGTTTCCAATGTAGCATTGATATGGATAACCGGCTCAACCTTGTGATTGGAGTATTTAAGTGAATTATTGATGAGGTGATGGAACAGCAGCTTTATAAGCCCCGGGAACACCTGCAAGCTAGGCATTTCCCCGATTACAATTTTTGCGTTTTTCTCTTTAATCAGCAGCTCCATATTTTCCAGCACCTGATCCAGCACCTGGTTAATATCGGTTTCTTCCAACGATTCTTTGGTAACATCAATTTTGCTGAAAGTAAGGATATCATTTATCAGGTTCTGCATACGTCCGCAGGCTACCTGCATACGCTCCAGGTATAGCTCGCCTTCATCGTCCAGCTTGTTCCTGTACTTGGAAACAATAAAGTCGTTGAACATGCGGATTTTGCGAAGTGGTTCCTGCAAATCGTGGGATGCTATAAAGGCAAACTGGTCAAGTTCTTTGTTGGTGGACTCCAGTTTTTCAATGTTTTTAAGCAATTGCTTGTTCAGCTCCTTTACTTTCTCTTCCGAAACAATACGGTCGCGGATTTCCACCTCAAGACTTTTATTTATTTGTTTCAGCAGCTGTTCCTGCTCTATAAGCTGATGGTTTTTACGGTAAAGCTCCACAAAAACAGAAACTTTGGCCCTTAAAAGATCCGGCTGAATAGGTTTATAGATGTAATCCACTGCACCGGCCTTATATCCTTTAAAGATGTTTTCGTCACCATGGCTATGGGCTGTAATAAAAATGATAGGAATGTGCTTGAGCTTTTCGCGCTCATAAATCATGGCTGCCGTTTCGGGGCCATTCATACCAGGCATTTCCACGTCCATCAGGATAAGGGTAAAATCCCAATCCTTCAGTAGAACTTTCAGCGCTTCGGTGCCCGATGTAACTTTTACAAGGCGGTAATCATCCTTCTCCAAAATACTTTCCATGGAAAGTAAATTATCCTCCCTGTCATCTACAAGCAATATTTTAGGCCTTATAAACTTATGCGGCATGGATTCACTGTAATTGTTTGCGCTAATTTAATGATTTTTGGTGCATTTTCAAAGATAATCTGCAATTTATTGATATAAGTTATTGGGTTAATAAGTTGTTGGAACGCGGATTTTTATGATGGTTATGATTAAAGATGATTTTATTTATCTTAAAAATCATAATAATCAGCGTTATCAGCGTTCCGTTTGCTGATATTCAGGGCTTAGTGTTACTTCGTGAACTTATTAGTGCCTAAGTGGTTATTTTTTTACCACTTAGACACTAAGGTTCACTAAGAAAAAAAAGCCTGCCACTTCAATATTCCGCTCCTACGGAGCTTGTTTATACTGCAATATTTTTTCTATTAATATTTCGCCCCTCAGGGCTTTTGCCAATGAACCAATAACTAATAACTAATAACTAATAACTAATAACTAATAACTAATAACTAATAACTAGTAACTAATAACTAGTAACTAATAACTAATAACTAATAACTAATAACT
>JAGVJJ010000078.1 GCA_020051175.1 Bacteroidia bacterium | reverse complement strand
GTTTGGGAGAGCTGTCTGAGTATCATCAAAGACAATGTTAGTTCACAAAGTTTTAAAACCTGGTTCGAGCCGATTAAACCAATTAAATTAAGCTCGAATGTTTTAACTATTCAGGTGCCTAGCCAGTTTTTTTATGAATGGCTTGAAGAGCACTACATTACTTTATTAAAGAAAACAATCAAAAAGGAATTAGGTAGTACAGGTCGTCTGGAGTACAGCATTATAATGGAAAACAATTATAACAATGCTGCCAAACCATACACTGTTAAAGTTCCTACAAGCAGTAAAAAGGAAGTGAAAAATCCTTCGGTATCCATGCCGATTGATTTAAACCAGAACACCATCCGTAACCCCTTCATTATCCCGGGATTAAAAAAGGTAAATGTTGAGTCTCAACTAAATCCAAATTATACATTTGAAAATTTAGTGGAAGGTGACTGTAACCGCCTGGCACGCTCTGCCGGTTTTGCGGTTTCCAATAAGCCTGGTGGTACAGCATTTAATCCGTTATTGATATATGGTGGTGTTGGATTGGGCAAAACCCATTTAGCACATGCTATTGGTATTCAGATAAAAAGCGAATTCCCGAACAAAACCGTTCTTTACGTTTCTTCAGAAAAATTCACTCAGCAATACATTGATTCTGTTCGTAATAACAATCAGAATGATTTCGTTCATTTTTATCAAATGATTGATGTGTTGTTGATTGATGATGTTCAGTACTTTGCTGGTAAAGAAAAAACACAGGATGTTTTCTTCCACATCTTCAATCACTTACATCAAACCGGTAAACAGATTGTATTAACCGCTGATAAAGCACCTGTTGAATTGCAAGGCTTTGAGCAGCGTTTATTGTCCCGCTTTAAATGGGGCTTATCTGCTGACCTTCAGGCACCTGATTTGGAAACCCGTGTGGCTATACTTGAGAAAAAAGTGTACTCAGACGGCATTGATATGCCAAAAGAAGTGCTTGAATACCTGGCATACAGCATTACAACCAACGTTCGTGAACTGGAAGGCGCTTTGATTTCATTACTTGCACAATCGTCCATGAACCGCAAGGTGATTACATTGGAGCTTGCCAAGCAGATGATTGATAAGTTTGTGAAAAATACTGCTCGCGAAGTTTCTATTGATTATATCCAAAAGGTGGTATGTGATTATTTTGATATGCCAATTGAATTGCTGAAATCGAAAACACGTAAACGTGAAGTGGTTCAGGCACGTCAGATTGCAATGTATTTTGCAAAGAGCATGACAAAATCATCCCTGGCTACAATTGGCTTGCATTCAGGGGGTAAAGACCACGCTACAGTGCTTCACGCATGCCGCACGGTAAATAACCTTATAGATACTGATAAACGCTTTAAATCCTACATTGACGAATTGCACAAAAAGATTACAATTCAATAAAAGACATTTTACGTCAAAAAAAATTAAACAGGAATGCAACCGTATTCCTGTTTTTTTTTACTTATATTTAAATAGTACTAATTCACTATTGTGAAAAATTAAAAAAATGTCGATTAGGGATAAGCTAATCCTGTTTGTTTTTTTTCTTTTTGGGTGTATGAGCGAAGCTTTATATGCCCAGGGAGAAGGCAATATCTGGTATTTTGGCAATAAGGCAGGATTGGATTTTAATACGACCCCTCCAACTCCTTTATTAGATGGTCAGGTAAATACCAGTGAAGGCTGTGCCAGTATTTCTGATCCTTCCGGTAGTTTGCTGTTTTATACAGATGGAATTAAGGTATGGGACCGAACACATACTCAAATGCCGAACGGTTTTGGATTATTGGGTGACCCTTCTTCTGCACAGTCGGGTGTAATCATTCCTATGCCAGGAAACGATTCTATTTATTATCTGTTTACCACACCTGATTACCAGAGTCCTTCTATTGGATTCAGGTATACTATTATCGATATGAACCTGAATGGCGGGTTGGGGGATGTAGTTATTTCCAGTAAAAATACATTGCTTTTTAGCCCTTCTTCTGAAAAACTAGCTGCCAGTTTTCATTGCAATAATAAAGATATATGGGTTGTGGGAAGAAGCAACCAGGATTTTTACAGCTATCTGATTACTGCAAGCGGCATATCAGCAACTCCTATCATTACATCCGGCATCACAAACCCTGCTTATCCTTATCCTTACGGGATGAAAAGTTCATCAAACGGAAAAAAAATTGCCGCCAATTATTATAATGCCAATGTGTCCGAGCTTTATGACTTTGATATCAGCACTGGCCTGCTATCCAACCCGGTTACATTGTACCATTCAAGCTCTGATTATGGTTCAGAGTTTTCACCCGATGGAACCAAACTCTATATTTCACTCATTTCTTCAAAGCAAATCTATCAGTATGATCTTACAGCTGCCGATATTAATGCCAGCGCAATAGCTGTTGGAACTACCGGTGGCCAATATACGGGTATGCCTCAATTAGCTTCTGATGGTAAAATTTATATTTCAGAGTACCAATCTGGTGCAGTTGCTATAATTCATAATCCAAATGCATTGGGAACATCCTGTAATCTGCAGCCGGGAGCATTAAACCTGGGAGGTAGGAATGGTACATTTGGCTTCCCTACTATGATCAGCAATTTTTTTTCTACACCGGTTAACGTGCTTACAGCGGATACAACTTGTTTTTCTTCTCCTTCAGATTTCAGCTTAAGTGGCATATTGGATGAAGATTCGATACGGTGGGATTTTGGCGACCCTTCAACCGGTATATTTAACACGGATACAGGTTTGTCTGTGAGCCATGTCTACAGTGCTGCCGGAAATTTTAGTGTACAAGCCATTGTTTATTATCCTTGCCGTTCAGATACCATATACGATACTATTTATATTGCCCCTGTACCAACGGCTGCTTTTAGCGCTGCCAATACCTGTGGTACTGTACCCGTTCTTTTTCAGGATTCTTCCTCGGTTTCATCAGGGAGTATTGCCTGGGACTGGGATTTCGGGGATGGTTCCGCTCATGCTGCTATTGCAAATCCTTCGCACAGTTATAACACAATTGGAAATTATTCCGTTATACTTATTGTTACAAGTGAGGGTGGTTGTAAAGATACTGTAAGCCGGAGCATCAATTCACATCCTTTACCTGTTACAAACCTGGATGGTAACAATGTTTGTTTGAATGCATTTACAGCATTTTCGGATTTATCTATAGCAAACAATACAATTAGTAATTGGGACTGGAACTTTGGTGATGGTGATTCTTCGGCATTACAAAACCCGCAGCATACCTACACAAGTCCCGGCACTTATCCTGTTAGCCTGGCGGTAACGAATAATTTCGGCTGCAAAGATACAAATACAACTACGGTGCTTGTTCATCCTTTGCCTGTGTCGAATTTCAGCTCTGCTCCTGAATGTTTGAATGACAGCACCTGCTTTTCTGATTTATCAACAATTGCCTCCGGTGCCATTACCGGGTGGAGCTGGAATTTTGCCGATTTGCCTTCCGGACTCTACAACAACTCAGCTCTTCAGAATCCCTGCCATGTATTTACCGGGTCCGGTGTGTTCAATGTTGCACTTACAGTGATTTCGGATAGTGGCT
The DNA here is from genome assembly GCA_020051175.1 of Bacteroidia bacterium. Taxonomy (GTDB): domain Bacteria; phylum Bacteroidota; class Bacteroidia; order 2-12-FULL-35-15; family 2-12-FULL-35-15; genus 2-12-FULL-35-15. The sequence continues at coordinate 9,072 of JAGVJJ010000078.1, read as the reverse complement.
GTCAACACGCTGTTCAACTGCCTGCTACCATTCATCCTCTTCCTGTAGCCGGATTTACAAGCAATACACCTTGTCTGCATTTTCCTTCTGCTTTTACTGATACATCTTCGCTGATTAACGGGGATACACTCAGCAGCTGGGATTGGAATTTCGGAGATGGTTCCGCTCATTCTGCTGATTCAAATCCATCACATACGTACAGCACTTCAGGAAATTATTCTGTAATGCTTATTGCCACAAGCGATGAAGGCTGTATAGATACCGTTGTTCAAAGCGTTACAGTACACCCTTTGCCTGTTTCAAACCTTTCCGGAAACAATGTTTGTTTGAATGAAGTTTCTGTATTTTCAGATTTATCGCTAGCAAACAATACGGCTACAAACTGGGACTGGAGTTTTGGCGATGGCGATTCTGCTATATCGCAAAATCCTGCGCATACTTATACAAATCCGGGTACTTATACTGTAAGTTTAACAATAACAAACAATTTTGGCTGCAAGGATACAAACACAACTACCGTAGTGATTCACCCTTTGCCCTCGGCTAATTTCAGCTCTGTTCCTGTCTGTTTGCACGACACTACATGTTTTTCGGATGTGTCAGCGGTTTCTTCAGGTGCTGTTACCGCCTGGAGCTGGAACTTTGGCGATGTATCTTCCGGACTTAATAATAACTCCAATCTTCAGAATCCCTGTCATGTGTTTACCACCTCCGGCTCATTCAATGTTGTACTTACCGTAACTTCAGACAGCGGCTGTCAAAATACTGCTCAACTTCCTGCCACTATTCATCATCTTCCTGTAGCTGGATTTACAGCTGGCAATTCCTGTTTAAATTCTCCAGTGTTTTTTACCGATACTTCTATACTGATTGACGGGGATACCATCAACAGCTGGAGCTGGAATTTTGGAGAGGGGCCTGCAGCTTCCGGTGCTGCAAATCCTTCTTACACCTATAATGCTGCAGGGGATTATTCTGTTACACTAAGTATTACAACGAATAAAGGTTGCTTTGATACCGTTAACCACTCTGTTACTGTTTACAGTAATCCTGTGGCAGGTTTTAGCTATCCTGATAGCGGCTGTGCTCCTGTGTGTACGCAATTTACGGACTTATCACAGACTTTAAGCGGAAGTATTACCAATTGGGACTGGAGTTTTTCAGGAGGAAATCCTTCTCAGGCTGTTTCTGCAAGTCCGGCTGTTTGCTGGAATACCCCTGGTTCTTATGATGTTCAGTTGATTGTTACAACAAATCATGGCTGTAAGGATACGATGCTTATGCCCGCTTATATCCGGGTATTCCCATTTCCTGTAGCTGATTTCTGTATGACACCTGCTCAAAACAGTGTAAATACACCTTTTTTCTCTTTCTGTAATTTATGGTCGCCTGATGTAGTAAGCTGGACATGGGATTTTGGAGATGATTCGTCCCTGGATAGTGCAAGTACAAGTCCTGTCCACAATTATTCTGCTACGGTAACAAACAATGATTTTTACTCCGGAAATGTGTGCCTATATGTTCAGAATCAGTATGGCTGCCGGGATTCAATATGCAAAACGGTTGAACTTTTTCCTGAGTTTTCTTTCTTTATGCCTAATACGTTTACACCAAACGAAGATAATGCGAATGAACTGTTTTTTGGAAGAGGTATAGGTGTGAAAGAGTATAACATCCGCTTGTTTGACCGCTTTGGAACTCTTATATGGAGCTGTGAGTACAAAGGAAAAAATACGGACTGGGATAATAACGGACAGGATGGTATGCCTTCTGCCTGCAAGTGGGATGGAATTGTTCAGGGGGGACAAAGCAACCAAATGGTTAAAGAAGATGTCTATGTATGGAAAGTTCAGCTTACAGATATCTTTGATCGGGTACATGATTATATCGGTCATGTGACTGTGGTTAAATAATTAAAATAATGATAAATCAATTTATATGGAAACTGTTTTAATGGTTTGTCTCGGCAACATTTGTCGTTCACCGCTTGCAGAGGGGATTTTACGTGACAAAGCGGAAAAATTAAATCTGAGTATTACTATTGATTCTGCCGGAACTTCCAATTACCATATTGGTGAACACCCTGATAAACGTACCATTGCAAATGCAAACAAGCATGGAATCGATGTTTCTCAGCTGAAAGCGCGGCAGTTTACAGTAGCTGATTTTGACAAATTTGACGCTATTTTTGTAATGGATAGTTCAAATTATTCAGATGTTATTTCTTTGGCCCGGGATGAAGCAGATAAAATGAAAGTAGAAATGATTCTGAACAGGGTATATCCTAATTCCAACATGGCTGTTCCTGACCCTTATTTTGGGGGCGAACAAGGGTTTGAAAATGTATTTATATTACTGGAGCAGGCTTGTGAAGTGATTGCAAAAGCAATCCAGATAAAGCTGCAGCAGGGAGTGTGATAGTGAATTCATTTTCTCACGAAGGCGCAAAGATGCTATGAAAATTTGTTTTTGTACTTCACATTTTTAGTAAAAAGATTTGATGACAACAAAAGGAATACTTTATTTAATACCCACTACGCTGGGAGATACTGCTGAAACAGCAGATGTTCTTCCCGTAAAGGTAAATCTGGTGATCAATACGATTGATGAATACATTGTAGAAAATGAAAAATCTGCCAGGCAATACCTCAAAAAAATGGGTATTCAGAAACCTTTGCAGGAGATTGTTTTGCATCCCTTAAATCAGCATACAGAGGCAAAGGATATTTCAACCTACCTGAATGCAATAGGAGAGGGGAAAAATATTGGTATTATTTCAGAAGCAGGTTGTCCCGGAGTGGCCGACCCCGGTGCGGAAGTGGTGAAGCTTGCACATGAAAAAAATATCACCGTGCGTCCGCTTGTTGGTCCATCTTCTATTTTGCTTGCGCTGATGGGCTCGGGCTTTAATGGACAGAGTTTTGCTTTTCACGGCTATCTGCCAAAGGAACGCAATGAGCGCATTAAAAAAATAAAAGAACTGGAAAAAGGTGCACAGCAAAGGAATCAGACGCAGCTGTTTATTGAAACTCCTTACCGGAACAATCACATGCTGGATGATATTATTGCAAGCTGTGATGGCAATACGAAGCTGTGCATTGCCTGTGATATTACTTTACCAACTGAATTTATTCAAACAAAAACTATTGCTGCCTGGAAAAAGCAATTACCGGATATCAATAAACGGCCCGCGATTTTTCTTATATACAGATAGTTTCGCATCCCTTTTTAACTTCGCGAAACGCTGCGAGAAAATAATATGACTGTAAATATGTTGTTGGATCAGTTTGTATGATCCGCAACAATTACCCATTTGTTGTTTATCTTTTTCCAAAGGAGTGTATAAAAGCCGCCTACATTGCCTTTCTTGCGGCTAAGGCTCCAGGAACCAATCACATAACATGTTGCAGGCGATAGTTGTTCAACGCTTATCAGCTCAAAACTCAGCGTGCCCATTGCAGTTGAGTCCGGATAATTTTTTTTATAGTTTGCCAATGTGTTTTTCCAGCCGAAAGTAATGCCGTTTTTGCCAATAAATTTCAAGCTGTCGCTGTTCCAGTAGGTCGACATAAAGCCATCTATATCTCCTTTGTTCCATGCTAGTTCCTGGTCGTGCATGGCTTTTTGAATGACAGATGTGATGTCGGTTTTGGTTTGGGAATAAAATTTTGCTGAGAGTAATGATAATACAATAATTACAGAATATTTTTTCATCTTTTTATCGGTTTAAGCGCTCACTTTAATTGTTACACTACCCTTATCTTCGGTTGATTCACTGTCTTTGCTGCCTCCATTAACGGATCGGGTGTTGTTATCAGGTGTGCGGTCAATCAGTTTGTTATACGGATCAATCCCAACTTTCACAGGTACTTCATCCACAATAATCTCGAACTCCATTTTTGCTTTATTGATTTTGCGTTTTTGAAGATACAGTTCTGTTTCTTCTGTTATCCCACTTATTTCTTTACTGCCAAAAACACCAATGTCAATCCAATCATTGATTGAAACATCTTTCAGTTTACCAATGCTATCAGCTTTCATTTTTTTACTTTCAACAGTAAATTTTACTGAATATTTACCATCGGCTGTTTTAGTGTAGGAGCAGCTGCCTGTTTTGTTCTCATACAGTGTAATGGTTTCAAACATGTCATTAATAATGTATTTCAGGCTGTCTGGTGTTACTGCTTTAATATAACTGAGGAACTCAATGGAATTGGTATATGGCGGTTCCTGGTAAGCCACTTTCTTAATATACCTTGCAAGAGCAGCATTTAAAGAGTCTTCACCTATATAGTCCTTTAAAGCATACATGATCACGCTCCCCTTGTTGTAATGAATGTATTGCTGATTTTCTACCAGCATAAGCGGCAATTCTTTTTTGCCCTCAAAAGTTCTGCCCTGCAGGTATTGGCTCATTTCATATTTAAGGAATTTTTTCATTGCCTTTTTGCCAAATTCCTTTTCCATAACCATTAGGGCCGAATATTGCGACATTGTTTCTGCCATCAATGTGGAACCCTGTACATTGCCGCCAATTACCTGGTGTGCCCACCACTGATGGGCTACCTCATGCGCTGTCACATAAAAAGGATAATCAATGGACTCAGGATTTTTATCATCTACCTTTGCAATAAAACCAATGCCTTCAGAAAACGGGATAGTATTCGGAAATGATTGCGCAAAGTTCGCATATCTTGGAAATTCAATAATACGTACTTGTCTGTGCTGGTAAGGACTAAAATTTTTCGTATAATAATCCAATGATTTTTTAATACTATTGACCATTCGATCGAGGTTGTATTCATGAGCTTTATGGTAATAGATTTCAATGGCCACAGGTTGGGCAGGATTGGAAACGGAAACCCATTGGTCGCGTTTTATTTCATATCTGGCGGAAAGGAATGAATAAAAATTTAAAATCTTGCAATCCATTTTATAGTGGAAGTAGCGTCTTCCATCTTTTTCCCATTCTCTTTGCAGGTAGCCAGGAGCAATTGCGGTCTGGTCATTTGATGTACTTACAATGCATTCGAAGTCGATCCAATCGGCATCGTGGCTTATATAAGTATTCATTCTTGCAAGGGAATCATTAACGTTTGCCATGCGTGCTTTCTTATTCAGGCCGTACTTTTTCCGGGTCGACTCTTCAGACAATTCTGCATCCGGCTGATATCCGATACTAGGCAGGTACCCACTATTGAAAAAAGTACCGTTGTCAACAATTGCAGTCCCTGCTTCTGAATTTTTAAATCCTTTTGGGAAATAATTTAATTTCATGGACATACGAATAGAGTCTCCGGGAGATAATGGTGTGGAGAGTTTGTAAATAAGTACCCCCAGTGTCTTGTTTTCCTCCAGGAGTGAAAATGGCTCACTAAAAATCAGCTCTTCCGTTGTGATTTCATCAAGGATATTAATAAACAAAGTGTCAATTGATTTTGATGTTTTATTCTTCAGGAAGTAATATCCGCTGGCTGAAACCCCGTGTTTTTCAGGGAAAATATCAACATTCCAATTGGCAGCAACAATACGTGGCTGAGGCGTTCTAGCGTAGTATTTGTATTTTTTTTCAAATTCGGCCTGCAGTTTTTCCTGTTCTTTAGAAGAAATGTTTTTATTCAGGATGTTGGTATTATAATAAATAAATCCACCACTCAATAAAAATATCAATATTCCAAGTGAAATAAAAAGTTTTGCTTTGGCGTTAAACAGAGGTTTGGCAATACGCAGGCGGGCCCTGAAGCCTTTTTCTTTACCACGTACCCATAGTAAATTGGAAACTACAATTAAAATGATGGCAAAGCCTGTCCAATACGTTTTAAACATAAAATAAGAAAATAGGATATGGCCGTATCCATTCATATCTGAATAAAGCATACGTGGTCCACTGCTGTTGTATTGTACCAGTTGGCTATTCCATTCAAGTAAATTGAATGCGATAGGCATTATTATCAGAAGAAGCACAGCAATGAAGTAAGCCACGTATTTGTTATTGATAATAACCTGTAATGCCATTGCCATGACGCAAATCAATGTAAGGCTGATTAATTTGAAACCGAATAGCTCTTTTATGTATTGAAGGAGCTCTATTTTGTAATATCCATTATACAGCTGCAATACAATACCGGTGAGCATGATAACAAACAATAAAGAAGCCTGGATCATGATCAGGGCTGTAAACTTTGATGCAAAACTTACCCAGGGTTCCATAGGTGTAACGCCTACAAGCTCGTCTACTTTGGCATCGCGTTCACGCCAGACAATTATTCCGGCATAAAATACAATAAGAATAATCATAAAAAACTGAAATATACTACCGCCAGTCTGAAGCATCTGGTATGTTACCGGATATGTGGACGTGCCATAAATCAGGCTTAACTGTGAGCTTACAGCCACAAAACTTAAAATACTCAATGCAATGATGATAAGAAAAAATATACTTTTTACAATTTTCCGATATTCAAATTTTGCCAGGTACCATGTCTGGAATAAACTAAATTTTGTAGTAAATACCTGTGCAGACTTGGGAATATCAGATAAGGAATTAACAGCAGCAGATGCAATGGACAAAAACTCTTTTTTGTTTTTGCGTTTGAAAAAGACCAAGGGCTCATTGAACTGGTGAAAGTTAAAGCGTATATATGTGATTAGTGTGACACCACCGGCTATACCGAGCCATAATATGCGGTTGTAAAGTAGTTCCTGCTCAAATGGTATGGATAACGTATTTTGTTCGGAAGGTGACCAGTATTTGGTGATTTTTTTCAGTGCCTGTTCACCAAAAGGCTCAAGAATAGCTGCCAGTGATTGATTATCCATATCTCCCAATAAGGAAGAGGATATAGCTTTAATTAGAATTAACGCAACACAACCGACATAGCCCGCTATCATGTTTCTTGAAAACGTAACAAGCGAAAAAAAGATAGCGCCAATCAAAAGAGTGTTTGGAACAACAAATAGTATAAAAGGTTGTAAATAATTTGAAATGCTTATTGCACCTAGTTTATCTGGTTCTATGCCGGGAAATAAACAGGTAATAAAATGTCCGAAAGCACTCCCTGTTAATACAAAAAGTGCAACAAGGAAAGCTGCAAGAAACCGGCCAAAAAGATATCCCGGTTTACTTATGGGTTTTGTGAATAGTAAAGGGTGTGTATTGTACTGAAAGTCTTTGTAAACGGCCGGGGCAATGATGGTGATCAGGATTATTGTTCCGATAATATCTGTATTCAGACCATTTAAAACATCAGCTATGGCACTTGCTGAATTGATTATTGTATTGCTGTCTCCGCTGGTTGGGCCTAGTAATCCCGCTATCAATGAGGTAAACAGCATGGAGAGGCCAAAGAAAATTGAAAAGAAAATATAGGTTGCCGGTTTTTTAAACCAAAGCTTCAATTCAAAAAGAAAAATTTGTGTGAACATAATGGGATACAGATAAACGAATTGATACGGTTTTACAAAATGGTATTCCGGATTAGTTGCCAACTGCCAACTGCCGATTGCCTACTGCGTTATTGTTGCAAAATAAACATCTTCCAAATCAGTTGCAGTGGCATTAAAAGAAGCATCTGGCTGTGTTGGATGATATACATGTATTTGAATTTTACCTTCTACAACTTTGGTTGAAATAACCTTAAAGTTATTTTTATGATCCGTTAATTGTTCTTTGTCGATCAGCTTGCTCCAGATTTTACCATCCATTTCACTGATTGTTTTTGCCGGTTGTCCGCTAAGCAACACTTTTCCCTGGTTCATAATAACCATATTTGAACACAAATTGCGTACATCCTCCACTATATGTGTTGAAAGTATAACAATAATGTTCTCCCCGATTTCGCTCAATAAATTATGAAAGCGGTTACGCTCCATCGGGTCCAGCCCTGCAGTTGGTTCATCTACAATAACCAGCTTTGGATTTCCAAGTAATGCTTGTGCAATACCAAAACGCTGGCGCATACCACCGGAATAGTCGCCAATGTTGCGTTTACGTGCTTCGTATAGATTGGTCTGGTTAAGCAGCGCATCGCACACCTCTTTGCGCTCCTTCGGATTTGCAATGCCTTTTAGAATGGCAAAATGGTCAAGCATATCAATCGCTGATACTTTGGGATAAAAACCAAAATCCTGTGGCAGATAGCCCAATATCTTTCGGACTTCTGCTTTTTGTTTTATAACATCAATATCACCCAGCATCACAGTCCCTGTATCAGGCTCCTGCAATGTGGCAATGGTGCGCATGAGCGATGATTTTCCTGCTCCGTTTGGTCCGAGCAAGCCGAACATACCACTGCCGATTTCCATTGTAATATTATCAAGCGCTTTTAAGCCGTTTGAATACGTTTTTGAAAGATTATTGATTGATAATTTCATATTCTGATAAAGTTATGCGGATTTAAATGTTATGCATTACTAGTTATAATTTTAAAACTATTGGGCTATACACTGTAAAGCTAAAAAAAATACCTATATTTTGGTCAGTAAATTCAGTCTTAATTCACTTGATGATGAAACAAGTCGTAATCGCACTTTTAACAGCCCTATTGTTTTGTACATCTGTTCAGCTTTATTCACAATCTGTTCGTGTTCTCTTTACGCAATCAGTAGATAATTCGGTTTCTTCCATTACAGATGCCGTTACTGCTGGTAATATTGAAGATACCATTTGCGCATATATTAACATGGCGGATGTCAGTTTGGATATTGCTGTGTGGGACAATGGCAGCACTGCAATAATTTCCGCGCTTAATGCGGCTCATAGCAGGGGCGTTGTGGTACGTTATATTTCCAGTACAAACAGTATGAATACTGCACTATCTGGATTGAGCTCCGGAATTGCTTTTCTGGAGCGCCAATCAGGATTAACTACTGATGTCATGCACAATAAGTTTGTGATTGTTGATAACAGTGTTGTGCTGTCTGGTTCAATGAATTATGGGGCAGGCAGTATGTTTGACGATTATAATAATTTTGTCATTAGCGTCCTAACTTAATTAGAACATTTTCAATTGGTTATTATTTTGTTCTTTGAAATCTTGTAGTAAAGCGTCTTCAAATAATTGATTTAAGGGC
>JAGVJJ010000074.1 GCA_020051175.1 Bacteroidia bacterium | reverse complement strand
CAAGCGCGGGTTTTTACTTGCAATAACTTTTGCAGTATCAATAAACTTCTCCGAAGGTTCGGAAGATGATGTATCTGCTGATGAAAAACTCATATATACAATTAACTACGAATTGGTAAAATGTAGCTCTACAAATGTACAGAAAAGGTCTGAATATAGTTAAATGCAGGTACTACAATATACATTAATCTTACCTATGCAACCTCTTCAAGGGAATGAAGGATTTCGAATAAAATCCCTTCTTTTAAAGAATAGGTAGATAAACGCATCTGACTAATATTATAGGAGGTAAGAATAAAATCAACAAGTATGATGGACACAACAATCATGTCTACCCGCATGGCAACCAAACCTTTCATATGTGTACGCTCTTCCAAAGTAGATTTTAATATCATCTGATGAATGGCACGGTAGTGTTCGAGATTAAAAGTAAATTCGGTTTTGCCCTCCAGTATATTGGGAGAATAATATTTGTAGGCCACCATCTCTGCAATGGAATCGAATGAGCCGGAAGATCCAATTAGTTCAGTAACAGGATAACGTTTCAAAGCTTCAGATAACGGTTGCAGCTGAAGCCTCAAATAATCTTTCAGAGTTTGAATTTCGGCCTCATTAATAGGATCAGATGGCTCAAACAACTCGAGCAAACGCGCTACACCTAATAAAAAGCTTTGTTTCCAGACAATTTTTTCATTGTTCGCAATAATGAATTCCGTACTCCCTCCTCCAATATCGATGATCAATGAATTTTGGTCACTTATATTAACGGCCTTTCGCACACCATAATAAATTGTTTCTGCTTCCTGTTCCCCGGATATCACCCGAACGTCAATACCCGCTTCCTCCCTGGCTTTGACAACAAACTCATGACCATTGGAAGCGCCACGGATTGCCGAAGTAGCAACTGCATATATTTTGTCGGCTTTATATTCCTTTATGGTGGATTTATAGGTTTTTAAAGCCTCTATACCTCTCTGAAAAGGTGCCTCTGCAATAAAATCTTTATTAATACCCCCTTCACCAAGCTTTACAGGTATTTTGGTCTGATACAGCGTAGTGCACGACTTATCAGTATTCACCTCAACCACAAGCAGGTTAAAAGTATTTGTTCCTAAATCGATAATTGCAATTCTCATGAAACAATAAATTTCCTGCTTAAAGATAGGAACATTTGTACAGGAAACAAATGGATATTGAGTTATTAGTTATTGGGTTATTAAGTTATTTGTCATCCCCAAATAACCAATAACTTAATAACTAGAAAACCAAATCTACCCCTTATAAAACAGCCACTTCCCTAACTCTTTCCAGGTAACTTTTTTACCATACATAAGAATTCCCGTACGGTAAATACGGCCTGCAATCCAGGTGGTAAATATAAAGGTGAGCACAAGTACTCCCATTGAAAGAGCAAGCTCCCATGGTGGAACACCAAAAGGAATCCGCACCATCATAATAACGGGTGATGTTAAAGGAATTATTGAAAACCAGAATGCCATAGGACTTGAAGGATCCTGGATTACATTTTGTGCAATTATGAATGCAAATATCAATGGGATTGTTATTGGCAACATAAATTGTTGTGTATCTGCCTCATTATCCACTGCAGAACCAACAGCAGCAAACAAGGCACTATACATCAGGTAACCGGCTAAGAAGTAAAACAGGAAAGTAAATAATATTTCGGGGAGGTTCATTGTTTGCAGCTCATCCCAAATTTTCATTGCTTCTGGTGTTTCTTCAAAATTGTTCATATTATTATAATCCAGGTTGGCGCCAATTTTTATCACCTGCTCCTTTTGCTGAATTTGTTTTAAGTCCATTCCTTTGAACACAGTAACAGTGGCAACACTGTACAAAGTAGTTGTTAATATCACCCACAGCAAGAACTGAGTCAGGCCAACCAAAGCTACACCAACAATCTTACCCATCATGAGCTGAAAAGGCTTGACAGATGACAGAATCACTTCCACAATACGGTTTGTTTTTTCTTCCATTACTCCACGCATCACCTGAACCCCATAAAGAAAAATAAAGAAATAAATCAAAAATGCGGAAACAAGACTAATTCCAATAGCTACAGCCATATTCTTGTTCTTGTCCTTACCCTCTTCGTCAATCTGTGTGGTTTTTAAAGTAAAAGTTGATTTTTCCTTGGCATTCTTAATAAAATTAACATTCACGTTATTTGTGACAAGGATAATGTCGAAAATTATTCTACTGAGATGATCGGAAATATAATTAAGCGCACTGGCACTCAACTGTTTTTTATAAAAAATTCGGATACCATGCTGTCCGCCACTGAGAAGCACTTTAGGTATGTACAGAATGGCATTGTAATCGGTTTTAAAAAAATCTGCCCGGGCATCCTGAATGGTAATTTTGGGATAAACAAAATTCACCAAATCACTTTCAGGAATTATATTAACAAACAGCCCACTCTCATCAATAACTTCTATTGTCTGCTTTTCCGCTTTCTGCATGGAAAGATAAATAGGCACAACACCAATTCCTGCCATAAGGATAGGGCCCAATATAGTCATTATAATAAATGACTTCTTTTTCACTCTTGTGAGGTACTCACGTTTTATAATAAGTGCTATTTTATTCATTGTAGTGTGGTACTATTCCGTGAAATTTTTACTCACTCCACCCGGAGCTTCTGCATTTACTTGTGCAATAAATATATCATTCATGCTCGGAATTATTTCATTGAATGAATGAATCTCCACCACAGGAATAACCGATTGCAGGAAATCATTGGATGTGGTTTTACCCAGCAGCTTCACACGTGCTTTGCACAACCGGTCTTCACAATTATGCTCAATTAATTCAGCCCCGGTCCACAATGCATTTGTAAAGCCCATCATATTGCCTGTAAATTCAATTTCATAAACGTTGGAACGAAACTGTTTACGTATATCTTTTACAGGGCCATCCAGTATTTTTTTTGATTTATTGATCAAGGCAATATTATCGCAAAGTTCTTCTACAGAACCCATGTTGTGAGTTGAGAACAGAATGGTAGAACCCTGCTTTTTCAGGTTCAGAATTTCATTCTTAATCAGGTTGGCATTGATCGGATCGAAGCCACTGAACGGCTCATCAAGTATCAGTAATTTGGGTTCATGAAGCACCGTTACAATAAATTGCACCTTTTGCTGCATTCCCTTTGAAAGTTCTTCTACTTTTTTATTCCACCAGGCATCGATTTCGAATTTTTCAAACCAGGCTTTCAGCTTTTTCTTCGCTTCTGCCTTGGGCATACCTTTTAACTGAGCTAAATACAAAGCCTGCTCCCCCACCTCCATTTTCTTATACAAACCACGCTCTTCTGGCAAATAGCCGATTTGTCCGATATGCTTCGGGCTCAGCTTTTCTCCTTCAAAAAAAACTTCGCCACTATCCGGACCCGTAATCTGATTGATAATACGGATAAGAGAAGTTTTACCGGCACCATTGGGGCCTAATAACCCAAAAATACTCTGGCTGGGAATTTCCAATGAAACATCATTTAATGCGGTATGGGATGCATACCGCTTAACGATATTTTTAGCAGTTAAAATGTTCATTACAAGCCCCTCCTAACCTCCCCCTAGGGGGAGGAATTATTTATGGTTAATAAACGTATAAAATATAAACAAATACACCCCTCCCCCTAGGGGGAGGCTGGGAGGGGCTTATTTTACTCAAAATATTGTTTCATCCTTTCAAAAAAGCCCCTGTCCTTTTTGCTTGGATTAGGCTTGAAGTTTTCAGCATCACGCAAACGTTCCAGCAAGGCTTTTTCCTCCTTTGTCAACTGTTGTGGAGTCCATACATTGATATTAACGAGGATGTCGCCTCTTGAATAGGTATTGATATCAGGCAATCCTTTTGCTTTCAGGCGAAGCACCTTACCACTTTGTGTTCCGGGCTCTACCTTTACTTTAGCTTTGCCATCAATTGTTGGAACCTCTATATTGGTACCCATTGCTGCATCAACAAAGCTGATGAAATGATCATAAAATAAATTCATCCCATCACGCTTCAGCAATTCATGCTCTATTTCTTCAATAACAATAATCAAATCACCCGCTACACCACCACGCGCACCCATATTTCCTTTGCCACTTACAGAAAGCTGCATTCCTTCTGCAACACCAGCAGGAATATTGATATTTATTACTTCTTCATCACGCACAATTCCATCACCATGGCAAACAGTACATTTATCCGTAATACTCTGCCCTTCACCTCCGCAGGTAGGACAAGTACTTGTTGTCTGCATAGCACCCAGTATAGTATTGGTAACACGTGTTACCTGTCCGGTCCCCCTGCATGTAGAGCAGGTATTGAATGATGAACCATCTTTTGCACCCGAACCATGACAAGGCTTACAGGCAACATACTTATTCACTTTGATTTTTTTCTCAACACCGTTGGCGATCTCTTCCAGGTTCATTTTCACTTTTACACGCAGGTTGGAACCCCGGTTTACGCGCCTGCCACCACCACGGCTACTGCCTCCACCACCAAAATGTCCACCGAAAATATCACCAAACTGGCTGAAAATATCATCCATGTTCATACCACCGCCAAAGCCGCCTCTGCCACCGCCACCAAAACCTGCACTGCCACCTAACCCGGCATGGCCAAACTGATCATAACGTTGTTTTTTATCCGGACTACTCAATACCTCATAAGCCTCGGCTGCTTCTTTAAATTTTTCTTCAGCGGCTTTATCACCAGGATTTTTATCGGGGTGGTATTTAATGGCCATCTTACGATATGCCTTTTTTATTTCATCGATACTCGCGCTCTTTGATACTTCTAATACCTCGTAATAATCTCTTTTCGACATATTTTAATTAATTTGGAGAATTGGTGAGCTAGAGAATTGGAGAGTTTGTTTATTTGCAATTCTTCAAATCTCTAATTCACTACTGCTCTATTTCTTTTAATTTCCGATCACTACTTTCGCAAAACGGATTATTTTACCGTTTAACGTATATCCCTTTTCTACTTCATCCACAACCTTGCCTTTCATCTCTTCTGATGGAGCAGGAATATTGGTAATGGCTTCATGAACATCAGCATTGAACACTTCTCCAACAGATTTCATCTCTTCCAGCCCTTTCTGAGTAAGTGTATTCTTCAGCTTATTGTATATCAACTGAACACCATCTGCTATTGTTTTTGCATCTGTTGTTTCTGTAGTGGATTTAATAGCACGCTTAAAATCATCTACCACCGGTAACAAACTTTTAAAAACATCTTCACCAGCGGTTTGTATTAGTTCAATTCTTTCTTTGGCTGTACGCTTACGGTAGTTATCAAACTCTGAATACAAACGTAAATACTTATCGTTCAGCTCATCTACTTTGGATTGCAACTCTGCTATTTTTTTCTCCTTTTCGTCAGTAGCCTGAACATCTGCCTGCTCTTTCTGCTCTTCTGCATTTTCGTTTACCTGGTCGTTTACCGGTTCGTTCTGTTTTGTGCTCATCTTTTTAAATATATTTTTGATGTTTCTCATTAAAGTTTATTCGCGCCTGCCGATGTTAATTTCATGTCCAAAATTACTCATTTTTCAGAGGCCATTTCTATGTTCAAATTATTTGCCATCCATAACCAATACGACAAATTGACATATCTTTAAATAAAAAGACAGAATCCGGTTGAATTCTGTCTTTTTCAGGATTAAAAAATTCTATTTTTTTAGTGCTTATGACTCTTTAACCAGTTTTTGTAAAGAAGCAGTCAAACCTGTACCTCTTAACTCCTGCCCTTTTGCTACAATGATTCCGTTTTCGTCAATCAGGAAGCCTGCCGGGATACCGTTAATACCATATTGTGTAACTACCTGCGATTGCCACCCTGCTAATTCGCTAACATGGTTTTCCCAAACCAACCCATCTTTTGCAATGGCATTTATCCAGGCTTCTTTATTGTTGTCCAGCGAAACGCTGAATACAGTAAAACCTTTGGTTTTTTTGTTGAATTGTTTGTCTTTGTATGTGTTGTATGTAGCCACCACATTCGGGTTTTCATGACGGCATGGACCGCACCAGGATGCCCAGAAATCAATCAGTACAATTTTACCTTTCAAAGAAGATAAGGCAATTTCTTTACCGTCAGGACTTTTCAGTTTAATATCCGGGGCTTTGTTACCAACATTAACACCAACAACAGCACCTGATTTAGCCTCCTGTTGAGGAGGATTAGCAGTTGTTTCAGGCTTAATAAAGCCCCAACCTAGTACAGCGACTGCTGCAACTATTAATAAAATGTTTACTTTTTTCATGATACAATATTACAAAATTGGTTACTAATAAACGAATCTCTTACGAATTTAGAAATACTATGTACGAATTACAAATTACAACGAATAACGAATCTGTAGCTATTTTAGTCTACTTATGAACCTATAATTGCCAACTGCTCGTTTCGTTTTTTTAGCAAGCCCAGATTCGTAAATTCGTAACCATTAGTTTATCCGTAACCCTTATTTCCTTACAATTTCTGCGCCAAGTTTTCGCAGTCGTTCATCTATATTCTGGTAACCGCGGTCGATTTGCTCGATATTGTGTATAGTGCTCTTGCCTTTGGCTGATAAAGCAGCAATTAAAAGCGATACTCCGGCACGGATATCAGGTGATGTCATTGAAATACCTTTCAGCTGGTGCTCACGGTTCAAACCAATAACTGTGGCACGGTGCGGATCGCAAAGAATGATCTGGGCCCCCATGTCAATCAGCTTATCCACAAAGAACAGGCGGCTTTCAAACATTTTCTGATGAATCAACACTGTCCCCTTTGCCTGAGTAGCCACAACAAGCACAATACTCAGCAAATCCGGTGTAAATCCTGGCCATATAGCATCGGCAATGGTAAGGATAGAGCCATCAATAAAGGTATCAATTTCATAATTTTCCTGTGACGGGATAAAAATATCATCACCCCTGCGCTCCAGCTTAATGCCTAAACGCTGGAATACAGCCGGGATAACCCCTAAATCATCAAAAGAAACATTTTTAATGGTGATTTCCGACTGTGTCATGGCTGCTAAACCAATGAAACTGCCCACTTCAATCATATCGGGCAGCATACGGTGTGTAGTCCCGCCTAAATATTCCACACCATCAATGGTTAGCAGATTGGAGCCGATACCACTGATTTTAGCACCCATACGGTTCAGCATTTTGCACAATTGCTGAATGTATGGCTCACAAGCTGCATTGTAAATGGTGGTGGTTCCTTTGGCAAGCACTGCAGCCATAATGATATTGGCAGTACCGGTTACTGATGCCTCATCCAGCAACATGTAACAGCCTTTCAGGTCGTTGGCTTCTACTTTATAGAAATCATTTTCATCGTCATAAATGAATTTTGCGCCCAGGTTCTGAAAGCCGATAAAGTGTGTATCCAGCCTTCTGCGCCCTATTTTATCGCCACCCGGGCGGGGGATGTACCCTTTACCGAAACGGGAAAGCAAGGGCCCTACAATCATAATGGAACCACGAAGGCTTCCTCCTTTTTTACGGAATTCGGCAGAATTCAGGTAATCTACATTTACAGCATCCGCCTGGAAAGTGTATTCTTCATGACCCGTTTTCTCCACTTTTACCCCTAAATCCTTGAGCAGATCGATCAGCTTGTTGACATCAATGATGTTAGGCACATTGCCAATAACTACTTTTTCCGGAGTAAGCAGAACAGCGCACAATATCTGTAAAGCTTCATTTTTAGCGCCTTGCGGAATAATTTCCCCTTTTAGTTTTTTTCCGCCTATGATTTCGAATACACTCATTTTAAATTCGTTTTAGAGTACAATTTTGCTTTTTACGAAGTAATGAGTAAAACGGGAAGAATGGAGGGCGGTAATTCAGATTTTACGAACCGTAAATTGTTAATTACGTTCTTTTAACTTAATTAAATTCCTGGGCTTCTTTTAAAGCCTGTAATTCTATTTCGGAAGCAATCCGAAAATTGGTTTGCTTCATTTTTTCAAGACAAGGTTTGATTGAAGGAATTAATCCACTCAATTTTGCTTTTATGAGTATTCCAATTGTTCCGGTAAAGGTCAATCCAAGACCTTGTGCCACTTTACGGGCTTTAATATCGTCTAAAATCAAAGTACTATTCTTAATTTCAAGAGCTAACGCGATCGCACTTGATTCTCCCTTATCGATTTGTAATTCCAGAATTCGCTGATATGATTTATCATTAACATTTTCTATTTTAACCCAATCGGGAAGAGCTTCGCCAAATTCCTCAGCAATGTCTGACGTGGTTAAAATATGTCCATAAAGCTTTTGAAGGATTTCAAGCTCTCCAATTTTAGACAAAATAATAAAGCAACTTGTATCAGAAATGATAATCCTAGGCATTTGCAACGTCACTTGACAAATCAGAAGAAGGAGAATTGAATATTGAAACATTGTAGCGAATCAATAATTCAGCAAATGTACGTTTTGTCAGCCCCGCAAGGTCTGCAGCCTGGCCCAAAGAAAGCTTCCCCTGCTCATATAATTTAGATGCTAAAAGCATTACGAGTTCACGGCTATCTATATCTATATTATCTGGTATGTTTAACGTTAAAGTTTTCATTTAACCAAATATAACAATTTTATTTTAAAATTCCAATTTTCAGTTTAAATAGCGTCTTTAAAACTTCCTCTTAAACTTATTATTCTGATTGTTTCCAGAATTATCCTTACGGAAACCACCATTATTATTCTGCTTCCCGCCACCGGATTTCTTTTTATCACGATCGCGGTTCTGTTGATTGTTGTTAGGACGAGGAACAAAAGTCTGAGTACTGCGCAACGCAGAAGAATCTGCCAACTTCAATTCCCCTTTCGATAATTCATCCAGGTGCTTCAATATCACTTCATCGTTTACCGAATCACGGTTCCAGGTAAGGTAGGAACGTTTCATCAGGTTGGCAATCTGCTCCGTAAGTGCATTTTTTTCATCCCCTTCTTTAAATTCCTTTGCTTTAGCAATAATCCGCTCTACGGTTTTGCCATAGTGCTTGTATTTAATATCATTGCTTGGGTAAGAAACCTTATCCGGCTTTGTCTGAAAGGTTTCACGGGTAGGCTTTGGGTATGGAGAATCCACATCCAGCTTAAAATCGGAGATAATAAAAATATGATCCCACAATTTGTGCTTAAAATCTGTAACATCACGTAAATGTGGGTTCAGCTGTCCCATCACATTAATAATGGCCTGGGCTACTTTGTTACGTTCTTCACGATCTTCAACAGATACAGCAAAATCAATCATTTTCTGAATATTCCTACCATATTCGGGAATAATCATGTGGGGCAAACTTGTATTATAATCCATCAGGGAAATTGTATAAAAAAGGTCGGTATCGTATCTAAAATATCTGGGAAAAGACAAATATACGAATTTTTATGAATAATTTCAAGAAAAAACTCACAACAAAATGATTATCAACAAATTAATCAATTATAATGAAAACAAAATTTCATTTTTTTATATGCAACGATATTGTTAAATTTGCACCTCATTAAAAAATACTACAAAAACAATTAGCTATGAAGATATTAGTTTGTATTAGTAATGTGCCTGACACAACTACTAAAATCGCTTTTACAAATAATGATACCACTTTTAATACTGCTGGGGTACAGTTTGTAATTAACCCTTATGACGAATGGTATGCGCTTGTACGTGCATTAGAGTTGAAAGAAGCTCAGGGAGGTAACGTTACAATACTTCATATCGGAGGTGCTGACAGTGAGCCAACCATCCGTAAAGGACTGGCAATTGGTGCTGATGATGCAGTACGTATTGATGCTGACCCAACGGATGCATTTGCTGTGGCAGAACAGGTTGCTGCTTATGCAAAAGACAAAGGATTTGATTTGGTGATGGTTGGTAAAGAAACCATTAATTATAATGGTGCTATGGTGGGCGGTATGCTTGCTGAATTATTGAACTTACCATTTGTATCAATGGCTACAAAACTGGATGTTGCCGGAGGTGTTGCTACAATTGAACATGATATTGATGGTGGTACTGAGGTGGTTGAATGTCCATTGCCGTTGGTATTATCTGCAAACAAAGGAATGTCGGAAGCCCGTATCCCGAATATGCGTGGAATTATGGCTGCACGTACCAAGCCTTTAACTGTAGTTCCGGCAGCTGCATCTGATAAATTGACTAATGTAGTATCATACAAACTGGCAGCAGGCCGTACAGATTGCAAATTTATTGATGCAAGTACACCTGAAAAACTGATTGAACTGTTGCATACAGAAGCGAAAGCACTTTAAAACCCAGTTGGCAATTGGCAGTTGGCAATTGCAAAAATAAATCGTAAATCTTAAAATCTGAAATCAAATGTCAGTTCTAGTATATACAGAATTATCAAAAGGCAAAATCAAAAAGTCTTCTTTAGAAGCCGTTAACTACGGAAGCCGTTTGGCTGCACAATTAAATACAACAGCTACAGCTGTTATAAACGGTGATGCCGATGTTGCAGACCTTGGCAAAGCGGGTGCAAAAAAAGTATTGCGTTTAAAAAACGACAAATTAAAAACCAATGATCCCCTTTATTTGACTGCAGCTGTTGAACAGGCTGCAGCAGCAGAAGGAGCGGATATTATTATTTTTGTTCATGATTTCACTGGTAAAGCAGTTGCATCGCGTCTTGCTGCAAGATTAAAAGCAGGTATGGTTGCGGGGGTAGTTGACAACCCAACTATTTCAGGTGGTTCTTTCGCTGTAAAAAAGAATGTATTCTCTGGTAAAGCCACTGCGGTTTACAATATCAACTCTGCCAAAAAAGTGATTTCCATTTTGGCAAGCTCCTTCCCTATTGAGCTGAAAGATAACACTGCTGAAGTTGCTGATTTTGCAGTAAACTTAGATAACGTTAATTCTCCAATAAAGGTAAAAGAAGTAAAACAGGATACCAGTGAATTGAGCCTGGGTGATGCGGATATCGTAGTATCTGCGGGCCGTGGATTAAAAGGTCCTGAAAACTGGGGAATGATTGAAGAGCTTGCAAAAACATTAGGAGCAGCAACAGCATGTTCACGTCCTGTAGCAGATATGCACTGGCGTCCGCACCACGAGCACGTAGGTCAGACTGGTGTTGCTATCCGTCCGAACTTATACTTCGCTATCGGTATTTCAGGAGCAATCCAGCATCTTGCAGGTGTTAACGGCAGCAAAACCATTGTAGCTATTAACTCTGATAAAGAAGCACCGTTTTTCAAATCAGCAGATTATGGTATCGTAGGTGACGCGTTTGAAGTGGTTCCAAAGTTGATCCAGGCACTAAAAACATTCAAGGCACAACAATAAAATCTCAAAGCTGGTCTGTTTTTTGCATAAAAACAGATGTAAGAGTTAAGAGAAAAATAATTTATAGTTCACCTGTTGTGTTCACGGATCTTCTGCGAACCTTGTGGTATAAAACTGAAGCGTAAAGTGAAAAAAGTAAAATTAGAAATTGTAGGATTATCTTATAGCCAGACACAAACGGGCGCTTATGCACTTGTTTTAGGTGAGGCTAAAGGTAAACGCAGACTTCCTATCATTATTGGTGGTTTCGAAGCCCAGGCCATTGCCATTGAGCTGGAAAAAATGACACCTAGCCGTCCGCTTACTCATGACCTGTTCAGGAGCCTTGCAAAAGGATTTGACATCAATATCAATGAGGTAATTATTTATAATTTAGTTGAAGGCATCTTTTTCGCCAAACTCATTTGTACCGATGGCGGCAAGGAAGTAGAAATTGATGCACGAACATCAGATGCCATTGCTCTTGCGGTGAGATTCAGTTGCCCTATAAATACGTACGAATTTATTCTATCACAGGCAGGGATTATCCTTGATGAAGACACGCTCGCATCGGGTGAAACCAGCTCAGGAGAAATGGTTGAAGTGGAAGAAACTGATTTTCTAAAAAAATCAACGGAAGAATTAAAACAACTGCTTGACACGGCTTTGAGCGATGAAGATTATGAAAAAGCATCAAAAATTCGTGATGAACTGAACAATCGGAAAAAGTCATAAAACAATATAGATTTCAAATTTTATTAACAGGGATTTAATTTTTTAAATCCCTTTTTTTATTATTGCTCTTTAATATTACCGAAACAGTTTCAGTATCTATTTATTTATTTTCTCAATATAAAAAGCTAAATCCCATGAGTATTAAGTTCCGCCTTACTTTAATGAGTTTTCTTCAATTTTTTGTTTGGGGAGCATGGTTAATTACAATTGGAATCTACTGTTCTGTAACCAAACAATGGACCTTTTCCGAATTTGGTGCTATATTCATGACACTAGGTATATCTTCACTTTTTATGCCGGCATTAACCGGTATAATTGCGGACAAATGGATAAATGCGGAAAAATTATATGGAATATTACATGTTTTAGGTGGTATAACACTTGGTTTTATTCCCCAGGTTAATTCCCCAAGTATGTTTTTCTGGGTAATATTTATAGCTATGCTTTGTTATATGCCAACGATTTCACTATCAAACTCTATTGCATATACGATATTAAAAAACAATAATTTTGATGTGGTTAAAGTATTTCCTCCAATTAGGGTATGGGGTACAATAGGATTTATTGCTGCAATGTGGACTACAAACATTTCAGGGAATAAAGCATCTGCCAATATGTTTTATATATCTGCCGTTGCTGCTATCATTTTAGGAGTCTATTCTTTCTTCCTACCAAAATGCCCACCTCAAAAACTAATTGCGAAAGATGCAACCTTAGCACAAAAATTAGGATTAGATGCTTTTAAGCTTTTCGGAACATATAAAATTGCCTTGTTTTTTATATTTTCTATGTTCTTAGGTGCTGCCTTACAATTGACAAATATGTATGGTGACACCTTTCTTTTTCACTTCAAGGAAATGCCGGAATATGCTGACTCTTTTGTTGTAAAATACTCTACTATTGTTATGTCCATATCTCAGGTTTCTGAAACCTTATTTATTCTTGCTATTCCATTCTTTTTAAAACGGTTTGGTATCAAACAGGTGATGCTCATTTCGATGCTTGCTTGGGTGCTCCGTTTTGGTTTGTTTGCATATGGAAATCCGTCAGAAGGTTTATGGATGATAATACTTTCATGTATTGTATACGGTATGGCATTTGACTTCTTTAATATTTCAGGCTCATTATTTATTGAAACAACCACTGATTCAAAAATCAGATCCAGTGCTCAAGGTCTGTTTATGATGATGACAAATGGTATTGGTGCAATGTTTGGCAGTTTTGTCAGTGGCTATGTAATTGACACATATTTTACTATTAATGGAGTAAATGACTGGCACTCTATCTGGTTGTGCTTTGCAATTTATGCATTGGTAATTGCTGTTTTGTTTGCTATTTTCTTTAAACACAAACACAATCCGGAAGAGGTTCAGAATGTGAGTCATTAATCTCCGTTGATGAATACTAAAATTCGAACCGGGCTTCTGCTGCTATGCTCTGCACTCTTTATTTCATGCAGAACATTTCGTACCGATTTGCAGATAGAAAGTGTGAACGTAAGCTTTTCAGGAGGAAACACTTACAAAACCACACGTAACAATGGAGAACTGAAGCTGAATATAGTTTCAAAAGAAACATCAAAAACCTTCCCACGAATCAAGAACAACTTCGATGTGTATAGTTCAGGCGAAACGCCTATAACTCTAAGTATTAAAAGAAACAATAAACTTGTATTGCTTTCTAATGACCAAGGAAAGGAATTTGCTTTAGGAGAGCTTATTGCCCTTGATTCCTCATGTAATTATGATTGCAATCTCATTTTAAATCCTTCCGATAAAGTAACATTTAAATCGGAATTGAGCTTTTTTAAGTACTGGAATGGTATACACATATTGAGTAACCCTCCACTATTTATACGTTACCATTATTATACACTACAAATTAAAAAGCAAAGTGGTGAGGTTTTAACAGCAAAATGGAAGTATGGTATTTATAAAATCAGGAATGGCTGCAATGAGAATGTGTGGTCAGGAGACCAGTGTACTGGTAATTTCGGTTTGGTAAAACTGAAAATAAAGAATTAGTCGCCTGACATATCAAACCTTCACTAATAAAGAAGAATAGGGCATAACATTAACAACATTTTCAATATTTCAGGAACTTTATCACCATCCTTCGGCTCCTCCTAAAAAATAGCTTAAAATCTGTCACGTTTAGTTGATATATTGTGAATATCTACACAATGCCGGTTTGCCCTGCCCTGAAAAAATCCAACTACATTTGTTAGGTTTTTCAGTGGAAAAATCATTAAACAAACCCTTAAATTTTTCGTCATGAGCTTTCTTATTGATTATTGGTGGATCGTTGTATTGGTGATTATGCTGATTCTTTACAAAGTTATCCTCCGCATTTTATTTGGAATGGTTATTATTCCGGAAGATAAGATAGGATTGGTAACAAAAAAGTTTGTGTTATTCGGAGAAAATAAGGAGTTGACCGACAGCAGGATTATCGCCACAAAAGGTGAGGCCGGCTTCCAGGCGAAAACGCTTGCGCCAGGCTTGTACTTTGGAATGTGGGTGTGGCAATATGAAATTACACAACAGCCATTTATTATTATTCCTCAAGGGAAAATTGGTTTAATACTGGCTAAAGACGGTAATGAGATACCAACAGGCTCAATTTTGGGCAGAAAAGTAGAGTGTGATAATTTTCAGGATGCCGAAAAATTTCTTGTGGGTGGAGGGCAAAAAGGACGCCAAGCCGCTTATATCACAGCAGGCTCCTACCGTATCAATACCTTATTGTTTACTGTAAGCGAAGTAGAAATGGTCCAGATACATGAAAGCATGGTTGGTATTGTTACTACGCTGGATGGTACTCCAATAGAAGGAGGCCAGATTGCGGGCAAAACCATAGAAGGTCACAACAATTTCCAGGATTTTGATTTGTTCCTGAAAAGTGGCGGAAACAGGGGGTTACAACCACAAATTATTTTAGCTGGTTCTTATAATATTAATCCATGGGCTATCCAGATTGAAGAAATACCAATGACAGAAATCCCTATCGGACATGTGGGAGTAGTAATATCATACATTGGGCTGGAAGGAAAAGACACAAGCGGTTCAGAATTTAAGCATGGTAATATTTACGAAAAAGGGCACAAAGGTGTGTGGAATGAGCCTTATGGCCCTGGCAAATACCCATTGAATAAATATATTATGAAAGTAGAGCTGGTTCCAACCACTAACCTTGTACTGAATTGGGCCAATGCACGCAGCGAGTCACACAGTCTGGATAAAAACCTTTCTACCATTACCGTTCGTTCAAAAGATGGTTTTCCTTTTAACCTGGATGTAGCACAAATCATTCACATTCCTTCGTCAGAGGCACCTAAGGTAATTGCACGTTTTGGTAATATGAATAACCTGGTATCGCAGGTGCTGGAACCTACTATTGGTAACTATTTCAGAAACTCTGCCCAGGACAGTGATGTTATCTCTTTCCTTGGCACGCGTAAAGAGCGCCAGCAATCGGCAAAAGATCATATCCGAAAAGTATTGGAAGAATACAACGTAAATGCAGTGGATACATTGATTGGGGACATTGTTCCGCCTGCGTCATTAATGAAAACATTAACTGACAGAAAAATTGCACAAGAAGAGGAATTGACTTTTGAAACGCAAAAGAAAGCGCAGGAGAAGCGCCAGGGCGTTGAAAAAGAAACGGCTATTGCAGATATGCAGAAAGAGATTGTAAAAGCGCAGCAAAGTGTGGAGATTGCCGAACGTACTGCAAATGCTACGGTTAAGAAAGCCGAAGGTGATGCAACAAGTATTAAGCTTGCTGTACAAGCTGAAGCAGAAACAATAAAAATGCGTGCAAACGCATCTGCTGAAGCTACACGTTATAAGGCCCAGGCAGATTCTGAAGCTACCAAACTGACCGCCAATGCGGAAGCAGAGAAAATATCCGTAACCGGTAAAGCGGAAGCAGAAAAGATATTAGCGATTGGTAAATCTACTGCAGAAGCTTACCAGCTTGCTGTTAGCGCCATGGGTGGTGACAACTTTACAAAATATAAAGTGACTGAAGAGATTGGCAAAGGCAGGATCAAAATCATCCCGGATGTATTGATAAACGGCAATGGCAGTGAAGCAAACCCAATGAATGGATTGCTGGGATTAAAATTGATGGAAATGATTGATACCAGCAAAAAAGACGACACTACAACGCCTTCTTCGAAAAAAGATAATAAAGGAAACAAAGAATAAGCACATTAAGTAGCAGACGAAAAATGAAACAATATCACGATTTAATGCAACATGTTCTGGACAAAGGAGCGACCAAAACAGATAGGACAGGAACAGGAACAATCAGTGTATTTGGTTACCAGATGCGTTTTGATTTGCAGGAAGGTTTTCCGCTTTTAACAACAAAAAAACTGCACTTAAAATCCATCATTCATGAACTGTTGTGGTTTTTGAAGGGCGATACCAATATCAAATACCTTACAGAAAACGGAGTTCGCATCTGGGACGAGTGGGCTGATGAGAATGGGAATCTCGGACCGGTATATGGCTCTCAATGGCGCAGCTGGCCTGCTGCTGACGGCCGTCACATTGACCAGATTACACAGGTTGTAAACCAGATAAAAAATAATCCTGACAGCCGCAGAATGATTGTAAGTGCCTGGAACGTGGGTGAAATAGACAAAATGAAATTGCCTCCCTGCCACGCTTTCTTCCAGTTTTATGTTGCTGATGGAAAACTAAGTTGCCAGCTGTATCAGCGCAGTGCAGACATCTTTTTAGGAGTTCCTTTCAATATTGCATCCTACGCCATACTTACCATGATGGTGGCACAGGTATGTGATTTGAAGCCGGGTGAATTTATCCATACACTTGGTGATGCGCACTTGTATTCCAATCACCTTGAACAGGCGAAGCTTCAGCTAACACGCGATTTCCGTAAGTTACCCACAATGAAAATAAATCCTGAAGTGAAGGATATTTTTGGGTTTAAGTTTGAGGATTTTGTGCTGGAAGGATATGATCCGCATCCACACATTAAAGCAGAGGTAGCGGTTTAGTTGTTATCGGTTAATGGGTTATCGGTTAACAGTTATTCGTTAGCGGCTAAATATTTGATTCCCGAGAAACCGATAACTAATAACAAATAACTATTAACTAATTTCTAATGACTATTTCATCAATTGTAGCACTAGGCAATAACAACGTGATCGGCAAGGACAATGCCCTTATCTGGCATTTACCGGCCGACATGAAGTTTTTTAAGGACAAAACAACAGGACATTGTATAATTACAGGAAGGAAAAATTATGAATCTATTCCTTTGAAATTTCGTCCACTACCGAACCGCACAAATATTATTATTACACGTCAAGCGGATTATAATGCTCCGGGAGCTATTGTTGTTGATTCAATTGATAGTGCCTTGGAGAAGGCCAGACAGTGTGGTGACGAAGAAATATTCATCATTGGTGGAGCTGAAATCTTTAGGCAGAGCATGCACCTTGTAGACAGACTTTATGTAACACATATCTATCATTCTTTTGAAGGCGATGTATTTTTTCCTGAAATTAATATGGATGAATGGAAGGAAACGGAGCGAAAAAAGGGCATTGTGGATGAAAAAAATGTTTATCAGCATGATTTTATAGTTTACGATAGAAAGCACTAATCCCGAAATCCCAACACACAGTCTTCGACAGGCTCTCCGAAGGAGTCCTCTGGACAGACTGACAGCACACAATCAGTTTTAATTCAATTAACTCTCTTTATGCGTATAGAACTAAAACGTTTAGACGATGCATTCCACTTTGAAGCGATAAGCGAAACCGGTAATATTGCCCACATGGATGTAGGGGCCGACCTGGGAGGAAACAATAAAGGTGTTCGTCCAATGCAAATGCTCCTAATGGGTTTAGGAGGATGCAGTGCTGTAGACATTGTAATGATTTTAAAAAAACAACGCCAGATAATTGAAAGCTTTGAAATAAGCATTGATGGGGAGCGTCAAAAGGGCAAAGAGCCATCATTATGGGAAACTATCCAGATACACTTTAAATTAAAGGGTACTATCGAAAAAGAAAAAGCTGAACGTGCTGTTCAGCTTTCCATGGATAAATATTGTTCTGTTTCAAAAACGCTTGAAATAGCAGGTGCTAAAATCACTTACAAAGTAAGTGTTAACGAATAATTATTTATTCAGTAAAGAATCCCATCCCTGTGCGGTAATTGGATGCGTTGTACCTCCTTTGGTAATCAGGTTCACCCCTTCTTTTTTATTGGTCATGTGACCAATTACTGTAATATCAGGATTCGCCTTTATTTTCGGGTAATCAGCAGGATCTATCGTAAACAGCAATTCATAGTCTTCTCCCCCACTTAAGGCACATACGGTAGGATCCAGGTTAAACTCACGTGCCATATTATAAGCAGAAGGGTCTATAGGAATCTTCTCTTCATACAAACTACACCCCAATTCTGATTGTGTTGAAATATGAAGTATTTCAGAGGCCAAACCATCCGATACATCAATCATTGAAGTTGGTTTCACCTCCAGTTTTTTCAATAATACCGGAATATCTTTACGTGCTTCCGGCTTCAGCTGACGTTGCAGAATGTAATCATGCCCATCAAGATCTGGCTGTACACCAGGAGTTTCCAAAAAGATTTTTTTCTCACGTTCCAACAATTGTAATCCAACATAAGCTGCACCTAAGTCTCCTGTCACACATAATAAGTCGCCTTCTTTGGCTCCATCACGATATATCAGCTCTTCCGCATCCGCTTCCCCTATTGCCGTAATACTGATAACCAATCCCGATTTCGATGTGGTAGTATCCCCTCCTACAATATCCACTTTGTATTTATTACAGGCCGTTATCATCCCTGCATAAAGCTCTTCTACAGCTTCTACGGAGAATCGATTAGATACAGCAATAGACACTGTAATTTGTCGTGGTATTGCATTCATTGCAAATATATCCGAAACATTTACAGATACTGCTTTGTAACCAAGATGCTTCAAAGGGACATACATCAAATCAAAATGTACACCTTCTACCAGCATATCCGTAGAAACCACCATTTGCTTGTTTTTATAATTGATAACAGCAGCATCATCGCCAACACCTTTTACAGTGCTTTCATTTTTTACTTCAATGAACTGGGTTAAATGTTTTATTAATCCAAATTCACCTAAGCTGCTTAATTCTGTTCTTCCTGTGTTTTCTAGCATAATATTGTTTTTTTTCTCGCAAAGGCGCTAAGACGCAAAAGGCTATAGGTTGTTTACTATTCTGGTTATTCCGTTTTTAATTAAAGGTTCGTTGAAATTAATCAAGAGGCCTAGCTTGCAGTTTGTTAATATTAGGTAAGTTAAAAGTTGTTTAGGGTGAACCGGTGCAATTGTTTCAATTGATTTTAGCTCAACAATCGCACTATTCTCGACAATAAGGTCTGAACGAAATCCAATTTCCATTTTTAACTCATTCCAAATCACTGGAATCGGCTTTTGTCTTTCAACTTTAAGACCTTGCTTTACTAATTCATAATGCATTATCTCTTCATACACCGATTCCAAAAGGCCTGGCCCGAGCTGCGTATGAATCTGATACGCAACATTCACAATTATTTTGGACAACTCATTCTCTGTCATTCCTTATGCGTCTTTGCGCCTTTGCGAGAAATATAAATTATATAAACTTAATCTTACGTGCTGCAAAGATACACATACGCAACAATATCAATCCATGTCTGAAACGCGAAATATTGGTGGTACCATAGGTACGCTCCTTATATCGTATCGGGATCTCTACAATTTTATGGTTGAGCTTGTGCGCGCCAAATATCAAATCATAGTCACCAAAGGGATCAAAGTCGCCAAAATAGCTTTGATTCTTCACCAAACGGTAATAATCATTACGGAAAATCACTTTGGTACCACACAATGTATCTTTAAACTTTTGTTCCAACAACCATGTAAACGCACTGCTGAAAAATTTATTTCCCAACAGGTTTAAAAAACGCATGGCTTCTTTATCCATTGGGTACACTAAACGTGAACCATTGATAAAATCACCTTTTCCGGAGGCTATTGCATCGTAGAACTTAGGCAAATCCTCGGGGGGCACAGTTAAATCAGCATCCAATATCATCAGTATGTCGCCTGTTGCCATTGAAAATCCTTTGCGAACTGCATCTGCTTTACCTTTGCCACCTTGTTGTGCAGTCTTGATATCATGCGTTGCGCTGTATTTTTTCGCAATCTCCTGTATTTTATTCCAGGTATCATCGGTAGAATTACCCTCAACAAAAATGATTTCAGTATGTTTTCCCAATTTAGGTAAACGTTGAATCGCATTTTCAATATTACCGCTCTCATTACGCGCAGGAATAACAACAGATACAGAGTATCTATCACTATATTCCACAGGAGACAAGGTTGGCAGCGGTTTAGCAAACGTATAGATATTTATGGAAAAAAAACGAAAAAACGGCAGCTTTGCTAAAAACCTGTTAAACAAACCTTTCAGCAATGGAATATTAAAAGGCAGTATCATCCGCTTGGTGTTGCGGTATACATCAAACCCTGATAAATACAGCAGGTTATTAATATCCGTCAACGACAACCAATTCTGCACAGGAGTTTTTGTTTTCAGGCCTATGGCTTCAGCAAATTTCAGAACGGGCTCCCAGAGATAGTTGTAATAGGTAATGATAATTTTGGTTTGCGAATGGCAAACTTTATGCAGTTGCCTGAATACTTCCTGAACATCGTCCAGATGACCAATAAGGTTAGAAAGTATAATCAAATCAAACTTTTCATCCAGCTGTATATTTTCAGCTTCCATCACACGAAAGTCAATTGCAGGAAACCGCTCTTTTGCAATTGAAATCATGGAAGGACTAAAATCAATTCCTACCTTCCGTTTGGCACGGATACCATGCAACAGCTCTCCCGCACCACAACCGACTTCAAGCACCGAAATATCTTCCTGTGCAAAATAATCACAGTAGTTGGTTATTTCATTCCAATAATAAGCACTTACGCCTCTCGGTTTTTTGCGGCCAAGGGCTATTTTTTCAAAGTATCCTATATTTTCAGACTGATTCTTCACTTTTGATTACAATCTCTCTTTTTCCCTGCTTATAAACACATTATAATAAACATCTTCATGTATTTTCAACTGCTTCACTGTGTCGGAAGTAATAAGCTGGGTTGGTGTTGATGAAAGTAAATAAATTCTAAAGCCTTCCGAATTCAACAGCTCCACCATTTCAGTAGCCGAACTACCGGCCTTTTGCAGACCATAGGGCCATAATTCCGAAATGATTTGCATACCCGAATTATTTTTTAATGTCTGCATCATCCCTTTCAAAGCCGACATTTCAAACCCCTGAATGTCCATTTTAATAAAATCGATTGGGGGATTACCATTCGCTTTCAGATAATCGTCAATACTTGTGGCCGCTATTTCTTTTACTTCTGAATAATCATCGATCTTATAGGTGCGATGATCTACGTTCAACATTTTAGAAAGGTATATTTTCAGTGTACCTGTAGTGTCCGAAACCGCTTTATTATTGAGTCTTACATTCACCAGTTTTTTACAATTCTGTTGAAGGTAGTTGAAATTAACAGGTTCCGGCTCAAAAGCAAACACTTTACCATTGGGTCCAACCAGCTCAGAAAAAACAGTTGTATAAAATCCAATATTTGCACCAATGTCAAGAACATTGTTCCCCGGTTTTATAATGGAGTGAATAAGATTGAGCTCCTTTACATCCTGCCTCTTTTTAAAGACCGGATACATAAAGTTGTAAAGCGGAAATGCATTTTTATAAAGGAAATTTCCAAGCTTAATTGAGAATGACATCTTTTACTCCGGTCGGGCTTATGACAATTTACTAATATCATTGATCCAGGCTTTCAGCAAGGTCATTTCATCTTTGCCAATCACATTGATATCAATCAATTTCTGGTAACAGGTAATCAGATTGTCATTAATATTTTCTTTCCCTTTTTTCAATTGTAACTCCTGTAGCTCTTTACATATCCTAAAATTGTTAGAATATCCGGGAATTTCATCCTCAAAATCTTTCATCAGGTTGTGCTCATTACGCTCCTGCCAAACGGTCGGTTCATGATATAGAATACCCCATCCGCATTCCCATGCAATACGCTGTGCTACGTAGCTTCTCCAGATGTCCGTCATTCTGAAGCTGCAATAGGATGGCAAATACAACAAAGCAAAAGCTTCTTTGAACCAATGCGTGTTCTGGCTGTTGAAAGGACTCCAGGCATTTTTTCCTAAAGCCAACCTTGTTTTTATTTCAAAATTTAATGGCAAAGGATATGTTAAACGGTAAACCGCGTCCACATCCGGATTTTCATCGGCCAATCCCTGTTGAACAGGACAATTAACAGTATCAAACTTCAATGTAGATAAATCAATTTGTTTATTCTGAAGCTCTTCCAAAGGAAAGCCACGCGGCCAGATTTTATTTTTTGTAAAATAGTGGTATACATTTACCCAACCGGCATTTTCAAAGCCATAGCTTTTCACCTCACGTTGCTTTTCGGCCCAGAATTCTTCACGTGGTATATTGTCATCATCCGTTTCGGTTATTTCAACAGCGCCATTCTGAATGGCTATGAGGTATCCTATATTCTTGCGCGAATAATGCTTTGTAGGAGTAATTTTTGCCAATTCAAAGGGCAAGGTCAATTGCCTGTCAACACTCCAGAAGTCGCAGCCATCTATCTTAAAATCAGCCGGAGATTTGGTGTCCCCGATTACAATAAAATCAAGATTGCGTTTTTTACACTCAACGGCAAATGAATTTAAAACGGGATGCTTGTCGTTGGCAATAGAAGTAATGATTAGTGATTTTGACATATATTGGTTTAGTTCATTAGTTAATTGGTTCACTGGTCATTGGTGCTTTGTTACTAGGTTATGAACAACATCCGCACATCAGTATATCTATCACATTTGCACATTAAAGTGTTGGCTTATTTCCGATTAATCTCTGGAAAAAGTAATAAAAAAGGGTCTGATATGCATTTTTAATCGCGTTTTGTGATACACGGGGTGATGGAGCCTGATAATGGATCGGCACTTCAAAAAGTCTTCTTTTTCTTAGCAAGTAGCGCAGTTCCGTTTGATAAAAATGTGCTTTTGATTTAAAATCGTGGTGAATGATCTTCTCTACCACATCGCGGTGAAATCCCTGGTAACCCGAAGTCATATCTCTTAGTTTGGTTCCCAGAAGCATATTTGCCAGTACAGTTCCGGTTTTGGATAGCAGCCTGCGCTTGAAAGGTGAATCACCCATGGAGCCACCATTGATAAAGCGACTGCCAAAAGCACATTCGTTTCCTTCATTCAACACCCGGAGGAACATAGGAATTGCTCTCGGATCGTGCGAAAGTCCGGCATCCATCTCTATAATCAACTCATGTCCAGCCTCATACGCCTCACGCAAACCACGTACATATGCGTCTACCACATTCTTATTTTCAGGAGCCCAAACAGTAACATAACGGGGATCTTTAACAGATAATTCCTGGCAAAGCTCCAATGTACGGTCTTTTGATGCTTTATCAATGATAAAGTAGATATTTCCCGGGTTGAGCTCATTGATTACAAAATTGAGCATATCAATAAATGGCTTAAAATCAGCCTCTTCATTTGCCATCGGCACTACTATAGCCCATTTTTTGTAATAAAACATCGTATATTAGAGATTCAAGTTAAAACTTCGATTCTTAGCAAGAAACAAATATACTATTTATTAAATTAGCTTAACTTTTTCAAAATATTTAAAACCTTAGCATTACTGAGTTAATTTCCCTTAAAACACGCCAAAATATTTGTCTCAATACCATT
>JAGVJJ010000098.1 GCA_020051175.1 Bacteroidia bacterium | reverse complement strand
GATGAAATTGAAGGAATAGAATACTTTGAAACCAGCACGGGCAAAAGCCTTGAAAAGCTCGACAACGTGGTTATCTATCCGGCTAACATATTTGTAACAAGCCCGGAAACCATGAAAGGTGCTATATACCAGATACAGGAAGATATGGTAAAACAGGTGCAGTATTTTAAAGAGCTTGGGAAAGAGTTAGAGGCCAAACGCCTGGAAGACCGTGTTACTTACGATTTGGAGATGATGCGTGAACTGGGCTATTGTTCAGGTATTGAGAACTATTCCCGTTATTTTGACCATCGTTTACCGGGTTCAAGGCCTTTCTGTCTGCTTGATTATTTCCCGGATGACTTTCTGATGGTAATTGATGAGAGTCATGTTACTGTGCCCCAAATACGCGCTATGTACGGTGGTGATCGTGCCCGCAAGGTAAACCTTGTTGAATATGGTTTCCGACTGCCTGCCGCAATGGACAACCGTCCATTGAAATACGAAGAGTTTGAAGCATTGACGGGACAGGTTATCTATGTAAGTGCAACACCGGCTGAATACGAGCTGGAACGCTCGGAAGGGATTATTGCAGAGCAGGTTATTCGTCCAACAGGGCTACTGGACCCGATTATAGAGATACGCCCGAGTATCAACCAGATTGATGATTTGCTGGAAGAAGTGGATAAAGTAACAAAACGCGATGAAAGGATTTTGGTAACCACACTTACCAAGCGTATGGCGGAAGAGCTGCAGAAGTACATGTCAAATATTGGTATCCGCTGCCGTTACATCCACTCCGATGTAGATACCCTGGAACGTGTACAGATAATGCAGGAGCTGCGTCTTGGTGTGTTTGATGTACTGATAGGAATTAACTTGTTACGGGAAGGATTGGATTTACCGGAAGTATCGCTGGTAGCCATACTGGATGCGGATAAGGAAGGTTTCTTACGTTCTGATCGTGCTTTGACACAAACAGCAGGACGTGCAGCCCGTAACCTGAATGGAAAAGTAATCATGTATGCCGATACAATAACAGGCTCTATGCAGCGTACGATAGATGAAACTGAACGCAGACGCCAAAAACAGATTGCATATAACCTTGCAAATGGCCTGGTACCAACAGCATTGAACAAATCAAAAGAATCCATCTTAGGCCAGACCTCTGTAGTAGTTGATTCCAAAGGAAAACTGTCGCGTGCTTATGTAGAAAATGAAACTATCAATTATGCTGCCGATCCTGTAGTTCAGTACATGAGCAAAGAAGAAATTCAGAAAGCCATTACAAAAACACGTAAGGCCATGGATGCTGCAGCCAAAGCATTTGACTTTGCCGAAGCCGCACGTTTGAGAGATGAAATGTTTGCATTGGAGAAATTGTTTAGCAGTAAATAAAAACAGCCACAGATTCACAGATTAACGATATATTTTTAATCTGTGAATCTGTGGCTAAAAATACTACTTCTTTGCTTTCACTTTTACCGACCAGGTAAATGTAAAATCCGATACCACTTCACCAGCTTCATTTTTACCAACAGAAGTAGTATCAACGGAAACACTCTCGCCTGTGGTCTGAGCCCTTTTAATGTGTTCAGCAATCAGCTTGCCATCATTGCAAACAAAAGTAATTTTACCAACGGCTTTTTTGTGGTAGTTGGCTGTATTTTTCACAATCAGCATGGATACGGGAGGGTCTGAATTGTAAATGCCATTCATTACCATTGCTCCTGTTGACATTTCAGCCGCCATAGATTGGCAGGCGAAATACATGGATTTAAAAGGGTTCTGGGTCATCCATTTGTACTTCACTGTTACTACGGACCTTTCATTGTTAAGCTCCGTTACCTTTAAGCCTGCAATAAGCCCCATAGGCAGTTTCTGCAGCAAATACAAGCGGAATGTAAAAGGATTGGTAATCAGTTTTTGGAATTTGGTAGCACTCATGCCTTAGGTTATTAGTTATTGGTTATTGGTTATTAGTTATTGGCAATTCACAGTGTGTTGTCACCCTGAGCCTGGTCGAAGGGTGTGCGTGGCAAGCTTCCCCAATACTTCGACAAGCTCAGTATGACCCACGCACAAATTTCATGGTTTTACTTATTCCAACGGAAATGTAGTACCCGCCAATATCATTGCTTCCGCAAACGCTTTATCATCAATTCCCGTAGGAATATTCTTTTTCTTAAAATAGCTCAATAAATTTTCTGTCGGCATATTACCTGTGAGCTTATCTGCTGCCATCGGGCAACCGCCCAGGCCTTTGATGGCACTATCAAATCTGCGACAACCGCTGGTATATGCTGCATGTACCTTTTCTTCCCATGTATCAGGGGTGGTATGAAGGTGCGCTCCAATTTGAATACC
The DNA here is from genome assembly GCA_020051175.1 of Bacteroidia bacterium. GTDB lineage: Bacteria > Bacteroidota > Bacteroidia > 2-12-FULL-35-15 > 2-12-FULL-35-15 > 2-12-FULL-35-15. The sequence continues at coordinate 38,503 of JAGVJJ010000098.1, read as the reverse complement.
GGGAAACTCCGGCACCAGCCTTGAAAATAAGAATGAAATATTTTCAGGGTTGGAAACACCAATAGTATCAGACAGTGCAATGATTTTAATACCCAATTTCGCCAAACGTCTTGTCCAGGCAATGGCTACATCACTGCTCCACTCATCCCCGTAAGGGTTACCGAAAGCCATTGAAATATATACCACCAGCTGCTTTTTATTGCGCACACATAAATCCTGTATTTCTTCAACACGTGATAAAGATTCTGAGATAGAGGCATTGGTATTACGTTGCTGAAAAGTTTCGGAAATGGAAAAAGGGTATCCCAGATAGCTGATTTCTTCAAATTCAACAGCATCCTGTGCTCCACGTACATTGGCAATAATCGACAGTAATTTTGATTTAGTAGTGCTTAAATCGAGCTGTTCCAGTACCTGCGCTGTATCCCGCATCTGAGGGATCGCTTTCGGGGAAACAAAGCTCCCGAAATCAATGGTATCAAATCCAACGTTTAATAAAGAATTGATATAAGCAGCTTTTTTTTCGGTTGGTATAAAGTCGTGGATGCCTTGCATGGCATCACGGGGGCATTCTATTAGTTTCATTCTCGGAGCGAATGGTTTAGGATAACAAAGTTACGAATGTTTAGGGAGAAAAGCGAAATTCGTGACAGTCCATATCCGAATACACCCCAGCCCTGCTTTCTCGACCAGCCCGAAATGACAGCACGCGAGTCATTTCGGGCTGGTCGAGAAACGAGCGAGGGAACTCATTCTAATTCAGACTTTTCAGAATCCCTTTATTAATGCGTTTTGCAATACCTGGCCCTTCATAAATAAAACCGGTATATACCTGCACAAGACTGGCTCCTGCATTGAGTTTTTCAATAGCATCTTCAGAGGTATGAATTCCGCCAACGGCAATAATAGGAAATGCTTTATTCGATTTATCACTCAGGTATTTGATAACCTCTGTAGCACGTTTGGTTACCGGCTTGCCACTTAATCCCCCCATTCCTATTTCATCCAGCCTTAATTTAGGAGTTTTAAGGCCTTCGCGGGAAATAGTTGTATTGGTGGCAATTATACCGTCAATTTTTGTTTCTCTTACAATATCAATGATATCGTCCAGTTGCTCATTCGTAAGATCCGGGGCTATTTTCAGGAGTATAGGACGCTCCTTCCCCTTTTTGTTGCTAGCCAGCTGTGTATTCAGTTGCTTTAAACGGCTCAGCAGTTTGGTCAATGGCTCTTTGTCCTGCAAGGCACGTAAATTCGGAGTGTTGGGTGAGCTTACATTTACAGCAAAATAATCAACATGATCAAACAGGGTTTCAAAGCACTTTTCATAATCGCTCTGCGCTTCTTCATTAGGAGTAACCTTATTTTTACCAATATTTCCACCAATTATGATATTCGTTCCACGATTTTTTAAACGTTCCACAGCTTCATCCACTCCACCATTGTTAAAACCCATGCGGTTGATAAGGGCTTCATCTTCCGGCAAACGGAACATACGCGGTTTTTCATTACCTGGTTGAGCCTTGGGTGTAAGTGTTCCAATCTCGATAAAACCAAATCCATAAGCCCCAAGCTCATCAAACAATTTAGCATCTTTATCAAAACCGGCAGCCAATCCTACCGGATTAGGAAATGTAAGACCAAATAGCTTACGTTCCAAGCGTTTATCATTCACAACATAATTGCTCCGCACGACTTGGGCAATGCCCGGAATCTTAAAAAAGAATTTAAGACTTTTAAAAACAATGTGGTGAATCGTTTCCGGTTCAAAAAGGAAAAATACCGGTTTTATAAGGGTTTTGTACATAAATAGTATTGAGATGTGAGATATGAAATGTGAGACTTTTTTAATTAATTATCTCATATCCAAATCTCACATCTGAAAATTTAACTCATTATCGCTCTGGAAACAATCTCTTTCATGATTTCATTGGTACCGGCATAGATTTTCTGTACCCTGCTATCCGCATAGGCACGGGCAATCCAATATTCCCAAATATAGCCGTAACCACCATGAAGCTGTAAGCACTCATCCACAACTTTGCATTGCAAATCGGTCATTGCAGTTTTCAGCATAGCTGCTGTAGTTACATCCAGCTCCTTTTTCAGGTGAAGCTCAATACATCTGTCGATAAATACCCTTCCAATCTGTGTTTCAGTGGCAAGCTCAGCAAGCTTAAAACGTGTATTCTGATAGGTAGCAACCGGTTTGCCAAAGGCGATGCGGTCTTTGGTGTATTGAATTGTTTTTTCTATCGCTGTTTCCGCAGTAGTAACACCCATAATACCTACCAATAAACGCTCCTGTGGCAACTCCTGCATCAGGTAGTTGAATCCATGTCCTTCTTTACCAAGCAGGCAATCCAAGGGTACTTTTACATTATCGAAAAACAATTCGCAGGTATCTTGTGCCTTCATCCCGATTTTTTTTAATGGCGTACCTTTTGTATAGCCCGCCATGCTTGTATCCATAAGTAACAAGCTGGTACCTTTGGCCCCTGCAGCAGGATCTGTTTTTACTACTACAATCACCATGTCAGACATATAGCCGTTGGTAATGAATGTTTTTGAACCGTTCACGATATAATGATCACCGTTTTTTACGGCAGTGGTTTTAATCCCCTGTAAATCGCTACCTGCAGCTGGTTCGCTCATGGCAATGGCTGTAATCACTTCACCACTCACCATTTTAGGAAGCCATTTCTTTTTCTGCTCTTCTGTTCCGTAATGTAAGATATATGGTGCAACAATATCAGAGTGTAAAAAATAACCAGGACCAGTACAGCCGGTTTTTGAAAGCTCTTCAATAATAATGGTGCTGTAACGGAAATCAGCTCCCGGACCACCGTATTCAACAGGTACACAAGGACAAAGAATCCCCATTTCACCGGCTTTTAACCATGCTTCTCTTGATATTTGTCCGTCCTTTTCCCATTGGTCGTGGAAAGGAACAATCTCTTTCTGAAAAAAATCTTTTACAGCAATTCTAAGCATTTCATGCTCTTCGGTAAATAAGGTACGTGGGATCATTTTTTTACAATTTATGAATTAATCGAATTTTTAAAGTTTAAGACAGTTTACTTTAGCCTTTTGAGCGATGATACAACACACTCTTAATGCCAATTTTAAAGTTGAAATTACCATAGGCATTTTCAGAAAATGCAGTTTGTGGTCTGTCGACCAAACCGTAAGAAGTCGCTTTTGTTTTTAAATACAAAAGGCCATAACCTGCTTCTGCATATATTGAAAACCGGTTACAGGGATAATATTCATAGCCAATTACAGGAATCACTTTTAATTGACGATGTTGTAAATAAGGCTCAGGTTCACCAAAGCAATTCCACATATAAGTATAGATTATTTCATTATATGGAACCTTCATTCCATAACGTGTAGCAAACTGAGTATACGAAACTTCTGCACCTACATATGTACCAGACAATTTATGTTTATTCAGATGTCGATAGTAAAAGGCTGTAGCACCAACAATATGATAAAAATTTCCTCTAAAAATTGTATTAAAGTCTTTTCTAATATTGTCAATCGATACACCATAAGTGTTTTGCTTTTGCCGATACAACAAACCAAAAGCAGTTTGAGGGTATGAAATAAATTTGTTTTTGCTATACTCTATATTGGCAATAAGTGAAATTTGTTTTTGGGCATACAGGTTTGACATGTATGTACAAACAAATAATAAGAGCAGTTTTTTCATTTATTCCGTTTATGTGCAATTGTTCACTTTTCAAAAATACTATAAAATAATTTTATTTTTTCTTAATTCCTTAATTTCCGGTTCCGAACAACCTATTTTTAATAGTTCTTCTTCCGTGTGCTGTCCCAATTGAGGGGCCGACTGCTCTATTTCAAACTGAAAGCTGCTAAATTTAAGTGGTAGTGCAAATTGTTTTACATCACCTTCCTGCGGATGATTTTTCACTGCAACCATATTCCTGGCCTGTACCTGCTCATTATTAATAGCTTCCTTTGTTGATAATACAGGAGAAGCGCAGCAATCATACTTCATTAACCTTTCGGACCAATAGTCACGGGTATTGCTTTTAAAAATAGCTGAAACTTCGGAGAAAGTACTTTCAGCCGCAGCATCTGTCACCATGTGAAAAGGTATTAAATCAGCTCTGTCAACGGCTTTACAGAACCTTTCCCAGAATTTAAACTCCAAAGCTCCTAAAGCCATATATTTACTATCAGAGGTTTCATATACTGAATAACAGGGTAAGGTACCGGTTAGAAAACTTTTTTCAGAAATGTCTATTTGTGCCAATGAGGTTGTTGTATGCGCCAAAACACCATCCAGCATTGCTACATCAATGTATTGTCCTTCCCCTGTCATCTTCTGCTGAACAAGGGCTGCTAAAATTCCCATTGCTGCATTTAAGGTGCCGCCTGCGATATCACCTGTCTGAAAGTTAGGAATAAATGGAGTTTGCCCAGGCCTGTCGAGAATACCGGCATAAGCGCAAAAATTAAGATCATGGCCCGCCATGTCACTGTACGGTCCAGTTTGTCCATAACCTGTAATGGAGCAATAGACTAAACGAGGGTTTATTGCTTTTAAAGAATTATAATCTATCCCCAGTTTTTTAACAACACCGGGACGAAAGCTTTCTACAACCACGTCTGCCGTTTCAGCTAATTTAAAAAACAGCTGACGCCCCTGCTCTTTTGTAAAATCAATAGCTACAGAACGTTTATTACGGTTAACGGCATTAAAGAAAAATGAATTTTTATTTTGAATGGGCGGAATCACCCGTGCATAGTCTCCAACAGCGGTGTCTTCTATCTTCAAAACTTCGGCTCCCATATCTGCCAGATGCAGGGTGCACATAGGTCCCGGCAACAGCCGTGTGAGATCCAGTATTTTTATTCCCTTTAAAGGCTTTTGTTTCACCGATTCTTCTTTGAATGAGAACCAAATATACAAAAGTTATATTCGATAGAAAAATGCTTTGGGGTTCAAATACAAATCCCTGTTTCGCTCCTAATAAGCAAAACAGGGATTGTGCACATTAACTATTTTTAATGTTTGTGATTTAAATATACAAGGCTGTTTTGCTTGTGCTTCTCCTCATCTTTTATTTGCGCCTGTTTTACAGTGGCAATTGTTTCAAATACTTTATCGGCACATACTGTAATAAAAGCATTTTCCCTTGCATGTTCAAGCGCATGGTGTATTGCTTCTTCTTCATTGGAAATTACCTGAATTGGAATTTCCTTTACAGAGTAAGCACCCTGGCTGATAAGGCTTGTTATTTCTTCTCTTGTACGACCTCTCAAATCATGATCATGTTTTATAATAAGCTCATCAAATATCTGGGCACACAGGCGTCCAATAGTACGAATGTCTTCATCTCGCCTGTCGCCAGTACCGGAAACAATACCTACTTTAACAGAGGCCTGTGTATTGTCCATAAACTTTTTCAGCTGCATAAAACCGTCCGGATTATGGGCGTAATCCACCATTACTTCAAAGTTACTGAACTTAAAAATGTTCATTCTTCCCGGTGTCTGCTCAGCAGAAGGGATAAAGGTTTTCAAAGCCTGACGTATGTCATGAATATCAAAGTCCCTGATAATAGCTGCTAATGTAGCCGGCATAATGTTCTTAACCATGCATTCTGCCCTTCCATTGAGCGACAAAGGAATATTAACAATTCTCTCTATTCTGGTTTTCCATTTTCCTTTACAGACAACAAGGTATCCATTGTCTACATAAGCAGCTAAACCATCATTATCGCAATGTCTTTGGATTCTGGGGTTATTGGCATCCATACTGAACAAGGCAATTTTTCCATCTACATCATGACGCATTTCGTACACCAAATCATCGTCTGCATTGAGTATGGCATACCCGTTTTCGGTTGTACTTCTTGCAACCACACTCTTAACCTTTGCAAGGTCTTCCAGTGTGTTTACGCCTTTTAAACCCAGGTGATCATCAGTGATATTCGTTACAATACTAATATCACAGGTATCGAACCCCAGGCCTGAACGCAGGATACCGCCACGTGCGCACTCAATAACTGCAAAGTCAATTGTAGGATCCCACAATACAGCCTGCGCGCTCAGAGGTCCGGTACAATCGCCTTCATGAACTACCTGATCCTGAATGTGAATTCCTTCAGTTGTAGTATATCCTACTTTAAAACCTGCCTGTTTTGCCATATGGGCAACAAGTCGTGTAGTCGTGGTTTTACCGTTTGTACCTGTAATGGCTACAACAGGGATACGCCCATCATCCTTATTAGGGAACATCATGTCCACGATAGGTTCCGCAACATTGCGTCCGTATCCTTTTGCCGGACTCAGGTGCATCCTCAAACCCGGACACGCATTTACTTCTACCACTCCGCCAATACTTCTTGTAATTGGGATATTTATATCTTTTGCTACTATGTCTACCCCGCAGATATTGAGGTTTAAGATTTTCGCTATACGCTCAACCATAAATTTATTGTATGGATGAACCAAATCTGTCACATCCCGTGCAGTACCGCCAGAACTAAGGTTAGCTGTATCTTTCAAAAATAATATCTCACCCAATGGAAGCACTGTATCCAATGTCATTTTTTTCCTTGTAAGAATGTGTTCTGTAATTTCATCCACTACAATCTTTGTCATTGTCTTTTCGTGACCATCGCCTCTTTCCGGTTCCAGATTGGTTTCCTCAATCAGTTGGCTGATAGTAGATTTACCATCCCCGGTAACCATTGCAGGAGTACGCTTTGCAACCGCAACCATCTTGAAATCAATCACAAGAAAGCGATAATCGTATCCTTCAATAAATTCTTCAACTATTACTTCTTTTGAGAACTTTTTGGCAATAGCAAATGCTTCCAATGCCTGCCCTTCGGTGGTGATGTGCGTGGTTACACCATTACCATGGTTACTGTCCAGCGGTTTTACTACAAGAGGAAAATGTATGTCCTCAAGCGCATCTTTCAATTCTTTTTCATCATATACCAGTTGGCCTTCGGGTACGGGAATATAGGAGGCAGACAGCAGTTTTTTTGTTTCAGCTTTATCTGAAGCCATTTCAATACCCATACCACTGGTGGAATCACAAATGGCTGCTCTTATTTTCCGTTGTTTTTTGCCGTAACCCAGCACCACAAGTGAACTATCATTCAAACGCTTGTAGGGGATGTTTCGTAATCCAGCTTCGGCAACAATGGAGCCGGTGCTTGGCCCCAGGCCATAACGGCCTTTTAAGTAGCTCAACTCCTTTATATCCGCTTCAAGATCATATTGCTCACTGCTGGTTAAGGCAACAGCAATACGCATTGCAGCTTCAATTGCATAAAGCCCCATCTGCTCTATTTCATAAGAAAAAACGATGTTATAAACCCCGGGCTCTTCCGCTGAGCGCGTTCTTCCAAAGCCTACCTGGGAACCCGCAAGAAGCTGAAGTTCCAAAGCAATGTGCTCGATTACATGGCCTATCCATGTTCCTCTCTTTACCCTTTCAAAAAAACCACCTTCACAGCCTTCTGAACATTCGTGGTAATATAATGATGGTAATAGCTTTTTCAACCTTTCATAGAACCCATCTATTTTGTCTGTAGGAAAATTCTCAAACTCTCCGATATCTAACTTTACATAAATTAATTTCTTGCGGTAATTGGACCATACGTTTGGCCCCCGCATCACTTTTGTTTCTAGAATTTTCATAAAAATGGCTTTTGCTTTTCTTTAACCATTTTATATGCCATAGATTAAAAAGATAGAAATCAGCGAAATAGGTATATTTATTGCAGAGAAAATGCGGAATTTATTCCACAACAATTTCAGAAAGGGAAAAAACTTTCCTCAGATCAGGTAAGTGCGGTTTAAATTTAAAACAGGAAAATTGCAGAAAATATCAGCTATATATTTCCTTTTTGCTCGCTTTTAACGTATTCACAAGCAATGAAGCAATGGTCATTGGTCCAACCCCACCTGGTACGGGGGTTATATAAGATGCCTTTGGTAGAACAGAATCATAATGGACATCTCCCACCAGCTTAAAGCCGCTTTTTGTTGTGTTGGAGGCAATGCGTGTAATACCAACATCAACAACAACTACCCCATCTTTTACCATGTCGGCAGTAACAAATTCGGGTTTGCCAAGTGCCACAATCAGGATATCTGCTTTTTGTGTAAATTCTTTTAAATTGGCAGTGCGGCTGTGGCAAAGGGTTACAGTACAGTTTCCCGGAAATGCATTACGTGCCATTAAAATGCTCATAGGAGAGCCTACGATATGGCTTCTGCCCAGAACAACACAGTGTTTACCGCTAGTTTCTATTTTATAACGCTCTAATAACTGCACAATTCCGTAAGGTGTTGCCGGGAGATAAGTCGGCAAATTCAAAGCCATACGTCCCACATTCTGCGGATGAAACCCATCCACATCTTTTTCAGGGGCAACAGCCTCCACTATTTTGTGTTCATTGATGTGTTTGGGAAGAGGCAACTGGACAATATAGCCATCGATTTCATCATCAGAATTCAGAAGTTCAATTTTATCCAGCAGCTCCTGTTCTGTAGTAGTTTCAGGCAACCGAACAAGGGTAGAGTTAAACCCTACTTTTTCACAAGCCTTTACTTTGGCAGCAACATAGGTTTCACTGGCACCGTCATTCCCAACCAAAACAGCCGCAAGATGTGGTATTTTACCACCTTTTTCTTTTATCCTGTTTACTTCAAGATAAAGTTCATCCTGTATTTGTTGCGAAATGAATTTACCGTCTAATATTTCTGCCATGGTTATTGGTTAACAGTTATTAGTTATTAGTTATTAGGTTATTTAGGTTATTTAGGTAATGGTTGCCAGTTATAAAATCAATTGTTGTTACTAGTTGCACATTATCAGTTAATAATTTAACTAATAACTCAATAACCTTGTACTACTTCATTCCCGGCATGTTCTTCATCTGAGACATCAGCTTGGCCATATCCTGCTTGTTGCTCATCATTTTCATCATTTTGCGGGTATCTTCAAACTGCTTAATCAGGCGGTTTACATCCTGCACAGTTCTTCCGCTTCCTTTTGCAATGCGTTCCCTGCGCTTTCCATTCAGTATCTCCGGATTTTCACGTTCAGCAGGTGTCATGGAAGAAATAATAGCTTCAATGCTTACAAAGGCATTTTCATCTACATCTACATTTTTCAGCGCTTTACCAACACCCGGGATCATACCAACCAAATCCTTGATATTTCCCATCTTTTTAATCTGTTGCAGCTGATCTAAGAAGTCGTTGAAGCTGAACTGATTTTTAGCGATTTTCTTTTGTAATTTTCTGGCCTCTTCTACATTGAACTGCGCTTCAGCCCTTTCTACAAAGGTTACAACGTCACCCATTCCAAGGATACGGTCAGCCATACGATCCGGATGGAACACATCCATCGCATCCATTTTTTCCCCGGTACCAACAAACTTAATTGGTTTGTTTACCACCGATTTAATGGAAAGCGCAGCACCACCGCGTGTATCACCATCCAGCTTGGTCAATACCACACCGTCAAAATCAAGCACATCATTAAATGCTTTTGCAGTGTTTACCGCATCCTGACCGGTCATTGAATCTACAACAAACAATGTTTCATCCGGCTCCACTGCTTTTTTAACCGCAGCAATCTCCTTCATCATTGCTTCATCTACAGCCAAACGACCGGCAGTATCGATGATAACTATCGTATTCCCATTTTCCTTGGCATGCTGAATACCACGTTTTGCAATATCTACAGCATCTTTATTATCAGGTTGTGAAAACACATCCACTCCAAGCTGCTCTCCTAAAACATGCAATTGCTGGATAGCAGCCGGACGATAAATATCACAGGCTACCAATAAAGGTTTTTTACCACGCTTTGTTTTGAAATAATTGGCAAGCTTACCAGAGAAAGTGGTTTTACCGGAACCCTGCAAACCACTCATTAAAATAATCGTAGGGTTACGGTTCAGTTTAAACTCGGCCGTTTCGCCACCCATGAGCTTGGTTAATTCTTCATGGGTAATCTTCACCATCAACTGGCCTGGCGAAATGGCTGTAAGCACCTCTTGCCCAAGAGCTTTTTCTTTTACGGTATCAGTAAATTGTTTGGCAACTTTATAGTTAACGTCAGCATCCAGTAGAGCCTTGCGGATTTCCTTAATGGTTTCCGATACGTTGATTTCAGTAATTTTTCCCTGCCCTTTTAATAATTTGAAGGCCCTTTCTAACTTACTACTTAAACTATCAAACATGATTTTTGTATTTTATTTTTTTGTGGGATGCAAATTTAGTAAATTTTGGAAGGGATGTAAAGGGTTGTGCCATAAATGAAGCCTATTTCTTTAAAACTACTTATTTAGCCTTTTGGGAAACTTGTACCTTTAAAACGCGGCCTTCAAGGGAACTATGCAGTTTCAACCTTTCTACATTGTTATCCAACACAGTAAATTGATAACCATTCCAGTCTTTAGTTGCTTCCGGTTTGCCAATCTCATAAGATTTTATATAAATTATAGTTTGAGCTGTTTTGTCAGACAGCTCAATTATATAAGAATAATAGGAGGTTGGGGTTGGATCGTTGGGATTTAAGTTTGTTCCCATTACATCCACACTTCCCCCAAAATTAATCATCAAATCACCATTTGAAAATACTTTTTTTGTTTCCAGCAAAAACGGCTTGCCAGTATCAAATGTAATTGTATCGTGATTATTTTGCGAGTAGCAGAAAGCTACTATTCCCAGAAAAATCAGGACAAAACCGGCCTTTTTTAGATTATTCATATAAAATGGTTGAGTTACTCAAAATCCTTATATAGCAGGTATTTCTTGCGTATAACTTTGAACTTTTTTATCCCCTCCTGCCAACTGGCACGGATGTCCGCTTCCGTCACACCATCTTTAATCTGCTTCTGTAAGGTAGCATTGCCGGCATGATAATTAAAATTTTCGTCAAAAAAAGTAGCTTTATCCGGGGTGTTTTTATAGGTTCCCATCAGCCAGAACAGGTAAATTTTTTTGGTATCTTTCATGTATTCCTTACCAAATTCATATAAGTTAAAGCCATGGCACACCTGACCGTTATATTTAGGGCTCATTGCCCCGCTTTGTGGCTTTGGGGTAAAAGAATAAGTTGTTTCCTTCAGCGTTGGATGTCCGATTACCTGGAAAGGCAAATCTGTTCCCCGACCAACAGAAACCACCGTTCCTTCAAATAATCCAAGACTTGGATACAGGTATACCGATGACATATTCGGTAAGTTGGGAGAAGGCTTTATAGGCAACTCATAAAAATCAGAATGCGTATAATTCTGAAGTGTAACTACTTTTAAATTACACTTTGCCTTGTCCTTCAGCCATCCCTCACCATTGATCATCTGGGCATACTCACCAATGGTCATGCCATACACAAGAGGTACCGGGTGCAAACCTAAAAATGACTTATAAGCCTCTTCCATCACAGGCCCGTCAATATAATACCCATTGGGATTAGGCCGATCAAGAACAATCAGCGACTTATTATTTTCTGCACAAGCCTCCATAATGTAGTGAAGCGTAGATAAATAAGTATAAAAACGAACACCCACATCCTGTATGTCAAATATCACCACATCCACATCCTGCAAATCGGCCAGTGAAGGCTTTTTATTTTTTCCGTACAGGGATATGATCGGCAAATCCGTTTTTGAATCTTTATAGGTTTTCACCTTTTTACCGGCATCTACCGTTCCACGAAAGCCATGTTCTGGACAAAATACTTTTTTTACATTTATTCCCAGTGCTACCAGGCTATCTACAAGATGAGTCTGTTTAATAGTTGACGACTGGTTGGCAGCGATAGCCACTGCTTTCCCTTTTAACAATGGTAAATATTCCTGTGTACGGTCAGCCCCAACTTTTATATCATTGATGGTTTTAACCGTGTTATCTACCTGCACAATACCCTGTGCTCCTGCATTACAAGCAATTAAAGCACTTATAAATAGTATAACAATTTTATACGTTTTCATCTTCATGTAAAATAGTACCTTTGTTTACAACGAATTGCAAATTATACGAATAACGAATCGAAATAGATTATTACAACAATTCGTTATTCGCTTAATCCCGATAGTTATCGGGACGCTATTCGTAGATTTAAGTGTCAAAGCTAACAGAATTTTGAATACAGAACGCTTCATAGCCAAACGAATCATATCCGGTGCAGGTAAGGGTAAGCAATTATCGCACCCAATTGTTCGTATTTCTGTAATTGGTATTGCTCTTGGACTTGCAGTCATTATCCTTACCGTTGCTGTGGTTACCGGTTTCCAAAACGAAATCCGCAATAAACTTATCGGCTTTGGCTCCCACATCCAAATCACCAATTATGATAACAATACCAGCGATGAGCCGCAGCCCATCAGTAAGCAACAGCCATTCCTGGAAGATCTGAAGAATGATCCTGAAATAAGCCACATACAGGTGTATGCCACAAAAAGCGGTATTTTAAAAACAAAAACCGATAATGAAGGCGTACTATTAAAGGGAATTGAAAAGGATTATGACTGGAAATTCATCAACGACAATTTAAAGGAAGGCACGACCATTTCGGTAAGTGATACAGGGGTTTCCCGTGACATTGTTATTTCAAAATACCTTGCTGATAAGCTGGAATTAAAGTTGAAGGATAAAATGGTGATTTATTTTCTGACACAAAAAGAAGATAGTATCCATATTCAGTATGAGCAGCGCGTGAAGGTGTTTTACATTTCCGGAATTTATGAAACCGGGTTTGAAGATTTTGACAAACGCCTTGTACTTGTTGACCTTAAACAGATTCAAAAATTAAATTATTGGGATGCTGATCAGGTGGGAGGCTTTGAAATTGTTATAAAAAAGTATACTGAAATTGATAAACTGGGCGTTGAAATCTACGATATGGTGGGACAGGGTTTAAATGCACAGACCATAAAAGAAAAATACCCTACCATTTTTTCCTGGCTGGATTTGCTGGATATGAATGCTATCATAGTTATTGTGCTCATGATTCTTGTAGCAGGTATAAATATGGTTTCTGCCCTGCTGGTGCTTATCCTGGAGCGGACAAATATGATTGGCATTATGAAGGCCTTGGGTGCAACAAATGGCAGTATCCAGAAAATATTTTTGTACAATGCTTTTTACTTGATTGGCAAAGGAATGTTATATGGTAATTGCATTGCTATAACCATTGCACTTATCCAGCATTGTTTTGGCATTTTCAAGCTTGATCAAACCACATATTATGTTTCTGTAATTCCTGTCAATATAGATATTTTACACATATTTGTTCTTAACACATGCACTCTGGCTTGTTGTATGCTAATGCTGATTATTCCAAGCTTTATTATATCAAAAATAACACCTGTAAAGGCGATTAGGTATAGTTAGTTTCTTTGCGCTTCTTTGCGTAAACTTAGCGCCCTTTACGGTTAAAACACACACTACAAAAAAATAATCCTCTTATTTTGTATCTTTTCCTCTCTACCTGAATTATAATAAAAACCAAGCTTTTAAAAACTATGCGTTACCTACTCCCTCTGCTGCTTATTTTATACTCTGCTACTGTGTTTGCTCAACAAAAAGTAACAAGTAAAACCATATCCCCTAATATTGCTCCCACTAATTCTGCCAAACCCGCTGTTACCAGCTGCGATTGCAAGGATGCCGTTAAAATCAATATCAACAAATCCACCAAATATGGTGAAACACAAGCGCCCAATGGCTTTGGCGCTGTGCAGGAAATAACTGCAGCAAATAAATCGGACAAACTCAATTTTGAAAAGGAACACAATACGGCATGGTACCTGCTTACCCTCAGTTTAGATGGTGAATTTGTATTTGAAATAACTCCCAAAGATTCGTCCAACGACTACGATTTTATTGTCTACAAATACACCGATTCCAACTTTTGCACTTCCTTATTAAAAAAGCAAGTCAAACCGCTACGTTCCAACTTATCCCGTGACGATGAACGGTTAAAAGGCTTTACAGGACTAACATCGGATGCAAAAAACGAGTTCGTGGGTGCCGGTATAGGACAGGCCTGGTCCAAATCCCTGCAGGGTAAAAAAGGGGATAAATTCATGCTTGTACTTGACAATGTATACCCTGACGGAAAAGGCCATACTATCAAATTCAATTACGTAAAACAGGCGACCATTACCGGTATTGTTATTGGGCCGGACAGTCTTCCGATCAAAGCCGAAGTACTACTGAGCGATAATAATGGTACTACCGTTAAGCAAATTGAAACCGGAAAAGATGGCAAATATTCATTCACAGCCGGATTAAAAGAAGGGCTGGAATATACCCTCGTATTTAGTGGCGATAAAAGTTTTATTGAAACCAAAACCATCAATACTGCTGAATTACAGAAACGCCCCGAGGCATTTACCGACATCCGCACCATTTTACCAAAGTTGAAAAAAGGCGAAAAGTATAAGCTTAAAAGCATCAACTTTGTTGGGGGAACTGATATTTTATTGTATGCCAGCCACGCATCTGTTGAAGCCCTGTACCATCTAATGAAAAAAAATAAAAATATGGTCATCCGCATTGAAGGCCATGTTAATGGCAGTGGTACAACCACCGATGGTTTATCAGCGCAGGAACTTTCGGAACTTCGCTCTTTAAGGGTATACGATTACCTGGTGCAAAAAGGTATTGAGAAAGAACGAATGGAAATCATTGGCTTTGGTGATACAAAGATGCTGTTTCCCAAGGCAAAAAATGAAACTGAAGCAGCAGTCAACCGAAGGGTAGAAATAAATGTTCTTTCGTTTGAATAAACACAAAATACTGTTTTTAAGGCAGTTATTCAGCACTTTTTTTTCTGAACTCAAAAGAAATCATAACTCATGTTAAAACGGGCAGCCTACTTTTCAAATTTTTGTATTTTTACAGGCAGTTGCACTTTAATGGCAGCATTTTTAACTGAAAACTATTGTATCCCGGTATGAGAAAAGCATCGAATAATATCCTTGAAACTATTGGCAATACGCCCTTAGTACGTATTAACAACATTACAAAAGGCATGAAAGCCACCGTATATGCCAAGGTGGAAACCTTTAACCCGGGTAACTCCATTAAAGACCGTATGGCGCTAAAAATGGTGGAAGATGCCGAAAAAGATGGCCGCTTAAAGCCAGGGGGAACTATAATTGAAGGTACCAGCGGAAATACAGGTATGGGGCTGGCAATAGCTGCCATTATTAAAGGCTATAAATGTATTTTTACAACTACCGACAAACAATCAAAAGAAAAAGTAGATGCTTTGCGTGCTTTTGGTGCAGATGTTATTGTTTGCCCTACAAACGTAGATCCTGAAGATCCCCGTTCTTATTATTCTGTTTCCTCAAGACTTGAAAAAGAAGTCCCAAATGCCTGGAAACCAAACCAGTACGACAACCTAAGCAACTCTACTGCGCACTATGAGCAAACCGGGCCTGAAATCTGGGAACAGACCGAAGGAAAAATAACTCACCTTGTAGTGGGTGTTGGAACAGGCGGAACTATCTCAGGAACAGGCCGTTACCTGAAAGAAAGAAATCCCAATATAAAAGTTTGGGGCATAGATACCTATGGTTCTGTATTTAAAAAATATAAAGAAACCGGCATTTTTGATAAAAACGAAATTTACCCCTACATCACTGAAGGTATTGGGGAAGATTTTTTGCCTCAGAACGTTGATTTTAATGTTATCGACCGTTTTGAAAAAGTTACGGATAAAGATGCTGCAATGATGACCCGCGAAATCACCAAAAAAGAGGGAATTTTTGCAGGAAACTCAGCTGGTTCTGCTATGGCAGGATTGATGCAGCTGAAAGATGAGTTGAAAGAGGGTGATGTAGTGGTAGTTATTTTCCATGACCACGGTACCCGCTACCTTGGTAAAATGTACAACGATGAATGGATGATGGAAAAAGGGTTTTTCGACAAAAAAGGACTGGAAGCAAAAGATCTTGTAAACAACAGTACCAATGGTAAATTAATTACCCTTGAAACCAGCGACAGCATTGAAAGTGCAGTTAAACTGATGAACAAAATGAATATTTCCCAGGTTCCGGTAACTGCCGGTGGAAGGATTATTGGTTCTGTAAATGAAAGCCTTTTATACTCTAAAATTGTTGCAAACCCTGAAATAAAATCACAACCGATTGAGCTGATCATGCAGCCGGCATTCCCGTTTGTAGATATCTCTGCCCCTATTGATTCCCTTTCGGCAATGATTACTGATCAGAACCCTGCTGTACTTGTACGTGATTTTAAACTGGATAAAACTTACATCATTACAAGAACGGATATTGTGAATGCTTTGACCAAATAATTTTAGATTTTTAGAATTGTTGATTTTTAGATTTATTTTAGCATTCAAAAATCTAAAAATCAACAATTCTAAAATTTAATGCTTTACACCGATCAGCTAGGCAGAAAAATAGAGCTCCCCTCCTTTCCTAAACGGATCGTTTCCCTTGTACCCTCTCAAACAGAATTATTATACGATTTAGGCTTGCGCGATGAAGTGGTTGGCATCACTAAATTCTGTATTCACCCCAATGAATGGTTCCGCTCTAAAACCCGTACCGGAGGCACAAAAAAGCTCAATTTCGATATTATTAAACAGCTTCAGCCCGACCTGATTATTGGCAATAAAGAAGAAAACGAACAATCCCAGATTGAGCTCCTGATGCAGGAATACCCTGTTTGGATGAGCAATATTTATACCCTAAGCGATGCCCTGGACATGATTACCCGCATTGGTACTTTGGTGAACAGGCAACACCCGTCTCAACTGCTTAAGCTTCAAATTGAAGCAGCATTCCGTAATCTGGCAGCTCAACAGGCTACAAACTTCCAACTACAAACCGTTGCCTATTTCATCTGGCGCGATCCATGGATGGCGGCAGGCAACAATACTTTTATCAATGATATGCTCAGCCGCTGCGGGTTTCAGAATGTTTTCAGCAATCACGAGCGCTACCCGGAAGTAAATCAGGCTCTGCTTAGGGATGCTGCTCCGGAACTGATACTGTTATCATCAGAACCTTACCCTTTCAAAGAAAAGCACATCCGGGAGCTGAAATCTATATGTCCCGATTCCAAAATTTTGCTGGTAGATGGGGAACTTTTCTCCTGGTATGGCTCCCGCCTGTTAAAATCGCCCGGATATTTTCAGCAAGTGTTGTCTGAAACAAAATCGCAAAAAACATAAATATCTAATAATCAAATATTTACACGCCTACACTTTTAAAACAAAAGCCTTTTAATCTTTGAATCTGTGGCTATTTCAATTCCCCCTTCAATTTCAAAAAATAATTTCATAAAATTTATGGAATCCGCTTTTTAAATGCATCTTCACAATAAACCCACTAAAAATGAAACGCATCACTTTTCTATCACTTTCCACCCTATTTGCTTTTGCACATTGTAGCAATAAAAAACAAAATGCTGAACAAACACTACCAACCCAGGAAAACATGAAAACCGAAGAACTACCAGCTCCGCAAAGTTCTGTTGTAGCAGGAAACAACCTGTTTGCAAACGATTTACTTAAAAACTACCTTACTGCTGAAACACAGAAAAACAAAAACATCTTTTTTTCTTCGTTCAGTATTTATTCAGCCCTTGCAATGACCAGTGAAGGCGCCAAAGGACAAACAGAAAAAGAAATGCACCAGGTGCTGCATTTAACTAATGATGAAAAAACAAGGCATTCGGAAATGAATGCTTTAACAACAGCGCTGAACCCGGCAACTGCTGACTATAAGCTGAGTGTTGTTAACGCGCTTTGGGCACAAAAAGGCTATTCATTCTTAAATAAGTTTACTACTGTAAACACCGAAAATTACAAGGCGCAAATTGAAAACCTGGATTTTATACAGCAGCCTGACAATGCCCTGAAAACCATCAACACATGGGTAGAAAGCAAAACGAACAACAAGATAAAAGACTTACTTTCTCCTAATCATATAACAAAAAACACACGCCTTATCCTGACCAATGCCGTTTATTTTAAAGCGGACTGGGCACGCCCTTTTGAAGCAGAGTACACACAGGACAAGGACTTTACCACAGCCTCCGGTGAAAAAGTAAAAGCGAAAATGATGCGTCAGGTAAAAGGCTTTAATTACGCTGAAACCAACGAAGCGCAAATTGTAGAGTTGCCTTACAAAGGCAGAGAACTTTCGATGGTACTCATCCTTCCTAAAAAAGGACAAACCATTAGCAGTGTAGCAGCGGTGGCATCCAATTTCAATCAGAAAGGAAACGGGGAACTGGTAAGGGTTATTTTGCCAAAATTCAAGGTAGAAGCCAAGTACACGCTGAAAGAAGACCTTATTAAAATGGGAATGAGCACACCGTTTTCTGACAAAGCCGATTTTTCAAACATGTCTGACAGCAAAGAACTTTTAATTGGTCAGGTGATCCATCAGACCTTTGTAGATGTGAACGAAACAGGCACGGAAGCGGCCGCTGCCACCGCAGTTTCTATGGAAGCAGGAAGCGCACCTCGCCAGCCAAAAGAATTTAATGCCGACCGACCATTTATTTTTATGATTAAGCACAACACAACCGGGGCTGTTCTGTTTACAGGTGTATTAAATGATCCAACAATACAATAAGTATTTGCACGTTTTTAAGGTTTCGAATAAATAAATATATATCTTTCAAAAGATTAAAAAACACTTATGAAAACAAAACTGAGTACTTCAACAACCGTTCTATTAATGAGCTTTTCATTATTTTTTTCATACACCCTGAAAGCACAGATTACTGCAGCAAAGGATGAGAAAAAAGCAATGGACTCTACGGCAACCGACTATATTATAAAATATAAAATAAAATCAATCACTATACATACATACAATTCAGAGGATAGTACACTGGCCAATGCAAAGCTGGCTTCAAAAGACAGATCCCTGTATGATAGAAATGGGAACAGGTTGGAAAACATATCTGAAAATGCAAACGGCAAAATAATGGAAACAAGAAAATCCAAGTATGATTCCAAAAATAACCTTCTGGAATATGTTGTATACGATTCAATGAATAAAATATCATTAACAGAAAAAAGACAATACGATAATTATGACCGACAAATAGAGTTCACGACTTACGATTCGGCAAGCAAAGTCACATACTCTCAGCAAACGCGTTATGATAATTCCGGCAGGGAGGCAGAAACATCAACTACAATGCCACTATACACCTATACAGCCAAAACGGAAGATGCTGGTAAAAACGTTACCTACACTTATAAAAACCGGTATGATTTTAATGACAATGTTGTTGAATACACAACCGATTCAGCAGGGGTAACTACCAATAAAACCTTATCAGCATATGACAATAAAAACCGGCTAATTTCTTCTCAAAGCTTCGATCACAGCCAACTGCAGTCTGTTGTATCATACGTATACGACAAAAAGGGCGGTTCAACCCAGACCATTGAGTATTATACTAACGCAAACAGGACACAATGCTCACCAAAAAAGAACCGCGCTGTTGTTAAGTATGATAGCAAAGGATACGAAATTTCATCGGTTGAAATTTCCGAAGACAACGGTGAAACTTCAACCACAAAAAGTACAAACGAATACAAATTTGATGGTGATAAATTGATTTCTATTAAATCTACAACAGAAACCAAATCGGAAGGCTATAATTCTAAATCGGTAACATCACAAACCTATAAATACGACAAAAATGGAAATGAAATAGAATCCGTTAGTAAATACGGTGGTGGAGGAAGTGCAACTTATACAACCAAAACAGAATACAATAAAAATAACGAAATAACCAAACAAACTGTTTATAACGGAACCTGCATGGATAAGCCGGCAAGTATTACTCTTTATACGTACTACCCTGACGGTAAAAAACTGAAAGAAGTTTCGTACGAATCATTTGACTATCCTTCAAAAACAGTATACAGGTATGACGAGCGCTTTATTCCGGTTGAACAGATTTCAATAAGTCCAAGAAACGCCAGCAGGTATGTATATACTTATGAGTATTGGTAAAATTTTCAAAGATTCAGGGCTCAAACTCTATTTTAATCTTGAACCATATTATGTTTAAACTGATTTTTTAAACTCAAAAAAAATTATGAACACGAAACTTAGTATTTCAAAATCCTTTTTAGTTGCTTTTGCAGCATTGGGCCTGCCTGTACTGTCATTAAGCTGCCTCAATGCACAGGTGATTGCTTCAGTAAAAAAGGATGATTTAAAAGGCATTGATACCAGTGTGAATTACATTGTTAAGTACAAAATCAAAGCAATAAATACACTCACATATTCTACTGAAGACAGCACTTTAAATAATGCCAAATTATCATCTCAGGCCAAAACCATTTATGATCGCAAAGGAAATCTGGTAGAAAATATTAGTGAGAACTGGGCAGGTAAAATGATGACTAAATCTGTTGCAAAATTCGATGCAAAAGATAATCTCATTGAATCAACAACATACGATTCAACCGGTAAAGTCAGAACTTCTGTAAAATATTCTTACGATGACGCAAACAGGCTAACCAAATCTTCTTCCACCTCTTCCCTGGGGATGTATACTATGAAACCGGAAGATGATGCAAAAACTGTTGTTTATTCTGATATAAGGAAATACGATGCAAGTGGTAACCTTATTGAATCGATAACGGATTCCTCCGGTGTTGTTATTTATAAAACCATTTCGCAGTTCGACAATAAAAATCAGCTAACTTCTTCTTCAAATTATGACCACAATAACCTTCAATCCACTATAACAAATGTATACGATAAAAAAGGAGGGTATGTGCAAACTACCGAATATTATTGGTCAGCCCGTAAAACTCAATGCTCGCCAAACAAAAACCGGACAGTTTCAAAATTCGACAGCAAGGGCAACCTGCTTTCTTCAGTGAGCACTTCCGATGAAAACGGGGCTATTTCAACACAAAAAACAACAAACGAATACAAATTCAGTGGTGATAAACTGCTTTCAATAAAAACCATCAGCGAAGATAACGCTGAAGGTTTTTCATCAAAATCAGTATCCTCACAAACGTATAAGTACGACAAAAATGGAAATGAGATAGAATCAGTAATGAAGTACGGTGGCGGAGGAAGCAGCACCTATACAACCCAAACACAGTACAACAGCAACAATCTGATGGTAAAACAAACCGTATACAATGGTACCTGTATGGATAAACCTGCAACTATTTCAACATATACTTATTACCCTGATGGTAAAACATTGAAGGAAACCAGTACTGAAACCTTCGACTACCTTTCAAAATCAGTTGAAAAGTATGACGAACGCGAACTTGTTACAGAGAGTATATACAAAAGCGATTATAGTTCTACCCGTGTTGTGTACGATTATGAATACTGGTAGTTGTTTGGTGGAATAGTGGAAGAATGTTTGCTATTGAAACTCAGAATTGTAGAAAAATGTTTCAGCGTTAATTACACATTAGAGCTGTAAACACCTCTTACCGCTTTCTTATTTTTATACCCTTATTATTCATTAATAACGGATAACCAATAACTCAATAACCAATAACCAATAACCAATAACCAATAACCAATAACCATTAACCAATAACCCGATAACCCACTTTTCCAACATTCCAAAATTCACCATTCTTCACTATCTTTATAACAGTAAATTGAGTTATGAATAATGATGCGCGCATAATATTGTTTGATGGTGTTTGCAACCTATGCAATTCCAGTGTCCAGTTCGTGATAAAACACGATAAGGAAGCGAAATTCAAATTTGCTTCCCTTCAATCTGAAAGCGGCCAGGCTTTGCTTAAAAAATTCAATTTACCTTTAGACCAGTTCAATTCCTTCATTTATGTCCGTGGCGACCAGGTTATCCAGCGTTCGTCAGGAGCCCTTAATGTATTAAGGGATTTAGGCGGCTTCTGGAAGCTCATGTATGGCTTTATTATTGTCCCGCCTTTTATAAGGAACTTTGTATACGATTATATTGCCAAAAACCGTTACCGGTTCTTTGGAAAACGTGAGTCCTGCATGATTCCCACCCCGGATTTGAAAAGGCGGTTTTTAGATTAAAAGTTACAGTAAGAGCGAAACGCACAGATTCGTAAATTCGTAACAATTCGTTATCTGTAACCCGTAATTGTGTATATTTGCAGGAATTTTAACCAAAAATTCAATCTGTGTCTGCGTTTTCCTCAAAGAAGTCACAAAAAAATCAAAATCTTATGCCTTTAGATTCTGCTAAATTCGTTGGTGAAGGTCTCACCTATGATGATGTACTGTTAGTACCTGCTTATTCTGAAATACTTCCGCGTGAAGTAGAAACTGCATCTTACTTTTCAAAAAAAATTAAGCTGAATACCCCTTTGGTATCAGCTGCAATGGATACCGTTACCGAATACCAGCTTGCTATTGCCATTGCACAGGAAGGCGGTATTGGGGTTTTGCATAAAAACATGACCATTCAGCAACAGGCCGACCAGGTACGTAAAGTAAAACGTTCTGAAAGCGGAATGATACTTGATCCTGTGAAACTAACTGAAAATGCGATAGTTGCAGACGCATTGAACATGATCAAAGAATTTAAAATCGGGGGTATTCCGGTAGTGAACAATGAAAACAAGCTTATTGGTATAGTTACCAACCGTGATTTACGTTTTGAACGCAATACCAAGCGCCCGATTAAGGAAGTAATGACCAGTAAAAACCTGGTAATTGCCAAAGAGGGTACTGATCTTAAAAAAGCCGAGCAAATCCTTCAGCACCATCGTATTGAAAAACTGCCTGTAGTAGACAAAAACGGTAAACTTGTGGGTCTTATCACTTATCGTGACATTATTAAAGTAAAAGTACATCCGAATGCCAATAAAGACAACTTGGGCCGCCTGCGTGTAGCCGCTGCGGTTGGTATCACACCTGACATACTTGAACGTGTTGCTGCCCTCGTAAAATCAGATGTGGATGCTATTGTTATTGATACTGCCCATGGCCATTCAAAAGGTGTAATAGAAGCACTAAAATCAGTAAAGAAAAAATTCCCTGGCTTGCAGGTGGTTGTAGGCAATATTGCTACTCCTGAAGCGGCACTGCTGCTTGCAAAAGCCGGTGCTGATGCCGTAAAAGTTGGTATTGGGCCTGGCTCCATCTGTACAACTCGTGTTATAGCGGGTGTAGGTGTTCCACAATTAACTGCCATTATGGAGGTTGCCAAAGTATTGAAAGGTAAAAACATCCCGATTATTGCTGACGGTGGTATCCGTTTTACAGGTGATATTGTAAAAGCCCTGGCCGCAGGTGCAAGTTCTGTAATGATGGGGTCTATGTTTGCAGGTGTTGAAGAATCCCCGGGCGAAAACATCATTTTTGAGGGCCGTAAATTCAAATCCTACCGGGGTATGGGCTCTATAGAAGCTATGCAGAAAGGTTCAAAAGACCGTTATTTCCAGGATGCGGAAGATGATATAAAAAAGCTGGTTCCGGAAGGTATTTCGGGCCGTGTACCAGTGAAAGGAAGCCTTGCAGAAGTAATTTACCAGTTTGTTGGCGGTTTGCGTGCCGGTATGGGTTACTGTGGCGCCAAAAATATTGCTGCGCTTCAAAATGCCAAATTTATACGAATTACCAATGCCGGTATCCGTGAAAGCCACCCTCATGGGGTTACTATTACACGTGAGGCTCCGAATTATAGTCGTTAAATGGTTTAAAGTTTCAGGTTCAAGGTTAAACTAACCTGAAACTTTAAACCTGAAACTAAAGCCTTAACAAATTTTAACAAAGCCGTCCCGGACACTTCAGGACGGTTTTTGTTTTAATACATCGTAATATTAGCTACATTTGCTACCCTAAAATTAAATTAACTTGTTATGAATAGAGCAACTTTTGCAAAATCTTTAGTACTTCCTTTTACATTATTAGCAATTAATGCAATTACAGCTCAGAATAAAAAAGATGCTGTGCTTATGACCATTGGTCAGGATAAGGTAACGGTAGCCGAGTTTGAAACGGTGTACAAAAAAAACAATACAAAAGAAGCTTCCAATGATCCCAAATCCCTCAATGATTATGTGGATCTTTTTGTGAACTTTAAGCTGAAAGTGCGCGAAGCCGAAGAGCTGAAGCTGGATACGGCCAAAGCATTCAGGGACGAGCTTTCGGGTTACCGTAAACAGTTGGCGCAACCTTACCTTACTGATAAAGATGTAAATGAAAGGCTGCTGCAGGAAACGTATTCACGTTTGCAGGAAGATGTCCATGCTTCACACATCCTTGTAAAAGTATCAGAAACGGCCCTGCCTAAAGATACACTTGATGCTTACAACAAAATCATGAAAATACGCTCCCGCGTTTTAAAAGGCGAGGATTTTAATAAAGTGGCTGCTGAAAGAGGCATTTCTGATGATCCTTCAGCAAAAGACAACGGAGGGGATTTAGGATATTTTACTGCATTACAAATGGTATACCCGTTCGAAAGCGCTGCATACAGCACAAAGGTGGGTGATGTTTCAATGCCGGTACGTACCCGTTTCGGATACCACATTATTAAAGTTCATGACAGGAGAAAAGCCCAGGGCGAAGTATTGGTAGGCCACATCATGGTAAAAACACCACCAAACATGACCAAAGAAGACTCGATCAATGCCCGTGCAAAAATCAATGAGATATACAATAAATTAAAAGCCGGAGCAAAATTTGAAGAGCTGGCAACACAATTTTCAGACGATAAAACATCTGCCAAAAAAGGCGGTGAGCTGATGTGGTTTGGTACCAATAAAATGCCGATGGAATTTGAAAAAGCGTCATTTGCCCTGAAAAACAAAAACGATATTTCAGAACCTGTTAAAACAAAATACGGATGGCACGTAATCCGACTGGTTGACAAACGCGGACTTGCAAGCTTTGATGCCATGAAAAATGAACTGAAAGATAAAGTTACAAAAGACTCTCGCTCACAGGCAGGTCGTGCATCGCTTATCGCAAAAATAAAAGCGGAATACAAATTCAAAGAAAACCTTCCCGCACGCGATGAATTTACAAAAGTGGTTGACTCTACTGTGTTTGATGGCACCTGGGATAAAAACAAGGCTAAAGACCTGAAGAAAACAATGTTCAACTTCAATGACAAGCAGTACACCCAAACTGATTTTGCCAATTACATTGCGAGCCACCAGAGCAAACGCCCTAAAATTGACAAGAGCATCCTTATCAACCAATTGTACAAACAGTTTGTAGATGAATCTGCAATAGCTTATGAAGAAGCGCGCCTTGATCAAAAATACCCGGAGTTTAAAGCCCTGATGGAAGAATATCATGATGGCATTTTGCTGTTTGAGCTTACCGATCGTAAAGTGTGGTCCAAAGCAGTGAAAGACACTACAGGTGCAAAAGAGTTTTATGAAAAAAACAAAAACAATTACATGTGGGAAGAACGTGCCGATGCAACCGTATACAGCTGTTCCGATGCAAAAGTAGCCCAGCAGGTACGCCAGATGCTGGCTGAGAAAAAGTCGGAAAAAGACATCATTGCGGCAATAAACAAGGACACACAGCTGAATTTACAGACTGAAAGCCGTGTGTTCAGCAAAACCGAAAATGAGTTTGTAGATAAGAGCTGGAAACAAGGAATTTCTGCCGATATGAACTCTGAAAAAGACAAAAAAATTGTGATTGTTGTGGTAAATAAAATTGTGCCTCCGGGACCTAAATCATTCCAGGATGCTAAAGGAATGGTTACTGCCGACTACCAGAATCACCTTGAAAAAGAATGGCTTGCCGAACTGAGAAAAAAATACACAGTAACAATTGATAAAAACGTTCTTGCCACAATTAAGTAATAGTCGTTTCCGTCTGCATTTTCCATACTCTGTTAATATGAGCAGCTTTCACCGGTCAGTATCTGAATCGGTGAATGCTGTTTTATTGACCTCCCTCAAATCTTTTGCTGCCTTATTTTTTCTTTTCATTGTAACTTCCATTGTTTCCTGTTCGTCAAAAGATAATGAGGATGAAAACCGCAAGGCCCTGGCACGTGTAAATGATGCGTACTTATACCAGGACGATATTCAGAACATAGTGCCTAAAGGCACTTCTGCCAAAGACAGCATTGAACTGGTAAAAAAGTTCATTGACAACTGGGTGCGTGAAACTCTGGTAATACAAAAGGCTGAAGATAACCTGGACGAAGCTCAGAAAAATGTGGAAAAACAGCTGGCAGCATACAGGAACTCCCTTATTACCTATACGTATGAAAAAGAGCTGGTAAAACAAAAGCTGGATACCACAGTTACCAATGAGGAAATTGAGCAGTATTACAACAACAACAAAAGTAATTTTGAGCTCAAGGACAATATTATTAAGGTGATTTATGTTAAGGTTAACAAAAAAGCACCGGGTATTAACAAGCTTGAAAAATGGTACAAATCAGACAATGCAAAAGACAAGCAACAGCTTACCGATTACTGTCACCAGTTTGCTGAAAACTTTTACCTGGACGAAAACTCCTGGCTGCTGTTTGATGATTTGCTGAAAGAAATACCCATCCAGACGTATAACAAAGAGCTTTTTTTGCAAAACAACCGTTTGGTTGAAGTAAATGATTCGCTTTATAATTATTACCTGAATATTAAAGGTTTTAAGATTCGTAACAGCATTTCGCCACTAAGCTTTGAAAAGGATAACATTAAAAATATCATTCTGAACAAGCGTAAATTGCAGCTTGTCACTAAAATGAAAGAAGATATTTATAATGATGCATTAAACAGTAAAGACATTGAAATATATATTGATGATAACACAAAAAAATAAAAGGCCTTACCCTACCTCTCCAAAGGGGAGGAACAATTACTGGTTAATAGCCTTCTCGCTATTTCTCATCCCCTTTGGGGAGGCCGGGAGGGGCTTCGCACAAGGCACTGTAATTGACCGCGTTGTAGCAGCTGTTGGTTCCAACATCATCCTGCAATCTGAACTGGAAGCTCAGTACCAGCAAATGATTGCCGAGCAGGAACCGGTAGATGACAATACGCGTTGCAAACTGCTGGAAACACTTTTATACCAGAAACTATTGCTTGCCCAGGCACAGAAGGACAGCCTCTACCCTGCCGAATCGCAGGTGGATCAGGAACTGGACAGGCGTATGAATTACTATTTGCAGCAGCTTGGCTCTGAAGAACGCTTCACAAGCTTTTATGGCAAATCCCCTGACGATTACAAAGCCGAAATGCGTGAAAAAGTGCGTGACATTGTAATGGCGCAGCAAATGCAAAGTAAAGTAACGGGCGATATCAGCGTTACTCCAAATGACGTGAAAAACTATTACATGAGCATCCCGGAAGACTCTATACCCCTTATAAATGCAGAGGTTGAGGTGGGACAAATTGTAAAAAAGCCAAAAACCACCCCTGAAGCTAAAAAAGAAGCAAAAGATAAAATTGAAGGCATACGTCAGCGCATCATGAAAGGCGAAAGCGCATTCCCTGCTATGGCGGCCCTTTATTCTGAGGATCCGGGTTCTGCAAGCAAAGGTGGTTTGTATGAGCATATTCAACGCGGACAGTTTGTGCCTGAATGGGATGCCTGGGCTTTTAAGCTAAAACCAAATGAGATAAGTGATGTGTTCGAGACCGTTTACGGATATTTTATCATCCAGCTTATTGAGCGCAGGGGCGATGAAGTGGATGCACGAAGCCTGCTGATTGCTCCAAAAGTGGAGGCTGCCGATCTGTTAAAAGCCAAACAGTCGCTGGATACGATTTATGGCATTTTGCAGGCTGATACCATTCGTTTCTCTGATGCTGCCGGTAAATATTCGGACGATGAAGAAAGTAAAAATAGTGGTGGCTTAATTATTAATCCGTTTACTGGTGCTACCCGCTTCCAGATGGATGAAATTGGACAGGTTGACCAAAATGTTGCTTTTGCAATTGATAAGCTAAAAGTAGGTGAATTTACAAAACCGATGCCTATGACAGGGCCCGATGGTAAACAGGCATACCGCATTTTGTATTTAAAAACGCGGACAGCGCCACACCGGGCCAACCTGGTAGATGATTACCAGAAAATGCAGGCCATTGCCCTGGCAAAAAAACAACAGGAAGCGGTTCAAAAATGGATCAAAAGGAAATCTGCCTCAACCTTTGTACGCATTGCCGATGATTATAAAAATTGTACCTTTAGCAATAAATGGATTAATTAGTTGATAGTCGGTAGTTAGTAATTCGGAGTTTGTAAAAAAATGTTGGCAATTAAGCCTTTTAACAGTAGGCAATAAGATTAGTAAAAATTATAGTCGGTAGTTATCAAACGCAGATTCGTAAATTCGTAAAGATTCGCTATCTGAACCAAGTAAATTTGTAATAATTCGTTATTCGTAACCATGTATAAATCAGATGTAGAAGCAGCCGATGCTTTTGTAGCAAAATATAAAGAACTGAATGCCGAAATAAGTAAAGTTATTATCGGTCAGGATGAAGTTGTAAAAGATGTTCTTATTTCAATTTTCAGTAAGGGGCACTGTTTGCTTATCGGTGTTCCCGGACTAGCTAAAACACTATTAGTCAACACAATAGCCGATGCTTTGGGTTTAACTTACAATCGTATCCAGTTTACCCCGGATTTAATGCCGTCCGACATCACCGGATCTGAAATCTTAGGTGACGACCGCCATTTCAAATTTGTAAAAGGCCCCTTGTTTGCCAATATCATTCTTGCTGATGAGATTAACCGTACTCCCCCTAAAACCCAGGCAGCATTGCTGGAGGCCATGCAGGAACGCAGCATCACCGTTGCTGGTAAACGTTATGATTTAGGCAACCCATTTTTTGTGTTAGCTACTCAAAACCCTATTGAGCAGGAAGGTACCTATCCCCTGCCCGAAGCGCAGCTCGATCGTTTTATGTTCAATGTATGGCTGGATTATCCTAAATTCCAGGATGAGCTTACCGTGGTGAAGAATACCACCTCCAACAAAACCACCCAGCTTAAAAAAGTGCTGAATGCTGAAGAAATTATTTATTTCCAGGATTTGGTGCGCAGGATCCCGGTTACGGACAATGTATTGGAATATGCCGTGAAACTGGCAGCAAAAACACGTCCGGGCACGGAGCATGCCGCAAATATTTCAAACACTTATTTATCATGGGGGGCAGGTCCAAGGGCTTCCCAGTTCCTGGTGATAGGGGCAAAATGCCATGCTCTTATCAAAGGCAAATACTCACCTGATATTGAGGATGTTAAAGCCATTGCTACAGCAATTCTTCGTCATCGTATTGTACGTAACTACAAAGCTGAAGCTGAGGGGGTTAGCATTGAAAAGATTATTCAGGAGTTGATGTCAGAAAGATAATCTTTTCGGCTTTTATACCATTTTAACATTAAATGAATGACGAAAGTTCATTCTCATCCTTCACAGTCCAGGAACATCAGAAAATACTTTTTACTGACAGTATTTTTCCTTCAACTGTCATTTACTTATTTGAACGGTCAAAACAGCAAATCCGTTGATTCATTATTTTCATTGCTGCAGTCCTCCGGCCTGCATGATACCAGCAGGATTATAGCTCTCAACGACCTTGCCAGGAAGCTGATGAATGTTAATCCGGATACTGCCATTATACTCAGCAACCAGGCCCTGCAATACTCCCAGTCACTTTTTGAAAAGGAAAATAACTTTTCATCTGCTCAGTATGTAAGAGACAAACTCCAGGCGGTTTCATACAACAACCTGGGTGTATTTAATTGGTTAAAAGGCAATTACCCGGTTGCGTTTGATTATTATTTTAAGGCCCTCACCATACGCCAGTCTTTAAACGATAAAACAGGCACTGCTCAATCACTTAGTAATATCGGAAGCATCTACTGGAGCCAGGGTAATTATTCCAAAGCACTGGACTATAATTTCAAAGCAATGCTTATTGCCCAGGAAATTGGTGATAAGCAGTTTTATGCAAATACGCTGGGAAATATCGGTGTGATATATGCATCCCAGAAAAATCATTCGAAAGCGCTAGAGTGCTACTTTGAAGTAGTGAAGATAAAGGAAGCCGCGAGGAACAAAAAGGATATTCTTAATCTTTACGGTAATATCGGAAACGCTTTCGTGGAACAAAAAAAATTCATTGATGCTATTTACTATTATTCAAAAGTACTGACCCTCGCTACGGAAGAAGACAATAAATTATATATGGCTTCAACCCTTGTTAACCTAGGGGAAGCATACACCCGTCTGAAAAATTACCCCCTTGCCCTGGATTATTATTTTAAAGCATTAAAATTGTTTGAAAAAATTGACAACCAGAGCGGTATCGCAGCAAGCCTTGGTAATATTGGCACCATTTATTCACTTACAGGAAAATATAAAGATGCCGAGTTGTTCCTGCAAAAATCAATAACCATCAGCCATACTATTGGGTCGCTTGAACACATCAGGGAATTTGAAAAAGTGCTCAGTCATGTTTACGAACAAACCAGGCAGCCTGCAAAAGCCTTTGAACATTATAAAAAATATACTGCCGCCAAAGACAGCCTGTTTAATGAGCAAAACACGCAGAAAATTGTGCAGTCTGAAATGAATTACGAATTTGAAAAAAAACAGGTTATTGAAGAGGCAAGGCATAAGAGTGAACTGGAAAAACAAACAGCAGTAGCAGAAGAAAAGCACAGAAAACAAAATGTAATTATATTTTCGGCTATAGCAGGTCTGCTGCTTGTAATAGGTTTTGCTGCTTTTATTTTCCGCACACTGCACATTACACGCCAGCAAAAGCATATTATTGAATTAAAGAATAAAGAAATTGAAGAAAAAAACCGGGACATTACTGCAAGTATTACTTACACCAAACGTATTCAGCGCGCTATGCTCCCGCACCGCAGGGATATACTGGCTGCATTCCCCCAGTCGTTTGTGTTGTTTAAGCCCAAAGACATTGTAAGCGGAGATTTTTATTTTTTTCACAATAAAAAAGACACTAACACCCTGTTTCTTGCCGCTGCCGATTGTACTGGCCATGGGGTTCCGGGAGCATTTATGAGCATGATTGGAGCCGAAAAACTTAAAGATGCCGTTATACAAAGTAATGATACATCCGAAATATTAAACCTTCTCAACAAAGGCATTAAGGCCTCTCTCAGACAGTCTGAAAACAGCGATTCTACCAGAGACGGAATGGACATAGCCCTTGTACGCATCGACAAGCCGGATGACGATTCGCAGCCGGTAACATTATATTATGCCGGTGCCAACAGGCCAATCTGGATTATCCGTAAAGGACAACAAATGATTGAAGAAATAAAAGCAACAAAAAAAGGAATTGCAGGTTTTACGGATGATGAACAACAGTACGAAACACACAAAGTTGAGTTGCAGCCAAACGACTCATTTTATATCTTCACAGATGGATATGCTGATTTATTTGGGGAAGCAGGAAAAAAACTGATGATTAAAAGAGTAAAGGAAATTTTACTACGGATTCAGGATAAACCAATGAAAGAACAGGGCAAATTTCTGGAAAACTACGCCAGCAAATGGCAAGGCGATAAGGAGCAGATAGATGATATTCTGATGATCGGTATCCGCATTTGATTTTTTTATACGCACCTATCCCTTAAAAGGTTTTTAATTATATTTAAGTATCTAATAATCAACAAATAGAATGAATATTTTAGAGATAAGCAAAGAATACAACACAAAAGCCAAATGTATTGCTAAACTTGAAAAGTTGCGATGGGGAAATTCTGTAATATGCCCTTATTGTAGTTCAAAGCGTAATAGAAAGGTTAAAAGCGAGATAGGTAGGCACTCTTGTAAAAGCTGTAAAAGGTCGTTTACTGTATTGGTTGATACTATTTTTGAGAGTTCCCGATTGCCTTTGCCAAAATGGTTTATGATAATTGGTCTTGTCTTGAATGCAAAAAGTGGCATTGCAGCAAAGGAAATAGAAAGAAATATTGGCTGTTCATACAAAACTGCATATTATGTAGCAATGCGTATTAGGATAGGAATGTTAATGCCTGATACTAAACTGAATGGTATTATAGAAATGGACGAAAGCTATTTTGGTGGTAAAGCACGAAAGAAACACAAGATACCTGATAGCGATACAAGTATAGGTGGGGAAACTATATCATTAAAACGCGGCAGAGGTACAAATAAAGTTTCTGTTGCTGGAATGGTACAGAGAAAGGGTGCTGTTCATACGCAAGTAATGGAAAAGCTCACTAAACGTAACTTATTGGCTATGCTTAAACACTATGCAAGTAAGGATAATTCTATACTTGTAACGGACGGGTTTAAGTCTTACAAAGAACTGGAAACATATATTGATAGGCTTGAAATAAATCACTCCAAATCATTTAGTAAAGGAATAGTTCACGTTAATACTATTGAGGGTTTTTGGAGTGCTATAAAGAACGGAATAAAAGGCAGTTACAAAGCAATAAGTAAGAAATACCTACCCTTTTATTTAGTAGAATTTGAATGGAAATTTAATCACAGGAATTTTAGAGGTAATCAACTTGACGACTTTTTAAAAAGAGCTGTAACGCACGAAAAGGAACTCCTGTACTGGAAAGCGGAATCAACACAGGAAGTAAAGGAGGTAGCATATGGAAAGTAAAAAAACAAAAAAGGAATCACCCTGTTCAGCAACTGTATATCCAACAAAGACGTTGATTATACAAGGTAAAAACACACCTAAAAAAAGGGCAGATTTTTTGGCTAAAATAGAGAAAGAGTTATCTAAAATAGATACTAATCAAATAAGGGGAATATGTGAATTAACTGCTATGACTTTTTCTTAGGTTTGGAAACTATTTTTGCAAATTCAGAACGAAACGATTGGCAACAAAATTTGTAATCTACTCCATCAGGAGTATTTATTATCTCAACTTTTTTATTGTGATATTGACAAATTAAACTTTCAGCTTTATGATTATCTATTTTCATGTATCTAATTTTTTTCACCAAATATACAAATTACAAACCATTAACTAACTACACCAAAAACCTTTAAAGGGATAGGTGCGTTTTTATATCTTTTGTCCCTCCAAAAAATTATAATAAAACCATTAAACGGTTTATATAAATGAAAAAAGTAATAGCCTTTTTACTTTACACTTTTCTCTCTTTATACACCTTTACAAGTGCCGCACAAACCAACAAAAATGGCAGCAGCCGCGACCATCTTATAGATTCGCTGAAAAATGTACTTAACAGCATTGTGTCTCAGGCCGAATCACGACCTATAATACAAGGCCAGAGCCTGGGGCTTGATATTGATACCATACGTGCCAAAACATTGAACAAACTTGCCTGGGAACTGAGAAATATCAATACCGATACAGCTATCGCACTGAGCAATGAAGCTTTTAATCTTGCCCAGAATTATATCAGCTATACATCTTCTTCGGAAGCAACCCAAAAAAAAGTGAGGAACGATATTTACCAGTTAATCGGTAAATGTTACGTGCAGCTGGGTGCATTTTACAAAATCAGGGATGAGTACAACCTGGCGCTTGATTATAATTTTAAAGCGCTGGCACTTTTTAAGGAGATGGAAAAGGATACTGTTCTCAACCCAAAATCCCGTATCCTGGAACGCCAGTCTGTAATACTCGGCAATATAGGTGCTATCTATATGGAACAGGGGAATTACCCCAAATCGCT
Organism: Bacteroidia bacterium; assembly: GCA_020051175.1. Classification (GTDB taxonomy): domain Bacteria; phylum Bacteroidota; class Bacteroidia; order 2-12-FULL-35-15; family 2-12-FULL-35-15; genus 2-12-FULL-35-15. The sequence goes on along the minus strand of JAGVJJ010000098.1, from coordinate 4,834 downwards.
GGAAGCGCATTTTGAAGCGCTAAAGGCCTCCGAACTACTTGGTAATAAAACTCTTATAGCCACCAAACTCATCAATATCGGCAATGTATATCATTTTAAAAATGACCATCAGAAATCATTGGATTATCATTTCAGGGCACTTAAACTGTCGGAAGAAATTGGCTCAAAAAGCAAAATAGCCCTCTGCCTGAGTAACATAGGCATTACTTATCGCCATTTGCATGAATACGAAAAAGCCCTCCAAAATCATTTAAAAGCCCTCGAAATAGACAAAGAGCTTGATAATCAAGAAGATATTGCCCGTCATTATATCAATATTGCCAGTATATATTACGATAAAAGAGATTTTGAAAAACTGCTTGAATACGATTACAAAGCGTTGGAAGTGTTTAAAAGGCTAAAAAGCAAAAGTGGCATCGCCACCTCTTTGGGGAATATCGGGAGCGCACAAATCCTTTTAAAAAGATATAAAGAAGCCGAAAATAACCTGCAGCAGGCCCTGCTTATTTCCACCGAAATAAATGCCCTGCACCTGATGAAGGAACACGAACAGTTTTTGTTTGATTTATACCAGAAAAGCAATCAGCCCGCAAAAGCCCTGGAACATTATTTAAAATATTCGGCACTAAAGGATAGTATTTTTAACGAGGAAAATACCAAAAAGGCTGTACGCTCAGAAATGAATTTTGAATTTGAAAAGCAGCAGGCCATAGCCAAAGCAGAACAGGAAAAGCAGAATGCCATTGCCCTTAAAGAAAAACAACGCCAAAAACTCATCCTCATTTTTGTCTCTTGCTTTCTGCTGCTGATTGCCGTGTTTGCCGCCTTTATGTATAACCGCTGGCGCATTACGCAAAAACAAAAAAGTATCATTGAAAAGCAAAAGGAAAAAATTGTGGACAGTATCAATTATGCCCAGTTTATCCAGGAAAGTATTTTAATTGATGAAACCGAAATCCAAAAGCATATTCCTGGTTCTTTCATTTTTCTGCAGCCCAAGGATATTGTAAGTGGGGATTTTTATTGGTTCTCGAAAATAGTCGGAAGCCGGAAGTCGGAAGCCGGAAGTCAGGAGTCGGGAGTTCAGAGTTCGGAGTTCGGAGTTAAAGTCAATGAATCCATTAACTCCGGACTTCGGACTTCGGACTTCCAGCCCAAAAACAACTCCGAACTTCCCGCCAATACCAAAAACTACGAACTACCAACTAGCAACTCCGAACTATTAATAATAGCCGCAGCCGACTGTACCGGTCATGGAGTTCCGGGAGCATTTATGAGCATGATTGGCAACACTCTGCTGAACCAGATTGTAAATGAAAAACGCATTACCCAGCCATCGGAAATACTCTACCATTTGAACCTCGGAATATACGAAGCGCTGCATCAGAAAAAGGGCCAGAAAATGTCCAGGGATGGTATGGACATCGCTCTATGCTGTATTGATTTTAAAAATAAGGAACTTCAGTATGCAGGCGCACAAAACCCTCTTTGTATACTGAAAAACAATGAGTTATCAATAGTTAATTCAACAAAAGAATCAATAGGTGGTGGGCTTACTTTCCGGCCCAAAAATCCATTGGAGACTAAATTCACAAACCATGTTATCCCTATTGAACCTGGTATGGGCATTTACATTTTTTCAGATGGTTTTAAGGACCAGTTCGGGGCAGATAACAAACAAAAATTCGGTTCACAGCAGTTCAAGGATCTGATACTTAAAAGTCATCCACTGGAACCTTCCGGACAAAAAGAGCTGTTCGCCACTACCCTGCACAACTGGCAGGGAAATACCCCTCAAACGGACGACATTCTGGTAATTGGCATAAAGTTTTAAAAAACCCCGCCAGTTACCGTTCATTGAGAAAAATCCCCAAAAGAGACATAAAAAAGATATTAACACTGTTGTTGAAATGTTAGGTGCTTTATTTTAGCGTAAAAAACCATTTTTTTATTAATTTTACACTTTAAACAAACTTAAATTAACCAAAAAATAACCAAAAACAGAATAAATGAATGAATTTGGAATAAAAGCCAAAAATGCAAGCATTGCAAGTTTAGGTTTAGAGAATGTATCTGCTGCGTACTGGAATTTAAATGCTGCAGAACTTGTTGAAGAAACTTTAATAAGAGGCGAAGGTGTTCTTACAGATACAGGGGCTTTAGCTGTTGATACTGGTGAATTTATGGGCCGTTCCCCAAAAGATAAATTTATCGTTTACGATGAAAAAACAAAAGATACGGTATGGTGGGGCGATGTGAATTTTAAATTCGATGCTGCCAAATTTGATGTTCTTTATAACCGTATGTGCGCTTACCTTGCCGGACGTGATGTTTATGTACGCGACTCCTACGCCTGCGCTGACCCGAATTATAGCCTGAACATCCGTGTTGTGACTGAAACACCTTGGTCCAACCTGTTTGCAAACAACCTGTTTTTACGTCCTACTCATGATGAAATCATGAATTTCACCCCGGAGTGGACGATTATTTGTGTGCCGGGCTTCAGGGCTACACCTGCTATTGACGGTACACGCCAGCACAATTTCACTATCCTGAACATGACTAAAAAGGTTATCCTTATTGGTGGTTCTGGTTATACAGGTGAAATAAAAAAAGGAATTTTCTCCCTTTTGAACTACATATTGCCACACGAAAAAGGAGTGCTTTCCATGCACTGCTCAGCTAACATTGGCAAAGATGGCGATACTGCGATTTTCTTTGGTTTGTCCGGAACAGGTAAAACCACCCTTTCTGCCGACCCTAACCGTGGCCTGATTGGTGATGACGAACACGGCTGGAGCGAAAAAGGCATCTTCAATTTTGAAGGTGGCTGCTATGCTAAATGTGTGGATTTAACAAAAGAAAAAGAACCTCAGATTTTCAATGCCGTTAAATTTGGTTCATTACTTGAGAACACTGAATTTTTCGACAATACTTCTACCGTTGACTTCTGCAACATCAGTAAAACAGAAAATACACGTGTAGGTTACCCTATTCATTACATTGAGAATGCTGTTGAGCCGTCAGTAGGGAATATACCTAAAAATATTTTCTTTCTTACCTGCGATGCTTATGGTGTTTTACCTCCAATTTCCAAATTAACTACAGCCCAGGCAATGTACCACTTTATTTCAGGTTACACTGCTAAAGTTGCAGGTACCGAGGTTGGTGTTACTGAACCACAACTTACATTCTCGGCTTGCTTTGGTAAAGTGTTTTTACCATTGCACCCAACAAAATATGCTGAGCTATTGGGCAAAAAACTGAAAGAAAACAAAGTTACCGTTTGGCTGGTTAACACTGGCTGGTCGGGTGGTTCTTTCGGTGTTGGAAGCCGTATGAAACTGTCTTACACACGTTCATTGATCACAGCAGCACTTACCGGACAGCTGGAGAATGTGAAATATGAAACATTGCCAATTTTCGGGTTAAATGCACCAACAGAATGCCCGGGCGTTCCTTCAGAAATCCTGAACCCACGCAATACCTGGAAAGATAAAGAAGCATTTGACACAACAGCCAACAAACTGGCAGGTTCTTTCATTAAGAACTTTGAGCAGTATGCAAGTGCTGCCAACGATGAAATTATGTCGGCTGCACCAAAAGTGGCTGCTGTAAATGCATAAACCTCTCCCCCTGCCCCTCTCCTAAGGAGAGGGGTTTTATTTTTATCCTTATACTTTATTTTAATTTCAAACAAACTCTTCGCGTAGCAATTAAGAGTACTATGCACCTGTTTTATACTCCGGACCTCTTACTTCAGCCCCAATCAGGTTCGTATACATTAAACGAAGAAGAAAGCAAACACTGCGTTCGAGTTCTGCGCTTAGCTACTACAGATAAAATTACATTAGTTGACGGACAAGGTGGCTGGTACGAAGCTGAAATTACCGATGACAATCCCAAGCGCTGCTCTGTACGTATTGTTGAAACCAAAAAGGAATACGGCAAACGTAACCACTGCCTGCACATTGCCATCGCCCCTACTAAAAGCATGGACCGACTGGAGTGGTTCCTTGAAAAAGCTACAGAAACCGGTATTGATGAAGTTTCGATTATTGATTGTAAAAACACCGAACGCACAGTTGTTAAAGCAGAACGCCTGAATAAAGTGGCCGTTTCAGCCATTAAACAAAGCCTGAAGGCCTACCTGCCAAAAATCAATGAGATGGTTGATTTTAAAAAGTTCATGGCTGTAACCTCACAATTCAAAGGACAAAAATTTATTGCTCATTGTTATGCAAACGAGCAAAAACCACATTTAAAACAGCTTTATAAAAAAGAAGAACCTGCACTCGTACTTATAGGCCCCGAAGGCGATTTTACAACGGACGAGGTGAAAATAGCACTTAATAATGGCTACCAGGCCATTAGCCTTGGTAACAGCAGGCTAAGGACAGAAACGGCTGCTTTGTATGCTTGTACGGCTGTGAATGTGTTGAATGAGTAGTGAATAGTATAAAAATTTCTATTGTGTGTTGTCACCCTGTACAAAGGACTCCCTTGGAGAGCCTGATCGAAGGGGCTGCAGAGGGCTTTCCAATAATTGTTCAAACTCTGTGGTAATAATATTCCGGTGCGCTGCACCTTGGTTTGATTTATTTCTCATTACTACTACAAATATTTCGCGGCTCTGCCGCTTCGCTGGAGAGCCTGGTCGAAGGGCTTTCCAATAATTGTTCAAATTCTGTGGTAATAATATTTCCGGTGCGCTGCACCTTGGTTTGATTTATTTCTCATTACTACTACAAATATTTCGCGGCTCTGCCGCTTCGTTGGAGAGCCTGGTCGAAGGGGCTGCAGAGGGCTTTCCAATAATTGTTCAAACTCTGTG
>JAGVJJ010000027.1 GCA_020051175.1 Bacteroidia bacterium | reverse complement strand
TTATCAATTCCCGGCGAAGCATCAAAAAAAGATTCTCTTGCCCTGTTTACATGCTGAGCAGAATAGCCGGCATTCAGATAAACCTTTTCGTTGGGGAAAAAAGCATAATTAAGTCCGAATTGAATATCCAGGTAATTGATATTATTACGGGCCAGTACAGCGGAGGTTGGCAATTTATTATCAAAAAATCGTCCATCAAACTGGTCAGGAAATTTCAGGTTGACAACATTGATCTGCTTATTGGCCCATCCTACATTGAATCCTGCACTAACTAAGCTTCCTGCATTTATCATCTGGTGATAAGCCAGCGAGCCATAAATTTTAGTAGAAGCAAGATTTCCACTGCCCGCTTCATCCCGGAGAATAGTTCCACCGGCGCCAATCCAGCCGTTTTCAAACCGGTTGCGCATGATCTGTACATCTCCAAAAGCACTCGTGGTTTTATAGGGAACGGCCATCAATCCCGACCACTGATTGCGGTAATTAATGCCCATCCGGTAATCACCGCCCGGAATAAATCCTGTATTAGCGGGATTGGTTGTCAGCGGTGAATTTATGAATTGAGAAAAGTGAAGGTCCTGAGCCGAAGACACAAAGCACAAGGTGCAGGCCCCAAGAAATAGTATGATATTCTTTCTGTTCACTATTAATTTTTATCTGTTATCTTATTAACGTTATATCGCCTTTTTTAGTTGTTCTGGTTCCATCAAAGAAATCAGCTTCCAGGGTGTAGGCATATACATCCATGGGTTGCAGTATGCCTTTATACTTTCCATCCCATCCAATACTTTTATCACTTGTTTCAAATACTTTCTGGCCCCAGCGGTTCCAGATAATGAATTTCAGTTTGGTGATACCAAAACCTTTTACAAATATTTTACTATTTATATCACCACTGTTAGGTGTAAATGCATTGGGCACATCTACCAAAGCCGCTACAAGAGTTTTCACATCCTGACAAAATGTACTGGCACAGCCGGCGCTATTGGTTGCAACAAGACAAGCATTAAAAGTGCCGGTAGTATTATACTGATGACTGACAGATAATCTTGATTTGGTTAAAAGACTATCGCCATCGCCAAAAATCCATTTAAAACTTACAGCATCAGGTGAAGCAAGATTCGTGAAGATTGTAGGGGTGTTTTCAACTGGCGGATCTGGCGCAAAACTGAAATCAGAAACAGGATTATCAAATACAGTGATCTTAAAACTTGTCGTATCAGATATATTGCAGGTATTCGGATTAATAGCTATTAAAGTTACAGTATACGGCCCTACATTGTTATAAGTATGCACCGGGCTTATTGCATTGGATGTTCCTCCATCGCCAAAGTCCCAGATAAATGTTTGACCAGCCACCGAAGTATTAGTGAATTGAGCTGTATAAGGCACACAGCCGGTAAGCGGCGTAGTGAAATTTGCCACTACCAAAGGCGCTATAGTTATGGTTGTATCCAGGGCCTCAGGCGCATTGCAATAAACTGTATCTGTTAATGTCAATTTCACCACATAAGAACCCGGGGCTGCATAAGAATGAAATACGGGTGCAGTGCCGGCAATAAGTGCTGGAGAACCATCGCCAAAATCCCAGATAAATGACTGGTTGGTAAAAGGCCTGACAAATGGCGCTATTGATAAATTATCGAACCGGTATTTCAAAGAATCACAAGGGGCCAGTTTTACCGGATCAAAATCAAGCGTAGCTTCAAGCACACCGGCTTTGATATACATATAAGATGTATCGCGGATATTGCAGGTGGTTGAATCTTCGGCTATCAGCATTACCCGGAAAATACCCGCCGTATTATATGTATAAGAAACAGTTGGCGTTGCAGTTATTGAAACCGGCGACCCGTCGCCAAAATTCCAGTAATATTTTACAGCATTGGAAATGGTATCCCGGAAATCAACAGTGAGCGGAATGCAATCAGCGGTATCTCTTGCCACGCCGTTAATTGAAGACTGAATTCCTGCATCCACTCCTGCAAAATCAAATGATATTTTTACCATCGCCAGGTTGCATCCCTGCAGCAAGGCACCATTAATAGAAGACCATACGCCAGGTGTAGTAGGAAAAACCGCGCCTCCAAAACAATTGGCGCAAATTGCCTGATAGATTACTCCTTGTTTGTCAAAACGACTGGTACCTCCATCCACATGATCTGTAAATCCTCCATTTTGACCAAAATAACTTCCGAATAACTGAGAAGCGGCATTCTTCTTTAAAACAAAAAAATAAAAATCTCTTCCATCCGGTACCATTGGAATTGCATCAGGTGTAAGCGGCATTGGGTTTGTGCCCGATGACTGATAAGGATTACTATTTTGCGGGTCGTTAAAAAAGATGGATCCACCCCAACCGGAAACATAAACATTTTCACAGTTATCAACAAGAAAAGCCGTGATTGAAATGTTGGGCGTAGCTGCAGCACGGCCAAAAGTTGTAGAATAAACAAAAGCTGAAAGATCGGGTTGAAGTTTTGCAATAAACTGAGGCGCTCCTGCATTACTAAAAGCTGCATTGATAACTGGCCATGCTCCTCTTGTTTGCCCGGTTACATAAGGAAAACCAAATTTATCAAACTGTACGCCAAATACCTGGTCTGTTTCTGAAGTGCCAAGATAGGTTGATTGTAAAACAGAATTACCGTTATTAGTGATAACAGAAACAAATCCATCTATGCCACCGTTGTTAGAAGGGCCAACGGTTCCTGCCGTATTGCCCGGCAAGTTTGTACTGGCTGTACCGCCGGCAACATAAATATTTCCATTGGGGGCTAATGAAAGTACATAAGCTGCATCATCGCCGTTGCCACCAAGATAGCTTGCAAACGTAAGAGACGTAACTGTGGGATTAATTTTTAAAACAACTCCATCCTGCGTTCCTCCGCCAAAGGAAGTTTGAAATGCGCTGGCCGTTGCCGGAAAATCAGTGGACCTTGTACAGGATGCCACATAAATATTTCCGGCTCCATCAAGGATCACTTCGCTTCTTCCATCATCGCCATAATTTTGCTGAAGAGAGTTTACACCATTTCGGGTGGGATCAATATTCACTCCGTCGTCTCCTGTACCGCTAATCCTTTTTGAACCAATCAAAGCAGTTCCGTTTGCATTCAGTTTTGTTACGACAATATCATATCCGCCACCAGTTCCAAATACTCCGCTACCGGTAGTGGGATAATTTGAAGAATTGCTACGACCAGCAATGATGAGGTTTCCTGCAGCATCCACCACAATGCTATGAGGCTGGTCATTGCCAGACCCACCCAAATAGGTGGCATACATTCTTGTTGTTCCATTTGGAGAAAGCTTCATGATGCTGATATCAGAAGGTGGATTGCCGGTGCCCCCACCCCATGTAGTTTGAAAAGCCCCCGGTGAAACCTGGAAACCTGGCGCAATATTTATTCCTCCGGAATAAAAACTTCCATCAGGCCCATAAGAAGCAGTAAATCCCCAGTTGCTGCCAGTGCTACCCGTAAAAGAAACAAAAATCA
>JAGVJJ010000116.1 GCA_020051175.1 Bacteroidia bacterium | reverse complement strand
GTTCTGACAGGTTGATTAAAATAACTTTTATCTCGCCGCGGTAATCAGCGTCGATTGTGCCGGGTGTGTTCAAACAGGTAATTCCCTGTTTGATGGCCAATCCGCTCCTTGGCCTTATCTGGGCTTCATAACCATCCGGCAATTCAATAAACAAACCGGTAGGCACCAGCGTTCTTTCCAAAGGTTTTAAACATAAAGGCGCTGAAAGCGATGCCCTGATATCCATTCCCGAAGAGCCATTGGTAGCATAAGCTGGTAATGGATTTTCTGAAGTATTAACTATTTTTATTTGCACCGTCGGCATTCCGGCAAAGATAACATATCACGGGTATAAGGCACACGCTGTAGCGCTCATGTATTCTTCATTAACAAAACAGTAGCATACGCCATAATGCCTTTTCCCTTGCCGATAAATCCCATTTTTTCAGTGGTAGTTGCTTTTACAGAAATATCATTTGCAGTAACTGCGGTAATCCCTGCTATAAGCTGTCTCATTTTTTCAGCATACGGTTTTATTTTCGGTTCTTCCAGGCACACAGTGCTGTCAATGTTTACAACACTGTACCCTACTTTTTTTACCAGTTCCATTGTACGCTGAAGAAGAATGCTGCTCGCAATATTTTTAAATTCATCCGAATTGTTTGGAAAATGAATGCCGATATCGCCCAAGGCCAATGCGCCCAGCAGGGCATCGCAAATGGCATGCAGCAGCACATCTGCATCGCTGTGGCCAACAGCCCCTTTGCTGTGCGGAATTTTTACGCCCCCTATCCACAATTCTTTACCTTTTTGTAACTGGTGAAAATCTACTCCGCTTCCTGTACGGTAACTCATATCAGAATGTATTTATTCAAAAGTAAAAAAAAAGAAGCCCCGTCCTGCATAATACGGGACGGGGCCATAGAATTGTTTTAAAATTATTTGTTTTCGGTGGCCGCTGTTCCTGTGCCATCAAAATTGAAATGCAGCGAGAAACGAAGTGTGTTGGATAAAGGATTAAGATTGACGCCGCTGCCCGAAGGAAAAAGGTAAGAAAAATCCAAACCAAAACTGCTGTACTTAATGCCCACACCCATGGTAAAATATCTCCGGTTACCTTTTAATTTATCTTCATAAAAATAACCTGTGCGCAGTGCAAATTGATTATTGTACATATATTCCGCGCCAAGGGATACCTGGAATTCTTTTAATTCTTCACTGAAACCATCCGGCGCATCGCCAAATGAACTGAACCAACTGCCCACTACGCTTTTACTGCGGTAATTGTCCAATTGCGTTTGTGTAATGCTTGTAGCCGGGGGTATGGGTTGAGGTGGCGTTGGTACAAGAAGTTTATTTATATCTATTCCGAATGTGATTTTATTGGAAGAATTGGGAGCCTTTGTGTAAGTAGTGCCAATACCAAGATTGGCGGGTATGTAATCTTTGTTTGTTGCATTATTGGTATAGGCAATTTTTGAACCGAGGTTAGTTAATGCGGCGCCAAAAGCCCAACCCTGGCCCTGGTTATCATGCCCATTATAGAAATAGTGGATATCGCCGGCTACTGCGCTGGCTGCTTTATAATTGTTACCTGCGGCAGGCCCTTGAGCAAGGTTAGAATAAATATATTTCAAGCCAACACCTAACCCTGATTTATCAGAAAGCTTACGTGAATAAGCAGCATCAATTCCAAATTCTCTTGGACGGAAAGTATTTAAATTTTGTCCCAATGCATCGGTAAATTGAATATCACCAAGACTGAAATACCGGAGTGATCCGGAGATGGCTTGCAGCTCATCCACCTTGTAAAAGCCGGCAACCGAAGCAAGATAAACATCGTTCAAAATATCTTTTAACCAGGGTGTGTAGGAAACAGAAATTCCTCCTTTCATTTCATTAAATGGCACTTTCCCAAGGTTCCAGAAAGAAGAATTGGCATCTGCCGAAGTGGCTAATGCAAGATCGCCCATACCCGCAGCACGGGCATCGGGAGAAATTCTTAGAAACGGAACAGCCGTGGTAACTACATTAATGCGGTTAACCTGTGCCTGAATGATTGACGCCAAACCAAGAAATAGGAATATTACAACGATTAGCTTTAAAGCAGTCGATTTCATTAGTCAATGTTTATGATGTTTGTAAATAAGGAAGATTTTTTAAGAATATGGTTTAAAAATAATTGAATTTACTATCCGGATTTTTTTGTGACTTTGTTATAAAACCACAAGTTTTTCAAAAAAAGACCGGGGTTTTGATCCATGGCGCATAATCCGGATTCTGTACAAATACACTCCCCTGGCCACTTTATCACCAAACTCATCTCTGGCATCCCATTCAACCTCAGAAGAACGGTTTCCGGGTGTGTTTATTGTTTTTTCTATGGTTTTTATTACCCGCCCTGTCAGGGAATATATTTGTACCTGTACCTGCAAATCCTGCCCGGGTTTATTATGCTCAAACCAGAATTGCGTTTTTGTGGTAAACGGGTTGGGATAATTCAGCAGGTGATCAATGAAAAGTTCATCATCATTCACCACTAAAAAATCCATATTTATCTCAGTAGAATTATTCAAAACATCCCAGGCTTTTATGCGGATAGAATGCGGACCGGGTTCAAGTTCGGGCAACTGAAACCTAACTTTTCCCTGGCGGTAATTATCAAGATCCGCTTCAAAAAAATCATTTAACACAAAGACCTTGCTGTTATTATTGTCTATTATAACCGATATATCGTGCCCGATGCCGGTACCGGATGTATTGATACCGGAAGAGTCGGTTAATTTCAAAATAAGGACAGGTAACTGGTTAACGATGCTTCCGTTTACGAATTTCTCATCATTCAGCCAGGCTTTTATTTCCGGGCCGTTTTTATCCTGGGCTGTTGCGCCGCTAGAACCGCCGATTTTAAACCCGGAAAAATAATCGCTTCCGTCAACAGCGCCATCTTCGGCATAGTAGCTGATCTTGCCATTGCCAAACTGGTAATTGATATCATTTGGCACTTTAAAATCAAACCTGAATTTACCGTTACTCACTGAAGCTTTTCCCTTAAATAAAATAGTGGCCAGTTGCTGAAACCCGACCGGCATACTTCCTGCATCATTTCCCAGCGTAGCAACTGTTTGCGGCTTGTCATACACTGTTGTGTAAATTGTTCCATTAAACCCGGATAAAATAGAGCCGCTGTTATCAGTCACTTCGCCTTCGATGATGGCTTTTTCTCCGGCACTCAGCGTATCTGTTTGTCCCGGAACTGGTGAAGAATTTATTTTCGTTGTCCTGATTTTAAATTTTGGAAAAGCC
>JAGVJJ010000029.1 GCA_020051175.1 Bacteroidia bacterium | reverse complement strand
CATTGAACGGATTCTTGATTAAGCTGATTTTATTCGTGTTTGGATTACAAATTAATAAGATAACTAACTAGCAACTTGAATTAATTAGATGAATCAAGTTAAAATATTCGCCCTGTTTGTGTTTATTGTCGCATTGTTAAAAAGCAATGCTGTAATGGGGCAGGACATACAGCTTTTTACCGAGGATTTTCAAACCGGGGGAAGCTCGTTCACCCTTAATGGTGCAGGTCCGGGTTCGGGTAATGGTAACAACCAATGGATAGTGAACAACCAGTTCTCCGGTGTGCCTACTTATCCCAATACCATGAGCCAGGACAGTACCTATAGCGGAACTATCGGTTTTGCTCCAAACAGCTATTACCTGCATATTTATGACCAGCCTTCAGGGATAAGCAATAGCAACTATGACCCCACGGCAGCTTCAGACCGCTTTGCTTATATGACTGAGGGGATATGTACACTTGGAATGGACTCCGTTCATTTTAGTTTCTTTTATTTATGTGAAGGTTCAGGAACTGCCTACGGCAAGGTATATTACAGTGCCGATGGTGGACCATGGACTCAGGTGGGGCAGGGCGTTTATAATAACAAGTACAAGTGGCAATACGAAGATATAAATGATGCAGCATTCAGTAATGTAGGTAACCTGCGTTTTGGCTTCAGGTGGGAGAACAATAGTGGTACACCTCCTGCTACAGAGTCTTTTGCTATAGACGACATTAATATTGTAGCATCTTATAATTCCCAGAACCCAATAACGGTGAGCGTTGACAGTGTTTCGCCATCTCCAGTATGCCAGGGTACGTATCTGAGTATCTATTATCACCTGTCCGACACCTTATGTGATGGAACTTATGCCATAGAATTATCGAATTCATCCGGAAATTTTCCAAGCTCCTTTTCGTCCTGGGTAACCAATATTTCTTACCCTCAAACATCGGGTATTGTTACTATTCAGCTTCCCAATGGCGCATCTGCAGGTAACTGTTATAAAATAAGGATTAACCGTACCTCACCGGAGCCTCTTATAACCGGGGTTGCGAGTCCTTGTTTTACAATTGACGACTGTCCGAATGTGATTACCACACAGCAGCCCGTGATAACTTTTGATACCAATGCTGTATGCGTTGGCAGCGCTATTGATATCCCGTTTACATCAACAGGTGTATACACCTTCAACACCTATACCGCACAGCTTTCAGATTCAAGTGGTGTATTTCCTGCAACACCTGTTGTGGTTGGTACTTTCGTGAACTCAGATACGTATGACCCTTCCCTGGGTGATAACCCGGGATCTGTTTCAGGTCAGGTTCCGAATGTCCCTCCAGGATGCAACTATTATATCCGTGTTGTTTCAAGTAACCCGGAGATTGAGGGTAGTCCCTGGGGACCATTCTGCATTGGGCAATGCGATATTACAACCAATAATAAAATGGATTTGAGCTACTGTGTTCAGGACTGTTCGGTGAACCCTGCGGGGTTGAATACCGTTATCCCTATTGACATAAATACGTTTGATGATACTGCAGTTTATAATGCTGGTAACACCTTTACTACACAGCTGCTCAGTTCACAGAATTTTGCGCAAATAGGGACGGATGGCATCCTGGGCTCTGTGCTGGCTTCAAGTGATACTTCCCTGAACGTGCATATACCTTGCAAAGACAGTCTTTCAATTGCTGGTATACCAACAGGTATGAACTATATGCGTGTTACCGGAACGAACAGTACTGAGCCTGATAATGCCCTGGGAAGCCTTATAAGGGTTACAATAGGTTCTATCCGTTCCACGCCCCAGATAATAAGTTCTTACGATTATGGCGCCCCTTACGATTTTAGTTTGCCGTATCCCTGGATACCTCTGAAGGATACATTCTGCGCTGGCGAAACAGTGATGCTGCTGTTTGAACCGTATAGTTATTTTGATATGTCGACTTACAAATGGATTTGCAGTGGTATCAATGGTGGCAACCCTTTTGTATCCCCATCGGGTGCAAACTCAAATTCACTGTATGTGAACCTGGGTGCTGCAGGAAATTTAACATTTAAAATACAGGAAACAAATTATGGCTGTGTGGGCGCATGGTCACCGGAGCACACGATTGTGGTGCTGGGAACTCCAAGTGTAGCAGTAACAGGGCCTACTATCGTGTGCCAGGGAGATACAAACACATACCAGGTTCCGTTCAGTGCCAATACTTATTATAACTGGAGCATAACCAATGGTGTAATTGTAGATACATCCAACAATGAAATTGACGCAAAATTCACAAGCACCACAGGCACACATACAATTGCCATTAACGCAATTAATCAATGCGGCTCTGCAACAGCTTCAAAAACCGTTCAGGTAAAGGCTTACCCAACAGCGAATGCAGGGCCTGATACAACAATCTGTATCAATCAGCAGGTGGTGTTGAGTACACCCGGGGGCGCAGGCTATAGTTATGCATGGGCGGATCAGTCGGGTACCATTGGTACTTTGTCGACTACAACCGTGGCACCAGTGACAACAACCACATACACGATTAGTGTTACCGGCCAGGGCGGATGTTTAAAAAGTGATTCGGTAACCGTAGCGGTGGAAAGCCCTGTACTGGTTACTTACAGCGATAGCACTTGCCCTGATGGGGATGCTTATATAAGGCTGGCTTCCGATACTGTAGGTGCTTATATCTGGAATACAGGGGCTGGAACACCTGAAATCATGGTAAACGATACCGGAACGTATACCTTAACAGTTAATTTTTCAAATGCTGTTTGCCCGAGAATCCTGACATTTAACGTTTCTCCTGATGCCTGCCCGGTTGAAATGAACCTGCCAAATGTATTTTCACCAAATGGAGATAATTATAATGATTTATTTACCCCTCTTTCGCCTGGAGAGCTTGGTGTGTACAAATTCGACAGCTTTAACATAAAGATATATAACCGCTGGGGGCTGTTGTTGTATGAGTCTACCGATCCTTCTTTTCAGTGGAATGGAACGAACAAGCAGGGTAAGGATGCTGCAGATGGGGTGTATTTTTATATTGTTGAAACAGCAACGGGTACATCAGAAAATAAGCCAATGACAGGCTTTGTAACACTAACAAGGTAATCGTCTTCTTTTTTTAAAGAAATAAAAATGAATATGTTAAAAAACAAGGTATCGGCTGCTTTTTTAGCACTTTCCGACCTGCAGCCTTTCAGAGGGTCTGCGAGCCTTGTTTTTGTATTTCTTTTTTTTAGTAACGGCCTTTTAGCGCAGGACCCGGTGTTGTCCATTGCCGCCAATACAGAAACAAAAACACTAAACGGGCTTTATTCTTCCGTAACCGGGACTTTGTCAGGTTCCGGAAATTGCAGTAGGAATAGGATTGAACTACCTCCTGGTTTCCCTGTAAATAAAGGTAATTATGTTGAGGCGGTTGAGAAAAGGGAATTGAGGTCGCGTACTTTCAAAGATAACAAAGGAGGTATTGTTGTTCACTATAGTTCTCGTCCGTTGCACTACAAGGATAAAACAAATGTATACCAACCTTTAGATGCCCGGCTGATGAACATACATGGAGCCCGAGGTATCGAATGGGCTGCTCCTAAGCAGCAATATCCTACCTACCTTTATTCAAATGGCGCAACCGCTCTGTCCTCGTCTGATAATAACAATAAAATTGTTTTTAATCTGAACTGTAAAATCAATGCAACGGAAATTGATATGTCGGATTATACAGTGGGTGTTGACGGAATGTTTGTCCACAATGTGGTTGAAGGGATTGATAAAAAAATAGTGTTTTCCGAAAACAGGATTGAAACGGATTACATAATCCAGCAAGCACCAGGCTTGGTAAAGGATCTTATTATATCAGAAGAGCTTGTGTTGCTCACAGGTTACCGTATACAAGCGGAGCAAATAAGTACAAAGGGTTTTGAAAAAAATGAAGTGCATGAGGAATTTGTGGTGTATGCTCCCGATAATACTGAGCAGGCGCGTTTCAGGATACCTGTATTTTATGATGCGGACAAAAATGTGCTGATTGGTAAGTATAACCTGGTTCAGCAAAATGAAAATTATGTTCTTGAAATAACTGTGCCTTCTGCCTGGCTCAATGCACCTGAGAGGTCATACCCCGTTACTATCGACCCTGTGGTTACAGGCCCTACCTCCAATTATCCTTCTGTTTTTATGGATTCATGTGTGCTGCCGGTATATGCAAAAGACAGCATGCAGGTTACAATACCCGCAGGTGTTACTATTACAGGATTTATTGTTGAAGACAGTTATTTTGCTGATGCCTTAACGAGCCCGCCTGCTTTAATGAAACATGGAAAAATGCTGCTTTCTACTGCTTGTGGAAGTGTAACCTTTACTTGCCAGGGCACAGCAGCCGACTCCTCAGGTACCTGTTACCTCGTACCAAATACGGATTTAAAAACAAATCTGGCTTGTTGTTTCACCCCATCGGCTGTTGCGCAAACATTTTATATCACACACGGATTAGGCCGTGACGACTATGGCCCCGGTTGTAATCAAACGTATATATACTATAGTCCCTTCAGTAATTGGCCTTTCAGCGCTTATATTATTGGTAAAACGGTGGAAACCACACAGGCCCAGTGGTCTGTTTTTCCTACGACAGTATGCTCTGATAGCTGCACAATTTACCTGAAAGCAACTACCAAATTTGGTGTTCCGCCTTATACAATCACCCATCCCTGGGCTGTGGGCTCATCCACTTATGGTGCTTCGGATGGCTGTAACAGCACAGGAACGGATACAATAGCAATTAGCCTTCCCGGATGCCCGTCTACATGTAACGCCAGTACCGCACTTGACATACCGCCTCCCATAATTGTTGATGCGTATGGAGATACCATCAGCGGCCTTACATCAAAAATAATTACTATAAACCCGGTGCCGGTTGCATCTGTAAATACAACGGCTATATGTTCTGATATCCCATTTACCTTTGCCCTCTCGTCCTGTGTACCTGGCAGCTCTTTTCAGTGGTGGGGAAGCAACGGCAGTAGTGGAAGTGGTAATATCGCGGATGTAGTGCACAACATTGATTCGGTACCCATGTTGGTCACTTATGGCGTTGTTCCTACAGCTAATTCCTGCGCAGGCGATACAACTTTTGTAAACATTGAAGTCAACCCTATGCCGCAGATAACTGTTACAGCTGATGTAGTTGCCGTTGACCCGGGTGTTGGTACACTTTTGGAGGCGGCAGGGTGGCTTACTTACCAGTGGCAACCCTTTGCCGGGCTTTCCTGTAATACCTGTCCGGCTCCGTTAGCAGCTCCTGTTATTACTACAGTATATGAAGTCACCGGGACCAATGAATATGGGTGCTCCGCTGCAGACACAATTGAAATTTATGTTAACCAGGGAACTGAAGTATTGTACATTCCCAATTCATTCAGCCCAAATGGCAACGACATGAATGACCTGTTTTGTGTATATGGTACCTCTATCAAAAAGATTGATATCAGCATCTACGATCGTTGGGGGGAGCTGGTTTTTAATTCAAAAGATATTGTTCTTGGCTGGGATGGAAAATATAAGGGCACGGATGTTGTGGGAGGGGTATATGTATATTCTGTAACGTGCGAATGGACGAGCGGTACGCATACGCGAAGGTATGGTACAGTCACCGTAATAAGGTAGCTGCCTACTTAGCTTTTTAATGCGTGAACAGATAAAAAAATAAGGGTGTGAGTAAATCTTTTATGAACAGGTTTTTGTGGGGAGCGCTTGCTGCGCTATGTTTTATTGCAGCATATTTATTTCATTGTTCGAATGTAAATATGCAATCGTCCGTAGTTGCAGACTTTGAAAAAACACTTCACCGTAAGGAGCTTCGCTTACAGGAGGAGCTTGATAGTCTTGCGATGCGTTCTGCATCACAAACCTATGAGCAGCTTTTCATCAATTCACCATCTTACTATTCTACCCTGCTCGAAAAGGAAGGGCTGGCTTTACTGATATATGAAAATGATACCTTAAAATTCTGGAGTGATAATTCCATTGCTGTCGAAAACTGGATAAAGGAAGTATGCCTGGACTCCCGCATGGCGAAGTTAAGGAACGGCTGGTTTGAGGTAATGCGGTCAGAAGCAACCCACCCGGCATCACGTGTTATTATTGGGCTTGTTTTAATCAAAAATGAGTTCCCTTATCAGAATAAATACCTTGTAAATGACTTTCAGAAGGATTTTAATGCTCCCCGGGATGTTAAATTGCTTATGAATCCTGCTGTTAAGGAAAACAGCATAAAAACATATTCAAACGATTATTTGTTTACTATGGTGTTTAACGACACAGGTAGTAACCTGGGCTCCCGCTCTGTATTTGCGCTGGTTGCCAATCTGCTTGGCTTTGTTTTTCTGCTTTTCTTTTTCCGCAACCTGTTCTTCCTGCTTCGTTTGCGGTTGGGTTCCAATAGCGCATTGTTTTTGCTGTTGATCATAGTTGTTGCATTGAGGTACATTACTTTACGTTTTGCCATTCCCAGGGCTTTTTACGACTTCGAAATTTTTAGCCCTTCTGTATACGCTGATGCAAGTGCCATCTGGCTGGCATCTTTAGGTGATTTGTTAATCAATAGTATCCTGTTCTTTGTGCTTACTTACTTTGTTATTAAAGAGTTTAAGGCCGATGCGTTTTTTGAAAAGCTGAAAAGAAGGAGCAGGGTTATATTTTCATTTTTGCTGGCATTGGGGTTTTTCTGGTTCTCGTGGGTTATTACTTCACTTTTTTTAAGCCTGATAAGGAATTCCAACATACCATTTGGGATCAATAATTTATTCAGTGTAAATCAATATACGTACGTTGCACTTGTTGTTGCAGGACTGCTTTTGTTTACCTATTTCTTAATAGCAGATAAAGTAGTAATGGTATTGAAACAGCTGCAACTCCCTGCAAGCTATTATATTGCTATTTTCATTCTGTCGGCTGGTATCCATGCGCTTATCCTTCATCTGTTGGGTATTCTGGACCTTATTATTGTTTTCTGGCCGTTTGTGCTTATTGTTGCAATTGTCCTGGCAAAACGGAGGCAGCCTGTATATCCTTTTGCACAAATTGTCCTGCTCGTTTTCCTGTTTTCCTTTTATATGATGCACGTGCTTGTAAAGCATACGGGCATAAAAGAAATGGAAAGCCGTAAAATATATGCCGAAAAGCTTGCTGCGGAGCAGGATCCGGTAGCTGAATTTTTGTTCCAGGATATCAGGCAGAAGCTAATTAAAGATACTACCCTTTCAAATTATTTGTCGGGGGATGAAAAGCAGGTGGCTGCTTTTGAGAAGCGCTTAAAACGTGAATATTTTAGCGGCTTCTGGGAAAAGTACGCAGTAAAGGCCATCTTTTTTGATAGTATGTGCGTGCCTGTTGTTGCATCACCCAATACGCTTTTTGATAACAACCTTTTTTATGACGAATTAATTACTAAAAAGGGTATTCCTACTTCCTGTGATGACCTGTCGTCAGTAAAAAATGAATCAGGGAAAATAAGTTACCTCGCCAAATTGCCTATGTCAAAAGGCACACAATCGGGTACACTTTACATTGAGCTTGATTCTAAATTTATTTCGGATGAAATTGGTTTTCCTGAATTGTTGCTGGACCGCAGTATAGGATTGTCTCAGGAGCTTAGCAATTACTCCTATGCCAAATACAAGCACAGTAAGCTAGTTACGCATTATGGGAAATTTCCATACAACCTGAGTATGGTGGATTTTCACTATGGTAAAGAAACCGGTGGCTTTGAAATTATTGACAGGGAAAGTTTCAACCATCTTTTATATCAGCCGGATTACAATACACTGGTGGTACTGAGCAAACGAAACGAAGGTATAATTGATAAAATGACCACCTTCTCATACCTGTTCACGTTTTTCAGCCTTCTGTTACTGTCCTTGCTGTTCCTTCGTCAGCTTACCGGTGGCGAAGTGCTGATGAATTTCAGCTTTAAATACCGCATCCAGCTGTTTCTTGTTTTTATTGTTCTTACATCACTTGCCCTGTTTGGAGGTGGAACAGTTTATTACATCAAACAGCAGTTTGAAACAAAAAATCATGAAAGTATCAGTGAAAAGGTACGCTCTGTTTTGATGGAAATGGAATCGAGGTTTGATGATGAAAAAGAGCTAACCAATTCACTTTCTGATTACATTACGTTCCGTTTGAAAAAACTGTCCTATATATTCTTTGTAGATGTAAACCTGTACGACAACGATGGTAACCTGTACGCCTCATCACAACCTAAAGTGTTTAACGAGGGTCTTACATCAAAAAAAATGAACCCTGAAGCGTTCCTGCAAATGGCTGTTTTGAGCAGAAGCGAATTCGTGCACGATGAACGTATTGGAAAGCTTGAGTATTTGTCGGCCTATGCACCCTTTAAAAATAAAGATGGTAAAATACTAGCATACCTGAACCTGCCTTATTTTGCCAAGCAAAACGAGCTTGAGAAAGAAATTTCAGGTTTTCTTGTGGCACTCATAAATATTTATGTATTGCTTTTTGCTTTGTCGATTGTTACGGCAATATTGATTTCAAACTATGTTACAAAACCTTTAAAGCTTATACAGGACAAGCTGAGTAAAATTAAACTGGGAAAAACAAATGAACTCATTGAATGGCAGGAGAAGGATGAAATTGGCAGCCTGGTAAGTGAATACAACAGGATGATAATGGAGCTTTCTAAAAGTGCGGAATTGCTTGCTAAATCCGAAAGAGAGAGTGCATGGCGGGAAATGGCCAAGCAGGTGGCCCATGAAATTAAGAACCCGCTTACGCCTATGAAGCTTAGTGTTCAGCATTTAATGCGTGTATGGAAAGATAATGATGAGGATGTTGAACGTAAAATGGAGCGATTAACACAAACTATTATTGAACAGATTGATACACTTTCCACTATTGCGACAGAATTTTCAAACTTTGCCCAGATGCCGAAAGCAAACCTGGAAAGAACTGATATTGCGCAGGCTATACAAAGCAGTATTGCGTTGTTCAGAGAGTCTGAAAATACAAATATTGAGTTTCGGAATCAATTGGGTGAGGCTTTTGTAATTGCTGACAAAGAGCAGCTTTTAAGGGTCTTTAATAATCTTATTAAAAATGCTATTCAGGCAATTCCTGAAGACAGGAGTGGGAAAATAGATATTGAGCTTGCAATTCGGGAGAATGTATATATTATAAGCATAAAAGATAATGGTGCAGGCATCAGTGAAGATGTGCTCGATAAGATTTTTGTACCCAACTTCACAACCAAAACTGCCGGCATGGGATTAGGCCTGGCAATGGTAAAGAATATTGTTGAAAGTATAAATGGACGCATCTGGTTTGAAACACTTGAAAATAAAGGAACTACATTTTACATTTCCCTCCCGGTTGCCAACAGATAAAAGTGCCGTTTCCTTTAAACACATTTAAGAATATACTGCTCCCAACGCTGGTATTTATTATCGTTTTTGTATATTCGTAACAATTCTCAAAAGATTTTTTTTATGAACCGACCTATAAGAGTTTTAATTGCCAAAGTTGGATTGGACGGACATGATCGTGGTGCTAAAGTAATTGCTTCATTCCTGCGCGATGCAGGTATGGAAGTGATTTATACCGGTTTGCGCCAGACCCCTGAGATGGTTGTAAATGCAGCTTTGCAGGAAGATGTGGATGTGATTGGGGTAAGTATTTTATCCGGTGCCCACAATACCGTATTTCCTAAAATAATCGCATTGATGAAAGAGAAGGGAATGAATGATGTATTACTTACCGGTGGTGGTATTATTCCTGCCAAAGATATGGAAGGCCTGAATAAACTGGGTGTTGGCAAACTATTTCCTCCCGGTACAGATACAAAGGAGATTGTGGATTACATCACTGATTACGTAAAAGTAAATCGCAGCTTTTAAATGATAAATAAATCTTCCGGTGCGGTAAACCAATTCAAAAGCGCTACAAAAAAGTGCAGGATGGTTCGGCCGTTTTTATTCCGGAAGTGCATACCTGGAGCTTTACTTCCCCATTGCTTATTAATTATCTTATTAAACCTGTCGCTTTTTTCCTGCAATCAGAATAAGCAGCCTGAAAAATCAGAAGCGCCAAAAGCCCTGAAGCCACCAGATACAATTGTCGCATCACCATTGCGGGTTGTTTCGCTGGATACATGCCCAAAGCCTTTAGTGATGCTTCTTGCGGAAAAATCCAAAGAAAGTGAAACTTTACCTGGGAAAGGCGAAATGAGGATAATTCCGCTTTTCCAGCCTTCTGTGGTGCCGCTGGAAGGAGGAGCTTCTGGTGGATTGGCTTTCATTCAGAATTATAATACCGAAGACGGTTTGGCAATAGATGGTATTGCTTGTTCATATACTGATAGGGCTGGTAATTTATGGTTCGGAACTTATGGGGGAGGAGTAAGCAAATTTGATGGTAAAACATTTACGAACTATACGATTGCTAATGGTTTGGCGGGCAATGTTGTAACAAGCATAATAGAGGACCGCAAGGGTAATTACTGGTTTGCTACCAATGGCCGGGGCATTTCTAAGTATAATGGAAAGTATTTCAAAAATTATACAAGCAATGATGGGCTTGCAAATAACAAGGTCGTTAAGATTGCTGAAGATACTTCTGGTAATATATGGTTTGCAACGGATGGGGGATTGAGTAATTACATTTACTCGGAAAATAAAAATGAAGATAGTGCCCTGTTCAGAAATTTTACCACAGAGCATGGGCTGGCAGGGAACAGTCTCACGAGTGTTATAGTGAATCAGAAAACCGGGGAGATATGGGCGGCTGGTGCTAATGGGCTGAGCAGGTATGTTCCGGAAAATGAAAAGGTAAAAGGCCGGGTTTTGTTTCAAAATTATACTGTTGAGAATGGCTTAATAAGCAATATTGCACGCTCCTTAATGGTTGATAAGGCTGGGAATTTATGGGCAGGCACCGTTGGCGGTCTTAATAAATATATACCAGCGAATGATACTGCTGAAAACGCTATGAATTTTGAAGCATACCCACTCACCAAGTCATCTGTAATATGGATTGGGGAAGATGAACAGGGCGTGATTTGGTTTTCTTTGGGATCAAATGGGATCATGAGATTTGAGCCCCGCATAGCCCCAGCTTCATCCGTAACTTATTTTAAAGAAGAACAGGGCTTTGCGAATAGGCTGGTTTATAATGGTACATTTGACAATCAGGGAAACCTCTGGTTGGGAACCTATGGAAAAGGGGTGATTAAATATTCCGGAGAATCGGTTGCCTGCTTTGCTCAGGAACAGGGCCTTTTATTTGATAAAGTATGGGGTATTGCAGAAGACAAAAGCCACAATCTTTGGTTTAGCACAAGTTCCGGTCTAAGTATGTACAATGAAAAATCGTTTGTCAATTATAACCGGCTCCGCGAAACATCTCATGCTATAAGAAGTGTTATTCAAGACCGAAATGGCAATTTATGGTATGCTTCAGGTGGTGGGCTTACAAAGTACAATGGTAGTTCATTTATCACTTATACCACAGAACAAGGGCTGGTTCATAACTCCTCCTTAAGTGTTTTTGAAGACAAAAAAGGCAATTTGTGGTGTGGTTCCTATGGTGACGGGGTCAGCAGGTTTGATGGAAAAGCGTTTACAATATATACTGTGAAACAGGGGCTTGTAAATAATGTTGTTAAATGTATAACAGGAGATAAGGATGGGAATGTTTGGCTGGGAACAAATGGAGGCGTTAGTGTGTTTGACGGAAAACATTTTATCAACTATTCTGTGGAGCAGGGTTTGCCGGACAATACGGTGTACGACATACTTAACGACAGAAAGGGTAATATATGGCTTGGAACCGCGGGTGGAGGAGTGTGTAAGTTTGATGGGAAAAAATTTACCACGTACAACGTTGCAGATGGTTTGGCGGATAATGTTGTGTATGCCCTTGAAGAAGATACGCTTAACAACATAATCTGGATGGGCACCAATTTAGGTTTGTCTGCTTTACATTTGGATTCAAATGAAAAAAAACAAAGCGGTGTTTGAAAATTTTAATATATCAACAGGGTATCCGATTAAAGATGTTAATACAGGTAGCTTGTTCATTGACAGTAGAGGTGTGCTTTGGGCAGGTACCGGAGAAAAACTTGTAAGATTCGACTATAGTAAGGTTCGTAAATATAAAAACGTTCCCCAGGTATTTATAAAAAGCCTGAAGGTACAATCTCAGAAAATCAGCTGGCATACGTTAATGCTTTTTGCAGAAACAAGCAGGAGGCCCTCACTTTCAGACTCACTTACGATAATAAACGAAGAAATAGGGACATTTAACTATGTGCTGACAAATTCCGAAAGGGTAAAGATGCTGGAAAAGTTTGGTAGTATTGAATTTGATAGTATTACTCCTCACTTCTTTATTCCTCAGCATCTGGTGTTGCCGAATAAAAACAATAATCTCACTTTTGAGTTCGGCTCTATTGAAACAGGGAAACAGCAAATGGTGAGATATCAGTATATCCTTGATGGATATGACGCTGACTGGAGTGCTGCTACAAATGAAACTTCGGCCACTTTTGGAAATATTCAGGAAGGGGAATATACTTTCAGGTTAAAGGTGCAGAGTCCTGACGGGGTTTGGGGTGCCCCCTTAACATATACGTTTCGTGTATTGCCTCCCTGGTACCGTACGTGGTGGATGTATGCTATATATTTGGCTGCAGCAGTTCTGTTTTTATTTTCTGTTTTATGGTTGAATAGCCGAAGATTGAGGTTAAGAGCCAAAGAACTGACTGAAGAAGTTCAGAAGGCAACGGCTGAAATCCTTGAGCAAAAAAAGGTTGTTGAAGAGCAGAAGCAGATTGTTGAAGAAAAAAATAAAGATATACTTGACAGTATACATTATGCAAAGCGCATACAGGATGCGTTGCTGAGAGATGAGGAATATGTGAGCCTGCATTTGCCCGACCATTTTATTTTGTATTTGCCAAAAGATATTGTAAGCGGTGATTTTTATTGGGGTATAGAAAAAAAGTATGAAACAGCCCAAGGGAAAACAGAGCATTTCTGGTATGTTGCCGCAGTAGATTGCACAGGCCATGGTGTTCCAGGAGCATTTATGAGCATGTTGGGAACGGTGTTTTTAAATGATATTATTAATGACAATAAAGTACATGCACCTGCCGATATATTGGATGAGTTACGCAATAAGGTTGTGAAAGAGCTTGGGCAGACCGGTAAGCGCGATGAAAGTAAAGATGGTATGGATATTTCCCTTATTCGTTTGAATTTAAACACCCTTGAGCTGCAATGGGCAGGGGCAAATAATGCGCTTAACCTGATCAGGGATGGTGAACTTAGTGAAATTAAGGCCGACAAGCAGCCCATTGGCTATTATCCGGAGGCCAGGCCATTTACAAATCACGTCATTCAGCTAAAAAAGGGGGATTATATTTATTTGTTTTCAGATGGTTATGCCGATCAGTTTGGGGGACCTAAGGGGAAAAAATTTAAATACAAGCAATTGGAGCAATTGTTGGTTTCAAATGCCCATTTACCACTGCAGCAGCAGAAAACGCAGCTTAAAAAAGCATTTTACGATTGGAAAGGTGACCTGCCGCAGGTAGATGATGTTTGTATTATTGGAATAAAAGTTTAGTTATCTAAGAGCCTGTTTAAATTTTATTTCTTTGGAATGTTATGATGTATTTTTGTGCCAGACGAGACAGTTTTTGCAGGCCATAGCAGAGCTCTACGGACAAAAAAAGTAACGAGGTATGGCGCAAAAAGACGCATAACAAACATTTGAAATAAATTTTAAACAGGCTCTAAATCCGGGTATTGTTTTTGAAGGTTTAATATAAAAAAGGAGTATGAAGAAGTACAGTATTTGCCTGATTTTGTTTGTCAGCCTGTTATTTACCGGTTGTGATTATAAAGAAGTAACGTTCAGCGGGGTAGAGGGAGTAAAAGTTACCAGCCTTACACAAAACGGTTTGGATGCTTTGATTACTGTCAGGATTAAAAATCCCAATAAAATGTCATTTACGGTATATAAATCAGAAATGGATGTTACCGTAAGCGGAGTTAACCTTGGTAAAGCCTATATTGCTGAAAATGTGAGGATTAAGCGCAACTCAGAAGAGCTATATACCTTTAAAATCAGTTCGAGCTTTTCACAAATGAGTATTATGCAACTGCCTAAATTATTATCCCTGGCAACCAGTAAAACCCTGCAAGTCAACCTGAAAGGAGTGCTTAAAGGTGGAAAAATGTTTGTAAAGCGCAGTTTCCCTATTGATGTTACTCAAAATGTGCCTTTACAATAAAAAATAGGGCAAATTGAAAAATAATTGCAAAAAAATTTGCTTTTAGTATGCAATCATAGTAAATTTGCACCGTCAAAATTGATTTAGTGAACACCCTAAAAAGAATAAATGAGCAATCATTTGTTCCTAAAACCGCTAAAAATGAAAAAAGTTAACCATCCGGTACCTGGCACTTTCAGCCAAAACTCTCTTCAGACTTTAGTGTATTTTAGTTCAAAGGCCAATGTTTCATTGAACCTGTTTTAATTATTTATTTAAACCTTTAAAAAATTAGGAACTAAATGAAAAAAAATTACCACGTTTTCGGTGTTTTAGCAATGGCAGGTATGTTAATGTTGAACTCTTGTAAAAAAGATATTTCACCGGATCAACAGGTATCGTATGATGAAGTGCTGGCATCAGGTGGTGAATTCGCTTCATTTGAAAATCATAGAATCCTTACAAGCACATCATCTTCTTCTGTACCGGTTGACAGTGGTAACTGGAACTGCTCATATTCTACATGGAGTGTGTTGCAGGGTAACAGTGATTTCCCTTTGTATGATCCGAATGTATCGGTAGTATATCCTGGCAGCCTTTTGCAGGGAGCTTCGTTGAATTCTGCAACACCTGATGTTATCGCTGTTAGAAGAGGTGGTGGTACAGTTTCGATTGACATCGTAAACGGTTCAGCTGCAGTGGCGGTGCCTATCGCTGAAATTAAGAAAAGTGCTGTGTCACAAGCTTTAAATGATATTATTGCCAATAATAACTGGGTGATGCCTGCACGTTTCACGCTGAAGCACGATGTGGTAAAAACACAGGAGGAGCTTTCTTTGGGCTTAGGGCTTAACTTTGATGCATGGCAGGCTTCAATTGCTGCAAACCTTGGCTTTACTGTAAAGGACAATACAACCAACTACCTGGTGGCATTAAAGCAGACATTCTATACAATGAGTTTTGATATTCCTTATAACTACAATGATTTGTTCCACCCAACAGTAAAGCCAATGGATTTGGCTAAATATACCGGTCCGGGCAACCCTGCATGTTATGTTTCTGATGTAACTTACGGACGTGTATTTTATCTGTTGATCGAATCTACTTCGCCTGAAACACAAATATCTGCAGCTATCAGCGCTGCATACAGCAATGACAGTGCATCTTTCAACGCAGGTTATTTGTCATCTCTTCAGAACCTGAATGTAAAGGTAATGTCTCTTGGTGGTGAGGTAATGAACACATTCTCTTCAATTGATTCGCACGATCTGCCAACATTAACATCGATGCTTGCACAGTCTGCAAACATTCAAACTGGTGTGCCTCTGTCGTATGTTGTTAGAACAGTGTATAACAACAAGCTTGTAAAAAACAAAATTGATTTGGAGTATACTATCAGCGATTGTCAGCTGGTTCCATAGTTGTTAAAACAATATTCAGTAGAAATCGTTTCTGGCGCATTTTTTTAATGCATTCCGGAAACGATTTTTGTTTTTTACCGGCAGCCCTTGTTCCTGACAACGAAGATTACCAGGGTTTTCGGGTTGTGCCATATTCTTAAATCGCTTTTTTGTTGGCAATCGCATTGAAATAAAAATACTTTTTGTATCTGTTATTTTGCCGCTTTGCCGTATTTTTACGTAATTATTAATTCTAAACCTTTATTCATGAAAATTGCAAACAACAAAGTAGTGGCAGTAGACTACCTTTTAACAAGAAAAGATACTGGTGAAAAAATTGAGCAAACAAGCAAAGAACACCCTTTCGTATTTATATTTGGTATTGGTGGCTTACTGGAAGATTTTGAAAGCAATTTACTGGATAAAATAGCAGGAGATAAATTTGATTTTTTTATTGATCACAAAAGAGGATATGGTGCGCGTGATGAACAGCATGTGGTAATGATACCGGCTGAATCGTTTACTGGCGAAGACGGTAAATTTGATTCGGAAAACGTAAAAGTAGGTGTAACCTTACCAATGGTTGATAACGAGGGTAACCGTTTGTATGGCACCGTACTTGAAATTACAAGTGAATATGTGAAAATGGACTTTAACCATCCTTTGGCCGGACAGGACCTTCACTTTAAGGGTGAAGTATTGGAAGTGCGTGAAGCAACAGAAGACGAGCTGGCACACGGCCACGTTCATGGTCCACACGGTCATCACCACTAATACTATTTTAAAGGTAAGGCAGCCCTGATGTATGTTCAAGGCTGCCTTCTTTTTTGTAAAAATTTTATGAAATTTTCTCTCCGAAGGCCTTCTGATAAGGAGTTTCAGTCCATTTGCGATTACATAAAAGAGTTTGAGCTCGATAACCGCGACTTAAAAAAAGAACAGTTTGTACTTGCTGCCGAAGGCACTCAGTTGTTGGGCTTTGGGCGTTTACGTAAACATGCCGATTGCACGGAGCTGTGCTCTTTAGGTGTGGTAATGCCCCACCGTATGAAAGGCATTGGCAAGGCTATTGTGCAGGAGCTGCTTAAAGGCAGCTCGGATGCTGTTTTCCTCGTATGCATTATTCCCGATTTTTTTACCCCCCTTGGTTTTAGGGTCACTGAACAATTCCCCACAT
This sequence comes from Bacteroidia bacterium, assembly GCA_020051175.1. Lineage (GTDB taxonomy): Bacteria > Bacteroidota > Bacteroidia > 2-12-FULL-35-15 > 2-12-FULL-35-15 > 2-12-FULL-35-15. The sequence continues at coordinate 3,976 of JAGVJJ010000029.1, read as the reverse complement.
CTATAAAAGATAAAATCACTTATTGTACACAGGAGCTGGTAGTGCCCGAAACATACGTTGCAATGGTTTTTCAGAAGCCGTAGTCCTGGTTAGCGGGTTTCCAACAAACGGGTGGGATTGGTTTTATAATGCCTCAAATTCGAAGCCTTGTCGCTGGGCATACTCTATGAAACGGGGCAGTGTATACTCCAGGTTTTTAAATGATTTTACACTGTCGTGAAACACAATTACTGAGCCATTGCGTGCTGCCTGTACCACATTGTTCAGACATTTTTCGGGGTTTGTATTTTTGTCGTAATCGCCACTGAGCACATCCCACATAACAATGGAATAGTCCTTGCCAATACGCTTCAGCTGTGTTTGTTTTAACTTGCCATAAGGCGGCCTGAAAAGGTTGGAGTTCACCACTTCCGCACATTTACTAATATTATCCAGGTATTTATTCGTATCCGTGTTCCAGCCGTTGAGGTGGTGAAAAGTATGATTGCCTGTGCGGTGCTTCTCAGTGAGGATGCGATTATATATATCCGGGTGCTTTTGAATATTATCACCTACACAAAAAAAAGTTGCTTTTATTTTATACTGTTTCAGCACATCCAGTACCCAGGGAGTAATGTCAGGCACAGGGCCATCATCAAATGTAAGGTACAACTTTTTAACAGACGCATCTTTTCTCCATACGGCCGAAGGGTACATCTTTTTTAGAAAGTAGGAAGGTCTTACAAGATACACGTGATTTCTATCATCAATAAGGATGTAAAATACACCCCTGTTTTTTGTAAATAATAAACCGAAGCAATTTACCTTATGCGGGTGCATTGCTTCGGTTCAATAAATTATTCTATGCTAAAATCCAATACAGGACTGGGCTTAGCGTCCGTTCATTCGTGAGCTCAAACCATAAGTTTGCGTAAGGGTATTAAACCTTGCTTCAAACTCATCCGACAATTGTTTTTGCTTAAAATTAGATGTAAAATAAATCAAGCGCTCCAAAATATCAGTTGCCTGCTCAATTTCGCTGTTGTAGTATGCCAGGTTTTTTCTGTCGGCATAGTAATACTTGATGTTGTTTTCAAAATTGTCAAACAGCTTTTTCGCGAGTGCATTGGCCTTTTCAAAGGCTCCAGCTTCATAATACCCCATTGTAATGGAATACATGGTACCGTCATAAGGTACATTTTCCTGAGGGGTAACTTCAATCACCTTGTCAAGCACTTTGATGGCTTTATCTTTCTTGCCTTCTTCTACCAGTGCAATTGCCAATGCGGCAAGGCGTTGACGGATGTTCAATGCACAGGAACGTATGAATACATCATCAAGGAACTTACCTGGTTTTTCCATTCCGCCCCATGCAAATTTCATTACCTTATCATACATGATGTCAGTAGCAATGCGTGTTTCCTGTTTTTCCGTTTCGTTCTTTTTGATTGGTACCAGGCGGTAGGCAAGGCCTTCCAGCTGAAGGTACGGAGCAAGGTTCAGGTAAGAACTTGCCGGTGCTGTAGCGGCAAAATAAATAGGGCGTTTCCAGTTATTGTGTGCAAGCAAATCAATGATCATCAAATCATTTTTCTGAACATAGTTACCGGATACTGTCCAGTCGATATTCTTAACAACACGTCCCGCAAGCTCTTTTGGAACGGTTCCATTATCTACTACAGTAGCGCTGTCTACAGGCACACGCATGTTTTTCGTAGGAAAGTAGTTGTAATATGTTTCTTTGGCTACCTGCAGCGTATGTGCTTTGTCGTCTTTTTTAACAAAATCCATCAAATCCTTTACAGGTATGTATCCCTGAACTTTTGTTCCGTTGAAGTCGTGGAACAAAACCACATCACGTGTTCCCTGCTTGTATTGGTCCCTTGTAAGTGAAAAAGGTACTGGGTCTGATTCATACGCTTTGTGAACCATCTGGTCAATATACCAGTCTGTATTCAGGAGTTCCAGGCATATAACACGCACATCCGTACGTATGCCTTCTACCTCCTGGGCATACCAGAGTGGGAAAGTATCGTTGTCGCCATTTGTAAATAAAATAGCATTAGGAGCGCATGAGTTCAGGTAATTGGCTGCAAAATCGCGTGCAATATACCTGTCTGAACGATCGTGATCGTCCCACTCTTCTTTCGCCATCACTGCAGGCACAGCCAGCAGGCATACAAACGTGGCCAGAAGGGCGCTGGTGGCTTGATTAAGTTTTTTAGCCAGGATATCTGTAAGGGCCATTACCCCTAAACCAATCCATATAGCGAAGGCGTAGAAGGACGCAGCATACGCGTAATCACGTTCACGCGGCTCGTACGGTTTCTGGTTCAGATAAATAACAACAGCAACACCTGTAAAGAAGAATAAAAGCCCTACAACAAAGGCATTGCGCTTATCCTTACGGATCTGGTAAAACAAGCCTATAATTCCTAAAATAAGCGGAAGCCCGTACAATGCATTTTTTGCCTTGTTAAAATCCGAACCATCTGGTAATCCCTGCTGAGGCCCAAGGCGTGCTTCATCAAAGCCTTTTATACCGGTTATCCAGTTACCGTCCGAGGTGTTTCCATGGCCCTGTATGTCGTTCTGGCGGCCTACAAAGTTCCAGAGGAAATAACGCAGGTACATGTGGCCAATCTGGTAACGGAAGAAAAAACCGAGATTTTGCGTGAAAAGAGGTTTTTCAATCATCTCTGTTTCGCCAGTTTGTGGATTTCTTGCATTTATGCGCTTATAATCCCTCGGGTTGGTCCAGTTCCTGTATCCGGCCACGTGGTTTGCCTGGCTGCTCCACATACGTGGAAAAGGAGTACAGAATTTAGGATCGTAGTTAGGGATAGAGCTTTTGCGTTTATCCGTTATCACATACTGGCCGGATTTATCGTCACGCGCATAAACCGGATTACCATCTTTGTATGGCTCTTCCGAATCAAGAGGAGCAGTAAAATACTGTCCATAAGCGATAGGCCATGAGCCATACTGTTCACGGTTCAGGTAAGATAAAAGGTTTACAGCATTTTCAGGGTTGTTCTCATCCATTGGCGGATTGGCCTGCGAACGGATTACCAGGACAAAAAATGACGAATAACCGATTAATATTACCGCAAAACAAAGAACAATAGTGTTTAATAGTGCATTGTAATTTGTAGGCAGGTATAGGAATACACACACAATATAAAATAGAATAACAATCGTCTTTAAACCAAAAGACTCTAAATACCATCCAATTACCAAGAGGATGAAAGAAATGATTGAAATAATGACAAATTGTGTCAGGTTAATGGAAGGTCTTGTCTTTTTGATGGTGTAATACACTCCTAAAATAATTCCGCCAATCAACAAAATGCCATAAATAACGGTTCCTGTATTAAAAGGCATTTTTAAACTGTTTACTGCAAAAAGTTCAATTTTAGCAGCTAGCATTACTATCATCGGAATAATACCTGCCTGTATCCCTCCCAGGATAATGATGGATAAAATACCGGTGATAATAATCCCCCTTTGTGTAATAACCTCGTTTTTCTTGAAATAGTAAATGAATACAATGGCAGGGATAACAAGTAAGTTCAATAAGTGGACCCCAATGGATAAACCTACCAGGTATGCAATAAGGATAATCCAGCGGTCGGCATGTGGGTTCTGGTCCACTTCGCGCTCCCATCTAAGGATGGCCCAGAAAACAATAGCAGTGAAAAAGCTCGACATTGCATATACCTCGCCTTCAACAGCCGAAAACCAGAAAGAATCAGAGAATGTGTAAGCCAAAGCACCAACAGCTCCTGCGCCTAATACAGAGTACATTTTACCGGTGGTAAATTCGCTGGTTCTTTCTACCAGTTTACGGGCAAGCGCTGTAATGGACCAGAACAGGAATAAAATGCTGAAAGAGCTGCACAGTGCCGACAAGGCATTGATCATCATACCCACTTTCTCCGTTTCCCCAAATGCAAAAAGGCTGAAAAAACGGCCTAACAACAAGAAAACAGGTGCT